>NZ_JBIVHY010000017.1:0-107075 GCF_044749445.1 Pseudomonas sp. NPDC089408
TTGAATTCTTCGGGGTAACGCTGACGACTCATGGCACCTCCTATTTGGGCCTCATTATGAGGCTTGGAGGTGTCTACGAAACCAGGGGCGATTCAGACCGAGCGTGGCGGCTCGCTGATCACTCATCATCACGCATGCACCGGCACCATCGGAGAATTGGCTGGCGTTTCCAGCGCTGACGCAACCGCCTGGGATGGCCGATCGAATGCGTGAAACGTCCTCGAGCCGGGTCTCAGGCCTGATACCTTCATCCAGCGCAACGCTTACCTCCTGCGTTTTCAGCATGCCGTCATTGGCGTCGATAACTGCCGCCAGTGTACGCATAGGGGCGATCTCGGCCGAGAACAATCCCTGCTGTTGAGCCGCCCACGCCCGCATTTGGCTCTGTACTCCATATAGATCTTGGGCCTCTCGACTGATCTTAAAGCGCTGAGCCACGGTTTCTGCAGTCCGTACCATGGGCCAATAGAGCTCAGGCTTGTGTTCGAGAATCCAGGGGTCTTGCACCATGTGTTGGTTCATTTCGTTCTGCACGCAAGAAATGGACTCCGCGCCCCCGGCGACCAGCACTTCGGCCTCACCGGTCATGATGCGCTGGCCTGCCCAAGCGATCGCTTGCAAGCCACTGGCACAGAATCGGTTGACCGTGACCCCTGCCACGGTCACTGGCAGATTTGCACGAATGGCACTCTGACGTGCAAGGTTACCTCCGGTGGCACCTTCCGGATTGGCACACCCCAGCACAACGTCCTCAATCAGATCAGGGTCAATGCCCGCTCGCTGGACGGCCGAGGCAACGACGTGCCCTGCCAGAGCGGCGCCATGAGTGATGTTGAAGCCGCCCTTCCATGACTTGGCAAAAGGCGTTCTTGCAGTGGATACAATGACGGCACGTTGCATGATCAGGCCCTTAATGCTGTGTGGCAGATTGAGTGAAATCCTTAAAGTCACGAGCCAAGTCGGACAACAGGGCGGACGGTCTCCAGAATTCGTTTCCAGTATCCTTGGCCCATTGCCGTAACGTTCGCTCGATACGTGCTAGACCCTGAGTACTGGCCCAGTACATAGGCCCACCACGTTCAGCCGGGAATCCATAGCCAAGGACGAACACCACATCAATGTCAGAGGCACGTTGCGCAATGCCTTCTTCAAGCACGCGTGCTCCTTCATTGACCAGTGCCAACAAGCAGCGGTCGACAATAAGGGCGTCGCTTACCTGGCAGGCCGGATCGGCAGCAGTGATCACCTGGGCGAGCGCAGGGTCGGGCTGAGCCTTGCGACCTCGCTCATGACGATACCAACCCCTGCCACAACGCAGCCCCAGGCGGTCTGCCTTGCACAAGTGCCCTAGGAGTTGAATGTCTTGCGGGCCGTATACGCCCTGCCATGCGCCATACAGAAGATCGACCCCTACAAGGTCTATTACTTTGAAGGGCCCCATTTTCATGCCCCAGCGTTCCAGTGCCTGATCGATGCGATAAGGCGAAACCCCTTCATTCACCAGCGCTAATGCCTGCAGCAAATACCTGTCGAACAGCCGGTTGCCAATAAAACCTCGACATACTTTGGCAATTACTGCCACTTTGCGTAGGCGTTTAGCGACAGCCAATGCGGTGGACAACACCCTTTGATCCGTTTCTGCACCTCGCACCACTTCCAAAAGCCGCATGACCTGAGCCGGCCCGAAAAAGTGCAAGCCCAACACGCGCCCCGGTCTATTACTGGCCCGTGCGATTTGGTCGAGGTCGAGACTGGAGGTGTTACTGGCAAGGATCGCCTCGGTTTTGCAGTGGCGATCTAGCTCCGCAAAAATGGATTGTTTGACTTCCAATCGTTCGGCAGCGGCCTCCACGACCAAGTCTGCGGAGGCCATTGCTGTATAGCTATCGATAGCGGTCAATTGCGCTGCCGGACAGCCCAACTGAGCCATCAGCTCACTTACTGCTTTTTGCGCCGTACCTTGCGCGCTGTCAAAGAGCTTGACGAGGTAGCCCGCTCGAACAAAACAGGTCGCGATACCCTTTCCCATGAACCCGGCACCAATCACGATAACTTCATCGATAGCCTGGGTACTGCCGCTCATATCAACACCGCATCTTGGTGCCAGTCGCTCAGCCAGGAATGCGTGGCGAATGCCCAGCGATGCCGGATCCGCCAATTGCCTACGAAAAAGCCCTTGCTCTTGAACAATGGCGCTATCGAAGTCCGTCCCTACGCTCAGACCCAGGGCGTCCAGGGCCAGGGGGATTGCGGAATTGGAATGCCGGCTGGCCTTCGCCTGCTGCCTGGCGAAAGCCAGAAAACCTTCAGGGTTGGAATGGTTAACCCTCTGATGACGCAGCAGAGGCCACGGAGCACCCCGAGCAACCAACTGCAATGCCAATTGCGCTGCACGCTCCACGGTCGTTTCGCTGAGCGCATCGAAGAGTGATGATTCAGCCAGCGCAGACGCGGCCAATACCGTGCCATTGATAATCAGATTGGTCGCCTGCTCCAACCCTACTGCCCGCGGCAAGCGCTGAGTACCGCCCGCGCCTGGAAGCAAGCCGAGAGTCGTTTCCGGCAACCCCACTTTGCATGTCGGGTCTGCCACTCGACCATGACAGGCCAAAGCCAGTTCCAGTCCTCCACCCAGTGCAAAACCATGCATGGCTGCTACGATCGGCTTGGCCGATGTCTCAATGCAACCGATCAACATGCTCGATAGCTCTGGGGCAGCGAAGGTTTCATTACCTGCAAACTCAACCAGATCACCACCAGCGCTGAATCCATCACCGCTGCCCGAGATCACCAACGCTACTACTCGGGAGTCCTCCTGAGCATCGCTAATCGCTTTGAACAAAGCTTTGCGAATTTTTAAGGCCAAACTATTGACTGGAGGGTTGTCTAGGCAAATGACGGCCACGCCATCGCCTCGCAACTCATAGGGTGCGTTCATTCTGAATAGGTCCTTTAGGTAGGGATTTTCAGTGCATTCAAACCAAGCCAGGCTCGAAATCCAGCACGCAACGAGCGCTACTGCTCACGGTGGTGGCATATGCCGATGCCCTCGGCAAGACGTGCTCGATATAGAACAAGGCAGTTCGCAGCTTGGCTGCATAGAACGGCTCAGGCACCGTTTCTCTCATAATCTTTTCGCAAGATATCGCGGCGCTGCGTACCATCATCCAGCTACCGCACAGGTAACCGAATTGCATCAAGAACGGCACTGCCAGTGCAGATTGAGGGGCGCGTTCCTGACTCAGCAGATGTTCGATACTGTGGGCGAACTGCAAAATAGCAGCACGCGCGGCAAACGCGATCGCCCCACCTGTCGGGTTGCCCTTCTCCTCTAGCGCGTCCACAGCCTCATGCATTTCGTTCAGAAGGGTCATCAAAACCGCCCCACTATCGCTGACGACTTTGCGTAACAGCAGGTCGCTGGCCTGGATACCAGTGGTGCCTTCGTAAATACTGGCAATGCGCATGTCCCGCAGGTGCTGTGCTGCACCGGTTTCTTCGATGTAGCCCATCCCGCCATGCACCTGTATGCCAAGTGATACGACTTCCTGTCCCACTTCAGTACACCAGCCTTTAGCGACTGGGGTGAGTAGCTCGGCACGGCGCAACTCTTGCTCGCTCCCCTCTTCCCGGGGCTTTCGGGTAGCGGCGTCCAGGCGTTCCGCTGCGCAATAGACCAACGCCCGCATTGCCTCATTCTGCGCAGTCATCATCAACAGCATGCGTTTAATATCCGCGTGCTCGATTATTGCGACCGGTTGGCCCACAGAGTTGCTGCCCTGGATACGTGTGCGGGCGTAGTTCAACGCCTGTTGATATGCGCGCTCGCCCAGTGCCGGTCCCTGCAAGGCCGAATTGAGTCGCGACAAGTTCATCATGATGAACATGTACCTCAGACCGGCGTTCAGGTCTCCGATCAGATAACCGATCGCACCTCGATCATCTCCGAATGACAGGGTTGCGGTCGGACAAGCATGAAGACCCAGTTTGTGCTCTATCGAGATGCAACTGACGTCATTACGATCACCCAGGCTGCCATCGTCATTGACCAAATACTTGGGCACCAGAAACAGCGATAGACCGCGGGTTCCCGCCGGTGCGCCAGGCGTTCTGGCCAGCACCAAGTGCAAGATGTTTTCCGCTAGGTCGTGATCCCCGTAGGTGATGAAAGTCTTCTGACCGTATAGCCGGAAGTGCTCACCCTCCGCTACTGCCCGAGTCCGGATAGCACCGAGGTCCGAACCTGCCTGAGGCTCGGTAAGGTTCATGGTTCCGGTCCAATTGCCTGCGACCAACTCCGCCAGGAAGCGGTCTTTGATTCGGGCACTGGCACTTAACTGCAAAGCTTCGACCGCCCCCATGTTCAAGGCCTGGATCAACGCGAAGGAGAGATTGGCTGAAACCAGCATCTCCTCTACCGCAATCGCGGCCAAGTGGCAAATGCCGTGCCCTCCGTACTGTGGGTCGCAGCGAAGGGCATTCCAGCCTTTCTCCACATACTGCTGATAGGCATGCTTGAAACCTGGCGGCGTGACCACATCGCCGTCTACCCAATGAGCCCCATCCCTGTCGCCAGTGGCATTCAGCGGCGCAATGACCTCTTGAGAAAAGCGAGCTGCTTCGTCGAGCAACATATCAACAGTATCACTGCATAGATTGCCGCCCAACATCAGACTCGCAGTGCGCTGTAACCCAACAAGCTCATGGATGACAAACTGCATGTCCCGCAAAGGAGCTACATATCTCGTCATGCTCTACCTTTTATTGTTCAATGAATCGCGATAGTCGAGAGCTGCAAAACCCACACTTCGTCAACCTTAGTTGACATTGACGGAAAGACTAGACTTACCTAAGATTGGCTGTCAACCACGCTTGAGAAGAAATCGTGTCGCCACCCAAGAAAACCTCGACCGCAACCGCCGTCCCTCTGCCCCACGCGGAACCTTCCACACCTAAGGTATTTCTGCGCCAGTTGCTGAGCGCGAAACAGGATTGGATCGAAACACGTCTGTACGACATGGCCGAGGCCAGTGGCTATGAACACGTCACGCCTGCGATGAGTCGGTTATTTGGTCTGATGAAACGCCAACCCATCGGTATCTCGGTACTAGCTAGGCAGCTGGCGATTTCTCGCCAGGCAGTTCACAAGCTGGTGAACGAAGCGGTGCGCATGGATCTGGTCGAACTGGTGGATAGCCCCGAAGATAAACGCGTGAAGTTGGTAGGCTTCACGTCACATGGTTTTGCCATGTCTGCGGCTGCTACTCGTAATCTCGAAAAAATCGAAAAAGATTTAGCCGAACGAATCGGGCAAGAGAACTTGGACACGCTCAAACGACTCCTCAGCGATGGCTGGTAACCGCCAGTCTCGCCGTGGCCGAGGCGAGGGACGGCTGTCGCCCTGCCATTCAAATCACGTCAACCTATGTTGACAAAAATGCTCCGCGCAACGATATTTGTCACCGCAGGTTGACAGATCGCGCCTGAGGCAGCCATCTGCCCTGAATGAACATCCTTACAACTCCCACAAAAACAGGATCGTTTCATGAGCAAACCATCTTCGTCTGCCCGTTCGCGGCTGACCATTACATTGTGCTTTTGCATCGCTCTATTTGAAGGTCTGGATTTACAATCGGCAGGTATTGCAGCAGCTGGAATGCGCCTGGACCTTGGGCTATCACCCCAAGATTTAGGTGCAATATTCAGCGCCGGCATCCTGGGACTGATGCCCGGGTCATTGTTTGGTGGGGTACTCGCAGACCGCTATGGACGGCGTACCGTGCTGCTAGGGGCTATCACGATTTTCGGGACCTGCTCATTGTTTACTGCCTACGCCTGGAATCTGCCGACCCTGATCATCGCTCGCCTTCTCACCGGTGTCGGTTTGGGTGCCGCGTTGCCGACAGTCATCGCACTCACAGCAGAAGCAGCCAGCGAGCGATACCGTGGTCGCGCCGTCAGCTTGATGTTTTGCGGTATGCCCTTGGGCGGAGCACTGGCGACAGTATTGGGAATGGAGAGCATTGGAGGAAACTGGCGGACAGTTTTCTACGTTGGCGGTATCGCCCCACTGCTGTTGGTGCCAGCTCTGTATGCGCTGCTACCAGAATCACCCGCCTTCGTACGCAATCGTGTGCTGCTCTTGGCGGACAGCACTGGCTCGTTGATCAAGTCGCTTTTCGGCCCGCGCCGCTCAGGGACCACACTTTTGATGTGGGTGGTGTTTTTCTTCACCTTGATGGTGGTCTACATTCTGCTCAACTGGCTACCCAGTCTGCTGATCAAGCAAGGGCTTGAGCATGATCAGGCGACTTGGGTGCAAACCGCCTTTAGCTTCGGCGCTGCTGCGGGATCGGTGATTTTAGGCAGCCTGCTGGATCACTGGAAAGCCGAACACGTTGTGCGCCTCATGTATGCAGGAATGATTCTCTCCTTGTTGGCCCTGTGCCTGGCGGCAAGCTTTCCACTGCTGTTGGTCGCAGGCGGTCTAGCTGGATTCTTCACCATTGGTGGTCAACTGGTGCTCTACACCCTTGCCACCTTGGTGTATCCAAGCGAAATACGCTCCACCGGGCTGGGATTTGCAGTGGCTTCGGGACGCTTGGGAGCCATGGTTGGACCATTGCTGGTGGGCTACATGCTACTTCAGGGTATCGGTAGTAGTGCCGTAATAGTTGCCGCCATACCCTGCACCCTGGTAGCCGCTCTGCTCGCCGTATTCATGCTGCGCAAACCACAGCCGGCCACCGCCGCCGCCTGAACACCATCGTTTGTCACTGATTGGCCTCGCGCGTCGGCATACCCGACGCGGGGGCTCGTTCGCCAATAAAAAAGATAATTAGGCCACCGATGAAATCTCACGGCTTCTGTGTCGCTGCTCTTTGTGCGCTCATCATTCCCTCGACTGCCGGCGCGGATGTGATCGCGGACAGCACTTCTAACCTGCGCTTGCGCAATTACTTTTTCGACTCGGACTACCGTAACACCCGTACACCTGGGCAACCGGTATCGCACCAACGTGAATGGGCACAAGGCGCCATTCTGGATATCCGTTCCGGCTACACAGATACGCCATTTGCCTTAGGGGTCGACATCACAGGCATGACAGCGCTGCGACTAGACTCAGCGCCAGACCGCAGCGGTACCGGTTTGCTTAAACGCACTGATGAAGGGAGAGCCCAGTCTGGGTATAGCAAAGGCTACGCTACGGCGAAGGCACGATTGTCGAAGACCGAACTGCGAGTTGGCGGTCATACCCCCATGGTTCCAGTGCTGATTACGCCGCCGGTGCGCCTCTTTTCTCCGGTATTTAGAGGCAGCGAACTCACCTCGCGTGAATGGAGCGACTGGACACTAACCGCTGCGCGGTTCGACCGCGTGATGGGGCGCGATGATGATCGCTTCGAGAAAATGAAAATGGCATCGCCCTTTGGCCGTTTCGCCAAAGCCGCCGAGTCGGAAAGGTTCGATTACGCAGGCGTGGATTATGCGCCAACCAAGGCAGTCAAATTGAGTTACTACACGGGGAGGCTTGACGATATCTACCAGCAACACTACTTGGGTGCCTTAATCACTCAAGCACTGCCAGTAGGGCAACTGTTACATGACATTCGATACTACGACAGCAAGGATTCAGGGCAGTCACTTGCAGGCAAGGTTGACAGCCGATACCTAGGGTTGATGAGCAACTGGCGTGTAGGCGGCCATACCCTGGGTCTAGGCTACTACGAAGTATCAGGCGCTACTGGCATGCCTGGCATTTCCGGCACAGTGCTGAGCGTCCACAGCGAGGGCGCGCTGGTCAGCGATATGGTTAACCGTGACGAACACAACTGGCAATTCAACTACCAATATGACTTCGCTGCTGCCGGCATTCCCGGACTGAATGTCCGGTTCCGCTACCTTCGAGGCAACAACATACTCGTGCCAGCGACAGGAGATGAAAGGGGCCATGAGAGCGAGCGCTTTGTCCAATTAGGCTACGTGATTCAGAGCGGCCCACTGGCAGGTCTGGGGTTCATTGCCCGCAACTCTTCCTACCACAGCACATTTTCTCGCGACATCAATCAGACGCGACTGAATATCGAATACGCTATCAAGCTCTGGTAAGCCGGAATAGAAAAGCCCGCCTCAGGCGAGTGACGGGCTTTTCTCTCAATGCACGATATTCAGTACACCCGTGGTGCTTAGAACAACACGTCATCCACCGCCAAAGACGGGCAGCGCGCCATCAAGACCGTACGCGCCAAGCCATGAACTTCCACCAGGATGTGTTCGGCATAGAACTCTCCTACCTGCAATTTGGCTTGCATGAACGCTGGATCTTCGTTGCACAGAACCTTCTGCCTGGCAGCAATTACCATGCGTCCCCACTGCCAGCCACCGGCCACTCGACCAAAAAGCATCAGGAAAGGAACGGCGATGGCGAGTACTTGCTCCGGATCACTACCGAACAATTGACGAACATGCCGTGCGGCCTCCTCGAGATGGGCGACAGATTCTGAAAGCCGTCCACCCAATACGTCTTCCGCCCCTAAGGTTTCAGCAACCTTGCGCATCGTGTTGATGAGCAACTCGAACTGCCCTGTTCCATCGCGCATAAGCTTGCGAACAATCAGGTCGTTGGCTTGGATCGCCGTCGTACCCTCGTATATGGTACCGATCCGTGCGTCTCGGTAATGTTGAGAAACACCGGTTTCTTCGACGAAGCCCATGCCGCCATGGACCTGCACTGCCAGCGAGGTGACCTCCAGGCTTGTCTCGGTCGCCCACCCCTTGAACACGGGCGTCATCAACTCGATGAAAGCCAGTTGATTCTTGCGCTCGTCCCTATCCGGATGGTGCTCGGACAAGTCCTGCGCCTGGGCGATCACCAATGCAACAGCTCGCATCGCTTCGGTCTGGGCCTTCATTCGCATTAGCATGCGACGGACATCGGGGTGTCGAATGATAGGCACATTACGATTGCCATGCAGGTCGCTACCTTGATGACGTTGCCGTGCATAGGCTACAGCCTGTTGATAGGCGCGTTCAGATAGACCTACCGCTTCGATTCCCACCGTGAGCCTGGCCATGTTCATCATCACAAACATCGCTTCCAGCCCACGGTTGGGCTCACCTACCAACACCCCAAATGCACCGCCTTCGTCACCATAGGCCATCATGCAGGTAGGGCTGGCATGAATTCCCATCTTGTGTTCCACCGACACACAGCGCACGTCGTTACGAGGCCCAAGGCTCCCATCATCGTTGACCAGATACTTGGGAACCATGAACAACGAAATACCTTTAACTCCCGCCGGGGCGTCCGGCAGGCGCGCCAGTACAAGGTGCAGAATATTATCGGTAAGATCCTGGTCCCCCCAAGAGATGAAGATCTTTTGGCCGACCAAACGATAGGCCCCCTTCCCGTCCGGTGCCGCTCGACACCGAATGGCTCCGACGTCTGAGCCCGCTTGTGGTTCGGTCAGATTCATCGTACCGCTCCATCTACCACTGACCAAGAAGGGCAAATAACGGGTTTGCAATTCTTCACTGGCACAAGCCGTCAGTGCTTCGATAGCACCCAAGGTAAGGCCGGGGCACATGGCGAAGGCTTTATTGGCGGACATGAACATCTCGCTAATCGCCGAGGCTGCAATGCAAGGTAAACCCTGACCACCATGCTTGGTGGGTACCGCAACATTGTTCCAGCCTGCTTCGATAAACTGCTTGTAAGCCTGAGCAAAGCCCTGGGCGGTCTTTACACCGTTCGGGCTCCAATGCACTCCCTCTCGATCTGCAGCCTGGTTCAACGGGGCCAATACTCCGGCCGCAAACTTTCCGGCCTCCTCGCACACGGCGGCCATTAGACTGGCGTCTAACCCTTCGAAGGCTTCGAGCTCGCACAAGCGATCCAGATCTAGCAGGTTTTCCATGACAAATCGCAGATCTGCCAAAGGCGGAGCGTAATGGGTCATTGATGATTCTCCTGGTTTTGCAACGCCCGCCATTGAATTTTGCCAGTTGCCGACTTCGGTAACGAATCGACGAACTCTACCAATCGGGGGATTTTGTAGGCCGCCATCTGCTGACGTGACCAGTTCATGAGCCGTTCGGCATCCAGTGGTTCGAGAGCCGAAGATCTAAGCACTACCAACGCCTTCACCGTCTCGCGGCCGTCGGATGATCGTGCGGCAATTACGCACGCTTCCTGGATGGCCGGATGTTGATAAAGCATATTCTCGACTTCGCTTGGCCATACCTTGTATCCGCTCACATTGATCATGCGTTTAAGACGCTCGGCCATGAACAGATACCCCTGACGGTCAAAGGCGCCGATATCACCAGTTCGCAGGAACAGACGGCCGTCGAGCTCAATCAGGGCTTCAAGAGTCGCTTGAGGATTGTTCCAATAACCGCTGAACAGGGTTGGGCAACGCGTCACGATCTCGCCTTGTTCGCCGTCGAAGAGCTCTGCCCCGCGATCGATGTCAATGATTCGGGTATCCACATCGAACATCGCAATACCCAGGCATTGAGGTTTTACTGCCCCGGGCGGATTCAGATGAATGGCTCCGCACACTTCGGACATGCCCCAGCCCTCCTGATATGAGAGCCCAGTCAGAGTCTGAAGGCGCTTCGCAACCGCATTCGGCATTGCGGTTCCGCCCCCTCCGATAAGCTGCAGTGAGGAAAAGTCGCGCTGTTCAATGCCATCCAAGCCCAGTAAATCGATGACCATCGTAGGTATGGCAGTCCAGTGCGTGATGCCACGGGACTCAATCCAGTCCATTGCAACGCTTCGATCCCAGCGGGGCAAGATCACCATTGATGCACCCAGTGACAATGGCAGCAACATGGATCCGCAAAGGCCAGTCACGTGGAAGAACGGCGCAGTGGCCAATACCACGGCGTCACACGACCAATGGTTCCAGTGCTCAAGCGCTACTAGTTGCGCATTGACCGCACGATGACTGAGCATGCAGCCCTTAGGATGGCCTGTCGTGCCGGATGTGTAGACCAGCATTGCCAGGTCCTCACCTCTGCGTGAAGCTTCACGCTTGAGTCGAGGGTGTTCATAGGCCTGAGCCAAGGTGCTGACCGCTGGCGAAAATGACTCTTGGCGTGGCGCGGTGAGGAAGTCGGCGATTGATTCTTTGCAGGTAACAGGCAAATCATCGCTGTAGCATGCCATCACTAGATGATCGAAAACGTCTTGTTCGAGCAGTGCGCTGAATGCCCCGGCAATGTCCTGCGCGGCAATCACGACTCTGGCTCCGCTATCCTCAATCAACCATCGCAGTTCCGCCTCCAGGTTCATTGGATTGACAGGCACTACAACAGCATCCGCAGCCAGGACCGCGTAGAATGCGACAACGAACGATGGACTATTCTGCATATCCACCAACACCCGATCACCCGGTTTCACAGCAAGATTTTCCGCCAGGAATCCCGCCAACCGCAGGACCCGTTCCTGCAGGCTCCGGTATGATATCGCCTGCCCGTAGAATTCAATGGCAAGCTTATTCGGATATCGTTTGGCATTGATTGCCAGCCCATCTTGAACAGGGGTAACAGGCAGGCTTGGATGGCGGGAAACGTGACTCGCCAGCAGGTGATGCGAGGGCACGTCGACCGCTTCCGGTTGGCCGAACTCAGAAACAGGGGATAGGCATTTCGGAACGACAAAACTATTGTTTTTATTCATGGGCTCTCCGAGTGACGGCCACCGCCGTCCAGACAGTGACACGACTACATCGACACGATTGCCATGGGAGAACTGGCTATGGCGATGGGCCTTTCATTGGCATCCAACAACTTGGCGCTGGCGTAGATCAGCGTACGACCCTGCTTTTCCAGAACTGCGTGAACATGGTAAAGCCCCGTTGAAGCAGGCCTGAGATAGTTGACATTGAGGGACGTAGTCACCGCAGTGCGGCCGGTGTCGAGAACTGATAAGGCGGCAAAGGCCAGGCCAAAATCCAGCATCGCCGCTACGATGCCGCCCTGAATGACCCCTCCACCTTGAGTAAAATCCATGCCGATCTGAAATGACGCGTCCACCGCACCGTGTGATGCGCGCAGCAGACGCATGTACAACTGACGTGCGAGCGGGCTGCCCGGTACCGGCAGGTCCCGCGCGCCATCTGCGATGAACCGCTCGATGAAATGCCTGTCTGGGTTGTCCGCCAGGCTAAGTGATGGCTCCTGCATCGACCACATGCTCCAAATGGGACTGAGGGATGGCCATGCCATAGCAGACTTTCGTGTCCACGGCTGGCCACATTGTCAACACTGATTGACAATGTGCAGCGTGTTCAATTTTTAGCATAATGTCAACCTTGGTTGACGTTGTTTTTGAAGCGATCGGCTTACTAGAATGTGCCGACGGCGCCAGGCTAGGGCTGGGTAGCCACTGCGAGTAATTCTCGCAAACCGCTCACACCGACTTTGCGATAAAGCCGCTTGATATACGTGGCAGCACTCGACGGCTGCACGCCAATCCGATGCGCGATATCTATCGAATCGCTGCCGCCAAGCATCAGCCGCAGCAACAGTTTGTCTCTCGCAGTAAGATCTGGGCATAAGCGTGCAACCCGCTCTGCCAGAATGGAGGGCATCTCCTGGACCTGCAGGTGTGCTTGATGGTGGAGGCGTACGACTTGCATAGCCAAGGGTGCCAAAGCCTCGATATGATCGATTTCCCCGGAAGACAATGAGCCATGCTCTCGCCCGCGGTAGAAATTTACCGATAACCATCGCTCGCTACTGCAGGTCGACAGCAGCGCCAAACGCTCGCTGATCCTCGGCTGCTCGTAGCAGACGCGGCGATAACGAGGGTCAACGATGTCCTCGATCGATTGGCGTTGAACGATGATGCACTGACTGGCACCGAGCGCCGCCATAGCTTGTCGATTACCGTCGCGGCTGAAGAAACGCTGTGTGTAAATATCCGAAACTCGGGCAAGCTCGACATTGCGTCCATGGTCGGCGAATGAAAGTAGCTCTGGGTTTCGTCCGTCGCTGTAGGTGAAAATTGTGCATTGAGCCAGCGCCACACTTTTGCCCGCCAGCCTCAAAAGGTCCATCGCAAGTGAGCGGCCGTGGGCCGGCCCCACACGAGCAAGCATTTTGGCTGCATGGGCACTGCTGATGTTCAGGCCAGCCTCGAATCGCCTCAGTTGCCAATAGTCCATCTTGCCGAACTCCCCTCAAGCCCTTGCAGGCAGGCCAGTTGCTATGTGAAGAAGCCTGCGTACAGCGACCAGTCATTATCCTAAAGATCGATCAAGGCTGTTTCGGTAAGCGCGGCAGTATGTTGTGGATCCCCCAGTGCTTCAGCACTGAGCAGAGCCAACTTTACGAGAAAAAGCTCGCGTTTATCCTCGGGGACTTGGTCCAGGACGGCTGCAAGGTGATCGTATACCGTTTCCAGCTCCAAGATGCTCAACGTGCTCATTGTCGCCCTCCTCAATGCCTAGCCAAAGCGCAATTCACAGCCCCATGTATATCGGCTCGACCGAGGTCCAGCCATCGGGCACAGGTATGTTGGTCAGGTCGTGCTAGATAGCCACCTCCAGCGCCCATACCGTACTTCGCCCTGATGCGCCCCTCGGCATCTGGTAATGACAGCTGCGCCCCTTTCACGCCGCTTTGCACTCCGATAGCGATGATCTGAATGGGAATTCCCTCTTTGCGAATAGCCTCAACCTCGGCGATGACGGTCTCGGGAACGGCGGGCTCGTCAGTGAAGTACAACAAATGGAAACCTGCACCGAGATGGTCGAACAGATAGTCATCAGCACCAAAGCGGATATTAAGCAATGGTGATCCATTGCCAGGGCCTGTGCGGAACAAGCTATCGTCATCGGCCTGACTGTTCAGTGGCGAGTCACGGTAATCATGTGGTTTGGACGTGCGCCAGTGGTATAGCGGTCTGACGAACTCCTGGCTTAGCGACAGTGACAATACAGCATCTCTCAGTAGACGCTGTCCAGGTGTCTGGGGGGCCATGAAGCGTGTGCTCTTGCCCGCCTCGGCGATGATCTCCCATGCAGCAGCGACACGTTCCTGATCATACGAGTCGAGCAATTTCTTGGATGCTAGTCCTTTGATCACCATTGCTAGTTTCCAGCACAGGCAATTGCTGTCCTGAAACCCGGTATTGGCACCACGTACACCAAAGATCGGAAGCAGATGAGCGGCATCGCCACTGAAGATGACCCGGTTATGGACGTAACTCGGCAGGGTCAGTGCCCTTGCAGAATAAACCGAAGACCAATCCAGCTCCCACTGTGGATCTTCAACGCCCATCAAACGCAATTGGGCATCAATTCTTGTGCGCAGTGAGTCCGGTGCCAAAGCTTGCTCTACTGTTTCATGCGAAGGGAGCTGATAATCGATGCGCCAGATATCCTTAGGCTCGCGATGCATCAGCACGGTATTGCCTCGATTCCAGGGCGGATCGAAAAATGCTTGGCGCTCTGTAGGCAAGTCCAATTGCGTACGGATATCGGCAATCACAAACTTCCCCTCGTACGCCGCACCTTCCAGCTTGAGTCCAAGGAGTGAACGCAATGCCGACCGTGCCCCATCGGCGGCAATAACCCACTGAGCCTCGAGCTCATAGCTTCCGGCCGGTGTTTCAAGTGTCAGGCATGCGTGGTCTGATTGTTGCCGAATTTGGCTGACTTTGTTTCCCCACCGCATTTCGATCAAGGGATGCTCAGTGGCAGCATCGACGAGGAGTTGCTCTAGACAGGGCTGCTGCAAGTTGGTCATAGGCGCAAAACGATCATCCTCATCGCGTATCGACTCCATACGGAAAACCCGTTGTTCGCGATAGTACGAGTTACCAGAGCACCACTCCAATCCCGCTTCGGTAACACGCTGAGCAATACCCACCTGCTGGAGAATTTCCAGTGAGCGTCGGGTGAAGACAATTGCGCGACTCCCTTCTGAAACCTGCTGCTCGGCTTCGACGATAATCGATGCGATACCGAAGCTGGCCAAATACAGCGAGTGCACCAGACCTATGGGGCCGCCCCCCACGATTACCACAGCACTTCGCCGCGCTGCTGGAACGCCAACATCCGCGGTATAAGCCGGATAGACCGTGTAATCAAAATACAACGAACGTCGAGGGGTGGTATCCGGGCAATGCATCGTTGATTCTCCACTTTTATTGTTGTTGAGCCGCAGTTCAAACTGCAGAAAAACTCTAATGGAGGCTCATCGAGCCGATGTCCCCTTACGAGGACATCCGCACGCTCTGGCAGCGCACTCAGGCCAGACGGGGGAACAAGCGCAAGGCATTTTCCCGATTGACAGCCAAGCGTTGCTGCTCGGTGAAGCCGAAGGTATCAAGCAACCCGGTGAAGTGACTCGAACGCTCCTTGTTAGCATAGGGCCAGTCGCTGCCGAAGGTGATGTTCTGCGGATTGGCGAATGCCAGCAACGCAGGCAAGGCATAAGGGCTACTGGACAGCGCGGTATCAAAGTAGAACTTGCGCAGCCGCTGGATACCTCGCTCGGTGCTTCCGTCGTCTGAGCAAACACGGGCCATGCGCTCGGCGGCATAGGGAAGGAACCCGCCTGCATGAGAAAGAATGATCTTCAGTTCTGGATAGCGTTCGAGGCATCCTCGCTTCGCCAAGTTAAGGGCCGCACGCGTTGTATCTAGGAGAAAGTCCGCAGCATAGGGTGGAATCCCGTCGACGGATTTGGCCGGCAACTCTGAAGGGTGGACGAACACGGTGGCGTGATGTCGGTTCAATACCTCCATGAGAGGATCCCATTCGGGCGCCCCGAGGTAGGTCCCCCGAACGTTTGCCAGCAAGATGACGCCGTCCGCTTTCAACGTGGTCAGGGCATACTCGGCCTGCTCTACGGCGCCCGCAACATCCGGCAGCGTCAACGTTGCAAAGAAGCCAAACCGCCCGCGATGCTTGTCGACGATCTCGGCGCAGAACTCGTTGACCTCTTTGGCTTTCACGCGTGCTTCAGCATCATTTCCAAGGTGCACGCCTGGCGTAGACACCGAAAGGATGCCGGTTGCGATACCGTTGCTGTCCATCAGGTCCAAGGCGCCCTCGACACTCCAGGTTGGGATGGGCAAGCCGCCGGCGGTAATACCTCGGGACTCGAGCCACTTTCCATAAAAAGGTGGAACGATATGCTGATGGGTATCGATGCGTCGGGCCTCTTTTGACGCGCGAACACCTGCAGGCTTGCTGCTTTCGGATGCATGGGCAGAGTTTGGGGCCAAGCCAGATACTGCTGCGACGGTTGCGGCGGTGGCCATGGATTGGAGGACTTGTCTGCGATTCATGGTGCGTGCCTTTTTTGTTTTTGGATGAACGATCAACTGCAAGCCACTGAACGACGATGTCACCCTGGCAGTGATGTCGCGCATCCCGCAATGGGGTAGAACATCATGTGCGACGTGATGAGTGTAGGAAGCGCAGAGACATTACCGACAGGGTATTGGCTTGGTGTTCGCTGAGTATAAGAATCGCGTCAATTGTCCTACAATGAAAAAATGCTTAGATGTGCACCAGATGCACATCCCTATTTTCAAAGAGGTTTTAATGAACATTGATCGAGGCTCCGACTATAAGACAGTGCGCGGGTTAAGCCGCGGACTGGCTTTGCTCAATGCCTTGAACCGGCTGGACGGCGGCGCTAGCCCGACCCGACTAGCCGAGCTTACTGGGCTCCACCGAACCACCGTCCGGCGACTGCTGGAGACACTGCAGGACGAGGGCTACGTGCGCCGTAGCGAGTCCGATGACAGTTTTCGCCTCACCCTCAAAGTGCGCGAATTGAGTGAAGGTTTTCGCGATGAACAATGGATCAGCGCGATCGCCGCACCGCTGCTGGCGGAGCTGCTACAGGAAGTGGTGTGGCCGACTGACATCTGTACCTTGGATGTAGATGCGATGGTAGTACGCGAGACCACTCACCGTTTCAGCCGCCTTTCATTTCACCGCTCCATGATCGGACGCCGCCTGCCTCTTCTGCAAACGGCAACAGGACTCACCTACCTCGCCTTCTGCAGCGACGCTGAGCGTGAGCAGATCATTACCCTATTGGCGGAGCGTGAGGAGAAAGAATCTCAGTTGGCGCGGAATGTTGTACAACTTGACAACGTTTTGCGCAAAATCAGAAATCTCGGGTATGGGGAAAACTTCATGGCTTGGAACTACGAAGAAAAAATCGCCTCCATTGCCGTTCCTGTCTTCGCCGAGCAGCGCTTATTGGGCTGTTTGAACTTGGTGTACGTAGCGAAAGCGATGTCGATCGAGCAGGCTGCACGCCGCTATTTGGGGGCCTTGCAAAATACATCGAAGCTGATCCAAGAAAAGCTCGAAGCATCTTTATAGTCTAAACTCGCCGACCGGTTAGGCAATGGTCTTCATTGCATGATGGCGATTCGTCCTCAGGAAAGTACCCCGCCCACCGGCGCTGCACATCCGACCAAGCGATGCAGTTCCAATTGCGAATCCGCTCGGCAAGCATTCCCACATGCACAATCCATTTTACCTACCAGATCTTGATCGTGTAATCCACGTTGACCCGCAACTCGTTGTCGTCACGGTGCGAAGCGCCGGGTAGGAAGTCGTTACGATACCAGGCATGGCGCAGGCGCAGCGCCACGCCCTTGAACGTGCCCTGCTGCACGGTGTACGACAGCTCCACGTCCTTCTCGCTCTCGCTCAAGCCGCCACCGCCAAAGCGTGCCAGCTCGATGTTGTCGCCGCGTACGTAGCGCAGCATGCCCTTGAGCCCTGGCACGCCGAACGGGGCGAAGTCCTGGTCGAACTTGACCTGCCAGCTGCGCTCCTTGGGGTTGATGAACTCGGAGCTGAGCGTGCCCTCGGTGATCACCAGCGGCTCGGTGCCGTACAGGTAGGGCATCGCGGTGTCGCCATCGAGCTGCATGTAGCCGACGCCCAGGCTGTGGCTGGCCCAGGCGTAGGTGAGCATCAGCGCGGCGTTGCGGTTGTCGACCGGGCCGGCCTTGGCGGCGCCGTCCTCGCCTGCCACGAACAGACGGAAATCGCTCTTCAAGCGGCCAGGCCCAAGCTTGCGCTCGTCGACGAAGCCGAAGTAGTCCTTGCGATACAGTTGGTCCAGCTCGGCATGGTAGTAACGCAGGGTCAACGCGTCGGACCAGGCGTAGTCGCCGCCAATGAAGGCGAAGCGGTCTGAGGTCGCGGCGCCGTTGAAGCGGCCGTTGGGGGCGGCGATGCTCATTTTCTGGTAGTCGGTGGAGTCGCGCAGGTTGATGCGGTCGAGCCAGCCGGCGTGCAGGCTCAGCCGATCGATGTCGCTCGAACGCAGGTAGGCGCCGCGGAAGGTCTGCGGCAGCAGCCGGGTCGGGCTGGCGAAGGCGATCGGCAGGAAGGTGCTGATGGTGCCACCTTGCAGCTCGGTGCGCGAGATGCGCATCTTGCCGGTCAGGCCCAGTTCGGAATAGTTGTCGGCAGGCTCGCGGGTGGCCGGGTCGAACGGCAGCAGGCCGGTACCGGCGCGATCAGGCGAGGAATCGAGCTTGACGCCGAGCATGCCCTTGGCGTCCAGGCCGAAGCCGACCGGGCCCTCGGTGAAACCGGAGCTGACGTTGAGGATGAAACCCTGGGCCCATTCGCGGGCAGCCGCCTGCGGGGTCTGGCCCACGTAGTTGCGATCGAAGTAGTAGTTGCGCAGTACCAGCTCGGCATGGCTGTCATCGATGAAGCCGGCACCGTGGGACGGGTTGGCGCAGAGCAGGCCGATGGCCAGGGCCAGGGCCAGGGCCAGGCAGGTTTTCGGGGCCTTGTGCATGATCACATCGCTTTCTTGTAGTTGTAGGGTGCCCTGCCGCGTGAGCAGCAGGGGAGCGAGCAAAGGTTGGATGGCGCTAGGATCAGGCCGGGCGGCGACCAATCAGGCGGAACAACGCCAGGGCGGCGATCACCACTCCCGGTGCCGAGGCCATCAGCACTCCGGCGGAGCCGGCGCCGAGGGCAAGCATCTGGCCGGCAACCAGTGGGCCGCTCATGGCCCCCAGGCGCCCGACCGCCACTGCCGCGCCGACGCCCGTGGCGCGCACACGCACCGAGTAGAAATTCGGCGCCACGGCATACAGCACGCCCTGCCCGCCGGTGGCGAAGAAACCGGCGAAGAAGCCGGCGACCAGCATCCCCGGCAATGTGCTGGCCACCCCAAGCCCAGCCAGGGCGGCGAGAATCCCTACGTACACCAGCGCTGCGGTAACGCCGGCCGGCAAGCGCACGAGTACCTGACCGAGGATCAGGGTACCGATGGCCGCGCCGATCTGCAGGGCGAACATCACCCAGCTGGCGTCATGGCTGCTGAAGCCCTGGCCGACCAGCAGGCTCGGCAGCCAGTTGATCAGGATGTACACCACCATCAGGGTGAAGAAGTAGCTCAGCCACAGCAGCCAAGTGGCGGGCTGACCGAACAGTTCGCGGCGCAGGCTCGGATTATCCTCGGCCTGGGCTGTGGCGCGGAACTGCCCCGACTCGGGCAGGAACAGCGCCAGCAGTGGGAGGATCAGCAGCGGCCCAGCGCCACCGACATGGAACACCATTTGCCACTCGCCGCTATAGCCGAAGATGCCGATACCGGCGGCGATCGCCGCGCCCAGTGGCACGCCGCAGTACATGAGGCTGACCGCGCTGCCACGCAGGCGCTGGCCGGCGGCTTCGCTGCACAGGGCGATCAGGTTGGGAAGTGCGGCGCCCAGTCCGACACCGGTGAACAGCCGCGCCAGCAACAGGCTGGGCAGGCTCCAGGCATGGGCCGTGGCCAGCGAGAACAGACCGAACAGCGCCACCGAGCCGATCAGGATGCGCTTGCGCCCGAAACGATCGGCCAGCCAGCCGCCGACCAGGGCGCCGGGCAGCAGGCCGAGAATGCCGGCACTGAATACCCAGCCCATTTGCAGCTTGTCCAGACCGAAGGCACTGGCCATGCCCGGGGCTGCAATGCCGGCAGCCTGAAGGTCGAGACCTTCGAGCAGGGCGACGAGGAAACACAGGCCGATGGTGACGGCCACGCGAGGCGGGTTGTTGGCAGAAGTCATGAATCACCCGTGTTGTTTTTGTGTTGGGTTGAGTTGGCAAACGGGGCGCTGCATCGTCCTTGTAGGAGCGGCGGTTCGCCGCTGCGACTTGCCCTGCGATGGCTGCGCAGCAGCCCCGTTTCTCGGATCAGCGCTTGAGCAAGTCCAGCGCCACGTCCACGATCATGTCTTCCTGACCACCCACCATCCTGCGCTTGCCCAGCTCGACGAGGATGTCCACCGCCTTGATGCCGTAGCGGGCAGCGGCCACCTCGGCATGGCGCAGGAAGCTCGAGTAGACCCCGGCATAACCCAGCGCCAGGGTTTCGCGGTCCACCCGCACCGGGCGGTCCTGCAGCGGGCGCACCAGGTCGTCGGCAGCATCCATCAGCGCATACAGGTCGGTACCGTGGTTCCAGCCGAGCTTGTCGGCGGCGGCGATGAACACCTCCAGCGGCGCGTTGCCGGCACCGGCGCCCATGCCGGCGAGGCTGGCGTCGATGCGGTCGCAGCCCTCCTCCACCGCGGCGATGGAGTTGGCCACGCCCAGGCTGAGGTTGTGGTGGGCATGGATACCGGTGGAGGTCGCCGGGTCGAGCACGGCCTTGACCGCACGGAAGCGCGCACGGATATCATCCATGTTCATCACCCCGCCCGAGTCCACCACGTAGATGCAGGTGGCGCCGTAGCTCTCCATCAGCTTGGCCTGCTGCGCCAGCCCCTCGGGCGTCTGCATGTGGCTCATCATCAGGAAACCGACGGTGTCCATGCCCAGCTCGCGGGCGTACTCGATGTGCTGGCGAGAGACGTCCGCTTCGGTGCAGTGGGTAGCCACGCGCACGATGCGGGCACCGGCGTCGTAGGCGTTTTTCAGGTCATGAATGGTGCCGATCCCTGGCAGCAGCAGCGTGGCGATCTTGGCGTGGCTGACCGCGTCGGCTGCTGCTTCGATCCATTCGAGGTCGGTGTGGGCACCGAAGCCGTAGTTGAAGCTGGAACCCTGCAGGCCGTCGCCGTGGGCGACTTCGATGGAGTCGACCTTGGCCCGGTCCAGGGCCGTGGCGATGGCGCGCACGTCGTCCAGGGAATACTGGTGGCGGATGGCATGCATGCCGTCGCGCAGGGTCACGTCGGAGATGTAGAGTTTCTTGCCGTTCATGCCAAAGCTCCCATCGCCAGGGCCATGCGCTCGGCGGTGGCCAGCGCGGCGGAAGTCATGATGTCGAGGTTGCCGGCATAGGCCGGCAGGTAGTGGGCGGCGCCTTCGACTTCGAGGAACACCGAGGTCTTGAGGCCAGTGAAGGTGCCCTGGCCGGGCAGCTTGAGGTCGCGCACCTGTTCGAACTGCACCTGCTGCTTGAGGCGGTAGCCCGGCACGTAGGCCTGCACCGCGGCGGCCATTTCCTCGACGCTCGCCGCCACCTGTCGCTCGTCGGCGGCGTCGCTCAGCACGTACACCGTGTCGCGCATCATCAGCGGCGGCTCGGCGGGGTTCATGATGATGATTGCCTTGCCCTTGCTCGCGCCGCCGATCACTTCGATGGCCTTGCTGGTGGTCTCGGTGAACTCGTCGATGTTGGCGCGGGTACCGGGGCCGGCGGACTTGCTGGCGATCGAGGCGACGATCTCGGCGTAGTGCACCTTGGCCACGCGGGAGACCGCCGCGACCATCGGGATGGTCGCCTGGCCACCGCAGGTGACCATGTTGACGTTGGTCGCCTGCAAGTGCTGCTCGAGGTTGACCACCGGCACGCAGTACGGGCCGATGGCCGCCGGGGTCAGGTCGATCATGCGCAGGTCGGCCTTGTGCTGGCGCAGGAAGGCGTCGTTCTTCACGTGGGCACCGGCGCTGGTGGCGTCGAAGACGAAATCGATGTCCTTGAACACTGGCAGGCGAGCCAGCCCTTCGACGCCTTCGTGGGTGGTGGCCACGCCCATGCGGGCAGCGCGGGCCAGGCCGTCGGAGGCCGGGTCGATGCCGACCATGGCGGCCATTTCCAGGTGCTTGGCGTTGCGCAGGATCTTGATCATCAGGTCGGTGCCGATATTGCCGGAACCAATGATGGCGACTTTGCGTTTCTGGCTCATGGGGATCTCCATCACTCGCCGCTGAAGGTCACGCCGACACGGCCCAGGCCGTCGATCTCGGCTTCGAAATGATCGCCCGGCGCCACCGCCACCATCGGCCCGAGGGCGCCGGTGAGGATGATGTCGCCAGCACGCAGTGGCTCGCCCAGGCGCGCCATGGTGCGGGCCAGCCACACCGCGGCGTTGAGCGGGTGGCCGAGGCATTCGGCGCCGCTGCCGCTGGACACCAGCTCACCGTTGCGGGTCATGCGCATGGCCGCACCGCGCAGGTCGAGGTCGTGCAGCGGACGGGCCGGGCCGCCAAGCACGAAGCAGCCGCTGGAGGCGTTGTCGGCCACGGTGTCGGCGAAGCGGATGTTCCAGCCCTGGATGCGGCTGCCGACGATTTCCAGCGCCGGCAGCACAAGTCCGGTAGCGCCGATCACGTCGGCGAAGGTGGTCTGCGCGCTGGGCAGGTCATGGGCCAGCACCAGGGCGATCTCGGCCTCGATCTTCGGCTGCAGGACGCTGGCGTACGGCACGCTTTCGTTATCGCCATAGCACATGTCGGCGAACAGGCTGCCGAAGTCCGGCTGGTCGACACCCAGCTGGGCCTGCACCTTGGGGTTGGTCAGGCCGATCTTGCGGCCCACCAGGCGGCGCCCGCCTGCCAGGGCGTGGGCGACGTTCAGGCGCTGGATGGCGTAGGCCGCCTCGGCGTTTTCCGCACCGATGGTGTCACGCAGCGGGGCGATGGCCTCGCCCTGCTGTTCGGCGCGGCGCAGGTCGGCAGCCAGGCGCTCGAGGGTTTGCGAATCGATGGTCATGGGGTGTACCTCAAATCAGTGCTGGAGGAAGTCCAGAACCAGGCGGTTGAAGGTGTCGGCGTGTTCCCACTGGGCCCAGTGGCCGCAGTTGTTGAACACGTGCAGTTCGGAGTTGGCGATACCGGCGATCAGGCGCAGGCCGACGTCCATCGGCACGAAGCGGTCGTTGCGCCCCCAGATCACCAGGGTCTTGGCCTTGATCTCGCCCAGGCGTGCGCCGAAGTCGGGGAATTGCTTGGGGTTGGCAGCCAGGCTGGCGACGAAGTTGTCGAGGTGATCGCGGCGGCTGAGCATGTTGTCCAGGCGGGTCTGGAACAGCGCCTCGGTGAGGTCGCTCGGGTCGTAGACGAAGACGTTCATCATCTTCTTCAGGTTGTCGATGGTCGGCTCACGGTACAGCGCGTTGATCAGCTTGATGCCTTCGGTGGGCATCGGCACGAACGGGCTGGCGCCACCGGTACCACCACCCATCAGGACCAGTTTGCCGACACGCTCGGGGTAGCTCAGGGTGAAGGC
The DNA here is from genome assembly GCF_044749445.1 of Pseudomonas sp. NPDC089408. Classification (NCBI taxonomy): domain Bacteria; kingdom Pseudomonadati; phylum Pseudomonadota; class Gammaproteobacteria; order Pseudomonadales; family Pseudomonadaceae; genus Pseudomonas; species Pseudomonas sp. NPDC089408. The sequence goes on from NZ_JBIVHY010000017.1 coordinate 23,464, forward strand.
CACGGCGCTGTGACCGCCCATGGAGTTGCCGAGGATATGCACGCGCTCCAGGCCCAGCACATCGAGCAGGCCCTTGAGCGCGGTGGCGTTGAGGTCCGAGCGTGAGCTGCGGCAGACGATCGGGTCGCTCTTGCTCCAGCCCGGGCAGTCCATCAGCACTACGCGGTAGCCGGCGGCCAGCAGCGGTTCGATGTTGCGGTTGAAGTTGGCCCAACCACTGGCACCAGGCCCGGAGCCATGCAGCATGACCACGGTCTCGGCGCCCTCGCCGAGGTCGTTGTAGTGCACTTGCAGGTCGAGCTCGCCTTCGCGGATGCGGGCGAAACGGCTGCTGGCGGCTTCACTGATAGAGATGCTGGTCATGATGGAAGTCCTCCGTTGATCAAGTAAGGGAATGGGCACTGAGCGAGCCAAAACCTGCGATCCACTCGGGAATCGGCCGGTAGTAGCGCTCGCTGGCCTGGTAGCCGCCGAACGCGGACAGCGCGGCGAAGGCCGCCACCCAGGTCTTGACCTCGTGGGTCGACTTGCCGGCCAGGGTCGACAGCTCGGCATTGGCCATGGCATCGAGTTCCCCGAAGCGGCGCTGCTCGAGCAGGTCGAGGAAGTGGTTGTCCCAGGTCGGGTTGAGCGGATGCAGCGTGTTCTGGTCGCGCACGAAACCTTCGGCGGCGCTGATCACCCGTTGCTGGCGGGCCTGGCGCTCGTTGGCCGGCAGGTCGCGGCCACTGCCCATCAGGCGATCGGCCATGCGCGCATCGACGTGGGCCAGCTCCGGTACCGGCGGCTGGTGCGACAGGCCACCGGAGCCGAGAAACAGCACGCGCTTGCCGGTGGCCCGGGCGAAGCGCCCAATGGCCTCGCCAAGCAGGCGGGCGCGGGCGAAGCTTGGCAGCGGCACCGCAACGCTGTTGATGAACACCGGGATCACCGGCTTCTCGGCGAGCCCGCCCAGCAGAAACTCCAGCGGCTGGGCAAAGCCATGGTCGACCTGCATGCGGTAGGACACGGCAGCGTCCAGGCCGGCTTCCAGCACCGCGTCGGCACAAGCCTCAGCGACGTCGCGTGGCACGTCGAGCGGGCCGGCGGCACTCTGGAAATCGCCGATGGCGGTGGCACCCATGCCGATGCAGAACGCCGGCATGACATCATAGAAAAAGCCGTTGTAATGGTCCGGGGCGAACAACACCACCAGCTCCGGGTCGAACGCGGCGATGCGGGCACGGGCTGCGCCGATCACCTCGTCGACCTCGGCCAGCACGGCTTGGGGCGGGTCGACATAGCCAACCAGCGGGGTATGCGACAGGCAGTGAAGATAGGCGCTCATCTCACGCCACCTTCGCTGCCAGCGGCGCCTGCTGGGCCGCCTGGGGTTGCGCCGCCAAGGCGCGCAGCAGGGTATCGCTGGCCTGGCCAATGGTCTGCGGGATGGCCACGGCGCCAACGAAACGGTCCGGACGCAGCAGGGCGATGGACACCGGGAAGCGGCCGAACCACTCTTTCAGGCGGCCCGTGCTGTCACCCACGCGGATGACCCCATCCGGCACTTCACGCCCGGCCTTGAGTTGGACTTCCGGCAGCACCTGGATGAAGCAGGTCCCCAGCGCGCGCCAGGCATCAATCTGGGCAGCGCTCAGGCCCCAAAGCGGGTCACTGCCCCAGGCGATGACGGCGAAGTTGCTGCCGATGATGTCGTCGAGCAGGCGGGTTTCGCCGGACTCGGTGACCACCTTGGGCTGGATGAACATGCGCCCGATCGGCGAGTCCTTGCTGTTTTCCACCGCTGCCAAGGCACCCTTGGTGTATTGCGGCATGGGCTTGAAGCGCATCTCCAGGAAGTAGCGCTTGACCGCCGGCAGGTAGTTCAGCGCCCACGAGATACCGTCACGCAGCGCGCCCTGCCAGCGCTTGGGCGGCGCCAGCACATGGCCGGCCAGCACAGACAGGTCGATCATCGCCTTGGCGTGGTCACGGCGCTCCTGCTCGTAGGTGTCGAGCAGCCCTTCGCCAGCCAGGCCCTTGGCCACCAGGGCCAGCTTCCAACCGAGGTTGCTGGCGTCGCGCATGCCGCTGTTGTACCCCTGGCCCTGCCAGACCGGCATGATGTGCGCGGCATCGCCGGCCAACAGCACCCGCTTGACGCGGAAGCGGCCGGCCAGGCGGGCGTTGTGGGTGTAGACGCGCTTGCGGATCAGCTCGACGCGGTCCGGGTCTGGCAGCACCTTGGCCAGCAGCCTGCGCATGTTCTCGGGCTTGCCCAGGTCTTCTTCGGTTTCCCCCGGCATCACCATGAACTCGAAACGCCGCACGCCGTGGGGCAGTGCCGCCGAGACATACGGGCGCACCGGATCACAGCACAGGTAGACGTTGGGCGTGCCGAGCGGGTCGTTGGCGATGTCGATGACGATCCACTGGTTGGGCGCGGTCTTGCCTTCGAAAGAGATGTCCAGGGTACGGCGGATCAGGCTGTTGCCACCGTCACACGCCACCAGGTAGCGGCCGCGCACCGTTTCCTGGCGGCCTTCGGGACCGTTCATGCGCAGGCTGACGCCCTGCTCGTCCTGCTGGAACTCCACCACATCGCGGGAAAACAGCGTGCGCACATTGGCGAAGCGTTCCAGGCCCCGATGCAGCACGGCATCGACCTGCGGCTGGATGAAGGCGTTGCGGCGCGACCAGCCAAACTCGTCGGTGGTCGGCTGGATATCGGCGAAGCAGCGGCCCTTGGGGGTCAGGAAGCGCATGGCGTGCCACGGCGTGGTATGCGGCAGGACCTGCTCGACCAGGCCGATGGCCTGCACGGTACGCAGCGACTCGTCATCGATGCCGATGGCGCGGGGGTAGTCGATCAGCTGGTCGAGCTTCTCGATCTGCAGCACCTGCACCCCGGCCTGGCCGAGATAGTTGGCGATGGCCAGCCCGACGGGGCCTGCGCCGATGATCACCACGTCTGCGGTGTAGTCGGCCTGGATGTGATCTGGATGCGGCTTGTTCATTGTTGTAATCCTCGACACTGCCCACGGCGGCCCGGAAAGTTTCCAGGCAAGCCGCGACCGTCCTCGCGCAGGCAGGCGCAAGGGGGATGAACGGGCGTTTTGGCTGGTACGGGTGTTAGCGCATCGGCGCTACGCTTTGGTATTGGAAGGCGCAGGCACCGGGTAAGGACGACAGGCAGGCATGGCGCATGGTGTTCCCCCTTGTCAGGGCATTTGTAGTTGTTGCGGCGAGTATAGGAATGGCGCTGCCAGCTCGACAATGAAAAACCACTCACTTGTGCACTTAATGCACATCTTTGTTTTAATTGAAAAATATTGTCAAAACTCAGGCTAGCTGCGAGCGGCACCTCAAACCACGCGAGAGGGTTGAGGCGCGAAACCGCAGCGCGGCCGGTACTGTCGATCTATTTGTCCAGCGCAACCTTGTCGTGCAGCGAGACTGATCAGAAGCTGTAGTTCAGCTGGAGCCCCAGGCCGTTGACCGTACTCTGGTAGGTGGCGCTGTAACCCGGACGCAGACCACCCTGTGACGTGGCCTGGGATACCTTTACCGGGTCTTCGTGGATGTAGCCGTATCCCAGATCCAGAGAGGTCTGATCGGTCATCTGCCAGTTCAGGCCCATAGTGAAGATCTTGCGGTCCCCGGTCGGCGCGCGGGTGGAGCTGTATTGATTCGGCATAGGGGTCGGCTCATAGGCGATGCCTGCACGAACCTTCCATGCTTTGTTCAGGCGATAGGCTATGCCCGTGGAGAACGACCAGGTATCCCGCCACTTCAGCGTTTCGACGATAGTGCCAAAGTCGCCGTAGGCCCGTGGTACACCGGAGTTCAGCACCCGCAGCTCCTGCACTTGGCTCCAGCGACTCCACAGCGCGCCGGCGGAAATATCCAGGCGATCGTTGATCCGCCAGGTTGCCGAGGCATCGATGGATTCCGGCGTGGTGAATTCCAGGCTCGCATCATATTTGCCGTTGAGGCCCGGCAGCCCCAGCGCCGGAATCGGTGACAGCAGCCCGTTGGCGCCGGATACCTTGGTCTTGCCCTTCAAGTTGAAGTCCACCTTGGAGTGATAAGTCAGCCCAAGGGTCAGGTCATCGAACGGATCGAACAGGATGCCCAGGTTGAACCCCAGGGCAGTGTCGTTGCCGGTGACTTTGACCGTACCGTCACCCCGCCCGCCCACCGCGTTGTTTGCGATCTTGCTTTCGAGTAGCCCGTCGATGTGGTTGATCGTAGGTCCGAACCCCACGGACAGCCGATCATTGATCCGGTAACTGACTGTCGGCTGCAGTGTGATGACCTTCACTTGAGTCTGCGAGCTGCGGTAGCGTCCTTGGAAGCTGCTCTCATAATCCGTGCTGCCGCCAAAAGGTGCATAGGCTCCGAAGCCCACGTGCCAGTCATCGTTGAGTTGCAGGGTGTAGAAACCCGATGGCACCACAATGGGATTGGGCACCATATCGCCTTGCGAAGTGCCTGACACGCTGCTTTCGACCTTGCTGATGCGCGAACTCACATCGATGAAACTGACACCGCCACTGATGTGCTGACCCGCCAGGCGCGACATCCCTGCCGGGTTGCCATAAACGATGGACGCATCCTGAACGTCAGAGGCTCGACCGGAATAGGCCTTGCCGGCTGAACCAATGCTCTGTTCGTTGATTTGCAGGCCGTTGGCCAGCAGTTGAGTGGAGGTGAAGCATAGCCCCAGCACGTAAAGCTGATTCTTTATTTTCATGACCTGGCTCTTGTTATTATTTGAGTACCGGGGAGAAAAACCCCGGGGCACCGCGGGTGAATCTTCGGATTCAATGGTCAGCAGCGGAATCGGCAATGGAAGGTGGCCCGCTGACTCAGCGCTTGCGCATCCGCTCGGCCAGCGCACCGATCGGTCGCCCCATGCTGCGTCGTAACCGTTGCGAAAAGGATTCGCCCTGATAGATCGGCGCGGGCGTCACGACTTCATTTGGCTGGCGGTACTGCGGGAACAGACTCAGCGCATGGCCTCGGTTGATGCCGTACATGATCGTCGGCGACCACATGTCCAGGTTCTCCAGCGTGCGGCATTGCAATGCCGTGGCGGCTGCAGGGGCGAAGGGATAGTCACTACCGAAAAGAATGTGCGACGGTTCCACCAGTTCCTTGAGCACCGCCATGGAATAAGGTGAAGGCGACAAAGCCGTGTCGTAGTAGAAGCGGCGGATATAGGTCATCACGCCTTGCGGCACCTGCTGCTGGAACTCTGGAAGCATGTTGGCCAACGACACACGCCAAGCCACGAACGGCAGGAAGCCGCCGGAGTGGGCGAGAATCCAGCGGATGCCGGGATAGCGCTCCATTGTTCCGCTGAGGATCAGGTTGACGGCTGCGCGGGTGGTATCGCAGAGAAACTCGATGAGAAAACCCGGTGTCTGGAGACCGATGCTTTCGCTGGTCTGGTGCATGTTGGGGTGGATCAGCACCACGGTTTTGCGACGATCCAGCTCGGCCATCAATTCGTCGAACCGCTGATCGCCAAGAAATACCCCATCCGTACTGCCCAGCAAAACAATGCCCTCGGCCTTCAACAGGTCAAGCGCATGCACGGCCTCACGGCATGCTGCATCAGTAAATGGCATCGGCAACACCGCGAAATTACCGAAGCGATTGGGGTATCGCGTGCGCATTTGCGCGGCGAAATCATTGCAGCGCCGCGCCAGTTCGCTGGCCTGCTGGACGCCTTCGCCGAAGTGAACGCCTGGTGCCGAGAGTGAAGTGATTGCCCGCTCGATCCCGTTGGCATCCATCAATTCGATGGACTTCTCCGGTGTCCAGTCTGGCAACGGCGCTCCGGCAACCTGGTGTAATCCTCTGGCATTCATGGCTTCGACGAATGCGGGCGGAATGATGTGATGGTGGACGTCGATACGGCCTTGCTTGACTGACATGCTGACTCTCTTGGTTGGGCTTCAACCGAGCAGTTGCGGTTCCTGCGCTCGATGTGGCGGGCAGAACAAATTAACTCTAGAGCTCAATATTGAACACTAATGTTCAATTCTGTCAATCGTCGACGAACCCAGATTTGCTATATTTTGAACGCGATTGTTCAATGCACAGAAATTTTCGTCGGAGCTCATTCCTTTGAAACTCACTCCCGTGCAGAAGCGCATCCATGAGGCAGCGATCCGGCTGTTTGTCGAAAAGCGTGTCGAAGAGGTCAATGTCAGCGAACTGGCCCAGATTGCTGGCGTGGCCCGCGGCACGATCTACAACAACCTCAACTCGGTGGAATCGCTGTTCGAGGATGTCGCCAGCCAGCTCAGTGCCGAAATGAATGACAGGGCCGCTCGAAGCGCGGATCCCGAAGCGACACCTGCCGTTCGCCTGGCAACCGGTATCCGCCTGTATATCCGCCGCGCCCATGAAGAACCGCACTGGGGTGGCTTCATCGTACGATACGGGGCCAGTAACGAGACGCTACAGCAGATGTGGAGCGGTCCGCCCATGCACGATGTGCTAAGCGGCCTGACAAATCAGCAGTACAGCTTTCGGCAGGAGCAATTGCCTTCGGTGATGGCGCTGATCGGTGGAGGCGTCCTGGGTGCGACGATGCTTGTACTTCAGGGGCAAAAGACCTGGCGCGAGGCGGGCTCAGACATGGCCGAATTCGTGCTGAGAGCGCTCGGCGTGCCGGCCGATGAAGCGCGAAGCGTTGCAACCCAGGATCTCCCGACACTCGCGATCTGATGTTTTTCTAGCAAGACTTTGCCCGCCTTCACGCCGCGGGCAGGGCTTGCGCGTCCTGCTTTCCCACCTGAACATCCCACCAGTCCCAGATTGCCCTCCCTGCTTTTGATCGGCGACATCCCTGACAGACCGGGCTTCTCATCGGCCGCTCAAAAAACGCAATTGAACACTATTGTTCAATAATGAACTTGAGTGTTAGAGTCTTTTCAAGGTACCAACCCGCTGCCCGGGTCGAATTGACTCACGCCAGGAGCTGACAATGAACAATAAAGAACCTCTCCCCGCCTTGACCTCACGAACGGTGCAAGTGGGTCGACGACAGATATTCATCAGCGAAACGGGGATCGGGCATCCGTTGTTGATGCTTCACGGTGGCGGCGCGGGAGCGTCCGGCCTCTCCAACTACTCGCGCAATATCGAATCACTGGCCGTGCAGTTTCGGGTCATCGTCGTCGACATGCCCGGTTATGGTCGATCCACCAAAGGCGTGGATCGCAAAGACCCGTTTGGCGATCTGGCGGGGGGCGATGCTTGGCCTGCTTGATGCCCTCGACATCAGTAACGCCCATGTGGTGGGCAACTCATTGGGTGGTGCCTGCGCCCTGCGCATGGCCCTGGATGCACCTGGCCGGATATCGGCACTGGTGCTGATGGGGCCCGGCGGCGTCAACACCACTCGCAGCCTGCCGACGCCCGGTCTCAAACTGCTGCTCGACTACTACAACGGCGAGGGTCCGACACTGGCCAAAATCACCCGATTCATCCGCGAATACTTGGTGTACGACGGCAGCCAGGTCAGCGACGAGATGATCCAGGAACGTTACGAGGCCAGCATCGATCCGCAAGTCATTGCCGCACCACCCCTGCGCCGCCCCATTGGAATCCCTCGTTTTTCGCGCTGGGACTTCACTCGCGACTCACGTCTCAAGCATTGCCAGGTTCCGACCTTGGTGCTTTGGGGCACGGAGGACAAGGTCAACCGTCCCAGCGGCGGCGAGGCCCTACGCAGCCGCATGCCCGATTGCAATCTCTACCTGTTCGGCAGAACCGGGCACTGGGTGCAATGGGAACGCGCGGACGAGTTCAATGCCGTGACCCTGGCTTTCCTCATCAGCCGTTCTGCACGCTGAGCCGCTGCCATGAACACTCAAGTGATGACCACCCGTACAACGCCGGACATTTTTGGTGCCAGCAGCATGGGCTACGCGCTGATCGAATCCTGCCACCTCGATCAATGGCGTGAGTTACTCCAGCATGGCATTGGCCTGCATTTGGCCTTCTTTGACGAACAGACCCTGGCCTTTCGCATGGATCAGCACCAACGGCGCATCATTGTCCAGCGTGGCCGGCAGGAAGACTTTCTGGCCGTGGGCTGGCAATTGCGTGACCAGGCGACCCTCGACGAAGTCCTCAATCGCTTGCAGCGCCTGGGTATTGAGGCGCATCCCGGACAACCTGATGAAGCCGCACATCGCGGGGTGAAAAAATTCTGGCGGGTGCTTGGCCCCAAACGCATGGCCGTCGAACTGTTCTGGGAGCCGCTACTGACAGACAAACCACTGAACATGCTCAGTGCTGGCTTCATTACCGGTGCGGCCGGAATGGGCCATCTGGCGATCACCTCACGCAAGCCACAACAGATGCAACGATTCTGGGAGGAAATATTCGATGCCCGAATCAGCGACCATATCGTCGAGCGCATTGCTGGACTGACGCTGGATATCGATTTTCTCAGGGTCAACGAGCGTCACCACTCTATCGCTATCGCGCGTCTGCGTGGCCTGCCAATGGATCCGATACGCACCCGCGTGCAGCACATGAACCTGTTGACCACGTCGGCCGGCGAACTGACCGACGCCTATTTGCGCTGCCGAAAACTCGGCTTTGAAATGGCACATGAAATCGGTGAACACCCGAATGACCGTGAGCAATCCTTCTACGTCATGAGCCCTAGCGGATTCGAGCTGGAACTGGGTTGCAACGCCATGGTGGTCGAGGAAGCACAGTGGCGCACGACGTCATATCAGGGCATCAGCCTCTGGGGCCATCGCCCGCAGAAAAGCGGTACCTGGCACACGCTAATCAACAATCTGGGCAACTTCATCCGCGGCATGCGCTCGTTGCTCAAACCTGAGTATTCACCGCTCTTGGAGAGGCATCCTCATGAACAATAATAACGATTCGGTACCAACCGTCGATGTGATCATTTCTGGCCTGGGGCCGACTGGAGCAACGCTGGCGCATCTGCTGGGCAAACGCGGCCTATCGGTGCTGGTACTGGAGCGCGAACCGACGTTCTACGGCAATGCCCGGGCGGTCTACACCGATGACGAGTGCATGCGCGTCATGCAAGCTGCCGGTATTGCCGCCGAACTGGCGGTCAATATGCAGGTCGATACGCCGGCGCAGTGGGTGCTCGCCAGCGGCAAGATTCTGGGTCAATACTGGCGCCTCGATCGCCCTTATGGCTGGCCGATCATCAACTTTCTATACCAGCCCTGGATGGAAACCACCCTCTGCGACCTACTCAGTCGTTATCCCAATGTGCGAATTGCACGTGGGCGTGAACTCACCCGGTTCGAACAGGATGAGCATGGCGTTACCGTGACCCATCAGGCCACCAGCACCTTCCGCTTCAGCGAGGCGAGCGATGAGCGCACTGAATCCGAAATCGATCCCGACCCGCAGACTGTTCGCGGGCGGTATCTGGTGGGTGCGGACGGTGGCCGCAGTACCGTTCGCGAAGCCTTGGGCATTGCCATGAGCGGAAAAAACTTCCCTGAACCGTGGCTGGTAGTCGACCTGGAGATGAAAGAAGGCGAGGATGCCCTGCGTCACTTGCCCTACTTCAGCTTCATCTGCGACCCGGATTGCCCGACCGTCTGCTGCCCGCAGCCGGGACGTTTCCATCGGTTCGAATTCATGCTGATGCCCGGCCAAACCCGCGAGCAGATGGAAGATCCGACGGTGGTGCGCAACCTCATCAGTCGTTACGTCGATCCGGACAAATTCGAAGTCAAGCGCAAGCTGGTCTACACCTTCAACGCTTTGGTGGCGAAGGATTGGCGCAAGGGCCGGGTGTTGATTGCTGGCGATGCGGCGCACATGACTCCACAGTTCATGGGCCAAGGCATGAGCTCCGGGGTACGCGATGCCTACAACCTGGCTTGGAAGATCGACGCCGTGATCAAGGGTCTGGCAGGTGATCGCCTGCTCGACACGTACGGCACCGAACGCTTCCATCATGCCAAGGCGATGATCGACATCTCGGTACAAATGAAAGATTTCGTTTCGATGTCCAGCCCGGTTTCCAGCATCGTACGCAACCTGCTGGTCAAGACCGTCCTGGCAACGCCATTTCTAGGGCGTTACGTGCGTGAGGGCCGATTCAAACCAGCCCCGTCCTATGCCCCGGACAGCTATCTGGGCATGCCGCGGCGAAGTCGGCACTCACCTGAAGGTCGGATGATCCCGCAACCCGAAGTCCGCACCTTCAAAGGCCAGCGAGTATTGCTCGATGATCTACTGGGCGAAGGTTTCGCCTTGATCGGTCTTGAGATCGATCCACGCGCACACTTGAGTCAGACCTCCCGGCAGCTGCTTGAGATCCAGGATACGCGCTTCGCCACCCTATTCCCGTTCGGCACTCGCCCACAGGGCGCCGATATCAAACGCACCAATACCAGTGAACTACTCGAGATCGAGGACGTGCAAGGCGAGATGGTCGCTTGGTTCAGGCGCTCGGGTTTTTCAAGCGGAGCGGTCGCAGTGGTGCGCCCGGACAAGTTCACCTTCGCCATGGTCGAGGCCACCGACTTGGATCGGGCGATAAACGAGCTCAAGTTCCAGCTGCAGTCGAGCCCTCGGGAATACATCACCACTCCCCTGCACCCGCTCCTGAGGGAAAGCGCATGAGAGTTTTCCATAAAGCATCTGCAAGGCGCAGCGTTAGCATTGGCCTCTGCACGCAAGCAACGCGAACCGGTCGAGACTGCTAGTCGCCGCGAAAGGCGCACCAGAAACTGTGTGCAGAACTGCGAGCCCTATGGCCAGATACATAGCTGAAGAGCGTAGCGTGAAGGCCAGATCTGAAAAGGCATTGACTCTACTGGATGCTTAGACAGGGTGATATTGGAGGAAGCGAGCAGCTCGCATCCTCCTCATACTTGTTAGCAGCGAGTAGGAATGACGAATCAGCACTTACACCGTCGCGCTTCGCTCCCGGAGATCCATGTTCAAGATCCGATCGTTCTCGCTGTAGTCGACTGGGCAGTCGATCACGTGCACGCCCGGGGTCTTGATGCAGTGTTCCAGCAGCGGCAGCAGGCCTTCGGCGCTTTCCACGCGGTGGCCGTTGGCACCGTAGGCTTCGGCGTATTTGACGAAGTCCGGGTTGCCGTAGTCCAGACCGAAATCGGTGAAGCCCATGTTGGCCTGCTTCCAGCGGATCATGCCGTAGCCGTCGTCACGCAGTATCACTACGGTGACGTGCATGTTCAGACGGACTGCGGTTTCCAGTTCCTGGCTGTTCATCATGAAGCCACCATCACCGCACACCGAGATCACCGGGCGGTCCGGGTACACCAGGTGCGCAGCCATCGCCGATGGCAGGCCAGCACCCATCGTCGCCAGGGCGTTGTCCAGCAGCACGGTGTTGGGCTTGTGCGCCTTGTAGTTACGGGCGAACCAGATCTTGTAGATGCCGTTGTCCAGGGCCGCGATGCCTTCGGATGGCAGTGCACGACGGATGTCGGCGACCAGCCGTTGCGGGTAGACCGGGAAGCGGTTGTCGTTGGCGCCTTCGGCGATCTGGGCTTCGTTCGCTTCACGGATGGCCATGAGGCGGGTGAAGTCCCAGTGCGCGGTATCGTTCAGCGCTTCGCTGATCTGCCAGACGGCGTTGGCGATGTCGCCGATCACTTCGACCTGCGGGAAGTACACGGCATCGACTTCGGCGGAGCGGAAGCTGATGTGGATCACTTCGGTGCCGCCACGGACCATGAAGAATGGCGGCTTCTCGATCACATCGTGGCCGATGTTGATGATCAGGTCGGCGGCTTCTACAGCGCGGTGAACGAAGTCACCGGACGACAGCGCAGCGTTGCCGAGGAAGCGTGGGTGGCGCTCGTCGACCACACCTTTACCCATCTGGGTGGTGATGAACGGGATCCCGGTCTTGTCGATCAGTTGCTGGAGGACTTTGGCAGTCATCTTGCGGTTGGCGCCGGCACCGATCACCAGGATCGGGCTGCGTGCGTTCTGCAGCTTTTCAACGGCGGCTTCAATCGACTTGTGCTCGGCCAGCGGGCGGCGGTGCAGGCTGCGCGGGACCGGCAGGGCATCGGTCTGCTCGGCGGCGATGTCTTCCGGCAGCTCCAGGTGCACGGCGCCCGGCTTTTCTTCTTCAGCCAGGCGGAACGCTTCGCGCATACGCGCCGGGATGTTGTCGGCCGAGGCGAACTGGTGGGTGTACTTGGTGATGGGGTCCATCATGCCGCACACGTCGATGATCTGAAAGCGGCCCTGCTTGGACTTCTTGATCGGTTTCTGGCCGGTGATCATCATCATCGGCATGCCGCCCAGGTAGGCGTAAGCACTGGCGGTCACCAGGTTGGTCGCGCCAGGGCCGAGGGTCGACAGGCTGACGCCGGTCTTGCCGGTCAGGCGGCCATAGGTGGCCGCCATGAAGCCCGCGGACTGCTCGTGGCGGGTGAGTACCAGCTTGATCTTCGACTTGCGCAGGGATTCCAGCAGGTCGAGGTTTTCCTCACCCGGAATGCCGAACACATACTCGACACCTTCGTTTTCCAGGCATTGCACAACGACATCGGCGGCCTTGGCCATTTTGCTTCGTACCTCAGATTTTGCTTCGGATTGGAGATCACATCGCCCGCTGTGCAGGCGATTAGGTTCAGTCAGCGTGGGGCGCTGACATCGGTCTGACCGGTGGCAAGCAACGCACCTCGGACAAACCCACTGCGCAGGCTGCGTTCGACGAACTCACGCACATAGGCAGCCGCCGCATCATTGCCCCTGGGCACCGCCATGGCCTGGCGAATGGCGGTGAAGGCGCCATCCAGCACCCGATAACGAGCGTCACCGTCCGCCACTTTCTGCAGGGGCTGGCGAACACCGGCAGCCGCGTCCAGGCCTTGGTCGATAAACAGGTCGACGGCGCCAGCCGAGGTTTCGGCTCGAATCAGCTCGGCATGCTCTAGTGTGCGGCTCAGGTACAGGTCGTAAGCCGCGCCTTTGCCGACGGCCAGGCGAAGGCCTGCAGCGTCCAACTGATCGACGCTGGCGAACGGCGCATCCTGCTTCACCAGGTAAGTACCCTCGATCAGCACGTAGGGCTCACTGAAGAAGATTTGCGCTTCGCGGACCGGTTCGATGGCCAAGAAGGCCAGGTTCCAGGCCCCCTCCTCCAGCGCGGCGAAAACTTTGCCGGCGGCATCGAAGGTGCGCATCTTCAAGGTTACACCGAGCTCTTCGGCCAGCGCCTTGGCCAGTGCGACCGATACGCCCTGGGGCTCGCCGTCGGGACCGCGCTGAGCTAGAACCGGATTACCAAAATTGATAGCGGCAGTGAGGACGCCGTTAGGGGCCAGTTCGGCCAAGACTTGCTGGGAGATTGTGGTAGACATTCGGTTCTCCATTGTCTGTGAGGACCTCTTTGCGGCTGAAGAGGCTCATACAGGACCGTGCTTTTCCTGCTATAGCAACTTCGGCCGCAAATGGGCCTTACCAGATGGGTAAGGTGTACGACACGATCAAGCGATTTTCATCGGTGCCGCGGGCAAAATTGGAGCGATACGCCGCATTACGCCAGCGAATGCCCACGTTCTTCAATGCGCCCGACTGGAACACGTAGGCGATATCGGTGTTGCGTTCCCACTCGCGACCTTCCTCGCTGCTGGTGGCAGGATCGGCATGGTCGCCTTTGACGTAGCGGGTCATGAAGGTAAGGCCGGGGATGCCAACCGAGGCAAAGTTGTAGTCGTAACGCAACTGCCAAGAGCGTTCGCCCGGCTCGGCGAAGTCGTTGAGCTGGATGTAGTTGGTTAGGTAGGGGTCAGTACCGTTGAGGAACGGCATCGACGTATCGCCGTTCATTTTCTGCAGCCCCAGACCAAAGGCGTGGCCACCCAGGCTGTAAGTGAACATGCCGCTCAACGCACCGCTGTCGATAGCACCGCCTTTGGCGGTGCCCGTATCGTCGCTGAGCATGTAGCGCAGGTCGCTCTTCAGCTTGCCCGGGCCGATGCTCCAGCTGTGATTGACGCCGAAGAAACTTTGTCGGTAGACGTCCTGCAGCTCGGCATACTGGTAGCTCAGGGTCAGTGTCTTGCTCAGCGCATAGTCGGCACCACCGATCCAGTAGTCATCCCCTTCCACAGCCCCAGCAAAGCGCCGGTTCTTGTTGTTGAGGGTGATCTTCTGCGCATCAGTGGAGTCGCGGTCGGTCATGCGGTTGAAGCGCGCGCCGGTAAAGGTCAGGCCGTCGATTTCGTTACTGGTCAGCAGACCACCCTCAAAGGTCTGCGGCAGGATGCGTCCGGTGTTGGCCTGCACGGTCGGCAGCTTGGGGATCAAGGTGCCGTACTTAAGCTCGCTCTGCGACACCTTGACCTTGGCAGTTAGGCCCAATCGGCTGAATTCGTCGGCCGCACGGCCGTCATCGTGAACCGGCAACAGGCCGGTGCCGGCGCGATCGGGGCTTGAGTCAAGCTTGATGCCGAGCATGCCCAGTGCGTCGAGGCCGAAGCCGACGGTGCCCGGCGTGTAGCCGGAGCGAAAATCCAGCAGAAAGCCTTGGGCCCACTCTTCACGCTTCGACTGCGCACTACCATCGCGAAAATCACGATTCAGGTAATAGTTCTGCATCTGCAGGTTGAGCTTGCTGTCGTCAACGAAGCCCTCGGCACTTACAGCGCCGACGATCATGCAAGGAGAAAGGGTGACAAAGGTACGCAGGATGTTCTTATTGTTGTGCATCTGGCGATTTCCATCTGGTTGGCATGAGACTGCCCGGCCCGGGGCATAGCACTGGGCAGTCAAAGGAAACGGAGCGGGTCAGCAAGGGGCCAGGTTGCGGCCCCTTTCAGGATCAATGTGCGGAGGCGGCCACTGGCTGATCTGGGTCTTTGTTAGTGACGCGCATCAATGCCGTCATCAGGAAGGCGATGACCAGCAAGGCGCTGAGGAACAGCAAACCCGTGGCTGCGCTCTGGCTGTTGCCCTTGACCACACCGATCATCGACGGCCCGACGAAGCCGCCGAGGTTGCCGATCGAGTTGATCACGGCAATCGAAACCGCTGCGGTAGCACGGTCGAGGAACAACGTCGGCAGTGCCCAGAAGGGCGACTTAAAGCTGTACAGGCCGGACAGCGCTACGCAGATCATGGCCATCGAGGCCACCGCACTTGGCAGCATGCCCGCACCAATCAGGCCGAGAGCTGCGACCGCCAGCGGAATGGCCGAGTGCATCTTGCGCTCGTTGCGCCGGTCGGAGCTGCGCGACCAGATAATCATCGCTGCGGTGGCAACGATGTACGGCACCATGGCAATCAGGCCGATCTGGGTATGACTCAGGTCGCTGGAGAAGCCCTTGATGATCTGCGGCATCCAGTAACCAACACCCAGGCTGCCGCACTGGTAGACGAAGTAGATAAAGGCCAGGTACAGCACCTTCTTGTTGACCATGGTTTGCAACACGCCCAAACGCTTGACGTTCTTGCGACTCTGGCGATCGCGCTCAAGCTCGGCCAGCAGCCAATCCTTTTCCGGCTGGGTCAGCCATTTGGCCTGCTCCGGCTTGTCGGTCAGGAAGAGGAAACAAGCAATGCCGAGGAAGACTGCCGGCACGCCCTCAAGGAACAGCATCCAGCGCCAGCCGCTCCAGTCGAACCACTTGATGTTGTCCATGATCCAGGTAGAAAGTGGCGCACCGATGATGTAGCTGACGGGAATCGCGGCGGTGAACAGCGCCACGGTGGTTGCCAGTTCCTTGGCGCGGAACCAGTAGGTCAGGTAGACGATCACGCCCGGGAAGAAGCCGGCTTCGGCCACACCTAGGAAGAACCTCAGCACGTACAGCTGGTTGGCGGTCTGGGCAAAGGCGGTAGCGGCGGCAATCGCACCCCAGGTCACCAGGATCCGGGCAATCCAGACCCGCGCACCGTACTTGTTGAGCATGACGTTGCTAGGCACTTCGAAGAGGAAGTAGCCGATGAAGAATATTCCGGATATGAAGCCGAACGCCTCGCTGGTCAGGGCCAGCTCCTTGTTCATCTCCAACGCGGCATAGCCGATGTTGGCGCGATCCAGGTATGACACGATGTAGAGCAGGAACATGAAGGGAATGATGCGCAGGGTGACCTTACGGACAGTGGCCTGTTCATCGACAGTCTTGTTGTTGTTCATGACGACCTCACTGAAAGGCGGACCTTGATCTGCCTTTTCTAATTGTTATCTGTAACAGCCGGTTCAGGCAGAAAAAACCATGCAGACCGGACTGCCGGTCGAAACCGAAAAGCCCGTCTTGCTCAAGCGTCCGTGCTGCGCATCGATTGACAGGGCAACGATGCTGTCGCTGTCTTCGTTGAGGGCGAAGATGAAGCGTTGATTGGGAGTCAGCGCGAAGAAACGTGGCGTTTTTCCAGCAGTTGGCTGCACCTCGACCAGGTTCAAAACACCCGTTTCGGTGTTGAAGGCATACACCGCGATGCTGTCGAAACCACGGTTGGACGCATAAACAAATCTGCCGCTTTGATCGACTTCGATTTCCGAGGCACGGCTATTGCCGGTGTAGGATGAAGGTAATGTCGACAGCACTTGCAGAGGTTCAAGGCCACCAGTTTGGCTGTCTAGGCGATAGCTGGTGACTGTTGAATCCAATTCATTGATGGCAAATGCGTAGGGTGCGGTCGGGTGCTGAGCGATATGCCGCGGGCCAGCTCCCTCACGGGTTACTACGAATGGGGTTTCTGCTGGGTACAATTTGCCGTTGTCGAAACGGAAACTGAAGATCCGGTCCAAGCCCTTATCCGGGACCAGGACGAAATTGCCAGATGCATCAAAAGGATTGAAGTGAGGCTTGGCAAATGGTTGCTCGACACGATGCGGACCAACCGGACCTTCGAGTTGCACCAGTTGACATACTTCACCAATACGCCCGTCTTCTAACACGTCAAGAACAGCCAGCGTTCCGGTGACGTGGTTTGAAACAACCATGAAACGCTCACTAGGATCCAATGCCAGGTGAACGGGGTTGCGGCCTTCACAACTTTGAGTGTTGAGTAGGCTCAACGTCCCATCGTTCCGATCGACAATGAAGGCACTGACTTCGCTGCGATCACCGTGTACGGTGTAGAGCCGGTCACCTGCCCGATTGAGGGTGAGGAACGACGGATTGACCAGATCATCCAGCACCTGGATCTGCTCCAGAGTGCCAGCGTCCTGATCTACCCGGTAAACGGTGATACCGTCACCCCGGGCATTACGCTCGCGGGTCGTTCGCGAACCTACATAGGCGTACATTGGGTCATTCTCCCGATTGCTGATGCAATTGACAGCGGGTACATGCCTTTGATGAGGCAACAGTACCCATTGCGGCAGCATCGCTGCCACCGCAGTTCAAGGCTTGAGTACCGTGCGGGTTATCCGCGGGTTCGCTTCACTACCTTACGGATCACGTAGGGCAGCACCCCACCGTTGGTGAGATAGCGAATTTCCTGCAAGGAATCGAATCGAGCAATCAACTCAAATTGATCGCGTGCGCCATCGACTCGAACGACTTCAAGGCCGATTCGATTCTCACCAACCACTAACTCATCCAGGCCGACAAAGTCGAAGTGCTCGCTACCGTCAAGTTTCAAATCCGCAACGCTCTGCCCTTGCTTGAAGACCAGAGGTATCACTCCCATACCGATGAGGTTGCTGCGGTGAATACGTTCGATGCTGCGCGCCACTACCGCTTTCACTCCCAACAGCGCCTGGGCCTTGGCGGCCCAGTCGCGACTGGAGCCCGCGCCATAGTTAATGCCAGCGAACATGATCATCGGAGTGCCGGCATAGGTCTGAGCGGCTTCGTACAACGGCAGGCACTCGCTGTGATCCGCATTCCACGCCCAGCCACCTAATCCAGGCTGAGACTCTCCAAGGAGCTGATTCTTCACTGTTTTATTAGTGAAGGCACCGCGCAGCATGACTTCGTGGTTGCTCCGTCGGGTAGAGTACTGATTGAGATCCTGAGGATCCTCTCCGCGCTCCAAGAGCCACTGTCCAGCGAGGCTACTGGCTGGAATGGCGCCCGCCGGTGAAATGTGGTCTGTGGTGACGTTATCGCCAAGGACCATCAGTGGCCGAGCGCCCTTGATTGCCAGGCTGGTCTTGGGCTCAGCCTGAATATCGGCCAGATATTGGGGACGACGCAGGTAGGTTGACCGCGGATCCCAAGGGAACTGGACGCTGCCCTCGGCAGACAGTGCTTGCCAATGATGGGTGCCATCCCAGACGGTGGCCAAGCGCTGCTGGAAGAACTCCGGTTTGACTACCTGAGCGGCCAGCGCTGCAACTTCCTCGTCGCTAGGCAACAGGTCGTGCAGGAACACCGGATTCCCTTTCCCGTCCTGACCCAGCGGTTCACTTGTGAGGTCGACCTCAATGGTGCCGGCAATTGCAAAGGCAACGCATAGGGCTGGAGAGGCAAGATAACCTGCTGGCACTTTGGGGTTAACTCGCCCTTCAAAGTTGCGGTTACCGGACAGCACTACCACGCCCTTCAAACCCTGGTCGGCAAAGACCTCGACATGCTCTTCAAGCTTGCCGGAGTTGCCGATGCAGGTCATACACCCAAAGCCCGCCAAGTCGAAGCCAAGTGCTGAAAAGTCTTCAAGCAGACCGGCCTCAGCGAGGTAGTCAGAAACAACTTGCGAGCCTGGGGACAGGGATGTCTTGACCCACGGTTTACGATTCAGCCCCAGACGGCGTGCATTGCGAGCCAGCAAGCCAGCCTGGATCATTTGTGCTGGATTGGCTGTATTTGTGCAACTGGTGATCGCGGAGATGACTACAGCACCGTGCGTGATGGGCTCGCCGAACGACGGCTCGAAATATTGTTCGACAGAAGGCCCGGCGATCAGGTTACCACCACCCAAAACCTCATCGCGGAAGGAGCTACCTGATTTCGACAATGCTTGCCGCTGATGCGGCTGGTAAGGACCAGCAACGCTCGGCTCGATACTGGCCAGATCCAGATCGATGAGCTCGTCAAACGACGGCTCCGGAAGCTCATTGCTTCGATACAGGTCTTGCGCGTGCATGTAGGTGGCGGCTTGCAGGCACAGTTCTGGTGATCGACCGCTAAGCTGCATGTAGCTATGAGTCTGATCGTCGAACGGGAAGAAAACGACCGTTGCGCCATATTCGGGGGCCATGTTTGACACAGTGCCGCGAGCAGCCCAGCCAAGCGTAGAGAGGCCTGGGCCGGAGAATTCAACGAATTTGCCAACCACCGAACGCTTGCGCAGAATCTCGGCAACATGGAGAGACAGGTCAGTTGCAGTGACACCTGGACGCAGCGCGTTTGTCACTCGTATCCCAATGACCTGTGGGAAGCTGATCGGTACCGGCTCACCGACCATGGCAGCCTGCCCCTCCAGCCCGCCTACACCCCAGCCCAACACCCCGATAGCATTGATCATAGGTGTGTGACTGTCGGTAGCGACCATGTCGTCCGGATGCAGCAAGCGCCGGCCATCATCAGTGCGACTTTCCCAGACAACCTTGGCCAGAGCCTCCATGTTCATCTGGTGGATGATTCCGGTACCTGGTGGGATTACACCAAAGTTGTCCAGGCTTTTCTGAGCCCATTTGATGAAACGATAGCGCTCACTATTGCGGCGAAAATCGATGTCCAGGTTCTGCTCGACCGCATCGGCATCGGCATAGCTTTCGACGATCACCGAGTGGTCAATGGTCAGCACCGCAGGGATCAGCGGGTTCATCGCGCTTGGATCACCGCCGAGTTCGGCTACTACATCGCGCATGCCCGCAAAGTCGGCCAGGGCCGGCAAACACGTGGTGTCGTGGAACATGAGGCGGTTGGGCTGGAATGGCACTTCGCAGTCCGGGCCATCGCCGATTGCCCTAGCCAGGACTGACTCCAGAGCTTCGGGAGAGCAACGGGCCACATTCTCCAAGAGAATACGAATGGAGTAAGGCAGGCGCTGCAGTTGGCTGGTGCTCAGCAGCTTTTTAAGATCGATGTAGGCGAATTGCGTCCGGTCGATCTCAAGGGTGCTCATCAGGTCGCGGGCAGTCTGGGTCATGCTCGAATCGCTCTGCGTCTTATCGTTGTGACAGCGTCAGCTCAGGCAAGCGACACTGGTGATGGACCAATGCTAGGTCCAGCGCCGCAGGTTGAAAATTGATAAATCGCCATGGCAGCGTTCTCCAAGAGAGAACGCTAGCTTTGAGAGATCAAGCATGAGATAGGGAACGGTCTGGTCGAGATTGCAGCAACGACTACCCTGCAGGCGCCCGTATCTTGTCGATAAAACTGCGTAAAGTCGGCGCCGCTGTATCGTAGCTTTGCAATACCAAAAGCAGTTGTCGAGCGGACCAGCCTTCATCGAGACGCACAATCTTGAGCTTCAGACTGCGCTGGTAAGGCTTTACCACTGATCGCGGCAAGACAGCTATGCCCATGCCGGCCGAAACCATGCGACAGATGCAATCAAAACTGCTGATACGGATTCTGAGCTTCAGAGGCATTTCGAGCGCTTCAGCCTCCCGAGTCAGTAAGCCATACACTGAGCTTTCCTGATGAGGTCCGACCATCTCGTGTTCCAGCACCTGAGCGAATCGCACACTGGAGGCATCAGCTAACTGGTGATCCAAGGGCACCACCAGGACCAATTCATCCGAGCGATAAGGGATTGTCTGCAAACCTCTGGCAGCCGTCTGCGAGGCAATAACCCCCAGGTCGGCGCGCCCTTCTGCCACTGCGCTGATGACTTCGGCCCCAACCCGTTCCTGAATATCGAACCGAATCAACGGATACTGAGCTGCAAACTCCGTGACGTCAGCTGGCAGGAATTGAGACAGCGCCGAGGTAATTGCGTGTATGCGGATATGCCCCTTCACCCCTTCAGAGAACTCACCGAGCTCCGCATCAAGGTTTTGCAAGGTCTGTCGAACTTGCCGGGCGTAAAATAGCAATGACTGGCCGGCAGGCGTCAACTCAACACCACGCGCCCGGCGTATGAGAAGGGGCGCACCCGCGAGCTCCTCTAATTCACTGATTCGCTTGCTCACTGCCGAGACAGCAAGGTGCCGAAGGCTTGCGGCATGCGTGAGATTCAATGTTTCAGCCACCGCGATAAATACATCGAGGCTGGTCAGGTCGTAGCGCATTGCTTCTCCAAATGCTTACTGCAGACTAAGGGGGGTGGACCCGAGCCTTGGCACACCAAACGAACAGCCCTAAGCACAGTGAGGCTAGAGTGAAAACGATAGCTCTCGGTCCAGATAGCGCGCCTGAATCACATGCCCCTTCTCCAAGAGATCGAATGGCTCGCACAGCGCCCCTGTTGAAATGACTTCACCCGCACGTATCGTGATCCCCCGCTCGGCTGCATGCGCATAAAGGGATTGAAGCGCCATGACCGGATCGGTTGCCAAATCCCCCCGCAATGCTCTAGACCTCTCAACGCCGTCAACCGACACCACCGTCGTCTCGACAAGCTTATCCAGGATCTGCTGGCTGAACCCTGAACATGCCGAAGGGCCCAAGACCAAGGCCTCGAATCCAACATTATCAGCCACGAAGCTTGGCCATCCCACTGTCTTGCGATTAATGAAGCGTGATCGGACGATCTCGAAGGTCAGCAAGGTACTGCGGATATCTTCTGCCTGGATAGTTCTGCCAAGGAGCGGGGGCAGATCGCGATCAATTATGAAGGCAATCTCACACTCAATGGTCAGAGGACTGGGGCCGGACCAAGCCAAGTGCACACCACTCTCATGGCAGCGAACCCGGTCTAATTGACCGATCAATGGACGAGACAACCCTGCCGTGTCCATCGCCGCACGGCTGCCCACCCCTAGCTTCCATCCACCACGCTCACACCCAACTGCTTTGAACAGCTGGTCCTGGGCGTCATAACCCTGCGATAGAGAAACGGGCCGAATGCTGGCTGGCAACTCCGCCAGCACATTTCTTGAGCGCCACGTCTCAAGAAGCAGGGATGCTGTAGCGTTGGTATCAATTGACGGTAGATTCATCGCGACTCCAACAACTCAAGAACATACGCTTTAGGTAAAATTCAGTTCACGCTTCATTAGCAGCTGCTCGGAATCTCACACCAAGAGACTGCTCATAAACTTTGATCATGGCGCCTTTGTCCTCATTGCCATACCCCTGAAGCAAAGCGGCTTGATAGATCCCAGAGGCCGCCGATAGCAACGGAGTCGGAAGACCATGCCTGTAGGTTATAGCAGAAGCATTTACCAAATCCTTGTAAGCGTCTTGCAATGGATAGGCGCTGGAAAAGTCACCCTTAAGGATACGCTCCAAGAAGTAATCAGACGCATGACTTCTACCAGTACCACTGTTCACAATCTCGGCTACTTTTTCGCTATCCAGACCGAGCTTGACAGCCAATGGTAAAATTTCAGCCAGGGCTGCACAGTTTATATTGTACAGAAGCTGATTGATCAGCTTTGAAAGCTGACCCATCCCAGCATCACCCATGTACAAGGTTTTACTTGCCATCGAATGCAAATAGGGCAGCACTTCGTCATACGCTCCCCGATCACCCCCACACATCATAGTTAGCGTACCGTCATGAGCTCGCTTTGCCATGCCGGAAACGGGAGCATCTAGGAACCTAATCCCCGTCACCGCAAGCCTATCATTCACTCGCAATGCAGCCTCTGGACTGATAGTGCTTGTATCAACTACAAGACTTCCAGGCTTGAGTCGGCTCGCCAATCCGTTTGAACCAAACAATACCTCCGACACCACATGGTCGTCTGGCAATGAGAGGAAGACAATATCGCTGGCACTCAGGTCGTCCATACTGGAAGCGATTGTCGCTCCGCTTTTGGTTAAATCAGGGTACGCTCGAGTGCTTCGAGAGATTACTGTCAACTGGGAATGGTAGCGAAGAAGATTAGCCGCCATCGGCTTGCCCATCTGCCCCAGCCCAATAAACGCTATTTTCATACGATTCACCATGATTTAAATTTTAAAGGGTGGCATCCAGCCACCCTCCCCACGATCAAGTCGAACTCATTGGAAACAATCCGAACATCAACGAGAGCGCCATGATCAGGAAGCTCAATGCAAATGCCAATTTCATTGTAAACTTTTGATGATCGCTGAACTCGACTCCGGCCAGCCCACAGAGCAAATATGTCGAGGCGACTAAGGGGCTCAACAAGTGAACGGGCTGACCGATCAAAGATGCCCGGCCGATCTCTGCATGCGTGATGCCATACACCTCTGCCGCCTTGGCCAGTACAGGCAGTACGCCGTAATAAAACGCGTCATTGGACATGAAGAACGTGCCTGGAATGCTAGCCAGTGCAGTTATGGGAGCCATATATGGGCCCCACGTTTCCGGCAACAGCGACAGGAAGCTTGTAGACATTGCATCTACCATACCTGTTCCCGATAAAATTCCCGCAAGAATACCTGCCGCCAAGAATATCGAGATCTGATTCAGGGCAGTCGGCGCATGCGACGAAATACGCCTGCGCTGATCATGAATGTGTGGGTAATTGATAAGCAGGGCAATGGAGAAGGCCACCATGAAAAGCACGGCAACAGGTAAAACTTCCATCACCAAAGCCGCCATCAGCCCCAGTGTGAGAATCGCATTAAGCCAAAACATCTTAGGTCGACGCAGTTCCGCATCTTCCTCGGACATTGCAGGGGTCCATCCTTCATTTGCATCTTCATCGAATACCGTTGCTGCAGCGCCTACGGACAAGCGAAGCGTACCCAGCCTCTTGCGCTCGCTCAGCCCTACGAAATAGGCCAGGGCCAAGACGCCGAGGAAGCTGATGATGAGCACGGGAACGAAAGGCAGGAATAGTTCAGAAGTTTCCACTTGGAGCGAAGAGGCAGCCCGCGCCAGTGGACCACTCCAAGGTAGCAAGTTGGTAACACTGGCTGCGAGGATAACCATGCAGGTCAGGCATAGCGGGTCCAGGCGAAGACGCTTGAATAAGGGCAACATGGCAGTCACGGTGATCATGTAGGTCGTGGAGCCATCACCGTCGAGTGAAACAAGGCCCGCAAGCAAAGTGGCATACACCACCGCTTTCAGCGGATCGCCTTTGATAAGCTTCAGAAACGTCCTGATAATCGGATCAAAAAGACCAGTATCAAACATCACTCCAAAGTACATGATCGCAAACATGACCATGATTGCCGTAGGGGCCACCTTTCGCAGCCCCTCGATAATCATGTCACCCATCTCTGGACCAAACCCGCCCATCAATGCAAACGCAATAGGAACTGTAGTCAACGCAACCAAAGGCGAAAGGCGCTTGGTCATGATCAAGGCCATAAAGGTCGCGATCATGGCATAACCGAGAAATGAAAGCATATGAGACACCTTGATTTAAATCGATTTTATTTTTGTACAATAGCGCCATCGCGCCTCAAGGTTGCCGCTTGGCTCAAAGGCTTTGCGACATTCATTATTTACAACTAGCCTTTAACTCATATGCAAACCGCCATTGAGAGAGAAATCCGCTCCATTCGCATAGGCTGACTCTTCAGAAGCCAGCCAAGCGCAGATGGAAGCAATTTCTTCCGGCGTGCCAAGTCGTCGGGCAGGGATATCTTGAATTACGCGATCCATGAGCTCGCTTCGTGTAATTGCTTTGAGCCGCTGAGTTCCAATATAACCCGGCGATACCGTATTGACTGTCACACCACGAGAGGCTACTTCCCTAGCCAAGGCTCGGGTAAAACCTCTAATGGATGACTTAGCTGTTGCGTAGTTTACTTGGCCTACATGACCTAACTGTGCATTGACTGATGAAATATTGATAATGCGCCCCCAGCCCTGGGACGTCATACCGTCGACTACCTGTTTGGTGACGTTAAACAGCGAGTTCAAATTGGTGTCTATTACCGTCCGCCAATCCGAGGGCCCCATATCGCTAAAGCGCACATTGCACGCTGTTCCTGCGTTATTGACCAGCACATCAACCTGCCCGACATCACGCTTCACTTTGGCGAAGGCTTCAACCGTAGATGCCCAATCGGCAACATTGCCTTCGGAAGCGACAAATTCAAAGCCAAGGCCCTGTTGTTGCTCCAGCCACTCGGCACGTATAGCCGAATCGGGACCGCACCCCGCAACTACCAAAAACCCATCCGAGAACAGGCGCTGGCATATCGCGGTACCGATACCGCCCATGCCGCCAGTGACAAACGCAATCCGCTTTTTCATATCGTTCTCTCTTATTACAAATAATTATTTTTATTCGAGCAACAACGTGAAAATGCTCGACCATCTACTAATTAAATAGTCAATAGCACCACATATTACCGACTACACGGCAATTGAGAATTGAGCTTTGCGCAAGGGTCCGTTCTCCATTGGAGAACAATCATGAATGCCTCAGCTTGCGCTGAGGCAGGACCAAAATTCAATGAAACCACATCTATCTGTAACAATATATTTCATATTGAGACGGACTTACTAAACAGCACTCTAGAGGTAGGCCTGTCGGCCCGCCGGGCGCTATCACTACAGATGCACTTTCACACGACCAGGGTTACTGAATCCAACTGCTGCCTTTCTTGCGTTTGCTCAATCAACTGCTCAAGCACAAAAGGCAGAATGCCGCCACTTTGGAAATAAACCGCCTCAATCGCAGTATCAATGCGCGCCCGCAATGTCACATCCAGAACAGATCCATTTCGGCGAGTGATGCGCATAATCACGTTTTGACCAGGCTCTACACCGCCATCGACTCCTAGAAAATCGAAGGATTCTGTGCCATCCAAGCCCAGGCTACGCGCATCCTCACCCGGCTGGAACTGGAGCGGCAATACGCCTAAGCCTGCAAGATTGTTGCGGTGAATACGCTCGAAGCTCTTGGCGATCACGGCCCGAACCCCAAGCAGACGGGTACCCTTGGCCGCCCAATCACGGCTCGATCCAGTACCGTATTCATCGCCGGCAAAGATTACTGCCGGAACACCATCGTTGAGGTACATCCGAGATGCCTCGAACAGGTCGGTACGTGTGCCGCAGGGTTGCAGCAGAGTGAAAGGCCCCTCATCCGCGGCACCGTTTAGTTTGGCCGGCAACATCAGATTCTTTAGCCGCACGTTGGCGAAGGTGCCACGCACCATCACTTCATGATGCCCGCGGCGGGCTCCATAAGTATTGAAGTCCTGAATGTCGACGCCCTGCTCCGCGAGCCAACGGCCGGCGCTTGAATCTTTGGCGATACTGCCTGCAGGGCTGATATGGTCAGTCGTGATGGAATCGCCCAGAATTGCCAAAGCCCGAGCATTAAGGATCGGCTTGCCCACGTCCCGCGTGTCGAAGAAATCGGGCTCAGCCGCATAAGTGGAAGCTGGCCAATCATAGATATCACCGGTAGCGGCAGCGATGCTGTTCCACAGATCATGGTCACGGGTCAGATCGGCGTACCACTCATTGTAGAGTTTGGGGTTCGCAGCCTTGACCGAAAGCGCTTTGACCTCATCGTTGTTTGGCCAGAGGTCGCTGAGCATGACCGGGCGGCCTTCAACATCGTACCCAAGAGGTTCAGTGGATAGATCGCAGCGGCTGCTACCCGCTAAAGCAAAGGCAATCACCAGCGGGGGACTGGCGAGGAAGTTAGCGCGCAGGTTACCGTGGATGCGCGCTTCGAAGTTGCGATTGCCCGAAAGCACAGCGCTGCATACCAGGTCCTGGCCCACCACAATTTTTTCCAGGGCCGGGTCGAGCGGCCCGATATTGCCCACGCAGGCACCACATCCGTAGGCCGCAATATCGAAACCGAGCTCACTCAAGGGCTCAATGAGGCCGGCATCTCTCAAATAGGCGGTGACCACACGGGAGCCAGGTGTGAACAGGGTTTTAACCCAAGGTTTCACTTTTAGTCCGCGGCGGATCGCGTTGCGCGCGAGAAGGCCAGCGGCAATCAGTAGCTCCGGGTTTGATGTGTTGGTGCAGGACGTGATTGCAGCGACCAGTACGTCGCCATTCCCGATATCGTAGCCATGCTCGTCAACCGGGAAGCGTCTTTCGAGTTGATCGGCGTGCTTGGCATAACCACCGCTCTTTGCATCCTGGAGCATCACTTCGTCGAAGCGTCGACTAAGGTCACCAAGCTCGACGCGATCCTGTGGCCGTTTGGGACCCGAAACGCAGGGAATGATACTTTCGAGGTCGATCTCGATTACCTCGGAATAGTCGATAGCCCCCCTGGCTGGCGAGCCGAACAGTCCCTGTGCTTTGAAGTAAGCGCGGATCAACTCCACTTGCTCTTCGCTACGTCCGGTCTGGGCGTAGTAGTCGAGAGTCTTCTCATCGACAGGGAAGAAACCGGTAGTTGCCCCATACTCGGGTGCCATATTGGCGATAGTGGCGCGGTCAGTGGCGGTGAGGGAGGCGGCGCCATTACCGAAGAATTCCACCAGCTTGCCGACGACCTTGGCGGCGCGAAGGGTCTGCGTGATCTGCAGAACTGCATCTGTGGCCGTCACGCCGGGGCGTAGCTGACCTTTCAACTCAACCCCTACGACATCAGGCATGAGCATGTACACCGGCTGACCGAGCATGCCGGCTTCTGCTTCGATTCCCCCAACGCCCCAGCCAAGTACCCCGATCCCATTGATCATCGTGGTATGGCTGTCGGTGCCGACCAAGGTGTCTGGGTAGATCAGTCCGTTTTTCTCGATCACGCCTTGGGCGAGATATTCCAGGTTGATCTGGTGGCAAATGCCGATCCCCGGCGGTATCACCTTGAAGGTATCGAACGCCTGCATGCCCCACTTCATCAACTCGTATCGCTCACGGTTGCGATGAAATTCGACTTCCATGTTTTTGCGTAGAGCATTTGGCACGTTGGAATGCTCTGTCTGAACTGAGTGGTCCACCACCATGTGAACGGGCACGAGAGGCTCGATCGCTTTAGGGTCAACGCCACGTGCAGCAGCCTGGCTGCGCATGGCTGCCAAATCGGTCAGCAGAGGTATACCGGTGAAGTCCTGCAGAAGGACGCGACCGACAACAAAGGGAATTTCCTTCTCACGCGCCGCATTGGGCTTCCAACTCGCCAATTCCGTGACGTGGCTCATCAAGATTTTCTTGTCGTCTCGATTGCGCAGCACCGACTCCAACAAAATCCGAATCACCACTGGGAGGCGATTGATTCCCTGAAATCCCACCTCTTCAAGGGTCGTCAGGTCGTGGAAAGCGTGCTGGCGGCGATCCGGGGTTTCAAAGGTACGAAGACTGCTGAACGGGTGATTTGCATTCATGCTCTATCTCGACAGGCTGTGCATTCGGAGACTCGGCCCAACGGGGTCCCCATTGCAGTTGGCAGGTTCTAAGACCTGTGCACCGAGTGACATCCACCACCTCGACAGCACCAAGCCCTCAACCGATTGCTTATTTTCTACCTAAAGCGCAATCAGAGTAGGCTGTAAAAATTGTAGATGTCAACGCGAAAACGCAATAATAGTTTTCCCTTCGCGAAAAAAAACCGCCTTGCGGCGGTTCGAAAGAAAAATTGGGTATGCGCTCAATCGGCCTTAAGCGGGTGCTGAAACACAGCAGATATCGCTTTTTTCCGCCTCGCGGCCTCGATATGTTGGCGCATCAAGCTGGCAGCCAGAAGGTTATCACCAACTTCAATAGCGCTGAGGATATCCAGGTGCTCGCGAGCCAATGCCTGACGCGGGAGGTCTTGGCGCGACTGACGGTACTCTGCAAGTCGACGCAGCTGATCGAGACGACGAATCGTCTGGAGGGCGAAAAGGTTACCTGACCACTGAGCGATCGTCTGATGGAAACGGGCATTGGACTCGAAACGCTCGATGCCACTGATGGTCTCATAACCACCATCGAGAATCGCCTGTTGCTCATGCCTTAACGCCTGCAGCTGGCTCAAGTCAGGTCTGAACTTCGGACTCAAAATACCCGCGGGCTCAATCGCAAGGCGCAGACTATACATATCATCATACGCGTCGAGTGAGTCGATCATCGGCAGGAAACGCCAGCCATAGCCGACTTCCTTCTCCACCCAGCCCTCGCTCTGTACCCGATTGAGGACCTTAGCCACCTCTCCACGAGACGCATCAAGCAGACGGGTTAAATCAGCCTCGGTAACCGAGTCAGCTACGAGTCCATCGAAGCGCGCTTCCGCCAACTTCAAATAAAGAGGGTCATCTACCTCTTGCAGGTACGCCTTGAGCGTTACAGGCAACGGGTCGAACTCACCTTCGAGTCGATAGCCACGATTGCGATCAAAGCGCATCAACCCTGCATCTACTAGACATTCCAGGGCAACCTTGACTGGGGAGCGTGAAGTCCCGATGAGCTTGGCCAACGTCCACTCAGGCAAATGTGCACCTGGCGCAAGGCGTTCGCGCCTGACGTAGCTGATGATTTCTCGCAACGCTTTGCGCTGACTTGAGGTGAGATCGAGGGTCATCCGAGGATTCTACATTTCAAGATAAGCAAGAATAAACACAAGCTGGAGCCGGGCGCGATCGTTGCGTGAAAGCGCCCCACACGACCCCTTTCAATTACATATTGCCTTTGCGATAACATAAACGCAACAATGCAGACTGACGCTCAAATCAGGGGTTACTCGCGCATGTTCACGACCTGGAAAAAATGGTGGCCTACGCCATTTGTAGGCATCACAGGTGCGATCCTCGCTCAATTAGCCAACTGGCCATTGCCCTGGATCATCGGCTCCATGCTGGCTGTAATCCTCGTGAGATGTGCAGGCTGGCTGGTGATTGAAGTCCCTCATGGACGCCAAACCGGCCAGTGGCTGATTGCTACCTCTATCGGCCTGCACTTGACCGAAAGCATGGTGATGCAGATCGTGGGGCACTTCCCGCTCATGCTGATTGCCGCGTTTTTGACGTTACTCCTTGCGCTGCTAGGCATCGGGCTAATGAGCCGTTTTGGTATGGATCGAACTACTGCATACCTAGCCTTCATGCCTGCGAACTTTTCAGAAATGATCCAGATCGGCATTCGCTACCGGGCGAATGTGGGCCAGATCGCCGCCGCCCACAGCGTACGAATGGTCGTCATTATCCTGACCGTTCCGGCGGCAATGTTTTACATGGCGGACGTTTCGCCGAATGCAGTTCAAGCTCACATGCCGACGGACTGGCACTGGCTAGTTCCCATGCTCGCAGCAGGCGTAGTGGCAGCTCGGGCCTGGAAACGGATGGGATGGGCAAACCCATGGATGTTCGGGCCGCTCACACTTTGCGGCTTGATAACTGCCAGCTTCGATTTGCACATGGCGCTCCCTGCGGAAATTAGTCACTTCGCGCAGCTGATGATTGGCTGCTCACTTGGCAGTTTCATCGACCGAAGTTTTTTCCGAGAAGCACCTCTGTACCTGCTGAAGGTCCTCATATTCACCCTCAGCATGATCGCTGGCACATTTTTGTTCGCCTGGGTTTTTGGCGCGATCTCTGATTTTGCCCAGCCGACAGTGGCGCTGGGCATGATGCCGGGAAGCAGCACTGAAATGTATCTCACCGCAGAGGCTCTGCATCTGGGTGCGGGTATGGTGACAGCGATGCAAATCATGCGACTGGTAGTCGTCATGGCTTGTGCCGAGCCCATCCTAAAGTTGTGGCTCAAATCAGGCAGTACGCGTTATCCCGGGCGAGAAGACGAGAGCTAGCGACCTTCCCCGCCTATCGTGCATTCAACAATTGCCTTCGAGCCCAAGTCTATGTGCGACCAAGGTTTCTGTGGAGGGACTGAAAAAAACCGCGATCAAGGAAGCTTTTGGCCAATGAATGCAGTCACGCATTCCCTTGTCGCGGGAGAGGAGGAAACACATAGGAGCAAATCTTGACGCGGTGACACGGCCGAACAAACCAGCAGGACAGGCGATTCAGGTTGCGCATCTTTGCGACAGCCTCTGGATAAGCCCTGCCAGGACGTGCAGCATGGCAAAGCTCAGCCTAAATTGCACCAAATGCACAATAAGAGCATGTGCATAGATCGAATCACCAGCCATCCTTGAATCATCCAAATCATATTGACTTTACTTAAAACAAAATGCAATCTGATTTTGTATTGACTGCTTGAGCCGATCACACGATTAGCAGGCCTGCCCCACCCACCGCGGGGCATCTGAAATGCCGGTATAGCTTTGCTTACCCAATCCTTCCGATCACTCCAGCTTGTACCCGATCGAAGCCTCTGCGCACGGATGATCGGCATCACTTCGGTATCGAGGCCGGATGAAGAGTGGCGCGTGGAGAGCTGACAGGCTGATTCGCCGCCCACAGATCCAGCTCATGCACTGGCCTGACAATAATAAACCGGCCGCTATGCGGCCTTTCCAAGCCCTGAAACACCCGAGAGAATGTGCATTATGGAATGGCTGACGAACCCAGAAATCTGGATCGCCTTTTTCACGTTGACTGCTCTGGAGATCGTCCTCGGCATCGATAACATCATCATGATCGCCATTCTAGTCGGTCGAATGCCTCCCCATATGCAAGCACGCACGCGCTTCTTCGGCCTTGCACTGGCGATGGTCACGCGAATCATGCTTTTGCTGTCGATCACGTGGATCATGCGGCTGACCAACGACCTTTTCGAAATCGCCGGTCAAGGATTTTCCGGGCGCGATCTGATCCTATTCTTTGGCGGGCTGTTCCTGCTCTGGAAAAGCAGCACCGAGATGTATCAAAGTCTCGAAGGGGAAGAAGAATCTGAAAGCAACCCTAAAAGCTTGGCCGGCGGCTTCATCGGGACGATCATCCAGATTGCAATAATCGACATCGTTTTCTCTCTGGACTCGGTAATTACCGCAGTTGGCATGGTTTCCAACGTGCCGGTGATGGTGGCAGCGATTGTTGTCGCGGTGTTGGTCATGATGGCGTGCGCCGGGGCCATCAGCGGTTTCATTGACCGTCATCCCAGCTTGAAAATGCTTGCCCTCTCCTTCTTGGTCGTTGTGGGTACCGTCCTCATTGCAGAGGCTTTCGATGTTCACGTGCCGAAGGGATACGTCTACTTTGCAATGGCATTCTCCCTGGCTGTTGAAGCACTCAACATCCGTATGCGTACAGCTCACGCTCGCAAGCAAGATCCTGTGAAGCTGCGAAAAGACGTGATCGACCACTGATCACCCCGTAAGTCCCATCACCTTCCCGATACTTCGCTAAGCCCAGGCTCAAGCGATCGGGGAGGTGTTCGTCACGATTAGGAAAAGGACGCCATGAGCACGAGATCAATTGGGATTGCGCTGCGCGCTACCTTGGGTTTTTCATGCATCACAGCCCTCAGTTTCTTCTTGGGGTTCTTCGCTCTGCAGCAAATCAGTGAGGTTCGCACACAAGCGCTGGAGATCCAGGACAACTGGCTTCAACGCGTACGAGCCCTCGCCGCTGCCAATACCTCCTTGAACCGCTATCGCATGGGTTCGATGCAGCACATTCTCACCAATTCCTCCGAGGAAATGAACGGCTACGAAGCGAAGGCAACATTACGCTTATCCCAAATCCGCGAGCAGATGGCCGAGTACAGCAAGCTGTTGCGTACTGACAGCGAGAGGGAGCAGCTCCAGGCCTTCAACCAGAGCCTGGATGCATATGCCACAAGGCATCAGGAACTGCTGCAAGTGTCCCGAGCCGGCGACAAAACAGGTGCAAGAAGCCACCTGGCATCAATCCGTGATGCCTACGACCAGATGACCAAAAGTTTTGAGCTTTTGATCACCCAGGCTGATCAAGGGGCGAAAGCCGCAGCAGATAAGTCTTCAGCCTCATACGCAGACGCCAAAATCGGAGTATTAGCCGTCATAGGGCTAGTACTGCTTGGGACGATCGTCATCGCATGGCTGCTGACCCGCAGCATCATCCAGCCGCTAAACGAAGCACTCAAGTGCGCTCAAACCGTGGCTTCTGGTGATCTGACCAATGCAATCAGTCCATCAGGTAACGATGAAGCTACTCGGCTTCTGGAAGCGTTGAGCTCGATGCAGCGAGTGCTGCTATCGACCCTCAGGCAAATAGGTGGTACTTCCACCCAGCTGGCGTCTGCGGCTGAAGAGTTGAATGCGGTCACCGAAGAAGGCGGCCGCGAGACTCATCGCCAGCACCTGGAAATTGAACAGGCTGCAACCGCTGTAACCGAGATGTCTGTCGCCATCGAGCAGGTTGCACGTAATGCGGCCTTTACCTTGGAGCTCACTCAAACCTCGCAACAAAATGCGGTCAATGGGCAACGTTCAATGGAAGAAACGTTGGCATCACTTGGCAACCTGGCGAATGAGGTACTGTCTAGTGTTCAAGAGGTGGAAGGGCTTGCTGATCAAGCGCAGGGAATTGGAAAGGTATTAGAGGTCATTAGGACAATTGCCGAGCAAACCAATCTTCTAGCGCTTAACGCTGCTATCGAGGCTGCCAGAGCGGGTGATGCTGGCAGGGGCTTTGCAGTTGTCGCTGACGAAGTTCGTGCGCTCGCACACCGCACATCACAATCAACGAGAGAAATCGAGGAGATGATAGGGAGTATCCAATTGGGCACCGAGAAGGCGGTCAAATCTATGCAGCTCAGCAACGCCCGCTCCCAAGAGGTACTGGTCAAAGCAGAGCAGGCAAGTGCTGCACTGGAAAGCATCGTCGAAAACAGCAGTGAGATCAGCCGTCAGAACCTTCAGATCACCACTGCAACCGAAGAGCAGGCTCGTGTTGCACGTGCGGTAGACCAGAATATTCTGACCATACGCAATGTCTCTGTTCAGACCTCCGAGGGAGCGAAGCAGGTCACCGCAGCCTCACAAGCTCTAGCAGAGCTAGCAGTGGAGCTGCATTCCATGGTGAAGAAATTCCGCACGGATTGACCATTGAGCTGATGATCTGCAGCTTGATGAGAGGGGATGACACATGCGCAATTTTGACTTGAACCTGCTCCGTGCATTGCGGGCCCTCCTGGGAGAACAAGACGTTGAAGCGGCAGCTATGCAGATCGGAGTACCGCAAGCTGTCATGGATGCAATGTTGACCAGGCTAAGGCTAGCTTTGTGTGATCCCCTGTTGGTGCAGAGTGCGGGCGGAGTGGTGGCAACTGAACGGGCAAAAGTGATCGCTGAAGGCGTTGAACGAATCTTTGAGGAGCTCGACCGACTGATAGTACCTTCACGATCCTGAAACGATGCTTCAGTCACAGTGAATTTCAGAAGGCGTCGAGCAGACGATTGAACGTCAAGCCGACTCATCACCGAGAGAGGCCTGCTTGGCCTCTCGCGCCGCTTTAATCAACCCCTTTAGCCAATCTTGATGGCCGTTGATCATAGGATTGGGCTCGGCGTTGGCCAACTCTATTGCAGGTTTTCCCTTTTGCGTCTCCTGCGTGAGGATGCGGACTCGGCCATGCGGCAGGTTCTCAACCAGCCAGGCGTGATGCACATCAAGCCGTGTGTCGCCCTCACCTGCCCATCCGTGCCATGCGATGCGCCCAGGATTGGTAGCCGAAGGAGGCAGGTACTCATTGCACTGGGCTTCGACGGGAAAACCGAACGTCTCGAAGTAGAAGCGCATACCCTCCTTCAAATCGGGTCCGCCATGGTCATGGAAAACCACATTCGCTGAGTTGCTGTAGTAGGACGGCCACTTGGCAGCCTGGCTGAGTAGCGGCCAGATTTCCTCAGCTGACAGACCTGTGACAATCATCTCATTGGAGGCGAAGTTTTCTGTGAAGCCAGGCAGATAACCTTCAGGCCAGATGATTTCATTCATGATGCGTACTCCTGGATGCAATGGATTTACATCAGCATGAATGCTAGAGTGAAATAACTCCAATCGTGAAAAATTATTCAATCCATCATGGCTGCTGATATCAGGAAACTGGACCTCAATCTGCTCAGGGCATTGGATGCTCTTCTGGATGAACGTAGCGTGACGCGAGCAGCTGAGCGCCTCTCCCTCACGCAGCCGGCCGTCACTGGCATGCTCAACAGGCTGCGCGAAAGCTTCGATGACCCCCTCTTTGTCCGAGCTCAACGAGGTATCGTGCCGACCATTCGGGCTGAAGCGCTTGCTCGGCCTGTTAAGCAGTTGCTAGCGGATGTCGAAGGCATGCTGCAACCTGATTCATTCGATCCTCAGACCGCAGAGATGATCATCAAAGTAGCCTCGACCGATTACGCGTTGCGGGCAATCGTAGTCCCGTTCTTGAGCGCCCTTCGTCAGCAAGCGCCAAATATCAAAATTTCGGTTTTACCGATCGATGACCAATTGCTCCACGTACAGATGGATCGAGGCGATGTTGATATAGCGCTCGTCGACACCGATGCGGCAGTGCCGGGTCTTCACACCGAGTTTCTTTTCAACGAGCGCTATGTATGCGTCATGCGCGCCGATCATCCCGATGCCAAATCGAGCACGCTCTCTCTGGATCGATTCTGCGCACTGGACCATGTCCTGGTTTCCCCATCAGGCGGAGGATTCTGCGGGGTGACCGATGAGGCCTTACGAAGAATTGGCAGGGCGAGGCGAGTCACGGTATCGGTCACGAGCTTTTTGGTTCTGCCAGAAATCCTGTCGGTAAGCGATCTGATCGCTGTTGTACCTCACCGCCTGGCAATTCGGCAGACTGGGCTCGCGATCGTTGATCCACCCGTTGATATCCCAGGCTTCAGCAAACTGCTGGCTTGGCACGAGAGAACTGCGCGCGATGCAGGTCATCGCTGGCTCCGTGCATTGATGGCACAAACAGCAACTACGCTCTGAGGGCGGGAAGTACAGAAGAGCGTCCGGCTCCTCGCCGATCAAGCTTCGGTACGCTGCATTACGATTTCTGGCCAGTTCGTTCAGTACCACGGCTGAAAAAAGATTGTGGATCCTCCTCCCGCTGACAATGTCGCAAATGAACTTACTAAGTATCAGCTTGGCTGCTGAGCCCACCCGCCGCCAAGCGATACCATCAAGCCAATGCATGCTTCTACCTGCTTAGTCTGTAGCCGTTGAAGATCCTGCTTCGTCTGCAGTGCATCCAACTGGGCAGTGATAACGTCGAGCAAGCTTACTGCTCCCTGCTTGTAGCTATTCATAGCAATGCTTTCTGCTGCTGCGGCGGCACTTGCGGCGGTTTTCACGTCCCTGGCTTGTTGAGCAAGGTCGCTGATCTGAGCCAGGTTATCTTCAACCTCCCGCACAGCATGAAGCACCTTGCCATGGTAGGACGCTGCAGCCTCCTCGAACTCAGCCAAGGCTTTTTGCTCATCAGCGACTCGTTTTCCCCCATCAAAAATGGGCAACTGCAGTACAGGGCCTACCGCCCAGAAGCGGTTAGCCGAAGCCAACAAGCTTCCAGAGCCCTGGGTTTGTCCGCCGACAAGTCCCGTTAGACTGAAGTCTGGATACCACGCCGCTCGGGCAACACCGATGTTGGCGTTGGCCGCATATACACGTCGCTCGGCGGCTGCGATATCGGGTCGACTCTGCAGCAGCTTGCTCGGCAGATCGTGCGGTATCTGGGGTGGCTCCAAGAGCGCCTGATCGTCAGCAAGCGAGAACTCGCTGGGCAATTTACCCACGAGCTCTGCTATCGCATGTTCCGCCAGGCGGCGCTGGGCTACGACCTCATCCACCTGCGCGTTCGCCTCTGCCAGCCGCGCCGTTGCTCGGTCGAGATCCAACTCGCTCGCTATATTTCCTTGGAACCTATCTTGAATGAGCGTGAGCAACTGAGTCCGATGTGCCAGCGCATCACCCAGAAGATGATGCTGTACATCCAAGCCTCGCAATCGAACATACAGCACAGCCAGTTGCTTCTGCAGGCTCAACCGCGCCGCAGCCAAGTCATCCCCAGAAGCCTGGGCTTGAGCGTCACCTGCGGCTACCTGGTTACGAAGCTTCCCCCAGAGATCGAGGTCGAAGTTCAAGCTCAGCCCAGCGGTATCACTGTTGTAGATTGATGGCTGGGTATCACCACGCAACGGCCGACGGTCCGACTGCCGCTGTCGTAGCGGGGCGATACTCGCGCTCGCTTGCGGCCAAAGGCCGCCATGCAAGCCTTGCGCGTAAGCTGCGGCCGCATCGTAGTGCGCCACTGCAGCGGCGAGGTCTGGATTCGACGCCTCAAGTTGCACCTGAAGCTCATTCAGCCGCTTGTCTTCGAATAACGTCCACCACTGCGCGGGCAATATCTGTTCTTTGCCCACCATCTGCCAGGCACCTACACGCTCGCCATAATGAGCCGGCAATTCAGCCTGAGGCACCTGGTAATGAGGGGCCAGCGAACAGCCCTGCAAGGCCAGGATCAGCAGTAAGCCTGAACACTTAAACAGAGGGCTCATGTGCACCTCCGGAGGTCACGCTGTGCACCGCATCATTGTCCCGAAGAGCATCGGGCGGATTATCTACCACCTCGTCTTTCAAGCTCAGCCCACGATCAACGATCAGCTTGCTTCCCAGGTCCTGAGCGATATGGATACTCCGCAGATGCGCCCTACTCTGGGCGTCAAGTACCGCTACCTGTGGCCCTTGGGCCCTGAAAATAAGAGCGCTGGCGGGAATACTCACGGCCTGGGCATCACTGCGCAAAGTGATGTTGGCATTGGCATAGTCACCCGGCAGCAAGGCGCCAATGGTGTTCTCAACTGCGTACTGCGCTAGCAGCGTCCCAGAGCTTTGATCGACCGCCGTAGAGGTCCCGAGCAACGCGGCTGAGTAGGTTTGACCGGGGCGCTCCGGTACCGAGAGATGCACCTGCATGCCTGGCAAGATTTGGCTGGCGTAGTTCTGCGGTACCGGTACGTACAAACGCAGGCGACGGGTGTCGGCAATGTCGAACAGCGAAGTGGCGTTATCGCTATCGGCCTTGATCAGCTGGCCGATCTGCGCGTTGCGGGCGGTGATGGTGCCGGTGAACGGGGCGCGGATGGTCTTGTAGGCCGCCAGGTCCTTGAGGCGCGCATATTCGGCTTGCGCTGCTTCCGCATCGGCACTTGCCACGGCGGCGGCAGCGACCTTCTCGTCTACCTCTTGGCGCGACACCGAATGACTGTCGAACAGGTGCTTCCAGCGTTCGGCAGTGCTCTGTGCCAGCGAGGCACTGGCCTGGTGCTGCGCCAGTTGCGCTTTTGCCTGAGCCAGTTGCTGGTCGAGTTCGGGGCTGTCGATTTCCGCCAGCGGCTGACCGGCTTTGACCGTGGTGCCGATGTCCACCTGCCAGCTTTTCAGGTAACCGCTGACTCGGGCATTGACCCGCGCCATGTTCCAGGCCTGCAAGTGCGCGGGCAGGCTCAGGGTTTCGCCGGCAGCATTCATGGATGGGGTGAAAGTCACCACGGCCGGTGTCGCCCGGCTTTCAGTCCAGGCCTGCACTGCAGCAGCCTGGTGCTGACGGGCATACACCCCCAGCGCGACGACCAGGGCCGCCAGGCCCAGGCCGGCGCCTCCCATGAGCTTCAGGCGCCGACGATCAGCTACGGAGCGACTAGGCATGCAGGTTTTCTCCAACGACAGCGTGAGGGGTTGAGCGGCGGTGGGCCAGGCTGAACACGACGGGGACGAACAACAAGGTGGCGCAGGTGGCGACGATCAGGCCGCCGATCACCGCGCGGCCAAGGGGTGCGTTCTGCTCCTGCGACAGGGCCAGCGGTAGCATGCCGATGATCATCGCCAGGGCCGTCATCAGCACCGGCCGGAAGCGGGTAAAGCCGGCCTCCATGGCAGCCTTCATGGCATCGCCATGCTCGGCCAGGCGCTCGCGGCAGAAGCTGACCACCAGCACCGAGTTGGCGGTGGCCACGCCCATGCAAAGAATCGCCCCGGTGAGCGCCGGCACCGACAGCGTGGTGCCGGTGATGAACAGCATCCAGACGATGCCGGCCAGCGCGGCGGGCAGCGCGGTGATGATCACGAACGGGTCGACCCAGGACTGGAAGTTGACCACGATCAGCAGGTAGATCAGCACCACCGCGCCCAGCAGGCCGAGGCCCAGGCCGTGAAAGGCTTCGTGCAACGCGGTGATCTGGCCGTGCAGGCTGACGGTCGCGCCTTTCGGGCGTAACTGCGCAGTGTCGTCGATGACGTGCTGGATGTCTGCCGCGATGCCGCCCAGGTCACGGCCCTGGACGTTGGCGTACAGGTCCAAGGTCGGGGTGATGTTGTAGTGGCTGACCACGTCGGCGGTGTCGGTGCGCGCCAGGCTGGCGATGCCGCCGAGGACGGCGGTGTGGCCGTTGCTGCCGGTGATAGGCAGCGCCTCCAGCTGGGCGATACTGCTCATGCGGTACTGCGGAGTCGAGCCGACCACCGAATAGGACACGCCGTTGGCAGGGTTCAGCCAGTAGGTCGGCGCGGTCTGCGAGGTGCCGGCCAGCGAGGCGCCGAGGCTGCTGGTGACGTCACGTTCGGTGATGCCCAGCTCGGCAGCGCGCTTGCGGTCGACGTTGACCTGCAACGACGGGTAGCTTTCCGACTGCTGCAGGCGCAGGTCGGCGATGCCGGGAATATGCTTCAGGCGGCGCATCAACTCGGCGGCATAGGCCCGGTTGGCGGCATCATTCGGCCCGGAGACCTTCACGTCCAGCGGCGCCGGCGAGCCGAAGTTGAGGATCTGGCTGCTGATGTCCGCCGGCAGGAAGGCGAAGGTGGTGCCCGGGAAGCTGTCCGGCAGCACTTCGCGCAGGCGTTTGACGTAGTCGGCGGTCGGGCCGTGGCCGGGTTTGAGCGAGACCTGGATATCGCCATCCTGCGGGCCGACCGTGCCGCTGGTGTTGTAGGCCATGTCGATACCGCTGATGGGCAGGCCGATGTTGTCGATGATCGAGTCCACCTGGTCGGCCGGCAGCACCTCGCGAATGCGGCTTTCGATGCGATCGAACGCTGCAGCGCTTTCCTCAATGCGCGTGCCCAAAGGCAAGCGCACATGCAAAGCCATGGCCCCGGCATCGGTTTCGGGGAAGAAGTCCTGACCTAATGTTGGCAGCAGCGCGAAACTGGCCAACACGCAACCGAGGAAGCCGAGCAGGAAGCGCTTTCGGTTGGTCAGAGCCAGTTCCAGCAAGCCCTGATAGCCATCGCGTAGTCGGGAAAAGCCTGCTTCGAAACCAGCCTGAAGGCGCACCAACGGGTTGGCCGACTTATCGCCTTCGTGGTGGTTGAGGTACGCATCCTCCGGGTGCCGCCCCTCGCCCTGCTCCACCCGGTGCGGCTTGAGCAGGAACATGGCCAGGGTCGGCACCAAAGTGCGCGACAGAATAAAAGAGCTCCCCATGGCGAACATCACTGCCAATGCCATGGGCCGGAAGAGGTATCCGGCGATGCCCTGGAGCATGAACATCGGAACAAATACAACGCAGATGCACAACAGCGCCACGAACGCAGGGCCGACGATCTGTTTGGCACCATCGAGGATCGCCGTTCTGACCGTCTTGCCTTGTTCGAGGTGCCAATTGATGTTTTCGATGGTCACCGTCGCGTCGTCGACCAGGATACCCACGGCCAGCGCCAGGCCGCCGAGGGTCATCACGTTGAGGGTCTGCCCGCTGACCGCCAGCAAGGCGATCGCCGACAGCACCGCCAGCGGGATCGAGGCAGCGATGATCAGCGTCGAGCGCCAGCTGCCGAGGAACAGCAGGATCATGGCGCTGGTCAGCAGCGCGGCGATGACGCCCTCGCGGGCGACGCTGCCGACCGATTCCTTGACCACAGTAGAGGCGTCGCCGAGCAGCGAGGTCTTCAGTTCCGGTGGCAGGGTTTCGTTTATGCGCGGCAGCATGCCGCGGATGCCGTCGACGATCGACAGGGTCGAGTTGTTGCCGTTTTTCAACGCCGGCAT
Organism: Pseudomonas sp. NPDC089408; assembly: GCF_044749445.1. NCBI lineage: Bacteria > Pseudomonadati > Pseudomonadota > Gammaproteobacteria > Pseudomonadales > Pseudomonadaceae > Pseudomonas > Pseudomonas sp. NPDC089408. The sequence goes on from NZ_JBIVHY010000017.1 coordinate 64,243, forward strand.
CAGCACCGCTCGGCGGCCATCGACCCGCACGATGTTGGTCTGTGGCGGCGCGCCGTCACGCACGTGGGCCACTTGACCGATGGTGATTTGTGCACCGTCAACGACCTTGACCGGCAGGTCGTTGAGTTCATCGATGGCGCTGGGGCTGTTGTTCAACAGCACGGTGAATTCGTTGCGGCCGATCTTCGCCGTGCCCACCGGGATGATCTGGTTCTGCGCGGCCAGCGCACTGGCCACGTCCTGGGCCGACAGGCCTTTGGCGGCCAGGGCCTGGGGGTCGAGATCGAGGGTGATCTGGCGCTGCTTGCCGCCCATGGGGGTCGGCATCGACAGGCCGGGCACCGAGGTCAGCGGCAGGCGGATGCTGTTCTGCACCAGGTCGCGGATGCGCGCCTCGGACAGCGTCGGGCTGGAGAACGCCATCTGCAGGATCGGCACGGTGGAGGCGCTGTAGTTGAGGATCAGCGGCGGCGTGATGCCAGCTGGCATCTGCTTGAGCACGGTCTGCGAAACGGCGGTGACCTGGGCGTTGGCAGTTCGGATGTCAACGCTTGGCTGGAAGAAGATCTTTACGATGCCCATACCTGGCAGCGATTGCGATTCGATGTGTTCGATATCGTTGACGGTAGTACTAAGTGCACGCTCATAGGTATAGACAACCCTGCCCGACATAGCATCCGGAGCAAGACCTGCGTACTGCCAAACAACCGCAATGACGGGTATCCCAATGTCTGGAAAAACATCGCTTGGCGTACGTACCGCCGCCAAAGGACCCACTATGCAAATCACTATCGCCAACACTAAGAAAGTGTAAGGCTTGTGAAGTGCAGTTTTCACTAGACCGAGCATGCCGAGTCTCCGAAACTTGAATCGGCGCAGTCTTCCACGACTTCTTAAAAACTTACTGTTAAACCTCCATTAAAGTAAATTTAGGAAATCTATGGCGAGTCTTCACTTGCCGCCAGCGATTGCACCGACCATCATAGAAAAATCAATCACAGCAGCATCTGAGGGAAATCGTATGGGGATCAAAATAGGCACAAAATGGCGGCTAGTTGTACCACTGCTCGGGGTCTTGAGCACACTGGGCGGCTGCGCCGGCCAGATACCAAAAGCCAGCGCGGACGAGGCCTGGATAGGCCTTAAGGAGGAGCCCACGACGACTGTAATGGCCGAGACCGTGGATGGCAAGCGGCTCGATGATGGTCGATTCTTTGAGGTATCGGCAGGCAAGCATACGCTGGGGGCTACCCTCTTTGTGGAGGGCGAAGGCGACAGCAACGGCGCTACCTGTAACGCTAGCGTCACCTACCAAGACTTTAAAGCAGGCAAGCACTATACATTGGTAGAAAGCAGCCTGGGCCAGGAGTACAAGGTCACATTGTATAATGCTTCAGATAAGCCTTTGGCGCACTCGCCAGATGTTAACTGCATGGCGGGATGATTTAAGCTGTATGTCTGCATCCATGATCCTCAACAAGCAAAACAAGAGAGGAATCATGCAGACAAACCACTTCCTTATTACCCCCTCGAACTCCTCTCTACTACGCACATAGGCGTACCTGAAACAGGTTCACTTACAATTTGAACCTGCACTTCAAAGACCTCCCTTACCAAGTCGACACTCATAACTTCGGTGGGACTACCATTAGCCACGAGGATTCCGTTGCGCATTACCGCAATGTGATCTGCGTACCGACACGCTTGATTGATGTCGTGGAGCACCGTAATGACGGTCTTCCCTTCCCTAGCCAGATCTTGCATGAGGTCAAGCAGCTCAACCTGATGGCAGATATCGAGGTAGGTCGTAGGCTCGTCCAGCAACACCACTTCTGTGTCCTGAGCAAGCACCATGGCTAACCAGGCACGCTGACGCTGGCCGCCGGACAGATCGGAAAGTGGACGGACTGCGAGCGCCTCCAGCTCCATCCGCTTGATCGCTTGATCGACATGCCCCTTGTCCGCTCCACTCAGCCGCCCCCAAAAAGAATTGTGCGGACTTCTGCCGTAGGCAATGAGCTGACGGACACTCACCCCTTCAGGGATTGGCAACACCTGCGGCAGGAAAGACACTCGACGTGCGAGCTCTTGGTTTTTCAATCGGGGCAACGGACTTCCATCGACCGACACCGACCCAGCCGAGGGCCGGATGATTCCTGCGAGGGCTTTAAGCAATGTCGACTTTCCACAGCCGTTTGGGCCGATCAACGCAGTGACCTTTCCAGCCGGCGGTGAGAAGGACAGCCCTTTGACAATCGGTGACGTGCCATACCCTACGTCGACGCTGTGTGCCTGAATAATGCTCATGTCGTTAGCTCTTGAACCGTGACAGCAGCCACAGGAAATAAGGCGCACCTATCACTGCGGTGAAGATGCCGGCGGGAATCTCGCTGGGTGCAATCAACGCTCGCCCGATCGTATCGGCCGAAACCAGCAGCACTGCACCGATCAACATCGCTGCAGGAATCAGATGTTGGTGATGACCACCAACGAGTCGCCGGGCCATGTGAGGCGCAACGAGCCCGATGAAACCAACGGGGCCGATGATCCCCACACCTACACTTGTCAGGAGCACGGCGCAGCCGATTGCCCCCCCCCGATTAGGTCCCATCCGCACGCCCAGGCTATGCGCCGCCTCATCTCCCAAGGCGATGAGGTTCAAGGACTTCGCCAACAGCATTCCCGCTGGGATCAACACCAGCAGCGGCGTGGCTAGGGCCACATGGTGCCAGTTCCGCCCCCAGATGCTGCCAGTGAGCGCGAGTAAAGCGGTGTTGATATCCAGAGGATGGGACAGAATCAAAAACTCGGTAATGCTTGCCAACGTGACCGCAATAGCCACCCCTGACAGCGCAAAGCGAACGCCTGAAAAGCTGATGCCCGCGTTATAGCCGATCAGCAGCAATGCTCCCGCAGCCCCGCCGGCGCATGCAATCAATGGGAACCAGATAGGCGAAATTTGCGCCCAGCCAATGATCGCCACGGTAAGCGCCAAGCCAGCCCCCTGCGTGACACCAAGGATCTCCGGCGAAGCGAGCGGATTACGGATCACACCTTGGACGATGGCGCCCGCCAAGCCGAACGCTGCACCGACCAGGACAGCAAGGATTGTTCGAGGCAGACGGTGATTCCACACCTCAAAGTCGGCGCCGTCGTGAGCGACCAGCCGCTCAATAACTGCCTCAGGCTTCAACCAGGTGGTTCCGATGCTCAAGCTGGCGAACGCCGCCAACACCAACAAGCCGACAAGAACTGCCAGGCGAATGCGACCCACGCTCATAAGCTGCGCCTTGCGAGAAACAGGAAGAACGGCGCACCAACAATCGCAGTGACAGCTCCGGCGGGTGTTTCGGCCGGGAAAGCAACCATGCGCCCCACCAGATCAGCTGCCAAGACGATCACAGCACCAAGGGCAGCACTCAGTGGTACCAGCCAACGATAATCGTTGCCCAGGAACTGGCGAAGAATGTTGGGGGCAATCAGCCCCACAAACCCAACCGGCCCCACAGCGCAGACACTAGCCCCAACCAGTAGCAGACTGATCGCAAACACCTGCAATCGCAGCGCAGTGATGCTCACTCCAAGTGATCGAGCTGCATCTTCACCTAGATTGATGATGTTCAGTCGAGGCGCGAGCATCAGTGCCCACAATGTACCCACCAATGCGCACGGCCAGAGTATGTTCAGTTGCGCATCAGTGACGTTTGCAAGCGAACCCGCTAGCCAGTTCAGTACGCTCTGCGCCTGGGCTTCGACCAGAATGACTGTGAGCCGGGTGAGCGCAGCGCACAGTGCCGCCACGGCCACTCCTGCCAGTACTAGGCGCCCTTGCGACGTGCTTTGTGACCAAGCACCACCAAGGCTAAACACGGTAACCCAGGCCAATGCGCCACCAAGGCTAAACACGGTAACCCAGGCCAATGCGCCACCAATGCAGGTCATCAGCAAAGCACCACCCGGGAACATAGGCGCAATCAAGCCGGTAGAGAACAAAGCCAGACCGGTAGCCGCACCCGCGGTCACCCCGAAAAGCGAGGGTGAGGCGAGACTGTTTCGCGTGATGCCCTGCATCAGCGCCCCGGCAAGCCCGAGACTCCCTCCCACCAGTGCTGCGCAGAGAGTGCGAGGCACACGGATTTGTGAGACGACGTAGGCCATGTTTCCACCTACGGTCCCCTGATGCACCAAACCATTCCAGGCATCAACGGCTGTCAGCGTGAAGGGTGACCAGGTGAACAGCGAAAACCAAAACAACCCTGCCCCAACGAGGAGGGTCATCACACTGGCAAGTAGACTACGGTAACTCATTGGCTACGGGCGACCTGGGGACCTTTCAGTGCAGCCAACGCCTCGTCCACGATCTGCTCAGATGCCATCACACCGCGGTTCCGTGCCCAAGTATCGCCGTCAACATCGACCACATGCTGATCACGCACCGCAGAGAGAACACTCCACAGCGGCTGCTTGCTCCAGGTATCAACAAGGCTTGGGTGACGGTAGTGCCCCACCAGAAGCCATGATGGGTTCAGGGCCAGCAGCTGCTCCAAACTTACAAATTCCGTAGGTGCAGCACCCTGGCGGACAGCTGGAACGGTGAGACCGATAGTGGACAGCACGCTGCCGGCGTACGACGCCGGGCCATGCAGAGAGAAGCTGCTTTCACGAGCGACACCAAACAGGACGGTAACCCCGGACGGAATCTGCTTTGCCACCTCAGCAAGGTGGGCACGGTTTTTAGCGATTCGCTTTTCCATCTCAGGGCCTTTGCCCAGCGCTACACCAATCAGCTGAGCTGACTTCAGGCTTCCTTCGTAATCCTCTCCCCGAGATGGCAACATCAGAGTCGGAGCGATACGGGATAGGTCGTCATATAGTGCTTCGTGTCGATTCAGGTCAGCCACGATCAAATCTGGCTTGAGCGATGCAATCTGCTCGATGCTTGGCTGCGAGCGCAGCCCAACCGACGTCCACGTTCCAATGACATCGCGAACTTTGGGAAGCACCCGCTGCGCATCGCCGTCATCAGCGGCACCGACGGGAGTAACCCCTACGGCAGCCAAGCTATCCAAAAACGAAAATTCAAGGACCACCACGCGCTTCGGCGCATCCGCCAGTTTGACTGTGTGCTGACCATCATTCACTTCGATGGGGGCTGCATGGCTGATGCAGGAGAAAGCAATCAACGCGCAGGAAAAAAGAATCCTGAGTGGTGCGGGGGTTCGCATAGTGGTCCCTTGGTGACGTCACTCTGCCGGATGTCGACAGGTGCGGAGCGGATGGGCGCACGCTGACGCAAAAGGTCAGCGATGCGCGATTTAAAGCGGAAAGACAACGGCACAGAACGAGCGGTTCGGACTGTCAGCTCAGGCCGACTCAACAGCAGCCTCAACAGGCAGCTCAACTGCCTCAAACAACTCAGCTGCGACTTTATGCCGGCGAGCTTGCTCCAGGTGCTTACGCATATGGTCAGCTGCTGCCAGCCGATCACCTTTTTCAAGGCAAGCAAGGATCGCGAGATGCTCAACCGCCTGCTCTCGCCGAGGTGCGCGCTTGCTAGCCTGACGGTACTCTACCAGCCGGCGAAGCTGGTCGAGACGACGAACCGTCTGGACGTGAAATCTATTGCCGGAAAAACTGGCAAGCGTCTCGTGAAACTGAGCATTCGATTCGAATAGCTCCTGAGGCGTCATGGTCAGGTATCCGCCATCTGCAATGAACTGCTGCTGTTTCTTACAGCGAGCCAGGGCTTCTGTGTCGACCATGAACGTTGGGGCGAGGAGTCCTGCCGGCTCAATGATCGCTCGGAAGGAATAGCTTTCTTCATAGGCTTCGACGGAGTCGATCATCGGCAGGAATTGCCAGCCTTGGCCGGCACGCTGCTCAATCCAGCCTTCTTGTTGAATGCGGCTCAACACCCCACGCAGCATATAGCGTGAAATGTTGAATAAACGCATCAGGTCCGTTTCAGCAAACTGCTCAGGAATCTGTCCGTTCAGTCGCATCACCGCGATCTGCTGATAGATCGGGTCGTCGATGGAGACCGACAGATCTTGGGCAATTTCAGCCAGATCATCATAGGGCTTGGCCAGGAAAAAACCGCGATTACGGTCCTGACTCAGCATTCCTCGCTCAGCGAGGTAGTTCAGAGCAATCTTGATAGGAGTCCGAGACGTCTTCAGAGCCTTGGCCAGTCCTAGCTCCGAGACATGATGCCCCGCAGCCAGTTGTTCTTGGCGAACATAGGCAACGATATCGCGAGCTACGCGGGCTTGAAGAGGCGTCAGATTCATATCTTTTCCGAGTTGGGGCATGGGATTGTGGGGCTCTTCCATTGAGACGAGCCCCACAGCACCTACATTATGCCTTTTGCGGGCTCATTTCCAAATGGGGTTCGGACTCAACTGTAGCTGGGACCATTGGCTTACGAGTCATAGTCAGTGCAATAACCGCACCAGCCACCAGTAGGATGCCTGCGATCATGAAGGCCCAGTTATACGAGCCTGTGGCTTGGACAACGTAGCCAGTGACGATAGGAGCCGCCACACCAAAGAGGTTACCGCCAACAACAATGGACGCTACCGCACGACCAACATCCCCGGCACTTGGCAGCAGATCATTGAGCAGGGAGAAATTCAGCGAAGTGGTCGAAGCAATACCTGCCAAGGTCAGCGACGAAATCAAGACCAGCGATGCAGTAGAGTCAGCGAATGGCACCAAAAGGATGCAACTCGCAATCAGCATCGAGATCGCAATTACATTGCGGCGCTTACCCGAGCTCACACCCCCGCCACGAGTCAGGTACCAGTCACTGAGTTTGCCCAGGCCGATGCAGAGCACAACAGCGGCAGCATAAGGGATAGCAGTCACCAGACCGCTTTTTTCCAGCGTCAAATGACGCTCTTGCTGAAGGTAGCTCGGCAACCAGGTCAGGAAGAGGTATTGGGTGTAAACGTTGCAGCCTTGGGTCAGAGCAAGACCCCAGAGGGTCGGAGTCTTCAGCAGGCGCTTAAGACCATACGGAGCGACTGCAGCACCACCCGCTTTGCCACCACCGGAGCGCGAGTCCAGGATGGTTTTACGCTCTTGGTTGCTCAGCCACTTCACATCTTCAGGCTTGCCGTAGAAAAGGTACCAAGCCAACAGCCAGACGAAACCGATGCCGCCGGCAATCACGAAGGACCAGCGCCATCCTACACTGGCGACCAGCATCGCAAGAACGATCGAGCAAATCGCTGGCCCAGCGTACGAGCCGCTGTTGAAAACAGCGGTGATGGTGCCGCGTTCCTGGCTCGGGATCCACTCACGAATCACCTTAGCCCCGACCGGGTTGCTGACCGATTCACCGGCGCCCATAACAAGCCGCGCAGCCAGCAGCGAAGCGAAGTTCATCGCTGCCCCGGTCAGCGCCGTAGCTGCCGACCACACGAGAATACCGAAACCACCGATGCGCTTGGCGCCGTAGCGGTCGATCAGCAGACCAACAGGAATCAGGAAGAGCGCATAACTCCAGATAAATGAGGAAAAGAGGTATCCCATGCCGACTGCACTGAGATTGAATTCCTCGGCGATGGGTTTGGCAGCGATGGACAGGGCAATTCGGTCCATGTAATTGATCATCGCCAGAGAGAACAGAAATACAGCAATCCAGGCTCTACGGTACGGCATGGTTACACCTTTATTTTTCTAGGCGCGGTTGCGCCGGCTACAAGCACCGGCAGCCGACCGCCAGCAGAGCCGACGGCCAGCCACCGACTCACGAAGCTGAGTGATAGAGCGGGAATGCTCCGAACATCACGCCACCTACCAACATGGCCATGCTCACCAGGAGCGCCCACTTCAACGCAAAGCGCTGGTGGTCACCCAGATCGACTTTCGCCAACGCCACCAGCAGGTAGAGCGAAGGCACCAGCGGACTGAGCAAGTGGACAGGCTGACCCACCACCGATGCCCGAGCGATCTCCAAGTGCGAGATTCCATAGGTAGCGGCGGTCTGAGCGATCACAGGCAAGATGCCGAAATAGAAGGCGTCGTTGGACATGAAGAAGGTGAATGGAATGCTGACCAAGGCAGTGAACACCGCCATGTATGGTCCAAACGCATCAGGAATGACTGCCAACAGCCCTTTCGCCATCGCATCGACCATCCCGGTACCTGAAAGAATGCCGGTGAAGATGCCTGCGGCGAAAATGACCGAAGTCACCGCGAGAACGTTGCCCGCGTGAGCTGAGATACGTTCTTTCTGCTGCTCCAGGTGCGGGTAGTTGATCATCACCGCGATTGCGAAGCAGACCATGAACAGCACCTGAATCGGCACGATACCCGCCATCAACACGCCAATCATCGTTGCAGTGAGCAGCAGGTTGGGCCAGAACATGTGCGGGCGGCGATTGCGATCGCACTCTTCGTGCGAACCATTACCCAACGCGATAGAGCCGTTGTGGAAATCATCCACGGCAATCACGCCCAGGCGCGCACGCTCACGTCGACCCAGCAGAATTGCGATGAAGAGCAAGCAAGCGCAGCCCAGCAGCATCGACGGCACCATCGGCAGGAAGATGTCCATAGCGTCGACATGCAGCGCAGCCGCAGCGCGGGCAGTAGGGCCGCCCCATGGGGAGATGTTCATGATGCCGTTGGCGATGTTGACCACGCAGGTCAGGCCCAGAACGCTCATTCCCAGGCGCTGATAAAGCGGCAGGAATGCGGCGACCACGATCATGTAGGTAGTGGAGCTGTCGCCATCCAGGGACACAAGCATGGTCAGAATCGTGGTTCCGACCAACACCTTCAGCGGGTCACCCTTCACGATCTTCAGGATGCAGCGCACCAATGAATCGAACAGTCCCGCGTCGATCATGATGCCGAAGTAAAGAATCGAGAAGGTCAGCATGACACCAGTCGGCGCCAACGTTTTGATGCCGTCGAGCATCATTCCGCCCAGGCCGGCATAGAAGCCACCAATCAGGGCAAACACGATCGGTACCACGATCAAGGCAACCAGGGCGGTAAGCCGCTTGGTCATGATCAGGTACATGAAACAGGTGACCATCGAAAAACCGAGCACGGTCAGCAGCATGGCTCTCTCCTTATTGTTTTAGTGCCGCGAAGCCAAGCTTTAGCGGAACGAAAGGGACTGAGCGGACTGGTGCCGGGCGGATTTACGGTAGGTCTGATTGCATTTCATCTTGAATTTCCTCGTTTTTGTCTTTGTGCGGGAAAGGCTGGCAGGCAGATAAATGGCCGTTCTTCAGGCTTCAAGGTGACCATTCGGCGCTCGAGCGATGTTTTTCTGCTGGAGATAAATTGACTCAAGTTTAGACAAAGTGCAATATCACCTCACAAAAAACACGCCTGTGAGGTCCCCGGCATGAGCAAGCACATTGGCCAAACCCTGGCCGTAAACGGTCGCGAGTACCGCGTCTGCAACGTATCGGAAGCTGTAAAAGCGATAGGCGGCGACTTCGCCCGCCTGCCAATGAGCCTCCGGATCCTCGCTGAGAACGTCCTGCGTACCGAGGCAGAGCCGAACGAGGCGCTGAAAGTAATTTGCACTCGCTCTAAAAACAGCGACATCCCCTTCCGCCCCGCTCGCGTCGTGCTTCAGGACCTGCTCGGCACCCCTGCCCTGGTCGACCTGGCCGGCCTGCGTGACGCAGTAGCAAAAGCAGGCGGTGATCCACGCCAGGTAAACCCAGTCACCCCTACTCACCTCGTCGTGGACCACTCGCTGAACGTAGAGCGATGGGGTGATGCCAGCGCATTGGCCGATAACGAAGCCATCGAGCGCGAGCGCAATGCCGAACGCTTTGCATTCCTCGACTGGTGCAACAAGGCCTTCAACAATCTGTCGATCGTGCCTTCCGGTAACGGCATCCTTCACCAGATAAACCTGGAGCGCCTGACCACCGTCATCGGTACACGCGAAACCGAAGGTGATCTGTGGGCCTTCCCTGACACGCTAGTCGGCACTGACAGCCACACCACCATGATCAATGGCATCGGTGTACTGGGCTGGGGTGTTGGTGGTATCGAGGCAGAAGCCGCAATGCTGGGCAAAGCCCTGATGATGCGGGTTCCAGAAATCGTCGGCGTCCGGCTGGAAGGCGTTCCGCCATCTGGCTACGTTGCTACCGATATCGCACTTGCCTTGACCGAAAGCCTGCGCAAAGCCGGCGTAATCGGCAGCGTGTTGGAATTCCATGGCCCAGGCGTTGCCGCCCTATCCTTGGCGGACCGTGGCACCCTGTCCAACATGGCTCCTGAGTTCGGCGCTACCGCAGCAATGTTCGCGATCGACGATCGCACCCTGCACTACCTGCGACTCAGCGGTCGCGGCGGTGAGATTGCCGAGCTGACGGAGGCTTATGCCAAGCATCAAGGTCTGTGGCATGACAGCCTGGAGTCGGTCGAGTACGACCGTGTCGTCACCCTCGACCTGAGCACCGTTGGTCGTGCGATTGCCGGCCCGAAACAACCTCACCAGCGCATCCTGCTGGGTAAAGGCGAAGCAGCAAAAGACATCCCTACCGGCCTGGATAACGGCTCGGTCGTGATTGCCGCTATCACCAGCTGCACCAACACCTCCAACCCTCGTGGTGTGATCGCTGCGGCCCTGGTCGCCCGCAATGCACTCAAGCGCGGTCTGCGTCGTGCTCCATGGGTCAAGACTTCCTTCGCACCCGGCTCCAAGGTGGTCGCCGACTACCTGGACCGTGCAGGTCTGAACGTGGACCTCGACAACATGGGCTTCAACGTTGTTGGCTACGGCTGCACCACCTGCAACGGCATGTCCGGACCTCTGCTGAGCAAAGAGATCGAGGACGAAATCCGCACTCGTAAGCTGGAGACCGTTGCCGCTACCTCCGGTAACCGCAACTTCGAAGGTCGCGTACACCCGCTGGCTCGTGAAGTGTTCATCATGTCCCCTCCCCTGATCGTGGCGTACGCGATCGCTGGCACCTACCGCATCGACCCGCAAGTGGATGCGCTCGGCACCGACGCCGAAGGCAAGCCGGTTTACCTCAGCGAGCTGTGGCCTTCGGATCAAGAGCTGGACGAGATCGAGAAGAAAGCACTGTCGGCCGACCTGTTCGACAAGGCCTACAGCTCGGTACCTCGCGAAGCGGGCGTCATCGCCTCTGACCTGCGCGCCGGCGTTACCGATCAGTACGCTTGGGACCAGAGCAGCACTTACATCCGCAAGCCGCCGTACTGGAGCGATGAGCTGACTGCTACCGACCCTCAACGCGACCTGAAAGACATGCGCGTTCTAGTGATGCTGTCGGACAACATTACTACTGACCACATCTCGCCGTCGGGCGCCATCCTGCCGGACAGCGACGCAGGTTCGTACCTCAAAGGCCATGGCATTGGTGTTGATGACTTCAACTCCTACGGCACTCGTCGCGGCAACCACGAAGCCGCGCAGCGCGCCACCTTCGCAAGCCCCCGCCTGAAGAACGAGCTGATGACTGACGGCCGCGAAGGCCCTTGGACGCTGCTGCTGCCGGAAAACCGCGTGAGCACCGTGTTCGAAGCCGCCCAAGCCTATGCCGATCGCAAGCAGCCTCTGATCGTAGTGGCAGGCAAGGAGTACGGCAGCGGTTCGTCGCGTGACTGGGCAGCCAAAGGCCCTCGCCTGCTGGGCGTACGCGTTGTCGTGGCCGAGAGCTTCGAGCGCATCCACCGCACCAACCTGGCTGGCCTGGGCATCCTCCCGCTGCAGTTCCCAGAAGGTGTAACTCGCAAGACGCTGGGCCTGACCGGTCACGAGAAGTTCTCGGTAGAAGGCATCGACGACACCTTCGCGCCTGGCGACAAGCTGCAACTCGTCATTGAGCGTGCAGATGGCACCACTGAAAACGTAACTGTCACCAGCCGCCTGGATACGCATGAAGACGTGCGCTACTTCCGCCGCGGCGGCCTGCTGCCGCAGCTGCTGGTGGAGAGCATGGACAAGGCTGCACAAGCTAAGCAACTGGAAGGAGCAGTGTAATGACTCAAGTTCGAATCCCTGCCGTATTCATGCGCGGTGGCACCAGTAAGGGCGTCTTTTTCCTGGAGCAAGATGTTCCGGCTGCAGGCCCCGAGCGTGATGCACTGATGCTTCGCGTCATCGGCAGCCCAGATCCTTATGGCAAGCAGATCGACGGCATGGGTGCTGCCACCTCCAGCTCCAGCAAGGTCGTCATCATCGGTAAATCGGGTCGTACCGATTGCGATGTTGATTACTTGTTCGGCGCCCCGGCAATCGAAAACCCGGTGGTCGACTGGTCCGGTAACTGCGGCAACCTGAGCGCAGCCGTTGGCCCATTCGCCATTCGCCAACGGCTCGTCGATGCTCCTCGTGACGGCATCGCCACCATCCGCATCTGGCAGGCCAATATTCAGAAACGCATCATCGCCCATGTCCCGATGAAGGATGGCGAGGTCGTTGAAGAAGGTGATTTCGTGCTGGATGGCGTCGCCTTCCCTGCTGCCGAAATCGTCGTGGAATTCCTTCAGCCTGGCGGTTCGGGCGGCAGCATTCTGCCAACCGGCAATGTTGTGGATGAACTGGATATCCCTGGCTTCCCAGGCTTGCCGGCAACATTGCTCAACGCAGGCAACCCGACGATCTTCGTCGACGCCCAGCGCGTTGGCCTGACCGGGACCGAGACCCAAGACCAGGTCAACGGCAACGCCGAACTGCTGCAGTCGCTGGAAACCATCCGCGCACACTGCACCGTGGCCATGGGTCTGGCGGCTACCGCTGAAGAAGCAACGCGCCTTCGCCCTCACACGCCGAAGCTCTGCCTGGTAGCTCCGCCGCAAACCTACGGCGCTGCCGGTGGCAAGACAGTCGAAGCCGGCGAGATCGATGTGATCGCCCGCATCCTTTCCATGGGCAAATTGCACCACGCAATCACCGGCACTGGCGCCGTAGCCGTTGCCGTGGCGGCCGCTCTGGAAGGCACGCTGGTCAACCGTATCGTCGGCGATATCGGTGAACGCCAAGTCAACATGGGCCACACCGCCGGCACCGTTGCCGTAGGCGCGCAGACCACCCAAGTCGATGGCAACTGGATTGTGGACAAGGCCGTCATGAGCCGAAGCGCCCGTCGTCTGATGGAAGGCTGGGTGCTCGTACCGTCGAAGTACTGATTGCTCAGCTACCGCCGACCTTCGAAGGTCGGCGGTACTCATCACAACAAAAACAACGATGAGATTTTGCCATGTGCCCATCACCGTTCTTACCCGCCATTACTCGACGCACGCTGCTCTCTTCTACTTCCATCGTCGCTGCGGCAACCATTCTGGGCCTCGGCGCGGGAGCGGCAGATGCCAAATCAGGACCTGAGAAGAACTCTATGCAGCCTGCCAACTCGAACAAAACCCAAATTGTCTATGTGGGCTCCAGAACTACTCGCGAGCGTAACGCCCGCGGTGCAGGCATCACGGTTTATCGACATGATCCGCAGACAGGTCGCTCCGAATTGGTTCAAACCGTCGGCGATCTGACCAATCCATCCTTCCTGTGCCTCGACCAAACCCAGAGCCTGCTGTTCTGCGTGCATGGCGACCAGTCCACTGTCAGCTCATTCCAAATTGAGCCAGCCAGCGGAACGCTCACGAAGGTGAGCTCGGTTAGTTGCGAAGGGAAGAACCCCGTCCACCTTACCGTGGACAAGAGCAACAAATTCCTCGCTGTGGCCAACTATGCCACCGGCAGCATTGTCATGCTGCCGTTCGATAAGACCGGCCACCTGCAACCCGTCATCAGCAAATACGACCTTCCGGGCAACCCTGGCCCGCACAAGATCGAGCAGGCGAGCTCCCACCCGCACATGATCCCACGCGATCCATCGGGCCGCTTCCTGGTGGTCCCGGACAAAGGACTGGATAAAGTCTTTGTGTTCGATTTGAAGCAGAACGGGACCGCACTGAAGCCTGAACTAGCGCATGAAATCAAGACACGCGAGGGGGCCGGACCTCGACATGTGGTGTTCTCTCCGACCGGGTCATTTGCTTACGTCGTGAACGAACTGGACAGCACGATCACCAGCTACCGCTACAACCAGAATGACGGCTCCCTGGTTCCATTCCAGATGGTTCCAGCCCTCCCTCAGGACTTTGTAGGGGACAGCCGTGCAGCAGCGCTGGTCATGGCACCGGATGGAGTACATTTGTTCTCTTCCAATCGCGGGCATGACAGCGTGACCATTTATTCGGTGGATCAGCCTACCGGGAAGATCAACCCGATCGGCAATGTACCTAGCCAGGGCAAGAAGCCTCGGTTCATGACCGCGTCCCCTAACGGTCGCTTCTTGTTCGTCGCTAACGAAGACAGCGACAACATCAAGACATTCTCCATTAGCCCGAAAGGCGAACTGGGCTTGCTGGAGCATCACATCGAGACCGGGAGCCCGGTCTGCATGATTTTCCGCACCGCTTGAACCTCAGTTTTTCCTGATCCTGGCGTGCCGGGAGGCACGCCTATACCCCACGTTCCAATTGATGGAGCAACACATGCATAACAAAAATAAGATTGGTTGCAAGCTTCTTGCCGTTACTCCTTGCCTGGCCGCAGCTACGGCCTATGGGGATGGCTTTATCGACGACAGCAAGGTCACCTTGCAAACGACGAACTTCTACATCAACCGCGATTTCCGTGACGGTGCTGGCCAGTCAAAGCGCGAAGAATGGGCCCATGGTTTCATTCTCGATGCGAAGTCCGGATACACACCAGGGCCAGTCGGTTTTGGGGTCGATGCTCTGGGCATGCTCGGCCTGAAGCTGGACTCAAGTCCCGATCGAACCGGTACCGGCCTGCTGCCGACCCATGATGATGGTCGCGCAGCCGACGAGTTCAGCCGCCTGGGCCTGACTGGCAAGATGCGCCTATCCGAGACAGAGCTTAAATACGGCACTCTGATCCCCAAGCTGCCCACTGTTCAGGCCAACACTGGCCGCCTCCTTCCCCAGACCTTTGAGGGCGGCCTGCTCACCAGCAAAGAATTCGATTCGCTGTCCTTCATCGGTGCCCGCTTCGAGCGCCAAACCGATCGCGACTCGACAGACCGCGTACCGATCACACTAAACAACAAAAACCGTCGTTTCACAGGCAATGCCGAAGGTGACGCCTTCTGGCTGGGCGGCTTGGATTACCAGCTCACAAAAGACCTGCTACTGACCTATCAATATGCAGAGCTGGAACAGGTCTACCACCAACACTTCGTGGGGGCGAACTATTCGATTCCAGTGGGCCCCGGGAAGATCAAAGCTGATCTTCGCTACATGGATAGCGACGATGACGGTCGAGCTTTGGGCGGACGTATCGATAGCAGAGCAATTTCCGGCATGTTCACCTACAGCTTGGGCGGACATGCGCTTGGTCTGGGACTGCAAAAGATGAACGGTTCTACCTCCATGCCCTATCTCGATGGAACTGATCCTTACCTGGTCAACTTCGTCCAGCTCAACGACTTCGCCGAGCCCGGTGAACGGTCTTGGCAATTGCGCTACGACTACAACTTCGCGGCTCTCGGCATTCCTGGCTTGACCTTCATGACCCGCTACCTGCGAGGCGACCAGGCCGACGCAGCGACCATCACCGGTGAGGGCCATGAATGGGAGCGCAACACTGAACTGCAGTATGTGGTGCAATCCGGTGCCCTGAAGAACGTGTCGGTCCGGTGGCGTAACGCGAGCTATCGATCGAGCTTTGCACGTGGCGCGGATGAAAACCGCCTGATCGTGTCCTACACATTCCCAATTTTCTAACCCTGGAGAAGGTATGAGCCCTATTGCCCAGCAGGTCCTCAAGGACCTGGCGCCCAACGGCATTCTGCATGCGGCGATCAACTTCGGTAACCCAGTGCTGGCTCAGCCAGGCGCTGACGGAGAACCGCATGGTGTTTCTGTTGCACTTGCTAAATCGCTGGCCGAAGAGCTGGGCGTAGGTCTCGAATTGCGCACATACGACGCGGCCGGGAAGGTATTCGCTGCACTTGAAGAAAACGCGTGGACGTTGGCCTTCCTGGCTATCGAGCCTGTCCGCGCCGCCCAGATCAGCTTCAGTGAACCCTACGTACTTATCGAAGGGACCTATCTGGTAAAGGCCGAGTCGCCCTATTCCAAAATCGAGGACTTGGATCAACCTGGACTTCGGCTTGCCGTAGGCAACGGCGCTGCTTACGACCTGTACCTGTCACGTACGTTGCAGCATGCAGAGCTACACCGAGCTGACACGTCTGCAGGTGCAGTAGACCTATTCATTGACCAAGACCTGGATGCTGCCGCCGGGGTCAGGCAACCGCTGGAACAAATCGCAGCCAAGAATCCGAATTATCGGGTGATGCAGGGAGCCTTCACCGCTATCCGCCAAGCAGTCGCAGTGCCACGCGGCCGTGATGCGGGAGCAGCCTATGTCCGGGATTTCGTCGAGCGACGACTTGCCGAGGGTTTCGTCCGAGGCGCGTTACTGGCCAGTGGACAAACAGACGTCAGCGCACCTCGCTGAGGTCGATAGCCTGCAGGTGCGTCTCGCCTGCTTCAAACCGTGATAACTGAGGTAATAAGCAAGATGGCCAAGGCCGCCGATGTCGTTGTGCAATGCCTGGAAAACGAAGGTGTCGAGTATGTGTTCGGCATTCCTGGCGAGGAAAACCTCGACCTGCTGGAATCCCTGCGCAAGTCGAAGATCAAGCTCGTCCTGACCCGCCACGAGCAGTCCGCGGGCTTCATGGCCGCCACCTATGGGCGCCTGACCGGCAAGACCGGCGTCAGCCTGTCGACCCTGGGCCCTGGTGCAACCAACCTGGTGACCGCCAGTGCTTACGCCTACCTGGGCGGCATGCCGATGATGATGATCACCGGCCAGAAACCGATCAAGAAGTCCAAGCAGGGCCGCTTTCAGATCATCGACGTGTGCGGCATGATGGACCCCATCACCAAGTACACCCACCAGTTCGCCTCGGCCGACAACATCCCGGCGCGCATGCGCGAAGCGTTCCGCCTGGCTGAAGAAGAAAAGCCGGGCGCCGTGCACCTGGAACTGCCGGAAGACATCGCTGCCGAGCAGACTGATGCCCTGCCGGTCCCACGCAGCCTGCACCGCCGCCCACTGGCCGAACATAAGTCGATTGAAGCCGCCGTTGAAAAACTGCAGAACGCGCGCAGCCCGATCCTGGTGATCGGTGCCGGTGCCAACCGCAAGATGACCGCCAAGGTTCTTCAGCAGCTGATCGACAAGACCGGCATCCCGTTCATCACCACCCAGATGGGTAAAGGCGTGGTCGATGAGCGTCACCCGCGCTTCCTCGGCAACGCTGCGCTGTCGTCCGGTGACTTCGTCCACCGCGCCATCGAAGCGGCCGACCTGATCATCAACATCGGCCACGATGTGATCGAAAAGCCGCCATTCTTCATGGTCCGTGGCGGCACCGAAGTGATCCACATCAGCTTCCGCTCCGCCGAAGTCGATGCCGTGTACTTCCCGCAGGTGGAAGTGATCGGCGACATCGCCAACGCCGTCTGGCAGATCAGCGAAGCGCTGAACGATACCGCGCACTGGGACTTCACCCGACTGATGGCGATCCGTGAAGCCAACGAAGCGCAAATCGTCGAAGGCGCCGACGACAACCGCTTCCCGGTCTACCCGCAGCGCCTGGTCGCCGACATCCGTCGCGTGCTGCCGTCCGAAGGCATCGTCGCCCTGGACAACGGCATCTACAAGATCTGGTTCGCGCGCAACTACAAAGCGCACAAGCCGAACACCGTGCTGCTCGACAACGCCCTGGCGACCATGGGCGCTGGCCTGCCATCGGCGATGGCGGCGCACCTGGTCTACCCGGATCGCCCAGTGATCTCGGTGTGCGGCGACGGCGGCTTCATGATGAACAGCCAGGAACTGGAAACCGCAGTGCGCTTAGGCATGCACATCACCGTGGTGATCCTGCGTGACGATGGCTATGGCATGATCCGCTGGAAACAGGCCAACATGGGCTTCACCGATTTCGGCCTGGACTACGGCAACCCGGACTTCGTCAAATACGCCGAAGCCTACGGTGCCAATGGCCACCGCGTGGAAAGCGCCGAAGCCTTCCTGCCGCTGCTCGAGCACTGCATCAAGACTCCAGGCGTGCACGTGATCGACTGCCCGGTCGACTACAGCGAGAACGATCGGATTTTGAACATGGATCTTCGCGAACGCTCGATGGGCATTTAAGGCGATTAGATGGCCTGTAGGTTGTCAAGATTGCTAGAGGTTTCTCAAACGGTGACTGGCAAAAGCCCAACCCTGAGATGCATTGGTCAACAAAAAGCCCGCATTCGCGGGCTTTTTTGCTCTTTAGATAACTAGCGTAGGCAGGCGCCCATTTATTTCTTCGGAACTGCAGGTTCGCTCACCAAGCCGAGGCGCTGATTTCCTAGCTCTGTGGTCCTGAAGGCCAGAACGCGTTCTCGCGACATTTGCCAAATTTTCTCTGCGTTGCTCAGAATGCCCCTTACATCCCCCACTGACACAACACCTGTGCGGGCAGGGGTCTTAATCCAAGTACATTCAGTTCTTACATTGGTCCTCGCAATACGACATTTTCAGAAGAGAGGTCCTACCGTGAACAGCCCCATCCATGAGCAAATCGAATCACCCATCCCTTCTTACCAAGCGGATGCAGAGTTCTTTGAGTACAGCAAAGCTGCCAACCCAATCGGGTCAAAGCTCATCTCTAGAATCCCTTACCGGACATTTCCTGCCTCTCTTCATCAGGACGGTGAATCGAGAATCGTGCCTCTCGATTTGAGCGAAGACCTGGGTTGCATTGGTCCAGCCACAGGCCCAGGACTTTGCGCGAACTTCATCCGTTTGGTTGCTGGAGATACGCTGCACCTTTCACCGAATGCGACTTCTCAGGTTCTGTTTGTGATCACGGGCGAAGGGCATCTCACCTATGACCAGACCACGTTTAACTGGAGCAAAGGCTGTTTCATAGCGCTGCCGGCCACCCACACGACCAAGCTGAAAGCAGCTTCCGATTGCCAATTCTACTACGTGCACGACGAGCCGCTACTGCGTTATCTCGGCGTTGAGCAACGTGTTGACCGCTTTGTGCCGACGCTGTACACAGGAGAAGAGGCAAATGCCTACCTGCGTGAAGCTGCCGCAGATCCGCGGGCAAGCGATCGCAGCCGAATAAGCATCCTTCTCGGTAACCGAAACTTTCCGCAGACGCGCACGGTTACCCATGTGCTGTGGGCAATGTACGGCTTGGTTCCGGCAGGTGCAGTACAAAAACCACACAGGCACCAGTCGATTGCACTGGACTTTATTGTAGACTGCCCGCCCGGGTGCTACAGCCTCGTAGGGACCCAAATCGACGACGCGGGGAACATCGTCAACCCTACCCGCATCGACTGGAATCCAGGTTTAGCGTTCGTTACCCCTCCAGGTTATTGGCATGCGCACTTCAACGAATCGAGTCAAGAAGCCTTCCTCATCCCTATCCAAGATGCGGGCCTGCAGACTTGGCTGAGAGCGCTGGATATCCGCTTCAGCTGATCGCGAGGATCACATCCGCCAATAGGGAGAATGACCAATACGCCCGACCATGAAATCAATGAACGAGCGCACCTTCGAGGAAACTATTCGCTTTGGCGGGTAGATGAACCACAACGAGCTCCTGCCCCCATCAGGTTGGCACTCCCATTCCGGAAGCCAACGCACCAGTTCACCCCGGCATAAAGGTGCATGTGCCAGCCAGGTGGGCAGCAGAGCGACTCCTAGCCCTTCTACAACGGCTATCAGCTGCGCCTCTAGGTCATTGATTCTGAGCGACACAACCTGACTTTGGGTCAACGCATCATCGCCCAGGCGCCAATTCAGATTGAGCTGCGCCTTGCCACAGATAAAACCCACATTTTTCAGATCTCTGGGGTGCAGCGGCACATTCCCACTATCGCAGGAGGCTGCAGCACACAGCACCCACTGCTCGTCCGCGATTTTTCTAGCTTTTAATGAAGAGTCCGGTAGAGATCCGATCCTGATCGCAAGATCTGCTCCGGCATCGATGAGATTGACCTGACTATCGTCACACGTCAAATCCACCTGAATTTGCGGAAATTGCTCTCGGAACTGTCCTAGAGCCGGCACAATATGGTGTCGTGCGAAAGCAGGTGGGACGTTGAGCTGGAGCACTCCACGAGGCGCGTCGTTCAGTGAGGATGCAGCCGCTCGCGCAGTCTCCAATTCTTCCAGCACCCGCCGAGCATGCGTAAGAAAGGTACGACCGCCCTCTGTCAGCTTCAGCGAGCGGGTTGAGCGGTTGAAGAGCGCAATGCCAAGGTCGGCTTCAAGGTCACTGATATAGCGAGACACGGTTGAAGCCTTGACTTCCAACTCCTCGGCCGCACGAGAAAAATTATTGAAACGTGCTGCCTCTACGAAAGCGTTCAACGCATTGAAGTAGTCCAACAGTGTACCTCCGCCCTCGCCTTGTCACGCCTCCATGGCCCATCGCATGGTCATATTACAAAGTGTTACGGTAAAACCGCTAGGCCTGACTGACAGATGATTTGCCGACCAGGCCACACGGGCGACTGCTGATTGCCCGGTCACTAGAGCCCAGGTCAACCAATTACATCATTCGACTTAGAAACGATAATCCACTCGGAGGCTCGCGCTGCGGGGGGGCCCTGGGTAGTTTGAATTATCGCTGCCAGCCTTGGCAGAGACGAAATACTCGCGGTTGAATAGATTATCAACATTGAGAGTCACGTCGTAATGCTCGCTACGATATCCGCCTGCCAGTTCAGCCGTGGTGTACGAGCCAAGCGACACCTTATTGTTTGGAGAGGTGAATCGCTCTCCTTCGTATCGCCCGCCCCCAGCGACATAGAAGCCGGCCCCCAGCTCTTTCTTCAACCAGACACTCGCGCTGCTTTTTGGGGTAAGGGGGCTCGTATTACCGACAATGGCTTCGACCGGTGAATCAATCATTTCACCCTTCAACCATGCGTAACCTGCATAAGTCGACCAGCCATTTCCAAGATCGCCATTGATGGAGAGTTCAACACCGCGGGTGCGCTGTGTACCGGCGTCCAGGGAGAAACGAGTGTCTGTTGGATCGTCCATCAAGATGCCAGTTCGGGTCATGTCGAACACCGATACCGTCGCCGAGAACTTTTCGTTGATGTCGAACTTAGCGCCGACCTCTTTGTTGACGGTCTCCTCAGGGTCCAATTCATCGCTGTTTCGGCGCAATTCTCCATTATCAGCCATTGGCTGGAAGGACCGGCTGTAGGTGGCATAAAGCGACACCCAGTCCGTCGGCTCATAAACAAGGCCAATGCGGGGACTGAACGTGTTGTCCGTGCGTTCCAAGTCCATATCAGCGGTGCCATCATCACTACGCTTCGTCGCCAGGCGATCGAAGCGTCCGCCCATCATCAGCTTCCACTGAGGGGTGATTGTGATGAGGTCCTGAAGATATAAGCCGGCAATCGAGATATGGGTATCAGCGTCCGGGTTGGCCGCCGTGGAGCCAGGAATCTCCGGGAAGTCGATCAACTGCGGATTGAACACATCGTAGGTGGCGACGTTGCGAAGCGTCAGGCCTTTATCCTTCCGATCTTGGTAGCCGACCTCGATACCGTAGAGCGCCTCATGACTGAACGGGCCGGTCTCGAACATATGCTTCAGTTCATTCTGCCAAAATACCCCGTGTTCTTCCTTGTAACGCGCAGCGCGGTTGATACTGACCTTGTTTGTCGTCGTGTTGACAGTACCGAATGTCACGTACTTCCGGGTCACGTCAGAATCGTATGCCCGCAAAGCACTATGCAGGCTGAGAGAATCACTCAATGTACGATCAAGGGTGATCGTCGAGCCCTTCACCGTCGTCTCCACGTAGTTCTGGCCTTTCGCATCACGCGACCCGTAATACGTGTCGATATCAGCATCCACCGGATGATCGCCATAAGCGGGAAGACCTGTGTCTGCCAAGCGTTTGTCGTGGAGATAATCAGCTTGCAATGTCAAGGTTGTATCTGGATCGATGTTGAACTGGATAGAAGGCGCGAAGGCCTGCCGCTCAAGAAAATACCGATCACGGAAACCATCAGAATCCTCCAGGGCGCCTGTGAGCCTGACACGAATGGAATCGTCTTCGTTGCCCCCCCCCAGATCCATTTCAGTTCGGCGCTGCCCTTCAGTTGAGCCCATTATGCTGAGCTGCTGAACAGGGTTAGCCTCAGGTTTTTTCGTCACTCGGTTGATCAGCCCTCCTGACGATCCGCGCCCATAAAGCACAGAAGAAGGCCCCTTGAGGACCTCGACCCTATCGATATTGGACAGGTCCCGGAAGTAATAGGCGTCATCACGCATGCCATCCAGGTACATGTCATTCAGCGCCGAAAAGCCGCGAATCACAAACTGATCCCGCTGGCCATCACCTGCGTCCTGAGAAACACCAGGGACATTCTTGAGGGCGCCCTGCAATGTCGTAATGTTGCGGTCTTTGATCAGCTCCGCCGGCACAACATCGACGGTTTGTGGCACATCCTTGAGCGGAATGTCCGTTTTGGTAGCCGTGACGGCGGTGGTTGAGCGGTATGGCTGGCTAGCTTGTTCTGCGGAAATTTCTGTGGAAGGCAAGGTCAGCTGCCCCTGCTCACTCGCCTGCGCGCCGCCCATTATCGAGCTACCGCACATGCTGATCACTGCAACAAAGGCCGTTCTGTTCATTCTCTTTTCTCGGGCTGCCTACCGTCCGCACCGAAGGACCAGGCAGCAACGCCCCTTCGACGGGGCGAGAATTTAATGAGAATTGATCTTAATTTCAAGAAAAATCATTCTGAGAGATTTGCATTTCTCATTCGAGCGACCAACCCGACCAAATACACAAACACAATTATTCATAAAAATCTATTAATAACATTGATTTACGACATGAAAAATCATCAAAAGCTGACTGAACCGTCAAGCAAGGTAAGGCTATCCAAATTGACATGTCGAAATCTAATTGCGCTTAATGTAACAAAAAACACAAAGATAATGTCTTTGTTGTGTTGGCTGGAGCAGTGGAACATTCACACGACCGGAGCAACCGCTTCGCTCTACCACGTCGAAACCTGTCGCGAATGAGCTCATGCCCTAGGAACGATGCTTCGATGGTGCTGTCACCATCTTTGGATCCAAAAAAACAAGGGATCTGGTTCGCTGAAGTGGTGCCACAAGGGCAACGCAGCGGAAAGGAAGTGTTAAGCAGGAGGCTGTCACCATGGTCTCATTTAGAAGCTCCTACCATCCCATTGATGCGGCAATTCTCTGGTGTGATCTCGCCGACCACGAAGCCGAGATCTTGCAAGTAGAGCTGTCTGATCCTGGCGGCTTGCTCAAGCACTTCCCCCAATGGCCTACGCTCCACCTTTACGCCGAGCGCATCTGCGACGCGATCATCTATGGGGAATTACCGGCAACCTATTTGGGAGGCC
The DNA here is from genome assembly GCF_044749445.1 of Pseudomonas sp. NPDC089408. Taxonomy (NCBI): domain Bacteria; kingdom Pseudomonadati; phylum Pseudomonadota; class Gammaproteobacteria; order Pseudomonadales; family Pseudomonadaceae; genus Pseudomonas; species Pseudomonas sp. NPDC089408. The sequence goes on from NZ_JBIVHY010000017.1 coordinate 87,715, forward strand.
CCATTGGGCTGGATGATCCTGTGCAGCGCGCGTACTGGTCAATTCGCCATCCAGATCTGTACGGTTGGTTTGCCCGCACCTATCCGCACGAAAAGCCGGCATTTCTGTTTTCCCGGGAGAGTGATCATTCTCTTTGCGTGAGCCTGGGCGTGCATCTCGCACTTCAAGCGGATCGAGATGTCTTGCTGCGAGAGCTCGAAAACCTCCGTCGAACGCATTCGGCACTCTGCGACCAGGAGCCACCTGAGCTTGACGATCTATCCAAGGCTCAAAAATCCACGTCAAAATCCGGAGTTCTTTCTGAAAATGCCGCACTTCTGCTTTACGTGATCGTGGGTGCCCTGCTCGTTCTGATGTTGGGCAAGTCGGAGAAGGGTCTGCCCCGATCCATCTTCGATGATCAGGCAGCGATCGTTGACGCCATCACGACGCTTTTCCCGGGTGTCCGCGGTTTGAAGAAACGCACCCTTGATCGGAAATTTGCGGAAGCCCGACGTCGTTTCGCTCAAGCCGGGCGGGCATGAGCCGCGATTGCCAGGCAATCCGAGCGATTGCCTGGCAATGACTTCTATCGATTCCAGTTGTTGACTGAATGTCACATCCCACCACGCGCCATCCGGTGCTAAGGAGTGACATCATGCAACCGACAGCCCCTACCTCCGCTTCCGCCGACCGCCACATCATGCGGCGAGATGAGGTGGAGCAGAAAACCGGCTTCAAACGCTCACACATCTACAACTTGATGAAAGCCGGCCTGTTTCCCCAGTGCCGGCGTATCGGCACGCGCGCTGTGGGCTGGGATTCGCTCGAAATCGAGCAGTGGGTGAAAGACCGTCTCTCCACGGGGGATTGAGATCATGAAAGTCTTCTCGTTGATCTCGACCAAGGGCGGCGCTGGCAAGACCACGGTCGCCGCCAACCTCAGCGGCCTGCTGGCCGACGCGGGGCTCCGGGTGTTGATGCTGGACCTGGACAGTCAGCCGACGCTGTCCAGCTATTACGCCTTGAGTACACCGTGTGAGGTCGGGTGCTACGAGCTGATCACCGAAGGGCTCTTGGGTGCAGAGCAGGTCATCACGGCTACAGTCATCCCTCGCCTGTCGCTGATTGTTTCCAACGACCGGGCGGGACACTTGAGCACCCTGTTGCTGCATGCTGCCGATGGCCGCCTGCGCCTACGCAACCTGCTGCCGGCGTTCGCCGATCAGTTCGATGTGATGATCGTGGATACCCAAGGTGCTCGCAGCGTAGTGGTGGAGATGGCCGTGCTGGCTTCCGATTGCGCCCTGTGTCCGCTGCCCCCGGAAATGCTCGCTGCGCGCGAACTCCGACGTGGCACGCTGGGACTGTTCGAAGAACTGGAGCCCTATCGGTATCTGGGCGTGGCACTGCCGTCGGTGAAGCTGCTGCTCAACCAGGTCAATGCCAACCGCCGCGACACCCGTTTGATCATGCAGAGCCTGCAGAACACCTTTGAAGGTGATCCGCATGTCAGCGTCTGCGACACGGTCATTCCGGACCGAGTCGCGTACCTCAACGCAGCGTCGCTGGGGCTGCCGGTGCACCGTGTCGAAGCCACGCCTCCAGCCGGTAGCCGAAGCCGCTGCGCAGCGGCTGTCATGACCAGCTTGGCGATCGAGTTGTTTCCCGAGTGGGTGGACAAGCTCTGTCTGGCGACCGTGAACGGTCGTCGGCGAGCTGATGCCAGCGGCCGTCGACTGGCTGGACGTAGCTGATCGGGGGATGCGAGATGAAACCGCCAACCTCCGAAGACGTCACCCGTCAACTGCAGCAGGCACACTTCCCGCAGAAGAGCCGAGAACAGCCGGCCAACCCAGTCGGTGAAACGGCAATGGTCGTGACGCTGGAGCAATTGCGACCCTACGAACTGAATCCTCGCGTGGTGCGCAACCCGCTGTACGACGAGCTCAAGGCCTCCATTCGCGAACGTGGCCTTGACCATCCGCCGTCCATCACACGCCGGCCCAACGAGCAGCACTTCATCATTCGTAATGGCGGCAACACTCGCCTGAGCATCCTCGGCGAATTATGGCAGGAAACCCGTGAGGAACGTTTCTTTCGTCTCAATTGCCTGTTCCGCCCCTGGCAATCCGAATCGCATGCCCTGCTCGGGCACTTGGCAGAAAGCGATCTGCATGGACAACTGACGTTTATCGAGCGGGCGCTGGCGGTCGCGAAGCTGTTGGACATGCTGCAGGAGCCCGGCGAGGCCCTCAGCCAGCGTGAGCTCGCTACACGCTTGAGCAAGGGTGGCTATCCCGTCTCCCAATCGCATATCAGCCGCATGTTCGATGCACTCGAGTTTCTCCTGCCCTCCATTCCCCAAGTGCTGTATGCAGGCCTCGGCAAACCCAATATCGAGCGCGTGATTACCCTGCGACGCCGAGCAGAGTCTACCTGGAATCAGTATTTCGGTGATCCCCAGCAGTTTGCGCTGCTCTGGATGGAGGTGCTGTCCACCTTCGATGACGAGAAACCCGAGCTGGATGCCAGCGATGTGCAGGATGAGCTCATCGCCAAGATGGCTCTGTACCTGAACCAATCGCCGCGAGTCCTGGCGCTGGACATCCATCAGGACCGTCGCGCGCTGCCGAACCCGGCACCGCCAATTCCGAGCTTATCTAAACAAGACGCGAGCCCCAGCCGTGCACAATCAGGGGAGCAGGTTATCGAACTAGCGCAAATTCCCGAGACCCCGAACTGTAATCCGGGCGTGACCAGTGTTGAGGTCACCCCCAACCCGGAACCTCGGCTACCGCATATCCTGCAGGCGCTTGAAACCCAATCGTCCGGGACCCAACCACCTGAGGTCGATGGTTCAGACCGAAGCATCACGGGGCCGCCGAACACTGGAATTGAACGTATCGATGACATCGACGGCCTGCGGGAAGCCTGTGCCGAGCTGGCGCAGGACCTGGCGGTTTACGCCGATGCCAACGACTTGGTGCTTCGGCAATCAGAGGGTCTCGGTTTCATCCTCGCCCTGGACCAGTACTCCCCCCTCACCCCTCGACGTACGGGCATTCAGCTGGTGCTCTCGGCGCTGTTGCGCCTGCAGGATGACGTGGCCTGGGTGCAACGTCAGCAGTTGCCTGCCGCTCTGTTTGGGCAGTTGCTGATTGGCGCGTACGACCTGCCGTTTGCCGAGCGCCCTGCCCTGACCATTGGCCTTGAGCGCTTGCCAGACGAGCAGCTGGAGCAACTGTTTGCCCTGATACGCCATGCACGACAGCTGATCGATACCACGCTGTCGACTCTCCGATAACGTGAGGAGCCACCTCATGACCACGACTTTCAACCTGCTGAATCATGCCATGTTGAATCAGGTGCTGCATGAGCTGCGCCACGGGCGTTTGCAACGCTGCAAAGCGCTCGGCCTGGCGGATGAGGACATTGAGGTGCTGCAGTCGCTGCCGCCGACCACACTGTCGCAGCTGGCCCACTCTACGATCAGTTGGGTCGAGATCAAGGTCGACACCACTGTATTGAGACGGCTCATCGCCCAGGCCGAGCGGGACGAACTGAACGAGCGACTGATCAACCGAGCGCTGAAGCTCGGCGCCAGCTCCAGCATCATGTATCGCTGCTTCGGCCTGGACCATTCGGAAACCGCCCTGCGCCGCCGAATACTGAAGATCGAAACCCACCGCGGTCGACCGGTACAACTCACCGAGGCGCAGGAACATGCGGTGTGGAATCGCTGGAGCCAATTGCGCGAGGAAGACCCGGAGAATGATCCACTCGACGCAATGATGATGCTCGCCGAAGAGCAGCACATCAGCCTGACGCTGATCTGGCAACAGATCGAATTGTACGGAGGTGCTCCATGCTGAGCTTCTATGAGGTCGACTGGCAGGACGTCGTGCGTCAGTGCTACGACGCACTTCGGCGGCGCTTGGAATGGCAGGCCGCCCAGGCAAAACTGGCAGAGGCCGCTGCTGCGGAGGCACCGATCCGCACGATCTACTATGGCGATAACGATCCACTGCCGATGAAGCTGTTGCTCGACCGCCGCCTCACGCCCCTGGAGCGCAACACCTGGCAGGTGCTGCGCTGGCTGATCACCGAGCGCAGGGTGCAGACACCGCGCTATCAAGACCTTCAGCCCTACCTGGCCACCAGCCCCTGCGGCACCCAGGCCTCCCGGGAAACGATCGCTCGGGCGCTCAATGTCTTGCGCACCACCCGCTGGCTCAGTCTGGTCGAGCGTTCGCGGGATGCACATGGCTGTCTGCGCGGCTGCGTCTATGTGCTGCACGGAGATCCGTTGACGGCGGCCGAGCAGCTCGAGCTCGACAGTGGCTACCGATCACTGCTGCTGCAGAACATCACCCATGCCACCAAGGGCGTCAGGGATGTCACCGAGCATGTGATCGCGGACATCCAGGCCGACTCCAAGGTCGCGACCTCCGACAAAGCCTTCCTTGCTACGCCCCCCGCCGTGGCGGAGCAACACTCACTGCCGCTGACCAACCACGAGGCGGCAGATTCCGAACGCGGTGAATGCCACCCGGTTCGGAATCTCCCGGCGCCGGCAAGGGATTCCGAATCCTGCGGCAAACCTCCGATTTCCGCTGCCGTTCGGAATGCCGACAATGGCCGTACAGTACAGAAAGACAAAAGCAAAAAAAGTACAGTACTGGCGCACGTGGAGTTCGGACGAGCACGCTGGCCAGAGGATCTCAAACTGAGCCCTGCCGAGCGGCGCATGGCCTCCCAGGCGATGCGCCCGCTCGAGCCGGAACAGCAACAAGCGGTAATCAACGAGGCGGCGGTGCGGTGCGCTCGCGGCGAGATCCGAAAACCGGTCGCCTATCTGATGGGGTTGATCAAGCGGGCGTGCCGCGGCGAGTTCAACCTGTGGGCCGCACGCAGCGATACGACTGCCCCAGCGCACACACCGCGGCGGCCGCCGACTGCGGCGCCGGAACCTGAACCACCTCGCGAACGCCGACAGCCCGGCGAGCAACGAATCGCCTCGCCACTTGCCCTCGCCTGCCTGGAAGAACTCAAACTGCGTTGCCGCGTCCCCGCTGCATCGACCTAGCGCTGGAACGCAGTGGCTTTGATGCCTAGTGTGATCAAATCCACGGACGTCCACTCTTTAAAAATGCGAGCTCAGCACCTTCGCGTTGATTCACGCCGAGGGCGATGACACAGCTCATCGTCTGCCTCACTTCAACGGCGAGGATCCGGCGATGGTCGATCACTACCAGCTCAATCTGGGCTCATTGCGCAGCAGCATCACGCTCACCCTGCACACCCACCATGCCGCTCGACTGTGGCAGGGACGAGCCGCCCGCGAGGGCGTTCATGGCATCCTTGGCATGGCCGGCTATATCAGCGTGACCAACCTGCTCAAGCAGGCCAGCAGCCAGGACGATCCCTTCGCCGACTGGTTCATGCTGCAACTCGAAGACAAGCTGCTGCAGGCGAAGACTGATCTGCAGACGTTGACCGAACAGGTCAGCCTGGTGGAGCGCGATCTCCCCACTCAGGTCGATGTCGGCGACAACCTCAATATCCATCCGGTGACCCTGCCGCTGTTCATCGGCAGCCAGCTGGGCTTTCTCGCCGTCTACCTGCTGACCGATTACGACACGTTGGTGCGACGGGTACTGCTGGCGCATCACACCGCCTTGGTTGGCCGTGGCGACATGGAGATCTGGATCGACCGCGGCGCGCACCTGCTGCGCAGCGTTTTCGGCCTGGCCCAGCGCTACCGCCTGGCCGGCGTCAGCCGCGACGACGTGGCTGCCAACAGCGCCCGGGCGCGTGAGGCCGTCGAAAAGTTCGGCTTACCCCCGCAAGACGTCCTCGAGGGCACGCGCCGCTCTCGGTTCGCCCCGCCCATTCTGCGCCAAACGATGGACGCAAGTCTGGCCACAGCAGCGGCTGAGATCGCCGACGAGCCCCTGATCCCGCCGCCCGCGTTGGAAGGCGGTGACGTATGACCCTGGCCGAAGCCATCGCGCGGCGCCTTTCAACGGATGCCTATCGTCAGCTCGAACAGGGTGCCTCCCTAAAAGGCCTTTTAAAGCCTTTTAAGGGTAAGGGGGAGCTGCAGCAGTTCGCCGAATCGATCCTGCGCCTGCGTACCCAGGTCTCAGGGTTGATGGCGGGCATGCTGGCGATCGTGGCGCAGCCGCCCTTCTCGCTGCTGGACCTGCGTTTGGTGGTGCAGCACAGCGCAGCCGGGACGGATTTTCTGCGCTGGCGCAGCCGTGACTTCAGTCGCATGGGCGTCGAGGTGTGGAAGCAGGCGATGGAGCAGCCGCACCTCGCACCTACCGTGCGCGAGGCACTGCACCAGTTGGAGGTCAACCGCGTGGTGCTGAACCTACAAATGAGCAGCCTGCACTCACTGCACCGCCAGGCTTCGGCGTCCGCCCACCAGTTACTCGACGCCGAGGTCGCCCTCGGCAGTTCCGTTTCCCCCAACCCGGAGTCAATCCCATGAGCACGTTATTTGTTGGCGAAGGCAACATCGGCAGCGTTCCCGAGTTTCAGGAGTTCAACACCAACCCTGAAGAACCGCGTCGCCTGCTGCGGCTCAATGTGTATTTCGACAACCCTGTACCGCGTGACGGCAACTACGAGGACCGTGGCGGTTACTGGGCCCCGGTCGAACTCTGGCACCGCGATGCCGAGCACTGGAGCACGCTCTTCCAGAAGGGCATGCGCATCCTGGTCGAGGGCCGTACGGTCAAAGAGGAGTGGGAGGACAGCGAGGACAACGCGCGGGTGACGTTCAAGGTCGAGGCCCGGCGCATTGGCATCCTGCCCCACCGTCTGGCGTCAGTGACCATGCGCGGGAAGAACCAGGACGGCGGCAAAGGCGACGGCGCCAGCACTAGTCGTAAACCCGCGAGCAAGAAGAGCCCACGCAAGTAGGGTGTCTTGTGGTACTCGGTGGACTGGCCGAGCCAGCGTGCAGCTGATTCAGCACGGCCACCCACCGAGCGCGGGACACGCCGCCGGGGGTCGCTCAGTGGCGCGATGATGAGGCCAGTCTGCTGTGGGCCAGCAGCAACGAGGCCTGCTCCAGATGTTCATCCAAAGCGCGGAACGCGCGCCAGTGTTCGGGACTTTCGCGCAGCCATACCTCAAGCCGGGTGCGAGCGTCAGGGTTGTCCGGCTCCAGGTGCGTGGCCAGCAACAACTGGTACGCCTTCAACTGCAGAGCCTCGGCCCCACCGTCCTTGCTTTCGTTCATGTCCCTACCCTCCACGAGAGTTGGCAACTGCACTTTATTGGGGTGATACGCCTCATAAGGTTGATAGTCAACCTTATGAGGCGTTCATATGCGCGGGTTGATGGTCAACCATATGGGTCGAATTGGAGAACGCCCCATTGCCCGCGAAGAAGCCTAGCCTACGCCATCATATTGGCCGCCAATTGGCCAAGGTCCGCACTGCCTGCAATCTGACGCAGGAAGAAGTGGGCGTGCAGCTGCACGTAACCAGCGAGGCCATTTCCCGTATGGAGCGGGGTCAGGTCGACCTGTCAGTAAGCAAGCTGCTGCGGTTGGCGGACATCTACCAATGCACGGCAGACGAACTGTTGCTGGCCGCGAGCAGCCGGCCTCTCGATCAAGGGCTGGTGATCGCTGAGCTGCTGCAAGACCTGAATGAAGCCGATCGGCTGTATGCCGTGGAAAACTTGCGGCAACTGGCCACACACCTCGCCCGGCGCTGATCCGCGTACTCCAATCACGTTCCCCTCCGGCCAATCGCTGAAGTGATTAGCGCCCATTCGGCTTTCCGCTAGCCTCCCCTTCCCACCCCGGCACGCTGTTGTGAACCGACTGGGAGTGCCTGCTCATGCGTCTGTTCATCTGTGAAAAACCTTCGCAAGCACGCGATATCGCTCGCGTGCTCCAAGCCACGCGGCGCGGCGACGGCCGCCTGGCGGGGTCGGGAGTGATGGTGACCTGGTGCGTTGGCCATCTGCTGGAGACCGCGCCACCGGAAAGCTATGGCGACCGTTACAAGCGCTGGACCTTAGAGGACCTGCCCATCATCCCCGGGCAGTGGCAAGTCGTCGTCAAACCGAAGGTGGCCAAGCAGTTGAAGGTTATCCAGGGCCTGCTGCAGTCATGCTCCGAGGTGGTAATCGCCACAGACGCCGATCGCGAAGGCGAGATGATCGCTCGCGAAATCATTGAGCGTTGCCATTACCGCGGACCGATCCTGCGCTTGTGGCTGTCTGCCCTGGATGAGGCATCCATCCGCCGGGCCTTGGCCGCGCTTCGTCCGGGTGAGCAGACCCTGCCGCTGTATCACTGTGCGCTGGCGAGATCCCGCGCCGACTGGCTGATCGGCATTAACCTCAGTCGTCTGTTCACCCTGCTAGGCCGCCGTGCCGGTTTTGACGGGATACTGCCAGTGGGCCGCGTTCAGACACCGACATTGCGCTTGGTGGTCGAGCGCGATCGCGCCATCGCCAGCTTTGTCGCCAAACCGTTCTGGACCGTTGAAGCCACCTTGGAGGCCGACGGCACGCGCTTTCGCGCACGTTGGCAGCCCCCTGCAAACGCCTGCGATGACAGCGGTCATTGCATCACTGAAACCGTCGCGCAGGAAGCCGCCGCACGACTGGAGCATCGAGCCTCGGCGCAGGTCAGCAACGTCGACATCGAGGCCGTCCGCGAAGGTCCGCCCCTGCCCTTTGACTTGGGCACCCTGCAGGAAGTCTGTTCCGCCAAACTGGGCCTGGGCGTTCAAGAAACACTGGCCGCAGCGCAGGCGTTGTACGAGAACCATAAGGCCACAACCTACCCACGAACCGACTGCGGCTTCCTGCCCGAAAGCATGCTGGATGACGTACCCAAGGTACTCCGAGCCCTCGCCGCCGCGTCGCCGGCCTTGTCGCAGTGGTTGAAATCGGCTGACCCAGCACGACGTTCGCGCGCCTGGAACACGACCAAGATCACCGCCCACCACGGCATCATCCCCACCGCGGTGGTCATCGACCTGGCGCAGTTGTCCGAGCAGGAGCGCGCCGTCTACTCGCTGATCCGCGCCCGCTACCTGGCCCAATTCCTCCCGGATCATGAATACCTGAAGAGCCAAGTGCTGCTGCAGGCAGGTCAAGACCGTCTGATCGCCCGCGGCAAACAAATCCAAGTGCGCGGCTGGAAAGCCGTGATCGACGAGCTCGGTGACAGCGATCGGCCAGAACCCAGCCAACCGCTGCCCACGTTGCGCGAAGGAGCTGACATCACGGTGCTGGACGCCATTGTCTCCGCTCAGCGGACCCAACCCCCGAAAGCCTTTTCCGAAGGCACCCTGGTCAAAGCGATGAAGACCATTGCCAACCAGGTGGACGATCCGCGGCTCAAGCAGAAGCTCAAGGACAGTATCGGCATTGGTACCGAAGCCACCCGCGCGGCGATCATCCAAGGCTTAATCGATCACGGGTACTTGCAGAAAAAAAGACGCAGCCTGGCGGCATCCGCCGCCGCGCACACGCTGATCGAGGCCGTACCACGAGAGGTCGCCGATCCTGTACTGACCGCTCTCTGGGAGCAGGCGCTGGACCGTATCGAGTCAGGCCAGCTCAGCGTCGATACCTTCCTCGCCAAGCAGGCGGCATGGCTGACTCAGCTGGTGCACAACCACCGCTCGCTCACGCTGCCACTGCCCGCCCCGAAGGGCCCAAGCTGTCCGGAATGCCGCAGTGCCATGCGCCAGCGCAAGGGCCGGACCGGAGACTTCTGGTCGTGCACGCGTTACCCAGACTGCAAGGGCACGAAGCCCGTGAAGACGAGCAAGCGCCCGGTCAGATCCAAGTAGCGGTGGCGCCAACGCTTGACGTCGACCGGCGGCGCTGCTGTAGTGGGACTGCACATCGCCCCTGGCGATCCCAGACCGATTCGCTCCGGGCAGTTCGGTCAGACTCATTGAGTTCGGAGCCACCCTCACCGCTTCTTCGGAGGCCTTCTCAGCGTTCCAAGTCCTCTAGGCGGATGACCCGTGCAGCTTGTACCAGGCTGCACGGGTCATCCGCTTCGGCGACGATGCTCAGCCCCGGTGCCCGCCGGCGAAAGACTGGGCACCTTTTGTGCGCGGATGCGTGCCAGTTGGTTCCGATCCAGGCCACGACAAGGGTCGGTTGATTGCGCGGAACGACAGCTTGAGGTTTGCGATGACTTGGCTGCCCGGATACGAGTCAAAGGTGGTCCCTCTCCTCCTAGCCTGATGACCGTCGGGCTATTTTTTCGCCGTCCAAAATCCACTGAGAACCACCCACTTCCGCTCCCTCAGACCGCCTGCAATCCTCGGTTGACGCGCCTTTGGCAGCGTTTTATAGATGAGTTGCACGCCGCTGTCGTTGACAGCACCCAGACAGCCAGGACCTTCAAGGCTGCGCCCGCTTCGGGTGGTTCTCCCCAAGTGCGACTCGCGCTCGGCAGCTCGCACGGTCATCGCCCCATCGATGATGAGCGCCCTCCACACCGATCACGTTTTTGCACCTCTCCCTTGCGGAACTCACCAGCCGCCAGGGCCGGTGGATATCCGCGTTTCTGCTGAACAGGAGCTCCACCATGACTACTGCAAGCAATAACGCCCCCACCACCTACTTCAACCTGCACACCCAAGGCATCGGTTATCTGAACCGTGTTCGCGAAGTTCCGGTCCGCCGTGGACAAGCGTTCATGGCCTGTGACATCGCGGCCTTGCACGGTGCCTCGGATGACGTCGAGTACACCCGCTTCGATTGCAAGGTCGCCAGCGGCGAAGCCGATAGGCTGATCCGTGAGCACCTGGAAGACGTCCGCGCGGAACGCAAGGTACTCATCGCGTTTCGCATCGGCGATCTTTGGGTCGATCCGTTCCTGTACGAGAAAGGCGAACGCAAGGGGCAACCCGGCGCCAGCCTCAAAGGCCGACTGATCTTCATCGAGTGGATCAAGGTCGATGGCCAGTTCAGCTACCGTGCGCCCGCCCGCACCGACGCTGCCCCCGCTGCTGAGGGTGCTGAGGGTGCTGAGCACGCGGAGACGGATGGAGATAAGGCAGACACTGACGGTGACTCCGATCAAGGTCAGCCAACCCCGACCGCCGCGCGCAAACCCACCGCAGCCCATCAGTCTGCCTGAGGCAGTTTGACCACCAGCAACAGGCGCTCCCAAGAGCGCCTGTTGCTCATTCACGTCCGAGGTCGCCATGGAAAGCTTCTGGCTCTGTGAGGACTGCCTGCAGGCCGTTGCCTACGAGGACTTCAGCGCGCTGTCGCTCTACTACAGCGAGGCTGAAGTAGAACAACGCATCACTCTTATGCGCAACGAACTGCAGGCCTTACTGCCCATAAGCGCCGATTTCGATCCGCACACTGGCGCAGGCATTCAGGCCTTTTCCACCCACCCGTGCGAGGGCTGCCACAGCCCGCTGCACGGCGCGCGTCATCGTTTTACACGTCTGTGACTCACCTCTCTCACCAGTCTGGGGCACTCCCCCAGGGGGCGCTCCGTCTCCCACGAGGAATTGCCCATGAACACTGCCCACAATCGGGTCGAGCATCTCGACTCTGCACTGGCCCAGCGTGCCCGCGAGGATGCGCTGCTGAGCGAAGCGCTGGAGTTGCTGGATCAACGATATTTCCAGCGCGGCGAGCAACTGATCTCACCGTGTGATGCAGCGTCCTATCTGAAATTGCAGCTTGCGCCCTATCACCATGAGGTGTTTGCGCTGCTCTGCCTGGACTCACAGCACCGCGTGCTGAGCTTCGACATCCTCTTCACCGGCAGCATCGACGGCGCCTCCGTGTATCCGCGCCAGGTCGTCGTCAAAGCACTCGAGCACAACGCCGCTGCAGTGATCTTCAGCCACAACCACCCCTCCGGCTGCTCGGAGCCGAGCAGCGCCGATCGGGTGCTCACTGCTCGCCTGATCGAGGCATTGGCCTTGGTTGAGGTGCGTGTGCTGGACCACATCATCGTGGGCGAAGGCACACCGCTGTCGTTGGCCGATTACGGCTGGATCTGACCATCCTCACCATCTGGAGGGTCACCGCCTGTACGGGGTGACCTTCGCATTTTTTGGAGCGCCATCATGTCCACACCTCTTCGCAATCCCTTCCTCCGCGGCTTCCAGGACCTGAGCTACGAACGCGTGGTGCAGATCAGCTATGCCGACGATTGCCCTCCCTGCTACCGATCCCTTCACCCTGCGCTACATGACCTGCCGGATGACGGCATCAATTTCCAGCCGTGCCTATTCGATGATGACTTCGCGGTGATTACTGACGGCGAAAGCGTGCCCGAGTTTGTCCGCATGCGGTGCCCTGCCGACGGCACCGTCAGCCAGGTGCTCTACCAGGTCACAGGGCTGCACCATGGCCGCCGGCGACACGTCAGCGATCTCCCCAGCGAGGAAGCTGCACAGCACTTGATCGAGCAGCTGTCCTTTGCCACCGGGCATTACAGTCGCAGTTGGGAGATCAACAGCGCACACCTGCCTGCAGAAGAGTTCGAGTTTCTGCAGGTGTGCGCCTGGTGTCGTTCACCGTCCGGCTTCTTCGAATGTTTCGTGCTGAGTAGCAACAACGCGGTGGGCTGCAAGCTGTACTCGACGCCCTGGCTCAAAAACATTACCTCGGGCGGCACCTACTTCAGCACCGAGGAAGTGACTGCACGTCTGCGCGCAGATCACGTGCCACCGGTGCTGCTGCGCCTGCTGTTGCTGGCCGGTGAGGCCGACACCCGCCTGCTGATCTTCGACCCTGATGCAACGCCGCTTTCCGAGTTACCCATGTTTGTCGAAGATTGACCTCAAGGCGCCTCCGGGCGCCTTTTTCATGGTTGCGCCAGCATAATCCGGTCGGCGAACTTCGATTTTTCAGTGGGGGTGCACTCTGGCTTTTCGACAAGGTGTCGGCATCTTTTGTCGAGACCTGGTCATGCACATCCCCACGTTTTTCTCGCTTGGACTGATGTTCACGTTGCTGGGCTGCAGCACGCCGCCACCGGCGCCCGCCCCTGCACCACCCGCACCGGCCCCGACCGCAGTGGCCAAGCCAAAGTCCCCGGTACCCGCCTGGGTCCGACAGGACCGCTACACTCTGGCCAGCACCCGGCCAACGCTGGAGCAGCGCCAACCGCTGTATCAGCTGGTCAACGTCCAGATCGCCCCTGTGCTGCACGCAACGGTCGGTGAAGCACTGCGCCACGTGCTGCAGCACTCGGGCTACTCCCTCTGTCCCGATAACCCTGCCGTGGCGCGGTTGTTCCACCGCCCCTTGCCGGCCGTGCATCACGTCCTCGGGCCGATCTCGCTGCTGGATGCCTTGACCATCATCGGCGGCCCCGCCTGGCGGCTCGACATTGATCCAGTCGAGCGTAGCGTGTGCTACGCCCTGCGCCTGCCCACGCCCGAACCACCCTTCTCGACACTGGAGACCGCACCATGAAGGTTCACCATTTTCAGGCCTTGGTGATCGGCGCCCTGTGCCTGGGTGCTGCCGTCCTCGCGGCTGCAAGCTACAACCAGCACCAGCAACTGGCTGAACTGCAGACCGCCGCACGCAATGCGCCGGCCGACACTGGCCCGTCACTGCGTCGCGACATCGGTGAATTGCGCACCAAGCTCACCACCCTGCAGCCTCGAGTCGCGGCCCTGGAAGACCTCCAGCACCAGCACACCAGTGCGCAGGCAATGCTCGGCCAGCAACTCGACGAGTTGGCGACGTCCGTCAAGGTGTTGCAAGCGGTACCGCCAGGACCGAGCAGCGCCGACCTGAGCTCTCTGGCACAACGCATGGGCGTGGCGGAAGCGGCACTCGAGAAGCTGTCGACCGCTCCTAAGGTGCCAGAAGCTACCGCCGCATCCCAATCTGCCTCCAACCGTGAAAAATCAAAAGCCAAGGCGCTGCAGCCGCCTTTCGCCCTGCAGGGTATCGAGACGCGCGGCACCATCAGGTTCGTGACCGCGTTGCCTGCCGGCGCCCATGCACTGTCCACCGTGCACCTGCTCCAGCCCGGTGACAGCTTGAACGGCTGGCAACTGCGGGCGATTCGCGAGGGCCGGGCCGTGTTCCACGTCCCGGGCCATGGCGATCGCACCCTGCCCATCCCGTGAGGAGATGAACGTTGTATAGGTACTCAGCGGTTGCGCTCATCCTGTTGCCGGCTTACGTGTTCGCCGACCAGGGCTCGAGTGTCGCCAAGCATGTCGACGCTCAGGTGCAGTTTAGCGAGCAGTCGCCGCTGGCACGGCAGGCGTCTGCAGCAGACCAGGCCAAGGCCTGGGGTCTGACAGATGACGAATGGGCCACCTTTGAGCGTCTGCAGACCGGCCCCCGCCATTACTGGTCGCCGCAACTTGACCCGCTCACCACCCTGGGTGTCGAGGCCAATTCGGATCAGGAGCGGCAGCGCTACGCCGAGCTGCAGGTCCGTCTGGAGGCCAAGCGTGCCGAGCGCGAACTGGCCTATCAGAAAGCCTACTCCGCGGCCTGGGCGCGGCTGTTTCCGGGTCTGCAGCCTGTGCAGGGGATGAGCGACGATGCCGGCCCCTTGAGCAGCAGCCGCACGGCGCTGTTCTTGGAAGACAAATGCGCCGCCTGCGTGACCAGCCTCCGACAGTGGCTGCAGGCCGGTGCGCGGCTGGATGTGTACCTGGTCGGCAGCCAAGGCAACGACGCGCGCCTGCGCCAATGGGCGCAGAGCGCAGGCGTCACTGCCGCCCAGGTCAGCGGAGGCCAGGTCACCTTGAACCATGACCGCGGCCGCTGGTTTGCGTTGGGTGCCAGCCGGCCCCTGCCAGCCCGCTATCAGCAGGTGGACGGAAAATGGCAGCGCATCGACTGATTCTCGCCCTGGCGATGGTCGGGGCGACCAGCGTTCACGCAGGCACACTGCCGCCGCCGGCCTATCAATTGGCGGCCGCGCACGCCGGCATTCCCGCGTCGGTGCTGTTCGCCATTGCCCTGCAAGAAAGTGGCACTCCGCTGCGCGGGCAGCTCATGCCCTGGCCGTGGACCTTGAATGTCGCTGGATCATCACTGCGGTTTGCCCGGCGCGATGAGGCGTGTGCCGCACTGAGGGAGGCGCTCAGCCGCCACGATCCCAAGCGCATTGATGTCGGGCTTGGACAAACCAACCTAGGTTATCACCCGGACCGTTACCCCAGCGCCTGCGATGCCCTCGATCCCCGCACCAACCTCGCAGTCACCGCCGAGCTGTTGCGCGCGCACTATGCCGACACCGGTGACTGGGTTGTCGCCGCCGGCCGCTATCACCGGCCTGCCGGTGGTGATCCTGCGGCGCGCTATCGCCGGCAATTCAGCCGTCATTGGCAACGCGTCCAGTCAATCGCGGCTGCCCCAGGAGGGTCACTGCCATGAGCTGCTTGCGCTCGGTGGCCCTGGCCCTCTGCCCCTGGCTGTCGTTTGCCGCTAGCGCTGAGTCCAGCAGTCTGCCCGCCTCCACCACGCTGAACTGGGTGCTGCCGGTGCGCAGCGCTCGCCTCTTGCCCGGAATCGTGCCGCCCAGGGCATTGCGCCTTCCCAGCATGACGCCGCTATTTCTGGTTGGGCAGGACGCTGCTTCCCTGGAGTGGCTGTCGCAGCACGCCCAGGCGCTACAAGAGCTAGGTGCCAATGGGTTGGCGGTCGAGGTCGACGACGTGCGGGCGCTGCGTCGCATCCAGACGGCAGCGCCTGGGCTGAATATCTGGCCAGTCAGTGGTGACGACATCGCCGAGCGGTTGGAGCTGGACCACTACCCGGTACTGATCACGCCCACCGGTCTGGAACAGTGAGGACACCTAATGGGCGAGCATGCGATGGAATCCCTGCTGCGACCTGCGGTGGAACTGTACACCGTGGGTATCTGCGCCGGCGCCGGTGCGCTGTGCCTGCATTCGCCCTGGGCCGTGGCACTGTCGCCCGAGGTAGGGGCAGGTATGGCGCTGGCGTACACCGCGTTCGGCCTGAAACGGCTCAACGAGGCGCGGATCGTCCTGCGCTACCGGCGCAATATCCGCCGCCTGCCCCGATACTCGCTGACCAGCCGGCAGATCCCGGTAAGCAGCAAGCGCCTGTTCATGGGCCGCGGCTTTCGCTGGACGCGCCTACACACGCAGCGGCTGCTCGAAGCTCAGGACCCGGCGCTGGCCTACTATGTCAACCAGTCGGCTGCCCACCAGTGGGCGCGACGGCTGGAACAGCTGCTGGAGAAGGCCCCGCCAGGGCTGTCGCTGCTGCCTCGTCTGACCGCCTGGGACAGCCCGTTCAACCCCGTGCGTCCGCTACCGCCGGTGGGTGGCTCGCCACTGCTGCACGGCGTCGAGCCGAAGGAACAGGAAGCCATCCTGCCGCTCGGCGAACGGGTGGGACATACCCTGGTGCTGGGCACTACACGGGTGGGCAAGACGCGCCTGGCCGAGGTGTACATCACTCAGGACATCCACCGACCGAGCCGGGAAGTGGTCATCGTCTTCGACCCCAAGGGCGATGCCGACCTGCTCAAGCGCATGTACGTCGAGGCTCGTCGCGCCGGCCGTGAGCATGAATTCTATGTATTTCACCTGGGCTGGCCGGAGATCTCCGCACGCTACAACGCTATCGGCCGCTTCGGCCGCATTTCGGAGGTAGCCACCCGAATCGCCGGCCAGTTGAGTGGTGAAGGCAACTCGGCGGCCTTCCGCGAGTTCGCCTGGCGCTTCGTCAACATCATCGCCCGAGCGCTGATCGAGCTCGGCCGGCGCCCGGACTACCTACAGATCCAGCGCCATGTGGTGAACATCGACGCGCTGTTCATTGAGTATGCCCAGCACTTCTTCGCCCGCCATGATCCGCAGGCCTGGGAAGCGATCGTGCAGATCGAAGGCCGCTTGAACGAGAAGAACCTCCCGCGGCACATGGTTGGCCGGGAAAAGCGCGTCGTTGCCATTGAGCAGTACCTGACCGCCAAACGTATTTTCGACCCCGTCATGGACGGCCTGCGCTCGGCCGTGCGCTACGACCGCACCTACTTCGACAAGATCGTCGCCTCATTGTTGCCACTGTTGGAAAAGCTCACCAGCGGCAAGACCGCGCGGCTGCTGGCCCCGAACTATTCCGACCTGGACGATCCGCGGCCAATCTTCGACTGGCTACAGGTCATCCGCAAACGCGGCATCGTCTATGTTGGCCTGGACGCGTTGTCGGATGCCGAAGTGGCCGCCGCCGTCGGCAACTCGATGTTCGCCGACCTGGTCTCCGTTGCCGGCCACATCTACAAGCACGGTATCGATCACGGCTTGCCCGGTTCCTCCAGCGCCGCGGACAAGGTGCCGATCAACCTGCACGCCGACGAGTTCAACGAGCTGATGGGCGATGAGTTCATCCCGCTGATCAACAAGGGCGGCGGTGCCGGTATTCAGGTCACGGCCTATACCCAGACCTTGAGCGACATCGAGGCACGTATTGGCAACCGGGCCAAGGCTGGTCAAGTCATCGGCAACTTCAACACCCTGCAGATGCTACGCGTGCGAGAAACCGCGACGGCGGAACTGCTGACTAACCAGTTGCCAAAGGTCAACGTGCAGACACGCACCTTGGTCTCCGGGGCGACGGACACCGCCGATCCTGATGCCCATACCGACTTCACTTCGTCCTCACAGGATCGCGTCACCACCACTGCGGTACCGCTGATCGAACCGGCGCACATTATCGCCTTGCCCAAGGGGCAGATGTTCTCGTTCCAGGAAGGCGGCCAGCTGTGGAAGGTGCGCATGCCACTACCGAAGCCCGCCAGCGACGATGCGATGCCTGCGGATCTGCAGACCCTGGCTGCGCGCATGCGCGAATCGTACAACGCCAATGCGGGTCGTTGGTGGAGTAACGAGGGAGGCGCACCCACGGCCGATTTCGATCCCGAGATGCCTCCACCAGGGCGCAGGCACGCGCCATAAGCGACCGAGTACTGCGGAGACCCTATGACGACCTCTCCTGCCAGCCCACCTCCTGCGCAACGACGTCCGGGATTCATCTTGGGCACGCTCGAGCTTTGCCTGCGAATGCTCGGTCTGCTGTTCGCTTCGCTGATCTTCTCCATCGTCCTGGAGTTCATGGGCATACTGTGGTTCTGGCCCGACCAGGGCTGGCATCACAGCCATGCCATGTGGCTCAGTGAGCTGGGATGGCTCAGCGATCACTTCAAAAACTCGCTGCTCGTGGAGGAGCCCGCGCAAGCCACCGCAGAGGTCCTTCAGCACCTGAGTGAATGGGTCGTGGTCCGCTCCGGCTGGGCACAATCTGACACTCAGCTGAAGCTCCTAAGTCACGAAATGTCGGTGCAGGGACAGTTTGCTCAAGCCTATGTGGTGATGCAGGACTACCTATTGGCCGCCTTATTCACCGTTTTTACCTTCGTCGTGCGCCTGGCCGTCCTCACCCTGGCGATGCCCCTATTCCTGGTGGCCGTTATCACCGGCGCGGTCGATGGGTTGATGCGTCGCGACCTTCGCAAGTTCAGCGCAGACCGCGAAAGCAGCTTTGTCTATCACCGAGCGCGGCGGACGTTGCTACCGTTGATGATCAGCCCGTGGGTGATCTACCTCTCACTGCCGTGGTCCATCAATCCCATCTGGGTGCTGCTGCCGTGTGCCACACTGCTCGGTTGCATGGTCGGCATTACTACTACCACGTTCAAAAAATACCTTTGACAGTTGGTTGTGCGAGCTCGGCTCACTACGACCGTACCGGTCGCCTGGACCTACCGCGTTGCTCTCTGCCTACACTCACCGCATAGTAGCCAATTGCTAGCGCAAGCTCGGGCTTATGAGTATCCTGCCATTACCACATCGTCCCAGAAACTTACTGGGCCAGGAAGCGCAAAGGAATGGAGTCAAAACCAGATGTTCCAATCTAGGTTCGGCCTATTTGACGGGAAGTCTTGGGAGTCGCTTTTACAGCGAATTTTCAAGGATAGGCATGGAGGAGAAGGCTATTTCGAGATGCCTACTTCTCCAGGTGATTTTGGTATTGAAGGCTATGTAGCAAGCGGCATAGCATTTCAATGCTACTGCCCAGACAAACACTACAATCCCGATAGGCTGTATATCAAGCAGCGTAACAAAATCACCAAAGACATAAGCAAGTTAAAATTAAACGAAGCAGAACTAGTTTCACGCCTTGGTGGCACCCTGATTAAAAACTGGTGTTTTGTAACCCCAGAAATCTCAGACAACAAGTTACTAAAACACGCAAAGAATAAAGAAATAGAAGCCAGAAGCTGGAATCTATCGATCTTAAGCCCTGAATCGCCCCTGGTTTCCTAGACACTCTCCAAGCTCAGGAAATAGCGTTTCTCATACTCTATTGGAGACAGCTGCATAGCACTGCTGTGTCGG
>NZ_JBIVHY010000018.1:0-102680 GCF_044749445.1 Pseudomonas sp. NPDC089408
GTAGGAGCGGCTTTAGCCGCGAAGCGCCGCGCGGGCGGCGCTCGATCTCACAGGCGCTGCAAATGTTTCGGCGAACACCTGCGGCGCTCGATTTCGCAGGCGCTGAATGCATCGAGGCGAACGCTTCGGCGCTCGATCTCACAAACACCATAAAATGCGTGACGAACCTCAACGCAACTGCGGCCCCTGGAACCCCATCCACATCGCCAGGTGCTCAGCCACGCTGGCCCCCACGCGCTTGGAGAAGCGATCAAACGGCGATTCCTGCACAGTGAAGTCCACCAGCTCTTTCTCGCCCACAATCTCACGCGCCACGTAGCTGGCACTGCCCAGGCCATCCACAAGCCCCAACGCCTTGGCCTGCTCGCCCGACCACACCAGACCACTGAACAGCTCCGGGTGCTCCTTGTCCTTCAGGCGCTCGCCGCGCCCCTGCTTGACCATGGCGATGAACTGGTTGTGGGTAGTGTCCAGCACACCCTGCCAGAACCGGGTTTCTTCCGGCTTTTCCGGCGAGAACGGGTCAAGGAAGGCCTTGTGCTCGCCCGAAGTGTACGAACGCCGCTCAACACCCAGCTTCTCCATGGTGCCGACAAAGCCGTAACCGGCCGCCGTCACACCAATCGAGCCCACCAGGCTAGCCTTGTCGGCATAGATCTCATCCGCCGCACTGGCGATGTAATAAGCCCCGGAAGCACCCAGGTCAGCGATTACCGCGTACAGCTTGATGGCCGGGTACTCGGCACGCAGGCGACGAATTTCGTCATACACATAGCCCGCCTGCACCGGGCTACCGCCCGGACTGTTGATGCGCATTACCACAGCCTTGGTCTTGCCGTCCTTGAACGCGTCGCGCAGGCTCTTGACGATGTTGTCGGCACTGGCGGCCTCCTGGTCGGCAATCACCCCACGCACCTCGACCAGCGCGGTGTGGCTGGCACTGCGCGAGGCTGCCTTGTCCATGTCCATCAGTGGCGAGAACAAAGCCAGGATGCCGAACAGGTAGACGAAGGTCAGCAGCTTGAAGAAGATGCCCCAGCGCCGCGACCGGCGCTGCTCCTGCACGCTGGCCAGCAGGGTCTTTTCCAGCAGCTTCCAGCTTTTGCGCTCTTCGCGCTCCTCGGGTTCGGCCTCGGGGGCTTTCCATTCGTCTGCCATGCTTACCTACCTTGGAAGTGGAATTGCGGAACCACCCAGCCACTCGCGCAGCTGGGAAAAATGATCGATGCACACCTGCGGACCAAACTCGGCCAGCGCTTGCAGCGACATGGCACCATAGCCCACCGCCACCGAATGCATGCCGGCATTGCTGGCCATCTGCAGGTCGAATGCCGAATCTCCGACCATCAGCGCACGCGCCGGTTCGACGCCGCAATGGCCGAGGATTTCCTCGAGCATCAGCGGGTGTGGTTTGCCACGGGTCTCATCGGCGGCGCGGGTAATGTCGAAGAACTGCTCCCAGCCATTGGCTTTGAGCACCCGGTCCAGCCCGCGACGGGCCTTGCCGGTGGCCACCGCCAGCCTGTAACCCTCGGCGCGGAAGGCATCCAGCGACTCGGTCACGCCTTCGAACAGCGGCGAAGGCTGCTGATCCAGTGCCATGTAGATATCGGCGTAGTGCTGGCGGAAGCTTTCGACCTGGGCAGGCGCCAGGTGCGGGTACAGGGTGTGGATTGCCTCGCCCAAGGCCAGGCCGATGATGCCCTTGACCGCATCGTCGCTGCTTTGCGCCTCGCCGGCGCGCTCGGCGGCGGCGTTCATGGCTTCGACAATTCGCCCGATGGAATCGGCCAGGGTGCCGTCCCAGTCAAAGATCAGCAGCTCGTAGTCTTTCTTCATAGGTCACGGCGCACTTAAACGTTCTACAGTTTTGGCCCACACCTCGTCCACAGGCGCTTCAAGCTTCAGCTCGCCACCGTCGGGCAGCGGCACCGTCAGCGCATAGGCATGCAGGAACAGGCGCTTGCCACCCAGCTCGCGAATTTCACGGCTGAAATCTTCGTCGCCGTACTTGCTGTCACCCGCGATCATGTGCCCCGCATGCAGGGCATGCACGCGAATCTGGTGGGTACGGCCAGTGATCGGGCGCGCCTCGACAATGGTGGCGAAGTCGCCGAAGCGGCGCAGCACGCGGAACAGGGTCAGCGCCTCCTTGCCCTCGTCGTTCACTTCGACCATGCGCTCGCCGGAACGCAGGTTGCTCTTGAGCAACGGCGCGTTGACCTGCTTCTTGGCGGTCGGCCAGTGGCCGCGCACCAGTGCCATGTAGCGCTTGTCGACACCGTCGCCGCGCAAGGCAGCGTGCAGGTGGCGCAACATGCTGCGCTTCTTGGCGATCATCAGCAGGCCGGAGGTGTCGCGGTCCAGGCGGTGCACCAGTTCCAGTTCCTTGGCATCCGGGCGCAGCTGGCGCAGCGCTTCGATCACGCCGAAGCTCAGGCCACTGCCACCATGCACGGCGATGCCGGACGGCTTGTTCATCACGATCAGCGCCTTGTCTTCATAGACAATGGCCGCTTCCAGGCGCTGCAACAGGCCCTGCGCCACCGGCGCCGGCTCGTCGCGCTCCGGCAGGCGGACAGGCGGCACCCGCACGATGTCGCCCGCCTGGATCTTGTACTCCGGCTTCACGCGGCCCTTGTTGACCCGTACTTCACCCTTGCGCAGGATGCGGTAAACCAGGGTCCTGGGCACGCCCTTGAGCGCCGTGATGAGGAAATTGTCGATGCGTTGGCCGGCAAGCTCCGGCGCGACTTCGATCAGCTGAACGCCGGAAGTCGGAGGGGTATTGGTCGTCATGGCGGGAATCATAACAATTTTTTATGGAATTGAAGCACTTAATCATTGCTGCTATAGTCGCGAACGCCGCCAAAAGCGGCAGGCCAGCGAAACCAGGCCCTTGGCCGGTTCCTGACCTTCGCAATTCTCCAGGACGCGAGGCCGTCCTACGGGGTTTTCGCCAGTTTACCGAATTGCCTGGAATCGCCACCAGCGCTGTGTAGAGAAGGCCGAAAAAAAACGACAAGTGCGGTGTTTCACCTGCTTATCCCACTTCTTTTCGCTGTACCTCTGCCCGCCCCGTCGCTTCCACGCAACGCACGGCGAATGCTTCGGAAATACCTGCCTTGGACATGTAATGGCGTCAGCTTCCCACTTTTGAAGCTGGCGAAAAATGCAACCCGTTGCGGATTCAGCGCGCGGCAGCACCCGAATTATCAGGGATACGTGCAGGGTGGAGATGCACAGCCCTCGGACCGTGTAGCACCGCGTCCGGCCACCGGCCCAGTACAATGGCCGGCGAGCGGATAAGGTCCTGAACAGATGCCCCCGGGCGTCCACGGCTGACGGTTGATTCCTCCTCCTGACTGAGTGCACAAGGCCCGCTTGGTTGATTCGGATACCCATTCGAAGCCACCGGGGCCTTGTTGGCACCGCAGCAAACAGGACGCGTCGTCGCGACAACGGCAGGCTGGGCAACCGGCTGGTGCCGAACGTTGCTCGACACGAGGGTGGCCCAGCCACCCTTTGCGCACCTTGGCACCGACCATGAGACGTCGTGTGTGCCGAACGCCGTTTCCGGCAGCCCGGAAACCGACGGTACAACATGAAAAGAATGCTGATTAACGCAACTCAACCCGAAGAGTTGCGTGTAGCCCTGGTGGACGGCCAACGTCTCTACGACCTGGACATCGAGTCTGGCGCGCGCGAGCAGAAAAAGGCCAACATCTACAAAGGCAAGATCACCCGCATCGAACCCAGCCTCGAAGCCGCCTTCGTCGACTTCGGTTCCGAACGCCACGGCTTCCTGCCGCTGAAAGAAATCTCCCGCGAATACTTCAAGAAGGCCCCGGAAGGCCGGGTCAACATCAAGGAAGTCCTCAGCGAAGGCCAGGAAGTCATCGTCCAGGTCGAGAAGGAAGAGCGCGGTAACAAAGGCGCCGCCCTCACCACCTTCATCAGCCTGGCCGGCCGCTACCTGGTGCTGATGCCCAACAACCCGCGTGCCGGTGGCATCTCGCGCCGCATCGAAGGCGAAGAGCGCAACGAACTGCGCGAAGCCCTGAACGGCCTGACCGTACCGGGCGACATGGGCCTGATCGTGCGCACTGCCGGCCTTGGCCGCAGCAGCGAAGAAATGCAGTGGGACCTCGACTACCTGCTGCAACTGTGGACCGCCATCAAGGAAGCGTCCCAGGACCGCGTTGCGCCATTCCTGATCTACCAGGAAAGCAACGTCATCATCCGCGCCATCCGCGACTACCTGCGCCAAGACATCGGCGAAGTGCTGATCGACAGCATCGACGCCCAGGAAGAAGCCCTTACCTTCATCCGCCAGGTGATGCCGCAGTACGCCAGCAAGGTCAAGCTGTACGAAGACAGCGTGCCGCTGTTCAACCGCTTCCAGATCGAAAGCCAGATCGAGACCGCCTTCCAGCGCGTGGTCGACCTGCCGTCCGGCGGCTCGATCGTGATCGACCCGACCGAAGCCCTGGTGTCTATCGACATCAACTCGGCGCGTGCCACCAAAGGCAGCGACATCGAAGAAACCGCCTTGCAGACCAACCTGGAAGCGGCCGAAGAAATCGCCCGACAGTTGCGCCTGCGTGACATCGGCGGCCTGATCGTCATCGACTTCATCGACATGACCCCGGCAAAGAACCAGCGCGCCGTGGAAGAACGCGTGCGTGAATGCCTGGAAGCCGACCGCGCCCGCGTGCAAGTGGGCCGCATCTCGCGCTTCGGCCTGCTGGAAATGTCCCGCCAGCGCCTGCGCCCGTCGCTGGGCGAAAGCAGCGGCATCGTCTGCCCACGCTGCTCCGGCACCGGCATCATCCGAGACGTCGAGTCGTTGTCGCTGGCCATTCTGCGCCTGATCGAAGAAGAAGCCCTGAAGGATCGCACTGCCGAAGTACGTGCCCAGGTGCCGATCCCGGTGGCCGCGTTCCTGCTCAACGAGAAGCGTAACTCGATCACCAAGATCGAACTGCGTACCCGTGCGCGCATCATCATCCTGCCGAACGACCACCTGGAAACCCCGCATTTCGAAGTCCAGCGCCTGCGCGACGACAACCCGGAAGTGCTGAACAACCAGTCCAGCTACGAAATCGCCGCCAGCGAAACCGAAGAAGCGCCGCAGCCGACTGCCACCCGCACCCTGGTACGCCAGGAAGCCGCGGTGAAAACCGCCCCGGCCCGCGCCAATGCACCGGTACCGGCCGCCGCTGAAGAGCCGCAGCCTGCCGCGCCAGTCGCCCCTGCCCCAAGCGCCCCGGAGCCAAGCCTGTTCAAGGGCCTGGTGAAGTCGCTGGTCAGCCTGTTCGCCGGCAAGGACGAGCCTGCCGCTGCACCGGTGGTCGCCGCCGCTGAAAAACCGGCCGCCGAGCGCAGCCCGCGCAACGAAGAGCGCCGTAACGGCCGCCAGCAGAGCCGCAACCGCAACGGCCGCCGCGACGAAGAGCGCAAGCCGCGTGAAGAGCGTGGCGAGCGCGCACCACGTGAGGAACGTCAGCCACGCGAGGAACGCGCCCCGCGTGAAGAGCGTGCGCCACGTGAAGAACGCGCCCCACGCGAAGAGCGTGCACCGCGTGAAGAACGCGCCCCACGCGAAGAGCGCGCCCCACGCCAGCCTCGCGAAGACCGCCGTGGTAACCGTGGCGAAGAGCGCGTGCGTGAACTGCGTGAGCCGCTGGACGCCACCCCGCCAGCCGAACGCGAAGAGCGCCAGCCACGTGAAGAGCGCGTAGCCCGTGAAGAACGTGCTCCACGTGAAGAACGTGCCCCTCGTGAAGAACGTGCTCCACGCGAAGAACGTGCTCCTCGTGAAGAGCGTGCTCCACGCGAAGAACGCGCCCCTCGTGAAGAGCGTGCTCCACGCGAAGAACGTGCCCCACGCCCACCACGCGAAGAGCGTCAGCCACGCGCTACTGAAGAAGCGGCCGAACAGGCTGCCGAGCTGGCCGAAGAGCAACTGCCGAACGAAGAGCTGCTGCAGGACGAGCAGGAAGGCGCTGATGGCGAGCGTCCTCGCCGCCGTTCGCGTGGTCAGCGTCGCCGCAGCAACCGTCGTGAGCGCCAGCGCAACGCCAATGGCGAGCTGATCGACGGCGAAGAAGAAGGCAGCGAAGAGCAGCCACAACAGCATCAGGCCACCGAGCTGGGTGCCGAGCTGGCTGCGGGCCTGGCCGTGACTGCCGCTGTTGCTACCAGCAACATCAGCAGCGACGCCGAAGCCCAGGCCAACCAGCAGGCCGAGCGGGCCACGGCTGAAGTTGCTGCCGTTGCCGAAACCGACAACAGCGAAGTCGCCAAGCCGGTCGAGCAGGCTGAAAAGGCCGAGCAGGTTGAAGCGGTAGCCGAAGCTGAAGAAGTGGCTGTGGCCCCCGTGGTCGAACAGCCGTTCAGCGAGCCAGTAGCTGTGGTCGAGGCAACTGTCGAGCCCGTGGTCGAAGTTGCGCCTCAGCCGGTTGTCGAAGAAGCGCCTGCTGTCGAGCCGGCCGTGGTTACCGAAACCGTAGCTGTTGAAGCCCCGGTAGAAGCCCCGGCAATCGAAGCCGGTGAAATCGAACAGGCTCCGGCCGTGATCGAAGTCGCCCCGGTTGCCGAGCAGCCTGCCCCGGTTGTCGAAGCCCAGCCAGAAGCAGTGGCCGAGCCTGCACCCGTGGTTGTCGAGCCTGCGCCGGTCGAAGCCCCTGCCGTGGCAGAGCCTGCTACGGTCATGCTGTCCAACGGCCGCGCGCCGAACGACCCGCGTGAAGTGCGCCGCCGCAAGCGTGAAGCCGAAGCTGCAGCCAAAGCCGCGCAGGAAGCAGCTGCCGCTACCGAGGAGCCAGCCCTGGAAGCCGCCGATGAGCACAAGCCTCATCACGGTTGATAGCCAAGGCTGAATGAAAAAGCCCCGCCAGTGCAAACTGGCGGGGCTTTTTCTTGAGTGGCCCTCAACAGTGGGAGCGGGCATCACGGCGGCTGGCACCGGCTGCGCCGGTGTTCGCGGCTAAAGCCGCTCCTACATGTACTGCGCAAAACCGAAACCTGCGCGGTACAGGTAGGAGCGGCTTTAGCCGCGAAAGGGCCGGTACAGGCAACACATCAGTACAGGTTCGGCTCCATTTCCAGCGCAACCCCGAACCGCTCGAGGATATCGGCCTGGATCCGCCGCGCCAGCGCATGCATCTGCGCCCCGCTCGCCTGGCCGTAGTTGACCAGCACCAGCGACTGCAAGCGATGCACCCCGGCATCAGCGTCGCGATAACCCTTCCAGCCAGCCTGCTCGATCAACCAGCCCGCCGCCAGCTTCACCTGGCCATCCGCCTGTGGATAAGCCACCACACCCGGATGCTGCGCCCGAATCCGCTCGACCGACTCAGCCGTAACCACCGGGTTCTTGAAGAAACTCCCGGCATTGCCCAGCTCAGCCGGGTCTGGCAACTTTTCGCGGCGAATGCTGCAAATTGCATCACTGATCGCCTGCGCAGTCGGCGCGGTTACGCCGTGCTCCGCCAACCGCTGACGCACTGGGCCATAGTCCAGGTGCGCCTGCAAGGTGCGACTCAAGGCAAAACGCACACGCAGAATCAACCAACGGCCGGGATTACGCTTGAAAAGGCTGTCACGGTAACCAAAGGCGCATTCCGCCAAGCCGAAGTCACGCAGCTCACCGGTCTCGCGGTCCAGGGCAGTCAGGCCGGCAAACACGTCCTTGATCTCCACCCCATAGGCACCCACGTTCTGCATCGGCGCAGCACCCACGGTACCGGGGATCAGGCTGAGGTTCTCCAGCCCGCAATAGCCCTGCGCCAGCGTCCACTGCACGAACGGGTGCCACGGCTCACCGGCCTCGGCCTCGACCACCACCTGCTCGCCATCGTCACTGAGCACACGCCGGCCACGGCTGGCCATGTGCAGCACCAGGGCCTCGATGTCGCGGGTCAGCAGCAGGTTGCTGCCGCCACCGATCACCAGCACCGGCAAGCCCTGTTGTTGCGCCTGGCCCAACGCCTGACGCACTTGCTGGTCATCCTGCGCCTGGCTGAAATAGCGCGCCTTCACGTCGATGCCGAAGGTGTTGTAAGGCTTGAGCGATACCTGCTCCTGCCACTGCCCTGTCATAACCGCCCCTTGATTTCCAGTACCAGCGCCTGGCAAGCCGCCTCGACCAGGTCGAGTACCTGCTCGAAGCCGTCGGCCCCGCCATAGTACGGGTCGGGCACCTCATCCAGCGCTGCACCGTAGCGACGCAGGAACAGGTCGAGCTCGCCCACGGCGGTGTGCGGGCGCAGGGCTCGCAGATCGCGCAGGTTGTTTTCGTCCATGGCCAGGACCAGGTCGTACTCGGCAAAGTGCGCCGCAGTGACCTGCTGGGCACGTTGCTGCGACAGGTCATAGCCACGCGCCAGCGCCGCCTTGCAGGTACGGCTGTCGGGCGCCTTGCCAACGTGCCAGTCGCCGGTACCGGCCGAGGCCACGCGGACTTGGCCGGCAAGCCCGGCCGCCTGCAATTGCTGGCGCAGCACGCCTTCGGCAGTGGGCGAACGGCAGATGTTGCCCAGGCACACGAACAGGACGCGCATCAGGCCTCCAGCAAGCGCCGCACGCGCTCCAGGTCTTCTGGGGTATCCACACCCACGGCAGGCGCTTCGATGGCGTCCTCGACGTGAATGCGCACGCCGTGCCACAAGGCACGCAACTGCTCCAGGGCTTCGGCCTGCTCGAGCCAGCATGGGCCCCAGCTGACGAAGTCATGCAAGAAACCAACGCGATAGGCGTACATGCCGATGTGACGGCGGTAAGGCACACCTTGCGGCAGCTGGTCACGGCCATTGGCGAAGGTATCGCGCGCCCACGGCAGCGGCGCACGGCTGAAGGTCAGGGCCAGGCCGTTCTTGTCGCTGACAACCTTGACCGCGTTGGGGTTGAACACGGTTTCCGGCTCATGAATGAGTTCGGCCAAGGTGGCGATGCCCGCTTCCGGGTGGGCTGCCAGGTTGGCGGCCACCTGGTCAATGATCACCGGTGGAATCAGCGGCTCGTCGCCTTGCACGTTGACCACGATGGCATCGGCAGCCAGGCCCAGTTGCGCGGCCACTTCGGCCAGGCGGTCAGTGCCCGACTCATGGTCGACACGGGTCATCAGTACTTCGGCGCCAAACGCCTGGCACGCCTCGAAGATGCTGGCATCGTCGGTGGCAATGACCACGCGACCGGCAGCGCTCTTGCGCGCCTGCTCCCACACATGCTGCACCATCGGCTTGCCGGCGATTGCCAGCAGCGGCTTGCCTGGCAAACGCGTGGAGCGCAAGCGGGCGGGGATCACCACGGTGTAGTTCAGGCTCATTTGTCCAGGCGCTCGTCGTCGGTCAGGGTGCGTGCTTCGCTTTCCAGCATGACCGGAATACCGTCGCGAATCGGGTAAGCCAGGCCAGCGCCCTTGCTGATCAGCTCGGTCTTGTCGGCACTGAGCTTGAGCGGGCCCTTGGTGATCGGGCAGGCCAGGATATCGAGCAGTTTGGTGTCCATTGAAAGCGTCCTTTAGGCCAGGTGGCCGGAAAATGAAAACAGGCTCAGGGCTTGCGCAGCAGGCGCTGCAACTGGCTGTCGAACCAGGCGCTGAACGCCGGCGTGGGCTGCGCTTCGACAGCCAGGTACCACCAGTCATCAGCGGCGAAGGGCCGGCATTTCACCGCGTCCTTCTCGGTCATGACCAGCGGCAATGGCGGGTTGAAGGCCAGGCTCCGGGCGCTGAATTGCGCATGGTCGGCGAACGGGTGCGGCAGCGGCTGCCAGTTTAGCCCCAGCAGGGTATTGAAGAAACGTTGCGGGTTACCGATACCGGCCACCGCGTGCAGGCGCTGGCCTGCGGGGAAATGGTCAAGCGGGCGGCGTTCACCACTGCGCAGGTTGACCAGGGCCGATGGCTGCAGGCAAAAGCCAAAACCGTCGGCGCGATCTGCGCTGGCGCCATTGAACAGCACCGCGTCGGCGCCCTGCAGGCGCTCGGCAGGTTCGCGCAGGGGGCCGGCCGGCAGGCAGCGGCCGTTGCCAAGGCCACGCGCGGCGTCGATCAGTACCAGCTCCAGGTCACGGGCCAGGCGGTAGTGCTGCATGCCGTCGTCACACAGGATCAGGTCGAGCGTTTCGCTGGCCAGCAGCGCCTGCACCGCACGGGCGCGGTCGGGGTCGATCATCAGCGGCACGCCGGTGCGCTGCACGATCAGCAGCGGTTCGTCACCGGCTTGCCCGGCGGGCTGGTCGGCGCGCACGCGCCAGGGCAGCTGCGGTGGCTTGGCACCGTAACCACGGCTGACCACGCCCACCTTCAGCCCCTGCTGGCGGCAGTGCTCGATCAGCCAGAGAATCATCGGTGTCTTGCCGGTACCACCGACGGTGATGTTACCCACCACGATGACCGGCACCGGGGCCCGGTAGCTGGCGCTTTCACCGCTGAGAAAACGCGCGCGCTTGCGCGTGACCACACGGCGGTACAGCGCCTCCAGCGGGCGCAGCAACGCCAGCGCCGGGTGCCCGGTGTACCAGGCGGCAAGCAGGCGGTCGGCGAAGGCCATCAAGGCGTACCCTGGGCCGCCTCGACGGTGGTCATGCGCAACTGGCTGAAACCGAGCTTGCCGGCGGCATCCATTGCAGTGACCACAGCCTGGTGCGGGGTCTTGCCGTCGGCGCTGATGGCCAGCGGCAGCTTGTTGTCGCCGCCCGACTCACGTTCGATGGCCTCGCTCAGGGTGGCCAGGTCGCTCTTGGGCAGCAGGTGGTTGTTCACCGAATACACGCCTTCGGCGCTGATGGTGATTTCCACCAACTTGCCCTGGTCGGCCGGCGCCTGCTCGGCACTGGCTGCCTCAGGCAGCTCGACGCGCAGCTGGGTCTCGCGGGTGAAGGTGGTGGTGACCACGAAGAACAGCAGCAGGACGAACACCACGTCGATCAACGACGCCAGATTGATGTCGACGTTCTCCCGCTGGCGATTGCGCCGGAACTTCACGCCTTGCCTCCGGCCACTTCCACTTCGCGGTCGCCCTGCAGCACTTCCACCAGCTTGATTGCCTCCTGCTCCATGCCCACCACCAGCTCATCGATGCGGCGCAGCAGGAAGCGGTGGAAGAACACCGCCGGGATACCGACCATCAGGCCGGCCGCCGTGGTGACCAGCGCCTTGGAGATACCACCGGCCAGGACAGCGGCATTGGTGGTCATCTGCGAGCCCATGAAAGCGCTGAAAATGTCGATCATGCCCAGCACGGTACCCAGCAGGCCCAGCAGCGGGGCCATGGCGGCAATGGTGCCGAGGGTGCTGATGTAGCGCTCCAGTTCGTGGATGACGCGCGAGGCGGCTTCCTCGATGCACTCTTTCATGATTTCGCGGCCATGGCGCGAGTTGGCCAGGCCTGCGGCGAGGATTTCGCCCAGTGGCGAATCGGCACGCAGGGCCTTGAGCTTGTCACTGGTGAGTTGCTTGTCCTTGATCCACATCCATACCTGGCCCAGCAGGTGCGGCGGGGTGACGCGGCTGGCGCGCAGGGTCCACAGGCGCTCGACGACGATAGCCATGGCAGCGATGGAACTCAGAATGATCGGCAGCATCATCCAACCACCGGACTTGACCAATTCCCACACAGTAAACGCCCCTTCGGAAAAAGGCCGCCACTCTACCATAGGCGCGCGGGGGGCTCATCTGCCGGAGGTCAGGGAATTGGTGGGGGCTCGCAAGTGTTCGCCATGGCAAATTCAGCGCCTGCAAGATCGAGCGCCGCCCGCGCGGCGCATCGCGGATAAATCCGCTCCTACATGTGTTGCAACGTGGCCATGCCTGTCAGGCCATGGTTGTCAGCCGGTTTGCAAGTCTCGAGTCATGCGCCAGGGCTGGCAACCATGGCGTAACAGGTTCGGTACGTTGCAACAAATGTAGGAGCGGATTTATCCGCGATGCGCCGCGCGGGCGGCGCTCGATCTCATAGGCGCTGAAGATCTTATGGCAAGCACCTATCAGCGCCAACCTCACCGCCCCCGCCAGAACCGCCGCTGCCCCCGCATACCCTCAACCTCTCCCCCCCTACCCAACACCAACCGCAAAGCCCCCTCCACCGCCGTGTCATGCATTACCACCCCATGCCGCCGATAGCGCTCCACCACCTGCCCATGCGGGTGCCCGAAGCTATTATTACGCCCCCGCGAAATCAGCACCCCACGTGGCGCCGTGGCATGGATAAAAGCTTCGCTAGAAGAACTGCGGCTGCCGTGGTGCGGTGACTGCAGCCAATCAATACGCGGAGCATCAGTAGCCTCCAGCCAGGCCCGTTCGGCCCCGGCCTCCATATCCCCCGCCAGCAGCAAGCGCTCGCCCTGTGCCTCAACCAGCAACACACAAGAACGGTCATTGCTGCTCTGCCCGCCCGCCCAGCGCCACAACGAAAAACGCACACCATCCCAGTCCCATTGCTCGCCGCTGCCACAAGGCTGCAACTGCACATCGTCCAGCGCTTCCCCACCGATTACCCGCTCGACCGGCAGGCCACGCAGGATCGCCGCAGCCCCCCCGGCATGATCGGCATGGGCATGGCTGACCAGCATCAGGTCCAGGCTAGCCACCCCCAGCTTGCGCAAGGTCGGCAGCACCACCCGCTCCCCCAGGTCACTTTCGCCCCTGGCCGGCCCTGCGTCGTACAGCAGGTTGTGATGGCGGGTACGCAACAGCACCGCCAAGCCCTGGCCAACGTCCAGCTGCCAGACCTCGACCTGCCCGAAAGGCACCGGCTCCCGCGGCACCCACAACGCCAGCAACATCACCCCACCCAAGCCGCGCAGCGGCACGCCACGGGGCAGCAACACCAGCAAGGCACCCAGGCAGACCAGCATCCAGGCCCACAGTGGCAACGCGGGTGGCACCCACGCTGGCCGTTGCTGCGCCACCAGTGCCAGCCCGCGAAACAGCACATCCAGCAAGCCACCCGCCAGCCACAAAAGCGCTTCCCCTACCCCGGCAAGGGGCAGCAGCAACGTGCCCAGCAACGCTACCGGCAATACCGCCAGGCTGATCCACGGCACCGCCACCAGGTTGGCCAGCGGCGCACTCAGGCTCACGGGCAAACCCACGGCCAGCAGCACCGGCAGCAACCCGATGGCGATTACCCACTGCGCCCGCG
Source organism: Pseudomonas sp. NPDC089408 (assembly GCF_044749445.1). NCBI lineage: Bacteria > Pseudomonadati > Pseudomonadota > Gammaproteobacteria > Pseudomonadales > Pseudomonadaceae > Pseudomonas > Pseudomonas sp. NPDC089408. Next base: position 13,152 of record NZ_JBIVHY010000018.1, read on the forward strand.
TCCAGGCCTGCCAGGGCCGCCAGCCCCCCAGGCGGGCACTGAAGCAATAGATAAGCGTGGCGACGGCACCAAACGATAGCCAGAAGCCGGGCAGCAGCGCCGCCAGCGGCTCGACCAGCAAGACGGCAACCAGCGCCAGCAGCAACGGCAGAAAAGCCCCAAGATGACGAAAGCGCAGGCGCCAGAGCAGCACCACGGCCAGCATCAGGCAGGCGCGCTGCACCGGCACGCCGGCACCGGCCACCCAGCCGTAGGCCAGCGCGGCAGTCAGCGCCAGCCCACAGGCGCAAGGCAACCACGGTAGCCGGGCCGGCCACAGCCCCCAGCGCGCCAAACCGGCGACCAGGCCATACAGCAAACCGGCCAGCAGACCGATGTGCTGGCCAGAAATCACCAGCAAGTGCACAGTGCCGGTGGCCTGCAATGTCTGCCAGTCCTCCCGGGCCAGGCCCGCCCCGTCACCAAGCACCAGTGCCACCAGCGCCGCTTGCCGCCCATTGGCGTCGACGGCCAACAGGCGCTGGCGTAGCGTGTCGCGCCAGCCGCCGACAACGGGCGCCAGCAGGTGCCCGGCCTTGACCGTGCCGGTGGCGCCCACCCGACGCGCCAGCAGTTGCGCTTCCCGGTCAGGCCCATGAGGGTTAAGCAGCCCGGCCGGTCGCTGCAAGGTTACCGCCAGGCGCCACTGCTCGCCGCCCTGCAGCGGCGGCCCGTCGAACCAGCTCAACTGCAGGCGTCGTGGCAGCTCGGCGCGCCGTGAGCGGGCCGCTTCCAGTTCAAAACGCACCCCTTGCGCAGTCCGGGTCGGCAAGCCGACCACCTGCCCCTCCAGCCATACCGTGCGGCCATCCAGGCCGGCAGCCAGGCGATCATCGAGCGCCTGCTGGGCGGACCAGCAGGCCCAACACAACCCCAGCAGAAAACAACCCAACGGCCACAACCGGGTAACCAGGCAGACGGCAGCGCAGGCAGCCAACGCCAGCAACCATCCGACCGATGGCAAGGCGGGGAGAAAGCCCAGGCAAAGCAGCCCGAGCGCGAGCGCAAACATCCCTGTGCGCATGAGGTAGAGCTCCAGAAGGCGGATCACCCCCTGAGGCATAGCCCAATTGCCGGCAAGGCTTGCTCAACAATTGTCACAAACTCTAAACGAGGCTGAACGGGAATAAGGGCATACTGCCCGGATCAACGCTCCGGGAGCCCACATGCCGCGCCGCCTGTTCAAACGCTACATGCCGGACCCGACCAGCATTCGGGAACACAAGTCCTTACGCTTTTTCGGCAAGTTGCTGCACGACCCGAACCTCTGGCACCTGAATCGCCATTCGGTGGCGCGGGCCATGGGCGTGGGCCTGTTCGCGGCGCTGATCCCGATGCCGGCGCAGATGCTGCTGGCTGCCGCACTGGCCATTCCGCTGCGCGGTAACCTGCCGATCGCGGTCAGCCTGGTGTGGTTGACCAACCCGCTGACCATGCCGCCGGTGTTCTTCGTCACCTACATGACCGGTGCCTGGCTGATGCAGGTACCGCCACGCACCCTGCCCGACGAACTGACCTTCGAATGGATCACCGACCAGCTGGCGACGCTGTGGCAGCCCTTCCTGCTCGGCTCGGTGGTGTGCGGCGTGGTGCTGGGCATCGTGGGCTACTTCGCCACCATGCTGTACTGGCGCTGGTGGGTGGGCCGGCAATGGCGTCGCCGCCAATGCCGGTGCAAGGCCTCAGGCGCGCATGCCGCGGCCGCTGACCAGCAGGCGAACACACAGGGTGTAGAGCACCGCAGTGGCCACCAGCATGAAGGTGATCGCCGTACCAATGCTGATATCCGACACCCCTAGAATGCCGTAGCGGAACGAGTTGACCATGTGCAGCACCGGGTTGGCCAGCGACACGGTCTGCCAGAACGGTGGCAGCAGGTTGATCGAGTAGAACACCCCGCCCAGGTAGGTCAGTGGCGTCAGCACGAAGGTCGGGATGATCGAAATATCGTCGAAGTTGCGCGCAAACACCGCGTTGACAAAGCCCAGCAGCGAGAAGATGGTCGCAGTCAGTAGCACCACGATCACGGTCACGCCCAGGTGGTGCACCTGCAGGTCGGTGAAAAACATCGACAGGATGGTCACGATCACCCCCACCGCCAAACCGCGCAGCACGCCGCCCAGCACATAGCCGACGAGGATGGTGTGCGGCGATACCGGCGATACCATCAGCTCTTCGATCGAACGCTGGAACTTGCTGCCGAAGAAGCTAGAGACCACGTTGCCGTACGAGTTGGTAATCACCGACATCATGATCAGCCCCGGCACAATGTACTGCATGTAGGTGAAGCCACCCATGTCGCCGATCTGCCGGCCGATCAGGTTACCGAAGATGACGAAGTACAGGACCATGGTGATTGCCGGCGGCAGCAGGGTCTGCGGCCAGATGCGCAAAAAGCGCCGCACTTCACGGTAGACGATGGTGTTCAGGGCGACCCAGTTGGTGCGCAGTTCCACACTCATACAGCCACCTTCGACAGGTTTTTTTCCACCAGGGACACGAACAGCTCCTCAAGTCGGTTGGTCTTGTTGCGCAGGCTTTGCACTTCGATGTTCTGCAGCGCCAACTGGCCGAACAGCGCGGTAATGCCGATGTCCTTTTCCACCTGCACTTCCAGGCTGTGCGGCGTCAGCAGCCGGCATGGGTAACCCTGCAGCGCAGGCGCCGAGACCAGGTCCTGCTTGAGGTCGAGGACGAAGGTTTCGACATGCAGCTTGCCCAGCAACTGGCGCATGCTGGTGTTCTCGACGATGGTGCCGTGGTCGATGATGCCGATGTTACGGCACAGCTGCTCAGCCTCTTCCAGGTAGTGGGTGGTGAGGATGATGGTGATGCCTTTCTGGTTCAGCTCGGTGAGGAAGCTCCACATCGAACGGCGCAACTCGATGTCCACGCCGGCAGTGGGCTCGTCGAGGATCAGCAGGCGTGGCTCGTGGATCAGCGCGCGGGCAATCATCAGCCGCCGCTTCATGCCGCCCGACAACGAACGCGAGGGCACGTCACGCTTGTCCCACAGGCCCAGCTGGGTCAGGTACTGCTCGGCACGCGCCTTGGCCACCTTGGGCGGGATACCGTAGTAGCCGGCCTGGGTCACGACAATGTCGAAGCACTTCTCGAACTGGTTGAAGTTGAACTCCTGCGGCACCACGCCCAGGCAACGCTTGAGCGCCGAGGGCTCGCGGTCCAGGTCGTGGCCGAATACGTTGACCGTGCCGCTGGTCTTGTTCACCAGGGTGGAAAGGATGCCGATGGTGGTGGATTTGCCGGCGCCGTTGGGGCCGAGCAAAGCGAAGAAGTCGCCTTCGGCAACGTCCAGATCGATGCCCTTCAGGGCCTGGAAGCCGTTGCCGTAGGTTTTGGTCAGCTGTCGGATGGACAGGGCAGAACTCATAGCGGGTCACTTACCGAAGAATAAGGTGCAGGACACGCCAGATAACGTCACTGGCGCAGTGAGTGCGGCCAATGGTGCAAGGCCAGGCCGCACAAGTACAGTCATGTGTATTGATAGTGACTATCGAAACAGCCGTGGTGTTCGATCAGGTCAGCGCAGTCATCACCGCAGCCTGGTAGGCCGGCCGCGCCTTCAGGCGTTGGTACCAGGCCTCCAGGTGGTGCATGGCCGGGCGTTCGATGGGCATTTCGAACCAGGCATAGACGAAGCTGCCCAGTGGGATGTCGCCCATGCCGATCTGGTCACCGGACAGGTACGGCTGTTTGGCCAGGGTTTCGTCGGCGATGGCCAGCAGCTGCGCGCATTGCTTGTGCGCAGCGTTGATCGCCACCCAGTCGCGCTGGTCTTCCGGGGTGCGCAGCAGGCCCCAGAACAGCGGGCGGAACGGCGTGGCGAAGGACGAGGTGGTCCAGTCCATCCACTTGTCGGCCAGGGCGCGCTGGCGCGGGTCTTTCAGGTACCAACCCTGCTCTGCACCGTACTCGGCGCACAGGTAGCGGACGATGGTGTTGGACTCCCACAGGGTCAGGTCGCCGTCCTCCAGCATCGGCACCAGGCCGTTGGGGTTGCGGGCGCGGTAGTGCGGCTCGTTGACCACGCCGAAGGCGCCGCCGGCGTCGATGGCCTCGAAGTCCAGGCCCAGTTCGTGGGCGATCCACAGCGCCTTGCGCACATTGCTCGAATTCTTGCGGCCCCAGATCTTCAGCATGTCGACATCCCTGAATGAACACGAAGGGAGAGTCTACCCCTACAGCTTCCAGGTTGCAGCCGAAACCACGCGGGCACAACCAGGCACCGCCTACCTGGCAAATCTGCCAGTAGCGAGGGTGCAGTGCACGTGTTGCACTCACCTCACTTACCCGCACAGTGAGGCCACACCATGGAACAGGATACGCATGCCCCCATACAACCGGATCACAACATGCGCGGCTGGCGCATTCACGTCATATTCGACGCAGCCAAAATCAATACTGCGCGCGAGCAACTGATCGTATCGAAGCCACCCATACTTCACGAGACCATTCACTACGAGCGGCTAAGGGGCGCAACCAGCGAGCTGGTCACCTGCGAACTTGCGACGCCATTTGTGCAATATCTTCAGGACCGTGTGCGCGTCTGCTCACGCATCATGTCATATGCCAACTTCATCTGGTCCGCGCCGGTATTTGGTGGCAAGCCCAGGGCAAGCCTCGACCGGGTAATTGCTTTTACCAGGAACGAACCGCAATTCCTCTATCAGGAGTTCCCCCTGGATGGGTTCGTCGGGCACTGTGCAGGGCCTGGCGCAGCGCTGACACTGAAAGTTGGTAAAGACTCCACCTTCTATATACAGGCCACGGGTTCGGAGCGGCCTGACGTAGAGCTGGCAGACATTTTTCGCCAACGCTTCAATGCCTTGCCGGACGAGCAGCGCATCATTCAGCCCTACAAGGTTGCAGCCGCTGCACAAAGTAACTGGCTGCTGTCCCAGTTGCGACTCTACCTGCGCAAGCACCCGACTTCAGGCGCTCACGTTCTGTACATCGTGAATGGGAACAGCAGCACAGGAAGCTTCCCCACGCAAGACAGCACGCCTTGGGATCAACTGGCGGTCTACATGCCCCATGCCGAAATGCCAGACCCGATTTACTACAACGATTTCACCGACCTTGCCCTCCTCTTGCTACCACCGTCCTATGTGCTGTGCGACAAGATTGATGTGATTGAAAACTATGTTCACAAAATGTCGTACAGGTTCCTGCGCGCCAATGCGCAGCAGGCACAACCGCTGGCATCACTGAGCTTCCATGCCGACCCCCTGGTCGCAGCGGTCAGCGCCGGAAGCACTGCCCACAAGGTCGAGGTGAGGCCGCAAGGTACTGCTACTCCTCGCTGGGAACTGGATGGAGGCGGCCACGGTTCATTGAAGCCAAATGGCTACGTATGCGAATACTCAGCGCCGGTCAAACCGGAAATTCGCCTGGCTGACAACAGCCTGACCCAAGAGCCAACAGCAACCAGAACGTCATTCAAAGAGCCGGTGCGAATAGACCGGGTAATTACCGGTTTTGCCTTGCTACCCCTTGTTTCAACCTTCGTGGTACTGAACACCGCCCCCAACTTTTTCTTCAAGACCGAATGGGTTCAGGGCCGTTTGAAATTGCGTTTCTGTTACATCGACAGGAATACCGGCAAAGAAGCCGAGGCACCGGCCAGCATGACGCAATGGAAAGTGCTGGCGGGGGACGGCAAAGTCGACAAGACCGGCATCTTTACACCCGGCCTGAGCAGCCGCTTCACCGTGATCCAGGCCGTGATGGACGACCCGATCAATTGGTACTGGGCCTACATCATCGTGCCCGTACCGTTGATGACGGCCGAAACCTTTGTGGCCCGCTGGAACAAGCGTTGACTGCGCGGCCTTGGTCACCTTGCAGTGAACGCCTTCAGCCACACCCTGTCACTGTTCAGGTCAGGTCTTTACCAGGCAGCCGTCTAAGCTGTTGGCAAAGGTTTCGAACACCGGCTCCATGGAGGAAGGATTATGTGGCTATTGTGGTTGGCAGGGTTGGTGATCGGCGCGGCATACCTGACGCATCGGCGCCTGGCACCCTTGCAGATACTGGGCATCATGGCAGCCTATGTGCTGCTGATGGGTATTTTCAGCCATGCACCCGGCTGGCTGCTGGCGCTGATCTGGGTGGTATTGGCACTGAAGATCGCCCTGGTGACCCTGCCCGAATGGCGGCGCAAAGTATTCACCGGGCCCGTGTTCAACTGGTTCCAGCGTACCCTGCCGCCGATGTCGCAAACCGAACGCGAGGCGATCGATGCGGGCACCGTTTGGTGGGACGGCGAACTGTTCAGCGGCCGCCCCGACTGGCGCACTCTGCTCAGCTACCCGGCACCGAAGCTGACCGAGGTAGAACAGGCCTTCATCGAAGGCCCTACTGAAACACTCTGCGCCATGGTCAGTGACTGGCAGATCGGCCAGGACATGGACCTGCCGCCCGCTGCTTGGGCACATATCAAGCAGCACGGTTTCTTTGCCCTGATCATCCCCAAGGAATACGGCGGCAAAGGGTTCTCGGCCTACGCCCACTCCCAGGTGGCAATGAAGCTGGCCACCCGCAGTGGCGACCTGGCCTCCACGGTGATGGTGCCCAACTCCCTCGGCCCGGCCGAACTGCTGCTGCATTACGGCACCGACGAACAACGCAACCACTACCTGCCGCGTCTGGCCTGTGGCGAAGAAATCCCCTGCTTCGCCCTCACAGGTCCACTGGCCGGTTCCGACGCTGGGGCTATGCCCGATACTGGCGTGGTGTGTAAGGGCCAATGGCAAGGCGAGGAAGTCATCGGCCTGCGCCTCAACTGGGAAAAACGCTACATCACCCTGGGCCCGGTCGCTACCCTGCTGGGCCTCGCCTTCAAGGCCTATGACCCGGACCATCTGCTGGGCGAGCAGGAAGAGCTGGGTATCAGCCTGGCGCTGATCCCGACCGACACCCCGGGCGTGGAAATCGGCAAACGCCACCTGCCGCTGGGCGCCGCGTTCATGAACGGCCCCAACAGCGGCAAGGATGTGTTCGTCCCGCTGAGCTTCCTCATTGGCGGCCAGGCCATGCTCGGCAAGGGCTGGATGATGCTGATGAACTGCTTGTCGGTGGGCCGCTCCATCTCCCTGCCAGCGGTCGGCACCGGCGCCGCCAAGTACACCAGCCTGGTTACCGGCCAGTACGCCAACATCCGCGAGCAGTTCAATGTGCCGTTGGCGGCGTTCGAAGGCATCCAGGAGTCACTGGCGCGCATCGGTGGCAATGCCTGGCTGATGGACAGCGCCCGCCTGCTGACCGCCAAGGCCGTGGACCTGGGCGAGAAGCCTTCGGTGTTGTCGGCGATCCTCAAGTATCACCTCACCGAACGCGGCCGCGAGTGCATCCAGCACGCCATGGATGTGCATGGCGGCAAGGGCATCATCATGGGCCCGAACAACTACCTGGGGCGCAATTGGCAAGGGGCGCCGATCTTCATCACGGTGGAAGGTGCCAATATCCTCTCGCGCAACCTGATGATCTTCGGCCAGGGCGCCATCCGCTGCCACCCATTCGTGCTCAAGGAAATGGCCCTGGCTGGCCGCGAAGACCGCGAGCAGGCACTGCGTGAGTTTGATGACCTGTTGATGAAGCACATCATGTTTGCTGCCGGTAATGCGGCGAGCACGCTGGCGCTCAACCTCGGCCTGGGCCACCTGGAAAGCCTGCCGGGCGATGCCTTGAGCCAGGGTTACTTCCGCGCCCTCAACCGCCAGGCGGCAGCCTTTGCCTTGCTGGCGGACGTGTCGATGATGCTGCTCGGTGGTGCGCTCAAGCGTCGCGAACGCCTGAGTGCAAGGCTGGGGGATGTGCTGAGTTACCTGTACCTGTCCAGTGCCGCGCTCAAGCGCTATCACGACCTGGGCTCACCGGAACACATGCAGCCCTTGCTGCGCTGGGCGATGGAAGAAAGCCTGGGCCAGGCGGAAACAGCCCTGGACCGGTTGCTCGAGAACTTCCCCAACCGCTTTGTCGGCTGTGCCCTGCGCGTGCTGGTGTTCCCCTTCGGCCGGCGCCATACCGGGCCGAGCGATGAACTGGATGCCGAGGTGGCGGCATTGATTGGCCGCAGCAAAGGTGACCCGGCCCTGGAAGAGCTGCTTGCCGGGTGCTTCAGGCCAGAGGCCGACGGTGACCCGGTGGCGGCGCTGCAACGGGCCAGCGACTTGCTGAATGAAGCGATGCCGCTACACAAGTCGCTGCATCAGGCAATCAAGGAAGGCAAAGTGCGGCCGGCACCTGGGCAGTCAGTGATCGATGCAGCCGTCGAAGCCGGTGTATTGCAGCCTGGCGAAGGGCAACAACTGCAGGCGGCGGAACAGGCACGTCGGGCAGTGATCGATGTGGACGCCTTCGACAAGGCGCAATTGCTGCCTGAACAGGGCAAAGTGCGCTGACCTCTTGATCGCTGGACGCGGTCTGGTGTAGGAGCGGCCTTGTGTCGCGATAGGGCTGCGCAGCAGCCCCGGCAATTTGTGCATCTGTGCTGAACCTATCGCGACACAAGGCCGCTCCTACACCGGACCGCGCCCGCCATAGCCGCCTTACCCAACCGGCCCCCAACCGGCGTATACTCCGCCCCCGTTTCAACCACCCCGAGGACCGCCCCCATGGCCAACCCCCACCTGCAATACCACCTGCAACTGCTGAACCACCTGCGCACCATCCTGGTGGCACTGGGTGAGGCTGAGCAGGTACCGGAGGAAAGCCACGCCCTGTTCCTCGAACGCTTCGACGAGCTGCTGACCTTGCTGCCGCAAGACCCGCTGGAAAGCCAGTACCTGGGCCAGGACCTGATCTGCCAGGTGATCCAGCGTTACCCGCAAATCGCCCACCTGGTGCCGCGCGACCTGCTGTGGTTCTTCGGCGGCGACTGCCTGCACTACATGCCTGACGAAGAACTGGACCTGTACCAGGCACTGGAAGAGCGCCGCTACGAATGCGAACAGCGGGGCGAGGCCTTTGATTGGCTTGAGCAAAAGCAGCTGCTGTCCTCGGCAGCAGCCGATACCCGCCACTGATCCCCCTGCCCCGACGAAGGGGAGTGCCGTGCCGTTTCGATCTGCCGGTTTCTGGCGAAACCAGCAGCCTTCCCCTACAGCGCCCCTGTGTTGCCCTGCGTACTCTGCCAGCGCGCTGAGATACATGAGTTCGCAGCGATCTACCACACAGGGATAATCCTATGAAAAAAACACTATCCGTGCTTGCACTGAGCCTTTGTAGCAGCGCAGCAATGGCCGACATCATCAACTTTGAAGGTTCCGTGAAGGCCCCCGGCACCTGCCCAATCGAGGTTGTAACGCCGGGTGGGCCAGCCCTGCCGCTTGTTTTCCTGGGCAACTTCAAGACACATCATTTCGACAAAGTTGGCCTGGAAACCCCTCCCAAACAATTCGCGCTGCGCATTCCGGCATCCTGCGTGACAGCAATCCAGGCAGGCCATGCCACATTCACCGCAGGTTACAGTCCTGACAAGGACAACCCTGACCTGTATGCCCTGAAAGACGGAGTGGGCTACGCCTCGGGTCTGGGCCTCGCAATCAACGACAAGGCAACGCGGTTGTCGCCTGGCACCGAATCGGCAGCCTATGAAGTGAAAGATACAGGCGACACCGACATGGTCTTCCTGGCCCGGTTGGTCACTACCAAGACGGCAGTAACCGAAGGGCAGATCGATACCAACATCTCCTTCAATGTCGATATCCGCTGATTCAAGCCCCCTGGTGTCGCCAGGGGGACTCATCCGTTTCACTTCCCAAGCCGGTCCCGTCATGTACACAACCACTCTGCGCAATTACGCACTCGGCTTCGCCTGCCTGGCTACACTTTGCTCAACCAGTGAAGCAGCCTTGACCGTTAGTGACACCCGCGTTGTCCACCATAGCGACAAACACAGCAGCTCGGTGGTTGTCGCCAACCCAAGCCAAGCACCTTATGCGGTGCAGGCCTGGGTAAATACTGCGGCCGACGACACCAGCACCGCAGTGCCTTTTGCCGTATCCCCGACCCTGTTCCGGCTCGACCCCAAACGCGAGCAGTTGGTCAAGATAAACCAGTTACCCAACAACCTGCCAACCGATCGCGAATCGCTGTTCTACTTCAATGTGCAGGAAATTCCCCAGGTCGACAGTGGGCAGCAGAACGTGCTGAAAATCGCCCTGCGCACCCGCATCAAGCTGTTCTATCGACCTAGCCAGGTGCAGGGCGTGCCCGAACAGCATCTGGACAGCCTGCAGTGGTCACTGTCCAGCGCTAACGGCAAGACCTTGCTGCAGGTTCACAACCCCACGCCCTACCACTTCACCTTCGGCCGTCTGGAAGTGGGCAAACCCGGGAAAGTCGAAAAAATCGACACTGCCCAGATGGCCCTGCCCATGCAAAGCCAGTCCTTTGAACTGCAGACTACCCGGGTCGGAGACGGACTACAGGTACGCTTCACCACAATCAACGACTATGGCGGGACGACTCGCCTGGTAGAAAAACCTCTGCCAATAGCCCCGATCTAACAGGGCCGCTCAGTCGCGCAGCGCCATGTCAAGTATTGGAAAGTTGGGCATTGACGGCCATGTCTGTCCCTGATCAAAACTGACAAAAACCTTGACGCTGAATCTGTCACGCTTCAGCGAGAGCAGAAAAGGCTTGGTCACCTTTACCGCATTATCGAACCCCAAGCCCTTTTCCACCTCCTGTGCAGTAAGGGCATGCGCCTTCAGCACCTCCTCGAAAACTGCCTTGCCCTGTAGATCCACACCGCTGACGAGCAATGTCACCCTGTGATCGGCATGAATGTATCGCCAGGCGTCGAGTTTGATGACCAAGCCACCTGCCGGGACACTGGCCAGATACACCGTATCATGTGTGGCAGAGGGAATATTCGGCATCGGGAACCCCTGGGTGAGCGGCAGGAACGATACAAGCCGGGGTTCAGACGGATGAACCCTGCCACCCTTCTCGGTCACGTTATAAGACACACGCAGAACCTTGCCACTGTGCTGGGCAATTCGATCCAGCGGGATATCGTATTGGCCAGGGTTACCAGGCACCTCTTGCGTCGCCTTGTAACTGCCCACGGCATCCGGCTCGCCCCATGACACTTCGACACCTTCGCCCGGATGCGCTGCACCAGAGGGCACCACCACCCGCATCGACGTGATCCGTTTGTTAGGGTCCAGTTCGACCTGCTGCGCACTCCCTGTGGCATGGGAGACGTCTGGCCAGCCCAGGTCCCTGGGCAGCGGTGCGGTATCTACCTTCAACTGCACCACTTTCGGCTCTACAGGCTTACTTTCGTTACCGGCATAGTCGAATAGCCGGTAATGCGCAAAACGCTGCCCATCACCTCGTTCACGGAGGATATCGCCCGAGATCTCCAGGGTGACAGGAAAGTCCCCCTGTTTGAGCACCTTCTCGGCCACAAGGTTGTCTTCGTACATATGCGCATCCCAGTACCAGCGAACGCGATCTCCCGGCACAAAGACTTGGTAGTCCGGCACACCCGCGACAAGCACTTCACCGTGACGCTTCAGGTAATCTTCCGTTACACCGTCGGTGAGCACCTCGCCGTCGAACACCAGGGCACCACGATCACCTGCCAACTCGGGCCCGGTCAGATCCAGGGTTATTGTCAGTGGCCGCGAGTCCTGTTCAGCATTGTTGTAAGCCTTGACCCTGTAGGTCAATGCAGGCGTGCTGTCGTCCTTGAGGTTCAGCAGGGGAATCTCGACGTAATAGTCGTCCGCAGCAATGGGGGCCACCCATTCCCTTGTGTCCCCTACCTGCACCCCGTCCCACAGCAGCACAAGAGTCTCTGGCGTGTCAGGGGCAGGATTGGAGCCCGGCCAAGGCGTCACATCCACACGCAGCGGCCTTTGCAGCAGCCCCAAAGGAATGACGTTCTGTGCACCGCCTTCCAGGTTTTGCAACGAGCCTTTCACCCATGGCGCAGGAAAAAGCGGTTCTTGTTTCACACTACTCATAGCTCAGGCTCCATGGTGTCCCGTCAGATGTAATGAAAGGCTCGCAACGCTTTACCAGCTGTAATGCACGCCCAGGTTGACGCCCCAGGGCTGCTCCAGCGCCTTGCCGTTGCTGTAGTCGAAATCGGCATGCACCTGCAGGCGGTCCATCAGCGACACCGCCACCCCCATGCCCAGCTCGCCACGCGAACCGGACAGGTCATTGTCGAAACGGTGATTGTTGACCTTGACCTGGTTGTTGTTGGCGAACTCGTGCACATAGGCCAGCCGTACATAAGGTTGCACCGCCTGCCCACCCTCGAGTTTGAGGGTACGGCCGGCCGTGGCACCGGCCTTGCCCAGCAAGGAGTGCGTGGCATCACCGTCAGCCTTCAGACCATTGTCCAGGTGATAATCCTTGCCCTGGATGCCGACCACCGACAGCTGCCCGAACGGCTCGACGAAGTAGCCATCGCCCAGGCCGAGGTGGCGGCCGAACTCTACCGACGCACCCAGGCCGACGTTGTCATAGTCGCCTTCGGTGCGCTGGCCATCGCTGAGGCTGACCTTGGCCTGGTTGTCGAAGCGGTTCAGCTTGACCACGCTGTCCAGGTAATAGCCGCTCTGGGCATCCAGCCAGGTGGCATACAGCCCCAGGTAGTAGCTTTTCACTTCACCCGAGGCACCCCGGGTCAGGTTCAGGTCCGAACTGCTGTAACCGGCCATCACCCCGGCCAGCCACTGGCCGTCACCCCACGGCAAGGGCGTATCGGCACCCAGCGAAAAGCCCTGTTGAACCTGGCTGTACGGCGTGCCGGTAGACGAGGCAACGTTGTACTTGTTGCCATAGCTACGTGCCCACAGGCCCGATTTACGCTCGTCGAGGCGCAGCTCGCCCATACGGCTGCGCAGGGAGGAAAGCTCGCCATACCACACGGTCGGCGCGGTATTGAACAAGGCCATTGCCGCCTCGGTACTGGGGCTGATCACCTTGGTCGCGCCGTCCAGGTACCAGTCATTACCGCGCTGCACCAGGCTGTAGGAAAACGCGCCCAGGTCCACCGGCCCGTTCAGCAGGGAGAACTGTGCATCCCCCGCCGCAGCATGCACCAGATGCAGGCTGTTTTCCTGGGTGGGCTCGCTGCCACTGCTCCCCACCAGCAGGCTGTGGTTGCCGGTAGCCGTACCGGTAATGTCGAGGAAGTCGCTTTCGCCGGTGCTGAAGTCGGCGTCCATGATGAACGTGCCACTGCCCGACAGGCTGCCCAGGGTAAGGCGCTGGTACTGCGTGGCCTCCCCGAAGCGCACCGAGCCCCCCGCCATGGCCAGTTGCCCAAGCTTGCTGTCCTCGACCATGTTCCAGCGCCCGCCATCATTCAGCGCCAGGCTCTCGACATTGGTCAGGCGCCCGGTGAGGCTGGCCTGGTTACCCAAGGTCAGGTTGGCACGGGAGCCGGCCTCCACCCACACGTCCCCCATCAGGTCGCTGCCCTCGACCTGCAGCTTGGCATTGGAACTGTTCGCCACCTCCAGCAGGTTGCCATTGCTGCCAACCAGCGTAGTGCCGCCGGTGACGGTGATCGTCGCATCGCCACGCGGTTGGTTTACGGTGCCCACGCGAATGGCAGCGCCATTCTGGCCTTCCACCCGTGTGCCTTGCAGGTTGATCGATGCAGCCTCGGTCGACCGGCTATCGCCAACCACCCGGATGCCATCCGTGGCACCGGTCAACCGACTGTTGGTCGCATCCAGCCCGGCATCGCCAAACAGCAAGGCAGCACCGGACGCCCCAGTACTCACCAGGGTACTGTCGGTCAGGGACAGATGAGAACTGCCGGCCACCCGGGCACCGCCGATACCACCTTCGATATGGCTGCCCTTCACCGACACGCTGGCGCCGGCCGTCGCACTGCGCAGCACATCAAGGCCGAACAGGTTGCTGGTCAGGCGCGAACCATTGGCAATGGTTGCCGAAGCACCGCCGTTGACCATGACTGCAGCGACCCCTGTGGCTGACACCGTGGAACGCTCCAGCTGCAACCCTCCGCCTGTACGCACGTCGATCTCCTGGGTAGTAGCCCCCTCGGCGACAAGGCGCCCACCGTCAGTGACCCTGTAGCTGTCAACCGGCGTACTGGCGCCAATGTGTTGCTCCTTGTCCACCAGCGTCAACGCACTTGCCGGGCCAACAAAGAGCACGGCCGAAGCACCCATTAATAATTGCCCAATGGCTGACGCCAAGGGGGGCAGAGTAGAATTGCGTTGTTTGAACATTGCACCTTGACCTCATCGTTTTACCCGCAGACGGGCAGCAGAAACGTGAGCAAGGTTATTAAGAATTCGCCTCAAAACGAGTAGGAAAAATCCTACGATTGATGCGACTTTTCAACAAGCCTCGCCCAGCATGCTGTATCGCCGACACTCAAGGGCGAACGAGAGGGCACTCAGCGCCAAAACTGTGCATTGCTACTACTGCCACGGCAGGGTCGGATGGGACAGGTTTGCCATTACGCTCAAATGTATAAGTGAAAGTTGCCAGCCCGTCATAACTGACTGCCTGATCGAACTCGTAAATAGGCTTCAGGCCATCGGCATAAGGAATGCGCCAAATGAAACCGGTCGGCGGGTTGGCCTTGTCCAACTCGATCGTTTGCTCATACTTGGCATTTGGTATATCTGCTCCACCTGGGGATGTACCCTGTGTCGCGGTCCAGGTCAGTGTCAATTCGTTACCTTCTGCCAACCACTCGCTAAGGTCAGGGATCTGGATACGGATATCAGGGGTAGTATCACTTGAATCCGCCGGGTCAAACAACGATTTGCAGTTCAGCCACAGCCGCCCTCCAATGATGACCCCGCCCTGGATCTCCGCCGCTTCAGGGTGTAGAACGATAGCCTCGACCACAATGGGTTGAGGTTTGGAAACAGCCTTGTTCGGCACGTCTTTACGGCTGACCGCATAGTGAGCAAAGCGATTACCGTTGTCGTGTCGAAGAATATATTCCCACGGAATGGTCGCTTCAATTTCAGCGCCGAGGTCGCCAGCCTCAAGTCGGTAATCCGCCTCGACGACATGCTCATCGGTGTAGTAAAACTCAACCAGATCACCTATCTCGAATGCAGCGTCGATCGTTACTTTCAACACCGCGTCGGCCAGCTCGTCGTTCTCGGTCAGGCGGTTTTTCTCGTTGTCGTTACCGCCATAAACATCCGGCAGGGCCATTTGCGGGTTTACCGGCCCCGGCCATTCCGGGTCTGGGTCAGGTACGACCGGGCCTATGCGCTCAAGGTTGACGTCGAATGTGTCTTTTTCGCCGCCCAATGGGTGGTCGCCTCGCCGCACTTCATATGTGACTTCGACCGGTTTGACCCCGGTAGAACCTTTTCCGTAAATAGCCAGGATAACGCTGGCAGGAATGGCCAGCTTGACCGGGAACGTGCCAACTGCGCGCTCCTCGAAAGCCTGTGTGCCCCAACGAATGGTAATCAGATCTGTCGCTTTGAAATGCTGATAAGCGTCAATCTGCACTTCGATACCGTTGAACACGGCATCCTGATCCACCACACCGCCGTTCATGCCTATAACCACAGGCTTCTTGAAATCCGCCGGAACAGGCAACGCCCCAAGTGCCACCGCAATCCGCGTAGGCACCGACATCGCACTGGTATTACCGGCCTTGTCCTGAAGGATATAGGCGATATGAATGCCGCCATCCCCTTCACGCTCAATGACAGCCTTGGGCACCTTGATCATCATGGGCGACGCAGTGACAGGCTGAGTACCATCCGGTACCAGATCGCCCGGATCAACGGGCACTTCCTTGCGCCAGATCCAGCCGACTGCGTCTTTATCAGCCCAATCGGAATAGCCCGGCAATGTCAGTTCAACTGCATCAATGTTGGCATCCAGCACGGGCGCGATAGCAGGAAAGGCAGCAGGTAGCTGGTTGGGGTAAGGAGCGACACGATCGAAGATCAAGCTCAAAGGAGGGAAATCAACAGGATCCAGGTCGTAATAAGGGATAACCCTGATGAAAAACTCATGTTTGCCTTCGCCCCACTTTTTTACTTTTTCCTTGTCCAACTTGACAGTGAAGGGGAATGCGCTGTCTCTATCATACTGCCCCCTGTGCAGTTCTTCCTCGACGCCACTGTCAGGCAGGTGAATCAGCCACATCTGGTCAAATTCCCCGACACTGGGATCTCCCGCGGCATTCCAGTTCTGGATGGTCAAGGGTATCTCGACCGTATCGTCGGTCAAGACATTACTGAACATCGTATTGTCAGTGCGGTCTGCCAACAGCGCCGCATTGATTTCAGGTGCGACAGGTGCAAGAACAACACTACCCGCGGGTGAGTACTTTTCGCTTTTCATTTTGAGCCTCGAACGTATAGAAAGGAGGGCTGCTGGAATAATCACATGAATAGTGAAACCTTGGCGCCTTTCTGCACAACTGGCAAATTTACCAGTTGCCAATACGCGTGCGGTGTACTTCGCACGCAGGCCAATAAAAAAGCCCGCGCTAGCGCGGGCTTTCACAACACCAGAAGCCTACAAACTCAGGCTCAACCCTGCCCACTCAAACGGTCAACACCATCATAATAATAGTTTGAGGTCACCCCGGCCTTGGTGACCAAGCTCAGCCGGCCAGTAGCGTCATACTCCATCTCCATACCTTCACCATCGTCGGTCAGGTTGCCGTCACCGTCATACTCGAAATGTATCTCGGGCTTATAACCCTTGTAGCTATTGGTTTGCTTACTGAGTTGCGCGGGGTCGCTGTACTCGAAGAAATACTCGGCCACATTTTCTCCCGCTTCATGAGTGTCTTTATCTGTCAGCTGAGTGATGACCAGGGTGATATTGTCCAGCGAATCGAACTCAAACGCCTGGGCTCGGATCACATGACCTTGTGGATCGACCGGTAACAGCGGGCCATTACATTGGTAATCATAGAGTCGACCGCGTGAATCGTAGGCAAACGTTTCGTGCCTGAGTAGTTCACCGGTTTCCGCCTCACCCGCCTTCAGTGCCTTCACGTCAATGCGGTCACATTCATCATACCGCTGGGTCAACGTCTGAATATCACCCTTCATATCAAAACGGCGAAGCGTCTCTCGATCAAATTCGTCATATTCCAGCTGAGTGATGAGGTAGTTATCGCCATCGCGAGTCTCGATCTGCGACGTTCTGCCTAATTTGTCATACTTGAAATTTGCTACTGTCGAGCCCAAGGTCGTTTTCTCCAAACGCCCAGCATTGTCATACTGATACTCCTGCGTCTGCTCGAGCACATCGGTGTAGCTCAGCATCCGTTCGCGATAGCTGAACACATAAAACATCTTGAATTTCTGTTCGTCCTCGGTCCCCTCACCCTCGATACGCTCCTCGGATTTCATCTGCCCGGTACTGAAATACTCTCGTTTCAAGACTTGCCCATCTTCCGTGCAGCTCATCAACCTGGCATTTTCCGGGTCATACTCGTAATCGGCGGTGAAACGGCTGGATACACGCTTCAGCGGCTCCTCTCCCAACACAGGGTTGTATTCATAATCGACCCATTGCCTGGAAGGCGTAAACACCTTCTCTGGCCGGTTTTGCCCCGGCTTATAGTAAAGGGTACGTGGCCGCCCCCCCGTAACGGACCGATACAGCCGCTTAAGGCCATCGAACGTTTGCGTGCCCAGCTCAATGCCATTGACAGCGATGTGCTCCGGAAGGTCGCCACTGTCGAAGTCCGCGTAGCGGCGGGTTACCACCGAGCCATCGGGCAGCGTCTGTTCAAGCAACCGTCCGAAGATGTCGTAGCTGTTCAGCGTGGTGGCCTTGTCGGCGGCCACTTCCCGAGCTAAACGGCCCAGGCCATCGTGGTGATAGGTGTGCTGACTATACGCAACTGTTTCTTCCGGGGTCTTGAAGCGCGTGACCTGGGTGGCCTGTTCGAAACGGTTGAGCCAGGTCTCGGTCACGCCACTTGCATCAGTGCCGTCCTCTGATACCCGCCAGCTACGCTGGATGGGCATGAAGGCCGAGGCCTCGGTGCCGACCGGGTCTGTCACCTCGAAATGGCAGATACCGTCCGGCCCCTTTTGCCATGCTTGCTGGCCCCAGTCGTCGTAGCCGTAACGTGTCTGCAGCGGGAGATCCACTGCACGGCTAATACCCTGTTCAGTAACCGTATCCGCCATCCAGTCGTATTCGGTTTCTTCATCAAGCTGGCCGTAAGCGTTGTAGGTCGCCGTATAGCTCTTGCGATACGCCTGGCGGCGCCAAACTTGATTGCTGTCGGCGTCCATACGCTCTTCTTCGCACACACGGCCCAGGCCATCGAGCATCGAGCGCGTAGTCACACCTTTGACATCGGTCGCAGTCTGCACAGCCGGGTTTTCACCCACTGCCAGCACATAACTGTACTCGCGCGAAGCCTTGTACTTGGGGTCGTTTGGCGCAACCGTCTCGCGAATCACGCGGGCCACGCGATCGTAGGCATAGGCGATTTCCACATCGTTGTCATCCCGGTTAAGCAATGGCTCACCGATCAGTGCCGAGTGCTTCAGGGTGAACGTTTTCTGAACATCGCGAACGGTTCCATCTTCCAGCTTTTCGCCATGGTCGAAGCCCTCCACTACATGAGTGGTCACCAAGGCAGGATGGCGTTCCACTGTCTCTGTGGTATAGCTGAACGAGGTGGTCGTATCCTTCCCCCCCATGGTGCTGATCGTGCTGGCCTGCCGCCCATAGCTCAACAGGTCATCAATGGACTCATGGTAGTGGGTGACCGTCTGGCTCACGGGCACCTTCACGTCACCCTCGATGACGAAAAGCTCCTCCTCTTTCGGCACGATGAACGGTTTGGCAATATAGACGGGCGTCTCCGCAGGCAGGGGCACTGGGTCAAGCGCCTTGTACACAAACTCTGTAACCTGAGTTGCGGCTGCGCCTTCACCGTTGAGGGACGGTTTGGTGGTCTGGCTCTTTCTCCAGCGCACAAAGCCCTGCGGGTCTGCCGGGCACTTGCCAGGTTCACCCACAGCCGGGTAGTACGCATAAACCGTCTCTACGCCCGTGGCGGCAGTTTCATGGGTCAAGTTGCCAAACAGGTCATACGTGGTGGCAGTTTCGGCCTTGCCAGACACCACTTGCCCCTCGATCTGCCAGCGCTGGGTCACAAGCTTCGGCAACTGGAAGTTTGCGGGTTGCCTGGCAAACGGGTCCGCCGCTTCGCCATGGTAATGGGTAACCGTAGAAGTCACACACTTGCCCTGCACCCGCTTTTCCTCGATATTGCGATGGAAGCGGTCATAGGTTCGTAAAACAGTTTGGTCGGCCTGCCCGGGGCAGCGCTCGGTGGTTTTGCTCCAATAGGTATAACTGGCGTTCGTCACCTCGTAGAGATTGTCCAGACCATTGTTGTTCCAGACCACCGAGCTGCCATTGCCCACAAAGTTGTGCGAGGAATAGTCATACTCGGTCACCCGCTCGGCCTGACCAAAGCCTGGAATGATGCGGTGGCGCTTGACCCGCGGCAGGTACTGGTCAACCCCAGGCAGTTTATGGCCCGGATCACCCTCTATACCATATTCGATATGCTCCACCGCACCCGCCGGTGTACGCACCCGGTTGACACAGGTTTGCCCGTGCACCTGTTGATAGAAGAACTCCCAATACGCATGTTCATCGGTGGGCAGTATCACTCGCTGCAGCCGCCGCCCGTTAAACTGGAGCGTGTAACTGGCTTGCGCTGCGGGTTCATCAGGGTACAAGGTGATGATCATATCGCCCGAGTACTCTATCAACAGCAAGCGACGGCGCTGTTTCCCACCGACCCCGGAATCATATACCTCACTCAAACAGGGGTTGCCTGGTAACAGCGGGTTATCGCGGTAGACAAACTCTAGCCAACGTCTTGAATCGGCGTAAATCTTTACCGGTAGCGCTTGTTTGCCTGTACCAATCGTCGTGCGCTGCAACACTTCCGTCAGCTGAGCGTCCTTGTGCTCGACTCGAAACAGCCCATCGCCATCCTTGTGAAAATGGAAAGTATCCAGTTTTTTCTCACTGATCGTTTCCACCCCGTCCACCGTGAAGCGCTCACCGGTATATAACGAGAGCGCACTCCCCCCCTCCGGGTAAGCATGTTCGATAAGACTGCTGAGGTTGATATCCCAACCTTCCCCATAGCCAAAGTCGCCTGCCCCCATTGAGCTGTAGGTCAGCCTCAACGGGAAATCTGCCCCCCCCAGGTAATCACCACGCAGGAGGGGTAACGCGATACTCAGGCCATACTGACCGGTACGCGGATCAACACTATTGCTGATGAAACTCAAGAAATTGAAAGCACCAGAATGCAACGCTGTTTTGCCAGCCATATCGACCTACCTTAAATTTTACGTTGTTTACATGAGGTTGAAAGTCAGTTTGTCACGGCTGCCCTTGATACCACTCGCCAAATGGAACGACACACGTAGCCTATGCCAGTTTCCATTCTGATCCATCAAGCGGAATGACAATGGCCTTTCCAAAGCACTGCGCCACTTCTTATCATTGGCTTGATCTTTATCGTAAAATAGCGGCAAGTCCGACACCCGGTGCAGGGCAAAACATACGTCTCCCGCCCCAGGCTTGTGACTGTCAACCAGTTCAGTATCCAGATAGTCACTGATCGCTTTTTGTTGCTTCACCAGTGCCTGCAACAGGCCATCATGCACCAGATACTTTTCCGGGTCTTCCGGATTATCCGTACCCTCGGCGAGCCGCGCACCCGCACGCACGAATGGCGTGAATGCATAACCGGTAAAGCTGCAGTATTTTTCCTTGCGCTGGTCGGACTCCCAGCGAATCATCGACACTTGGCTTTCGTCTTCAAACTTCAGCCTGAGGAATTTCAGTGTCTGGAAGTCATCGCCTTTTGCGCCGGCCAGCACCCAATAATCGGTGGTGTCGTCTACTTTATCGAAGTCTTCATTGCCTTGGTTTTCCCAGCCTTTGACCGGGACACGGTTGAAGGTGTAGGCATCGGTAGCAAAAATAGGTACAGGCTCAGCGACCACCGTTACTTTCGAAATGCCTTGGTTATAACTTGTGGAGCGGTAGACGACCCTGTCATCGCTTGTGAACTGCGCAGCCACTTCCAGCGTGCCAACAGTGGTGCTCATCAGGAATAAATGCTTGCGTCGGGTACTCTCTTCCCCCCGCGCTTCACCCTGCAGGTTTGCCGGACGCGTTCCCACCCGGTTACGATCCAGGCTCACGGCCCAATTTGCTTCCCCGCCGGGCTCCAGCCCCTCTTCGCCGGCAGGCAGGAACTCGAGTACCTTGCCCCCCTCAACGTTAAACAACTTCAGGCTGGCCAGTTCTGCGTCGCTGATTGGCGGTGCAATGCCTGGCCCATCAATCTTGGTTTCAATGGTGACTTTCACTTCAATCTGTTGCATGCCATTGGCATAGCACTTGCCCGCGCTGACCAACTCGATACTAAACACGAGGAGATCATCCCAGACAACATTCGCCGGCCTGGCCTGCACCACCGGGCGGTGCTCGATGATTGCGTAACCGCTGTACAGGTCATTGACGTCGGCCATCACCACGGTGACCGGTGACTTTGCTGCCTGCGGAGGGGTATAGGTACCGTCCTTGTCGATTGTGCCTTCGCCGAACAAATGCCACGTCAAGCCGGCGGGAATATCCTTGACCGTGAAGGGCACCGTGGCGTTCGGTTTGTAGTCCGCTACATAAAATGGCTCGACAGCAAAGCGTTGCGGCCAGGTCACGATAACCACCGTCGCATCGGCAAATACCTGCGACTGAGTGTCCGTAGCGCGGATGGTCTGGAACAGGATCTCGGGTTTGCCTGGCGCAATTTTTTGGGGGGTAAACCTGGCCTGGCCATTGCCCAGGTCCTCCAACTTCCCGAGGTCAGCCCTATATGCGCTGGCCAAGTCGTGCTTGCCGGGGTTACCTGTTCGCTGTGGCCCTTGCAGGGTTCGCTGCGCGGCTGAAGCATCAATCAGCTCCCAGCGAAGGGTTCCACCCGCTTCGCTCGAGGCAGACAGCAGGATCGGTACCTCATTGGCGGAAGTGACCATGACGCGCGGGGAAACCTCTACCGGCCTGACCCGCTCAACCACCAGCGCACTGCGTGAATGCTCGCTGCCACTGCCATCCACATAATGCCCCGTCACCAACGAGACCTGGCTATCGGCGGTAAAGGCATCCGCATCACGGGCCGAGTAAACACCTGTAGGGGTGATGGCGCCACTGGCAGACGCCCGCGTCAGGTTTGCCGTTGCCCATGTCTTGACGGGCGTACGGCCTTCCAGCTTGAACGGCAACGTCCCCTTTGCCACGATACTCGATGTCGCAGGGTCTACCCGATAGGTACCCTCCGTGGGTGATATCTGACCAAAACCGACCACATCGGCAGGCACGAACTTGTCGCTTTCACTGTACGTGTACCGATGTGCATTAGGCATACGCACAGGCCTGAGCACTTGGCTCAAGGGCTCGGCGGGCTTCCCCTCGTTGACCGGGTCAAGCAACAAAGTGCTTGAGTGCTCGGCACCTGTGGCAGCCGTACCAGGAATTAGATAAGGGAAATCATCGCCCAGTTGCGGGAGCGTGCCTGGAAGCATATGCGAGCGTAACTGCATCATCAGCACCACGGCACCATCGCCTTCGCTGGCGGCCTTGTCCTTGAACGCCTTGTTGGTCCTGCCCCCCCATGGCGCCATCTGGGTCAACACCTTGATCCCCATAGGCGACATCGAAGCGTAATCTTCGCGGTCAAACTGAGCCAGGACATAAACCTGACGGTAGCCGGGTTGCTCAACCCAATGACTGAAAACTGCCTTGCCGATCTGGCGCGAGGTATAAGGTGTAGTGCCAAGCTCACACTCAAGCGAGTCGGCACGGGCGTCGGAGAGCGCCAGCACCAATTGGGTGAACTGCCCGCTTGCACTCCCCTGCAACTTCAACGCTACCTGTGCGCTGACCGCATGGTCCATGCCCTCATCCACACTCATGGCCCTGAGCAGGATCGGCGGGCTGCCTGGCAGGTAGGCATATTGAACGTATTCCGCAGAGAGGATTTTCATCCGCACAGTGGTCACCGCCGAGAGCATATTGGCATCTTCGAAAGAGAGCTGCGGCGGGCCTAGAACCAGGTTGCGGAATTCGCCACGCAGTTCGCCACCTTCATCCAGATCGAACTGCTTGCTCATTGGCTCGATGAACGAATGGCTGGTATAACCCTGGAGATACTGATCGCGAAGCAGCAGGTTGAGTTGATCCCGCGCCCACGCGGCAATCGCCCCCCAGCGCCTCATTACGCTACCGCCGGCCAAACGTTTTACAATATCTTGCTTTGAAAGATCGGTCATCATCTTAACCCTCGATTCATTGGCCAAACTAAGGGCCACACATTCATTAGCGCTAAGAAACAAGGTTGACAGGGGGCGCTTGGCCACTGCCAAGGCAGCCAACATCGCCTGACACCTGCTCATTTCTTCAGCCCACTGGCAAACTACCAACTTAAATAAAGCCCGCCGGCCTAGCTTTTCAGTGTGAGATCAAGTTTCGGAAAGTCCCACCACTGATCCCCGTCAAAACTCACACTGGCCCAGAGCTGAAACTTTGCGCCCACTTTCAGCTTGCGCAGCACGGCATATTCAAGCACCCCACTCGCACCGTTTTTGACCTCTGCCGACGTAACCGGTAGCGCGTTGCGCACGGTTTCTTTGATAGGACCCCCTTCATGCCCGATACCGCTCAGGTAGAAACTCAAGCGTTGGTCTTCCTTGATGAGCACCCAGGATTCCAATTTAAGCGTTGCCCCAGCGGGCACTAAAACCAGCTCTTCTGATGAATTTGCTTCAGGGCAGTCAATACGCGGATACACTGTTACTGGCAATGGCAATACCAACAGTTTCACGGGTTTGCTGTCCCAATAGTCACCTGTGTTGTTATCGACCAGACGGTAGAAAACCTCGAATCGCTTGGACTCGGTATTCCCCATATTGGCTGCGACAAATTCGGCAGGTACGTTAAATACCCTCGGGCCTTCCGTAGACGGGCTCTCGATAACCGTCCGGCCACTATTCGGCTCACCTTGCCAATGCACTTCAAGGCGTTCACTTGGCCTGACATCGGCCTCGCCAGGGATGATGACGGAAGCGCCATTGCGCCTGATGTCATTGGCGTCGATGTTGTACTCGTCTACCGCACCTGCCTGTTTGGCGTTCCTGACCGTAGGCATGGGCGGCACTGCGCGGGGTTTTACGACCTTCAGCGATAACGGCCGTGACGTCTGCGAACGGCCTTCGCGGCCGTACTGGTAGAACACCTGCACCGCACCCACACTGGCAAGCAGCACGTCCTGGGCAATACGCAAGGTAAAGCGTGCGGACAGCAGGCTGCTTTCATCCAGGCGGATAATTTGCAAGTCTTTCTCACCCGACGGCAATACCCAGGCCAACGCCATATAATCGCCGACGGCGCGCTGTGGATAACCATCGATGCGTATAGATAAACCGTTTGGATGATTGCCGGGTTCGATTTCGTCGCTGCCACCATTATCCACGCTGGGGGGTGCCAGCAACGTGCCGTCGTCTATGGCGCCCCTGATCATGAATGTCTGAGCACGTGATGGCACCCGTTCGCCGCCGTCTTTAAGTGTGATGGTATAGCTGATTTCAAGGCGCCCTCCCACATCGACCGTATTCAAGTCCGATAACGGAATCAGCCATTCGAGGGGTTCACCCTTGAACGTCTGCCCCGCAGGCAAGGGCTTTGTCAACTTGGATAACTCGGTGCCAGTGCTTCTGAAGCGACGAACTGTCAGTTCAACCTTGTCACCCTCCTGTATGGCCTGATAAGCCGCCGTTACCACCTGTATATTCACCTTGATATCCGGCTTGCTGATCTCCAGGCCATGCGATTGCAGCACCTGCACCACCGGCAGTTGCTCGGGATCTGGGTCTGGTTCGGGTGGGCGCAGGCCGATATAGCAAAACTGCCGTAGCGACTCTGGCGCAGCACTATCATTTACTTGATAAGATAAAAAGGCATACCCCCCACCGGCATCTACCACTGTTTTATTGGCTATCTTTATAGTGACATTCGCAGCGTCTTCGACCACGGTACCGTCCTGCACTTTGTCGAACGGAACACCGTCTGGGCTCAACCCTCGCCAATTCGAGAGTACGACGTCCCCCACCTTCAACTCAGCACCCTGAATAGTGGCCCGTAGATCCTCACTACCTAACGCATCCAGATCCACTTCAAACTTCTCGGTCAACCCTTCAACAATCGGCTTGGGGTTAATGATATACGTGCCTGCACCCAAGGTGGCGTTGGCGCTGCTATCAGCCTTTGAACTCATTTCCATCACTCCGTAACTGGATTGCTGAAAACACGTTCTACGCCTGCAGCGCCCCCTCGACCACTAGCAAAAATGCTAGGTCCCGGCCAGCGCATAATGCCCCAACGCCCTACCTGTCATTTCTGCTAGGTGCCAGCCTGAATAAGGTGTTTTAACCTGCGCATGACCAGGCCGATCTGGTAACGATCAGCAACCTGTTATTCCTAACGTGAGGAGTTCGACCACCATGAACACGACAAGGGCGGGCCATACCCGATACCTATCAACAGCAATACTCTCATTCACTTTCGGATTTATTCTTTTTTCCTTGAATACCCCCTACGCCAATGCAGGCACCATTACCCTGGTCTCAAAGCCTATCGGTGATTTCGGCGAACGCCGATGCAACCTGGATATCCCTGCTGCTGGCTCCGGCAAGACCCTAAAGCTCTCCTTGGCCGATAAAGGCGGGCCAGGTGTGGGCAATTGTTATGACATGCAGCCCACCGAGATCATCATGCAGGACATCCCTTCTGCCGCTGAAATTCTACTGACCGACGATTGGCTGTGTGGCACGGCATTAGACAGCACGTTCTACACACAAGACGACCCTGAAGATAATAAGAGTTTTGTGATCCGGCTGGAAACTACACGCCAGCCATCACAGCTCCCGGAAATTGGCATTGATCGCCTGGTGGAGTTCGAGCAAGGCAAATATCTCGATTACCCGAACGACAAAGGCGAATCACCCGTCGGATTCAAGCTGGCAGAAAAAACCAGCAACGGTGCAGGGCGAGTTTCACGCAAGTTAAGTTGCCTGGAAATTAAAATCTCGGACGACGCCAACACACCCGTGCTTAAACCCGTGGCGTTAGGTGACAGCACTTTGAGTGTAGTTAATGAAAAGGACAGTGACTTCGAATGCAAAGACGGGAGAGTCATTACTAGGCGCTGGCACACTGGAGACGAAAACGGCAGTACGAGTTACTTCTGCACAGCCATCAAAGGCTATGAACATGAAACCTTCCTGACCAAAAAGACTTTTACGTCCGCTAAGTTCCCTGAATGCGGAAGACGCAAACCTGGAAAGGTAGGTGACGAACAGCCAGACAAAGACTGTAACGAGGCTGTAACCTACCACAAAGATCAAGTCGACCCTGTCTATTTCACCTGCCCTCCGAACACAGTAATGACCGGGCGCAAACATGAAGGGGATGAGAACGGGCTTACCAATTACACTTGCTCCGCCCTGTACCTGCAGGAAGAAGCCAAGGACAACCAGCTAATCGTAGAACCCGGTGAATGGGAAGGCTGGGCGTACGAATACCAATCCACATTTAGCTGTGGCGATGGCAAAGTCATGATCGGCCGCGCTCACAAGTCCGATGAAAATGGCCCTACCGAGTACCGTTGCGGCCAGCTGTTCTACCCCCCCACATCTAAACATCAGGTGACCCCATGAGCAGCCTGGCAGCCTATTCCAACGCCAACAACTTCGCCGTCGAGAAACGCGTCGATCCCCGTACCGGGCAATACGGCGTCAACATCGGCCTTCCTGAACTGGTCGCCAACAGCGGTACAGGGCCCAACCTCTCACTAAGCCTGGCTTACAATTCGATGGGCGGAGGCGATATCGGTTATGGCGAAGGCTGGGACCTGAACCTCACCCGGTTTGTCGAGCACGCCTACCCTGAAGGCGGCAGTGCCCTGTCACTGTCTACCGGTGAACAGTTCACCGTGGATGGCATTGAAAGCATCAGCGAGAAAAAGCTCGATACGTTTCACTTCCACAAGGACAGCGACGATCGCTTCCGCGTCGTGCACCGTACCGGCGTTGTCGAAGTACTGGAAAACAAGGGCGCTAACGCACAGCGGGTGGCCTTGCCGACGCGCATCTACGCACCGAGCGGGCAATGGATCGAGCTGAGCTATATCGACAACCCGCTTTCCCCAGGCTGGTTCTGCCTGCATGAAGTACACGAGGGCCGCCCCGATGGCCCCGGCAAAGGGCGCCTGCTGTTGCGGGTGACGTACGGCGGCAATACCGAGTTCACCCGTTTTCCTGACGCCGATGATGTGCGGGCGAGCCATGTGCTGAAGTTCAACGGGCGACAACTGAAGCACGCCGTAATGCCCGACCAGAGCCAGTGGCAGTTCGACTACCTGACGGTGCATGAACAGACCTGCGTGTCGAAAGTGATTTCACCCTCGGGGGCAGTGGAAGTCATCGAGTATGGCATCGACGATGACCCCGGCCATGCTTTGCCGGGCGTCGACAAGAAGCTGCCGCGGGTCAAGCGCCATCGGGTATTGCCAGGGCATGGCCAGCCTGAAATGCGCACGGACTATGACTACTCCACCGAGAACTTCATGGGTAATGGCAGCAGCATTACCTGGAGTAACAGCGGCCGCGACAACTTGTATGAAGTTACCAACGCGGACTACAGCTACTGGAGCAAGATGACCCAGCGCTGTGTGGGCCAGGCTGACCGCACCGTCACCACCACCTATGACCGCTTCCACCGCACAACGATGGAAACCCGCGCCCAAGATAAGGAAATTACCCGCACCCAAATGACCTATCACGGCGAGTTGGGTGACCCGTTCGCCAAGCAGCCAACCATCTACCTGATGGCACGTACGGTTACCACCACTTGGGAGATCAAGGATGATGCCAACCAGAAGCGCTCCGAAGTTGTCACCACCGAATACGACCGGGAAGGCAACCTGACCAAAGAAATCCGCCAGGATGGCTCGTACACCGAGCTGGAATACTTCGACGCCAAGGGCGAACCCGAAAGATGCCCGGCTGAGCCTAACGGCTTCAGGAAACACGTCAAAAGCCAGACGGCCTACCCGAGCGCACTTGCCAAGGTTGAAGAAGGGGCAATTCCAGTGCGTACGGATTTTACCTATGCAGCGCTGGATATTGCGCAAGGCCGCAAAGACCTGCCGGAGTACGGCAAAATTGCCGCTACCTGGTTGGCCATCGAAAAGGAAGAAGTGTTCGACGCCTCCAATGCGCAATCACCTCGCGAAATCTCGACGATCCGGCGCCACTACCTCAGCAACCCCGCGAATTCCCAACTGCATGGGCGTTTGAGCAAGCGTGAAACTACCTTGGTTGGCGAGCATGATGGCACACCACTGGGTAAAGTGCTGGCCAGCGCCACCACCACCGTCGAATGCAAGTACAGCTTGAATGCCCACAAGGCATTGGGCGATGTCTTCCAGACCAGCCAGACGACTACCGGGTACAACCTGAGCCAGAAGGTATCGAAACAGCTCCAGCATGCGCTGACAGGCCAGGTCCTGGAAAACCTCGACATTCACAACACGGTCACGCGTTTCAGCTATGACACAAGCAACCGGCTGATCAGCGAAACCTCCGCTCCGGACGATGATGAAAGACGCGCTCGAATCCAGTATCGCTATAAAGTGTCGGCAGACCGGAACTACCAGGAAACCGAAGACAACCTGGGCGTGATCAACCGCGTGTTGTTCGACGGCCTCAACCGCCCCATCCAGGAAGAGCGGGTATGCGAGGAGGTGGCCTCGACGACCAGGGCGAAGCGGACGTATCAGGTCTACTCGGCCACGTATAACGCCTTTGGCCAGCTGGAAAAAGAAACCACCTACGACCACCTGCCCGGCCGCGAACTGGCCTTGACCAGCCAGCATCGATACGACAACTGGGGTAACCGGTGCGCTACCGAGCGGCCGGACAAAGTGACCTTACGCACCGAACGCTCCCCGTTCGGCAGCGAAGGGGATATCGTCACCAATTGGCAGGAGTACCCCGATCAACCCGGCGTGCGTAAAAACCAGAGTGTCACCACCTTCAACCGTTTCGACAAACCCGAACACGTGCAAACGCAGGACGGGGAAGGTAACCCGGAATCGACCCGAGCATACCGCTATGACGGCTTTGGGCGCAGCGTCGAAGAAACCTTCACCTTCAGCGTGCCGGCAAGCGGCGTGCACGCAGCGCGCGTCGAAGACACACGCACCACCCGTTCCACATACGACGTCTGGGGGCGCATGCAGCGCACCGATCGCGCGGATGGCTCGGCACTGAGCCGCACGTTCGCCGGCCACAGCACCGACGAACTGGCTACCAGCCTGCTGTTGCACCCGCAGCGAGACGATGCCGGGCTTGCGGTGTGCAAGCGCGAGTACGACGATCTGGACCGGCTGACCAAGATGAGCATTGGCCCGCACCAGGAAACACGCGAGTACCCCGGTGCGCAGATGCTGCCAAAAAAACGGGTCATGAAGTCTGGGCGCACCTTCAACTACACCTACGACCTGGCCGTCGGCACCGCGCCAACGCTTATCACTGCGGGGAAAAGCCTGAAGCCGTCCAGCTTCAAGTACAGCATGGCCACGGCGGACATTACCGAAGCGGAAAACGAGCAAGGTACACGCCAGTACAGCTACACCGACCAGGGCTACCTGCTAAGTGAAAGCTGGGCCGGTAAACAACCAGGCGACGCCTATAGCCGTGACTTCCTCACTTCGCTGCAAGGGCGCGTGCTGGAGACCAGTGACAGCGACAGCAGCCGAAAGATCTATGACCACGATGACTTAGGCAGGCTGCGCTCGATCACCCAGGGCACGCTGCATGCGGCGTTCAAATACAACAGTGCGGGGCTGTTACATACCACACTCACCACCAACAGCGCAGAGGCCGGCCGCACGCAGGAACTGCTATGCACGCAAACCTATGACCATCGCGGCCGGGAAACGTCGCGCACCCTAAAATTGAGCCGGTCTGACATTACCCTCGATGAGCGCACACTGAAACAGGAGTGGCGCGAAGACAACATGCTGCACAGCCGCACGCTGATCAAAGCCGGCGTACCGGTGCTGACAGAAACCTTTGGATACGATCCCCGTGATCGCGTGTACAACCACAAGTGCGAAGGCAGCCTGCTGCCGACTAACAGCAAGGGCCGCCCGATCATTAATCAGGCGTTTGAATTTGACGCGTACGACAACATCTATTTCTGCCTCAGCGAATTCGCAGATGGCGAAATCGACGAAGCGTTCTACGAATACTTCGAAGACTCGCCATTCCAGTTGAAAAGCGTAAGCCACTCGCTGACTGCCGATTACCCGGCACGGGTGACGTTCACCAAGGACGATTACGACGCCGACGGCAACATGCTCAAGGACGAGCAAGGCAACCGCCTGGTGTACGACGAGGACACCGGCTACCTGTCCAGTGTCACCGCCCCGGACGGCACGACCCTGGCCAACTACCGCTACGATGGCCACGGCCAGCTGCTGGCCGTGCGTCACGGCGCGCAGGCCGAGGAACAACGCCGCTATGAGGGCTATCGCGTCAGCAGCACCCTGCGCGATGGCGTGCTGACCCAGTACCTGTACGCCGGCGAGATTCCGCTTGGCCTGCAACAGTCGGGCGAAGCCAACCAGACACGCCTGTACATGACCAGCAACAACAACAGCGTGCTGGCCGAGTGCACGACCGACGGCACGGTGCATGAAGCGAGCTACAGCGCCTATGGCGAGGTGGAAGAAGGCAAGTTGCTCGGCCTGCTGGGCTTCAATGCCGAAGCCCGCGAGCAGGCACTAGGCTGGTACCTGCTGGGGCGTGGCTACCGCGCTTACAACCCGGGCCTGATGCGCTTCCACAGCCCGGACAACATGGACCCTGAAGTGGCCGGTATCAACCCCTACGTGTATTGCCTGGGCAACCCGGTGATGTGGCAAGACCCCACCGGGCATTACAGCCGCGGCTGGGGCTCGAACGATGATCCGAAGAAAGAGAAGCAGAAACGTGGGGTTGAATTCTGGCTGAACATCGGCGTGCTGGTGATGAACGTGGTGTTGACCGTTGGCTTTGCCATCGTCACGGCGGGTGCCGCCACCCCTCTGGCCGTAGCCGTGATAGGGTTGGGTGTGACCGCAACACTAGCATCGGCGGCCACGCAGGTGGCGGCGGAGTTTGTGAAAGACCCCGAAATGCAACAGAAACTTCGCATTTCCTACCTGGCATTGTCGATAGCCGGCACATTGGCGTTGACAGCAGGTATGGTCAAAGGGGCGCGGGATAAGCAAGCGGCCAAGAAAAAAAAGCTTGAACAGCAAAATAATGAAGGGGGCGATAATTCGAACCCGCAGCGCAAAGATGCATACATTCAAACTGATCCAGTGGTTCTTGAAGATCCACCTATGGATTATGAATCCCAGGGACCGCGCCAATCATTCAGCAATCGGTCCGAATCACACGATGGCATAATATCTCCTCAGGGATCGCCTGCGCACTCCAGGCGTAGCAGCTCGACTAGCAACCATAGTGAAGCTCAATCTATTGAACTTCCACCGCCACCAGATGGATTCGAGTTTAGTGGTACCGGTGTGATTGAAGTGAAATCAAACAATGGACTGCATTTGGGCGTGTTTACCCGACAAGAAATCGCCAATAACGTCCAACGATATAGAGATTTTCTGGCTAAAGAGTATAGGTCCCAATTTTAAAATCACTGTACGGCAATGCAGGTACTTCCTGCATTGCCGTAACTCATCAACACCGCCCTTTCAAGACACTGTCGACATCTCCGACTTTTCCCGCTCCACCACAGACTAGTCCTATAGCCCTCCCCCCTACTTTCTCCTTATCTTCCCCCCATCAAGCGACCGCCTCGCCCTAGCCAAACACACCTCGCTTGCCAACGCCGGCCCCACCTAACCGCCGCGCTCTAATGTCCAACCCAGGCATCCGTCATGCTCAAGCCCCACAAACGCCGGCAGGCGCTGTCACGCCTGCGCTTTTTCCACCTCCCCGTGCTTGGCACCGGCCTGCTGAGCCTGCCAGGCTTGGCTGCCCCACCCGACCTGCAGTTCGAGCCCGGCTTCATCCGCCAAAGCCCGGGGCAACCGGCCGATGCCGGCGCCCTGGCCTTGCGCGCTCTGGCCGAGCACCGCCCGCTCAACGCCGGCCGCTACACGCTGGACTTGTACGTCAACCTCAGCACGCAGGGCAGACGGGAAATCGCGCTGCACGAAAGCAGCCAGGGCCAGGAGCTGGCGCCATGCCTGAGTACAGGGCTGCTGAGTGAAATTGGCGTACGGGAGCAAAACCTGGCCCCAGCAAAAACCGCTGATGACGGCAATTGCATCGACCTGACCACACAACTGCCCGGCGCCAGTGCCGACCTGGATACCGGCAAACTGCGCCTGAACCTGTCGATCCCGCAGTCCTACCTGCGCCGCGACACCAGCGGTGCCATTGCCGAAAGCCACTGGGACCACGGCATCAATGCAGCCTTCATGAATTACCAGGCCTCGGCCCAGCACAGCAACCGGCGTGGCAGTGGCAACCGCAGCAGCCAGGACCTGTACTTGAACAGCGGCGTCAACCTGTACGGCTGGCGCCTGCGCAGCCAGCAGGCGCTGCGCGAAAACCCGCAAGGCGCTATGCGTTGGACGCGCAGCAACACCTACGCCCAGCGCGACCTGCCAGCGCGCTGGGGCACCCTCACCCTCGGCGAAACCTTCACCCAGGGTGAAATCTTCCGCAGCTTGCCGTTCAAGGGCGTGAAGCTGGCCTCCGACACCGAGATGCTGCCCGACGGCATGCAAAACTACGCCCCGGTGTTGCGCGGCGTAGCACAAACCTACGCCAAGCTGGAGGTGCTGCAGAACGGTTACCCGCTCTACTCCACCTTCGTCGCCCCCGGCCCGTACGAAATCGACGACCTTGCGGTGGGCGCCAGCAGCGGCGAACTGGAAGTGGTGCTGACCGAAGCCGATGGCCAGGTACGCCGCTTTATCCAGCCCTATTCGACCCTCGGCAACCTGATGCGCGCAGGTGTGTGGCGCTACGACCTGGCCATGGGCCGCTACCACGGCGCCAACCAGGCCGACACGCCTGCGCTGTGGCAGGCAACCCTGGCCCGCGGTATCGGTTGGGACAGCACGCTATACACCGGCGTGCTCGGTGGCGACTACTACCGCGCCACCATCCTGGGCCTTGCGCGCGACTTCGGCGCACTCGGCGCACTGTCACTGGACCTCACCCAGGCCACCAGCGACCTTGGCCCGGCGCTGGGCGAGGTGCAAGGCAACAGTTTCTCGGCCCGCTACGGCAAGGCCTTCGACAGCGGCACCAGCCTGCGCTTTGCCGGCTACCGCTATTCCACCGTCGGCTACCGCGACTACGACGAAGCCGTGCAGCAGCGCAACGCCTCCGACCTGTACCTGGGCAACCGCCGCAGCCGCCTGGAAGCCTCGGTGTACCAGCACCTGGGCAACGCCGGCGCGCTCAGCCTGACCCTGTCGCAGGACGACTACTGGCACAGCAGCCTGCAACGGCGCCAATACCAGCTGCAATACAACACGCAGCTGCCGCACAACATCAGCTTCAACCTGTTCGCCTCGCAGTCGCTGACTTCGTCGCGCGACAGCGACCGCATCATCGGCGTGGGCATCACCCTGCCACTGGATTTTGCCCACGCCTCCAGCGCCACGTTCGACATGCAGCGCAGCGCCGGCAAGCACAGCGAACGCGCCAGCCTCAGCGGCCACTTCGACGACCGGCGCCTGAACTACCGCGCCTCACTGGCCAACGACACCCAGCGCAGCGGCAGCCTGTCGCTGGCTTACCAGGGTAGCCATGCCAACTACGGCATGGGCTACAGCGAAGCCGCCGATTACCGCAACCTGTCGCTGAGCACCAGCGGTGCCCTGCTGGCACATGGCGGCGGCATGCTGCTGGCGCCGTTCATGGGCGAAACCAATGCCGTGGTGCATGTGCCGGACATCGCCGGGGTCGGGGTGAGCCAGGCACAACAGGGCAAGACCAACCACGCAGGCTATGCACTGGCACCGTACCTGCGCCCCTACCGGGCCAACCCGCTGGTGCTGCAACTGGACCAGCTCGACCCGGAAATCGAGATCGACAATGGCGCCACGCAGGTGGTGCCACGCCGCGGCGCCGTGGTGCTGGCCGAATTCCCGGCCCGCCGGGTCAACCGCCTGGTGCTGACCCTGTTGCAGGCAGATGGCCAGCCCTTGCCGTTTGGCGCACAGGTCAGCGATGCCCAGGGCCAGCAACTGGCGGTAGTCGGCCAAGGTGGCCAGGCACTGGTCGCCACCGAGCTTGAGCAACAGCAGCTGCTGGCCAGGTGGAGCGCCGGCAGCGAACAGCTATGCCGCTTCGATATCACCCCCGCCAACTTGCCGCTTGAACAAGGCTACCGCCTGCAGACCCTGCACTGCCAAGCCCCTTCCGACAGGAACAGCCAATGAACACCCCCTATCGCCTGGCCCTGCTGCCCGCCTTGTTGCTGGCCAGCCTGCCTTTCATCCCGCAGGCTGCCCATGCCGTTTCAGGCTGCACCACCCTCGGTGGCGCCGGCCCCGCCATATTCACGGCAGATTTCAAGGATGTATGGGTGCCCCGGGACCTGCCTGTTGGAGAGCCAATCATCACGACACGCTTTCCTCCGCTTTTAACCGATCCGGCAAATATCATCGTCGAATGCCGTAACAGTAGCGACCGCCTGCTGGAAGCACATGTCAACCCCACCACCCCACTGCTGCACAACCTGCCAGCGCGCCTGGGCAACGGGCGTTTCGCCAACAAGGTCCTCAGAACCCGGATCAAGGGGGTTGGCGCCGTAATCGAGATGGGCTGGCCCTTTGCCGGGCAAGCCGGTAACAACTTCAGATCGGCCAGCGGCGACAATACCGTGCCCTACTACGGCACCAACATGAGCACCATGGCCGTGCCCCTTGCGATCGGCCCGATGGGCATGAAGGTCACGCTGGTCAAGACCGGCCCCATCGCGGCGGGGCCGGTGATGCTGGATGAAGAACTGGCCCATGGCAGCACCACGGATGTACCCGATGCGTTTCGCCTGCGGCTCAGCGCCAACCTGAACCAGGCACAGTGCACGTTGAAAAGCGACGCCGTCAGTGCCGACCCTGTGGACCTGGGCAGCCACACCGTGGCGGACTTCCCCGCCAAGGGCACCACCACCACCAGCATGCCATTTCACATCACCTTGAGCGACTGCGAGGACGACCCGGTGTCGAGCACCGCCACCGCCTACCTCTACCTGACAGGCACCGACGGCTCGGTTGCGCTCGACCCGAAACAGGGCCTGTTCAGCCTGGGCAACGGCTCGACAGCGAAAGGCATCGGCATACAGATTACCGATGACAGCGGCGTTCCCGTACCCCTGCAAGAGCACGTATCAAGCAACCAGAAGCTGCAACTCCCGATCACCCGCCTGCCCTACCGTGCGCATTTCTACCAGACGGACGACCGGGTTACCCCCGGCTTGGCCAAAGGTGCGCTCGACTTCACCATCAGTTATCGCTGAGTTCGACCCTGCCCATGCGAACGCCTGGTTCGCATGGGCAGGGCCTAAAAATCAGGCACGCAAAAACGCAAAAAGGAACCCGAAGGTTCCTTTTTGCGTTACATGTTTGGAGCGGGAAACGAGACTCGAACTCGCGACCCCGACCTTGGCAAGGTCGTGCTCTACCAACTGAGCTATTCCCGCATTGTGAAGCTTTACCGCTAATCGGCGTGAAGCGCCTTGACGACCCTCACCACCACTGCACCGTGCGAACGCCACAGTCTTTAAACTGGAGCGGGAAACGAGACTCGAACTCGCGACCCCGACCTTGGCAAGGTCGTGCTCTACCAACTGAGCTATTCCCGCATTTGGCGTCCCCTAGGGGACTCGAACCCCTGTTACCGCCGTGAAAGGGCGGTGTCCTAGGCCACTAGACGAAGGGGACACACAACACTTTTCAGTGCACCAGCACCTGAACCTTACGATTCAGACTGGGTTTTTATTTCCTGCCCCGCCGTTAAGCGTTGCCGGAGAATTTGGAGCGGGAAACGAGACTCGAACTCGCGACCCCGACCTTGGCAAGGTCGTGCTCTACCAACTGAGCTATTCCCGCAATATGGCGTCCCCTAGGGGACTCGAACCCCTGTTACCGCCGTGAAAGGGCGGTGTCCTAGGCCACTAGACGAAGGGGACACGCTGCTGGCATTTCTGCCTGCTTTCACTCCCTGCCGCGTTTCGCTGTGTGCTTTACGCTGCAAGTGGCGCGCATTCTATGGATGCTTCGAACAGGCGTCAACCCCTTTGTAGAAATTTATTTAAATCAATGACTTCCGGGTGGGTTGGGGTGCAGATGCGGGGTGGGTGGTCGATATAGAGAGAGGGTTTGCCTGTGCCGGCCCTTTCGCGGGTAAACCCGCTCCCACAGGGACTGCGCAGGCATATAGCCGCTATTCGTGCCTCGGCAAACTCACTACACTCAAACCTGTAATTCTTCTTCAATGAGGCATTAACGGTGACACCACTCCTGATCACCCTGCTTATCGTGGCGGGTATCGCGTTGCTGATCGTGATCGGCTACCTCAACAATGTGGTCGAGAACGGCAAGCTCGAGCGCGCCCGGCTGAAGGTCGAACTGGCAGACCGCTTGCGCCGTTGTGGCGAAATCACCGAAACCTTCCCCGGCCAGTTCATGACCCCGGCGCTGAAGCTGCTGCTGACCCGCCTGGAACTCAACCTGAACCAGCGCCAGCTGGCGGTGGACAAGCACAACCCAGCATTGAAGGCACGCATTGCCGAACTGGAAGGGCTGATTGGCCTGGGCGAGAAGATCCCGGTAAACAACCCGCCCAACCCGATCCACACCGAGGTCAAGGCCAAGGATGTACGCTTTTTGCTGGAGGCGCTGCACACCCAGGTGACCCGCGCCGCCCAGGAAGGCTTCCTGCCTGCCGCCGAGGCCAAGCACTGGGTGAAGGAAATTCGCCATATCCTGGTGCTGCTGCATATCGAGTTCTTCAACAACCTTGGCCAGCAGGCCCTGCAAAAAGGCCAGCCGGGCCAGGCGCGTTTGGCGTTCGAGCGCGGCGTGCAGTATTTGCGCAAGCAGCCGGAGCCGAAGGTGTATGAAGAGCAGCTGACGTATCTTGAGAAATTGCTGGCCCGGGCCAATGCCCAGGTGCTTGATCGCATGACCCCGGCCGAGGACGAGCACAACGAACTGACTGACGGGCTCAAGACCGACGAGGAAGAGACCTGGAAGAAAAAGGCGATGTACGACTGATGCTTTAACCTGTACCGGCCTCTTCGCGGCTAAAGCCGCTCCTACAGGGACCGCATTGCCCTCTGGCCTGATGCGATCATTGTAGGAGCGGCTTTAGCCGCGAAAGGGCCAGCACAGGCGACACACCCATCAGCAGTCAGTCAACTTCAGAAAAATCGCTGCCAACCGCTCCAGCCCCACTTGGTCCGCCTCGCTGAACCGCCCAACCTTCGGGCTATCCAGGTCCAGCACCCCAATCAGCCTGCCCTCCTTCACCAACGGGATCACCAACTCGCTGTTCGACGCACTGTCACAGGCAATGTGCCCCGGGAACGCATGCACATCCGCTACCCGTTGGGTCTGCCGGGTAGCCGCCGCCGCCCCGCACACGCCCTTGCCGAACGGAATGCGCACACAAGCCACCTGGCCCTGGAACGGCCCCAGCACCAGTTGCTCGTTGCGGTTGAGGTAGAACCCCGCCCAGTTCAGGTCGTCCACCTGGTTGTACAAAAACGCCGAAAACTGTGCGGCGTTGGCGATGAAGTCGCGCTCGTCGGCAAACAGCGCCTGCACTTGCGCCGCCAGCAGGTTGTAGCCGTCGAGGCCGGCGCCACTGGCATTAAGGTCGATCATTTACTTTTGCTCCAGCAATTGCAGCCCGACCCAGTAGCGGGCGAACTGATAGGCACAACGGCCATTACGGTTACCGCGGCCGGTGGCCCAGCGCACGGCGAGGATTTCCAGTGCTTCGTCACGCTGCCAGCTCAGCCCAGCCGGGCGCGCCAGCTGGCCGATCCAGTGCTCGACCACGTCGAGGAAGTGTTCCTGGCTGAACGGGTAGAACGACAGCCACAGACCAAAACGGTCAGACAGGGCAATCTTGTCCTCCACCGCTTCGTTGGGGTGCAGTTCGCCGTCGACCATTTTCCAGTTTTCGTTGTCGCTCTGCTTTTCCGGCACCAGGTGGCGGCGGTTGGAAGTGGCGTACAGCAATACGTTGTCCGGGGCCTGTTCCAGCGAGCCGTCGAGCACGCTCTTGAGCACCCGGTAGTCGCCCTCCCCGGCTTCGAACGACAGGTCGTCGCAGAACAGGATAAAGCGCTGCGGCAACTTCTGCAGTTGCTCGACCACACGTGGCAGGTCGGCCAGGTGATCGCGTTCGATTTCTATCAGGCGCAGGCCGGCATCCGCGTGTTCGGCCAGCAGAGCGCGCACCAGCGACGACTTGCCAGTGCCGCGCGAGCCCCACAGCAGTGCGTGGTTGGCCGGCAGGCCGTTGATGAACTGGTGGGTATTGCGGCCAAGCTGGTCACGTTGCTTGTCGACACCGATCAGGTCAGTGAGGCGAATGTCCAGGCTGACTTCCAGCGGCAGCAAGTAGCCGCTGCGGCCATCGCGCTGCCAGCGCGCTGCCAGGGTGGTGGCCCAGTCGATGTTCGGGCGTGGCGCGGGCAACAGGGGTTCGAGGCGTGCCAGTACCGATTCGGCGCGGTCGAGGAAAGCAATCAAGCGGGTGTCCATCAGGGGCTCCTAGGGATTCAGATTTGGGTTTGCTGTGCGGGCCTCTTCGCGGCTAAAGCCGCTCCTACAAAGAATTGCACCAAGCCTGGGGGCAATGGTGTCCCTGCAGGAGCGGGTTTACCCGCGAAGAGGCCGCCACAGGCCAATAGAGCAATCAAGGCTGAATATGCGACAGACCCACCAGCAGCCGGGGTTGATCGGCTATGCTTGCGCAGCGCAAGGAACGGGAAACCGGCTCGGGACTCATGGATATCAAGTTCACCAATCGCCTGTCATACAAGCAAGCCCGGTTGACAGTCCTGGTCGGCTTCATCCTGGGAACATTGCTCAGTCTCATCCAGATCGGCATCGATTATGCCAGCGAAGACGCGTCCATCAACCGTGAAGTGCGCGCCTTGCTGCAAATCAGCCACAACCCGGCTTCGCGCATCGCCTACAACATCGACTCGGAGCTGGCCCTGGAGCTGACCCGCGGCCTGCTACAGTCACCGGCCATCATCCGCGCCCGGCTGATCGACAACAACGAAACCGTGCTGGCCGATGTCGAGCGCCCGCGCCTGCAGGACAGCTACCGGCCGCTCAGCGACTTCCTGTTCGGCGAGCAGCGCCAGTTCAAGGAACGCCTGTACCTCACCCACATGCCCGAGGAATACCTCGGCACCCTGTACCTGGACGTCGACACCTACGCCTTCGGCGGGCGCTTTCTCGACCGGGCCGGCATTACCCTGCTCAACGGCTTTGCCCGCAGCCTGGTACTGACCGGCATCCTGCTGGCACTGTTCTACATGATGCTGACCAAGCCGCTGGTCACGGTGATCGGCGCGCTTAGCGGCAGCGACCCGCGCAAGCCCCGGCAAACCCGCCTGGAATGCCCGCACGGGCACGAAAACGACGAGATCGGTGTGCTGGTGAAGGTCGCCAACCAGCAGTTCATCAGCATGGCCACCGAGATTGAACAGCGACGCACGGCGGAAAACCGCCTGACCCAGTACCTCAACGAGCTGGAAGACATTGTCTCGGCGCGCACCAACGAGCTGAAAGCCAGCAACAGCAGCCTGAGCCTGTCCAACCAGGAGCTGGAACAAGCCCGCAGCCGAGCGCTGGACATGGCCCAGGCCCGCGCCGCCTTCCTCGCCAACATGAGCCATGAAATCCGCACCCCGCTCAACGGCATGCTCGGCATGATTGCCCTGGCGCTGGACAGCCCGCTGCCCAGCGAGCAGCGCCAGCAACTGGCGATTGCCCACGACTCGGGCAAGGTGCTGGTGGAATTGCTGAACGATATCCTCGACCTGTCCAAGTTCGATGCCGGCCAACTGGAGCTGGAGCGCATTGCCTTCGACATGGGCTCGATGGTCGAGGACACCGCCAACCTGCTGTCGCAGAACACCGCGCAAAGCGTGGAGCTGACCTGCCTGATCGCCGGCAACTTCCCCAGCAGCGTACTTGGCGACCCCACGCGGGTGCGGCAGATCGTCAGTAACTTGCTCTCCAACGCGCTGAAGTTCACCCGCTTCGGCCGCGTCGACGTGCGCCTGGTGCCCCTTGTCGGCGGCGTGCGCCTGGAGGTCCGTGACACGGGCATCGGCATCCCCGAAGAAGCCCAGGCGCGGATCTTCCAGCCCTTTACCCAGGCCGGCGCAGGCATCACCCGCCAGTACGGCGGCACCGGCCTGGGCCTGGCGCTGACGCGCAACTTGTGCAAAGCCATGCAAGGTCACCTGCATATCCGTTCGGAGCCCGGCTTTGGCAGCTGCTTTACTGCCGAGCTGCCGCTGACCGTACACACCGAGGCAATCGCGCCGCCGCCGCTGCACGGCCGCGTGGCAGTGCTGAGTGCAGCCGGCAGCGGGCTGAATGAGTTGCTGCAAGGTTTGCTGCCCGCGTGGGGCCTGAGCTACCAACGGCATGATAGCCCTGCGACCCTGGACGCCACCGCGATGGAGCTGTTGATCACCGACGACGTGGACCAGCTGTTCGAGCTGCGCCCGGCACTGACAACCCCGATCCTGCTGGTGACCGCCTACGGCAACTTCCTGCCCAACGAGCAGTCGCTGGCGCTGGCACCGCTGCATCAGCTGGCCCGGCCGCTGGCGCGCAACGCCCTGTACCAGACGCTACGCCGCACCTTGCAAGGCCATGAGCCCGAGCACCCGCTGGCCACCCCGGCCATTACCCTTGGGCAAAGCCGCGCGCGCATTCTGCTGGTAGAGGACAACCCGGTGAACCAACTGGTGGCCAAGGGCATGCTGGCCAAGCTCGGCTGCCAGGTACAACTGGCCACCCAGGGTGCCGAGGCCCTGGAGCTACTGGAGCAGCGCGAGTTCGACCTGGTGCTGATGGACTGCAACATGCCGGTGATGGACGGCTACGAGGCCAGCCGGCGCATCCGCCAGAGCGGCCGCTGGCCACACCTGCCCATCGTCGCCCTCACCGCCAACGCCATGCCCGAAGAGCGAGAACGCTGCCGGGCGGCGGGCATGAACGACTACCTGGCCAAGCCGTTTCGCCGTGAAGAGCTGCTGGCGCTGGTCGACCACTGGGTGCCCGTCAACGGCTGAGCAGGCGCTCGATGTCTGCTTCCAGCGCCTGTGGCTTGGTGGTTGGGGCATAACGCCTGACCTGGCCGCTGGCCGGGTCGACCAGGAACTTGGTGAAGTTCCACTTGATTTTCTGCGAGCCGAGCAGGCCCGGGGCGCGCTGCTTCAGCTCGATATACAGGGGGT
The DNA here is from genome assembly GCF_044749445.1 of Pseudomonas sp. NPDC089408. Taxonomy (NCBI): domain Bacteria; kingdom Pseudomonadati; phylum Pseudomonadota; class Gammaproteobacteria; order Pseudomonadales; family Pseudomonadaceae; genus Pseudomonas; species Pseudomonas sp. NPDC089408. The sequence goes on from NZ_JBIVHY010000018.1 coordinate 54,870, forward strand.
GGGTGCCGGGGCCGTTGACCTCGACCTTGCGAAACAGCGGGAAGCTCACACCGAAATTGCGCTCGCAGAACTGCGCAATTTCCCGCGCATCGCCCGGCTCCTGCTTGCCAAACTGGTTGCAGGGAAAGCCCAGCACCACCAGGCCGCGCTCGCGGTAGGCCTGCCACAGTTGCTCCAGGCCCTTGTACTGAGGGGTAAAGCCGCACTGGCTGGCGGTATTGACCACCAGCAGCGCCTTGCCCGGGAAGTCGCCCAGTACCTTGTGCTCCCCGCCCAGTGTCACGCATTTGATACCCAGCATCGATTCGGCCATGTGTCGAGCTCCGGTCAGTCGCGCGGGCGTAGGTCGATGCACACCGAGTTGATGCAGTAGCGCAGGCCGGTCGGTGGCGGGCCGTCGGGGAACACGTGGCCCAGGTGCGCATCGCAGCGGGCGCAAGTGACTTCGGTACGGATCATGCCGTGGGAGGTGTCGCGGACCTCGATCATCGCGCTGTCCTCGATCGGTGCATAGAAGCTCGGCCAGCCGCAGCCTGAGTCAAACTTGGTCTGCGCGTCGAACAGTGCCAGGTTGCAGCAGATGCAGTGGTAAATGCCATCACGGCGCTCGCTGTTGTACTTGCCGCTGAACGGTCGCTCGGTGCCCTTGAGGCGGCAGACCTGGTACTGCTCGGGGTCGAGCATCGACCGCCATTCCTCCAGGGTTTTTTCGATCTTTTTCATGTAGGGACCTCGGCAGGCTGAATTTCACCCCGCACCGTCTTTTCCGGGGCGCAGGTGGCACGTATATTAGTTGGCTTCGTGTGCCAGGCGTTCAGTCTGGCACCCGCTTCCTGCCCTTTCAAACGTTTCGACGTGGGTTGCGCGTTTTCTCAATCGGGATCCCATCATGCAGTTCAGCAAATCGAACAAGCTCGCCAATGTCTGCTACGACATTCGCGGCCCAGTGCTCAAGCACGCCAAGCGCCTGGAAGAGGAAGGCCACCGCATCCTCAAGCTGAACATCGGCAACCCGGCGCCGTTTGGCTTCGAAGCGCCTGACGAAATCCTTCAGGATGTGATCCGCAACCTGCCCACCGCGCAGGGCTACAGCGACTCCAAGGGCCTGTTCAGCGCACGCAAGGCGGTCATGCAGTACTGCCAGCAGAAGGAAATCGAAGGCGTCACCATCGAGGACATCTACCTCGGTAACGGCGTGTCCGAGCTGATCGTGATGTCGATGCAGGCGCTGCTGAACAACGGCGACGAAGTGCTGATCCCGGCGCCCGACTACCCGCTGTGGACCGCTGCCGTGAGCCTGGCCGGCGGCAAGCCGGTGCATTACCTGTGCGACGAGCAGGCCGACTGGTTCCCCGACCTTGAAGACATCAAGGCCAAGATCACCCCGAACACCAAGGCCCTGGTAATCATCAACCCGAACAACCCGACCGGCGCGGTGTACTCCAAAGAGCTGCTGCTGGGCATGCTGGAACTGGCCCGCCAGCACAACCTGGTGGTGTTCTCCGACGAGATCTACGACAAGATCTTGTACGACGAAGCCGTGCACATCAGCACCGCCTCGCTGGCCCCGGACCTGCTGTGCCTGACCTTCAACGGTTTGTCCAAGTCGTACCGGGTGGCCGGCTTCCGTTCTGGCTGGCTGATCATTTCCGGGCCCAAGCACAACGCGCAGAGCTATATCGAAGGCATCGACATGCTGGCCAACATGCGCCTGTGTGCCAACGTGCCGGCACAGCATGCCATCCAGACCGCGCTGGGCGGCTACCAGAGCATCAACGACCTGGTGCTGCCGCCGGGGCGCCTGCTGGAACAGCGCAACCGCACCTACGAGCTGCTGAACGACATCCCGGGCGTAAGCTGCGTGAAGCCGATGGGCGCACTGTATGCGTTCCCGCGGATCGACCCGAAAGTGTGCCCGATCCTCAACGACGAGAAGTTCGCGCTTGACCTGCTGCTGTCGGAAAAGCTGCTGATCGTTCAGGGTACGGCGTTCAACTGGCCGTGGCCGGACCACTTCCGCGTGGTGACCTTGCCACGGGTGGATGATTTGGAAGCGGCGATTGGGCGGATTGGTAATTTCCTGAAGGGGTATTCGCAGTAGGGTTTGGGGGGGGGGAGCGAGAGGGTTCGACGGGGGGTTGGTGGTGGCGCGGATATCGAGCGCCGCCCGCGCGGCGCTTCGCGGGGCAAGCCCGCTCCCACATTTGTTGCAACGTACCGAACCTGCCAGGCCATGGTTGCCTGCCTTGGTGCAGATCTTGAGGCTGGTGGGGCGGCATCAATGCCCACATCGAAGTCCAGTCATGCTAACAAAACTGACAACCATGGCCTCACAGACATGGCCACGTTGCAACAAATGTGGGAGCGGGCTTGCCCCGCGAAGCGCCGCGCGGGCGGCGCTCGATCTCATAGGCGCCGCAATTCTCAAGGCGAACACCATTTCTTACATCCTGCAACGCTCTATCCCACAGCCCCCGCGCCATCCTCTGCCATACTCCGCCGTACACAGTTTGAAATAGTCGCCCGATTGAATCGGCACGGCAGGCACCTTATATACCCCGCAGTAAGCGACAACTCATCCGTCAGGAGAACGTAACAACCATGATGCGCATTCTGTTGTTTGTAGCCACCAACCTTGCGGTGGTGCTGGTTGCAAGCATTACCCTGAGCCTGTTCGGTTTCAACGGGTTCATGGCCGCCAACGGGGTCGACCTGAACCTCAGCAGCCTGCTGGTGTTCTGCGCCGTGTTCGGCTTTGCCGGCTCCCTGGTCTCGCTGTTCATCTCCAAGTGGATGGCGAAGATGAGCACCGGCACCCAGATCATCAGCCAGCCACGCACCCGCCACGAGCAGTGGCTGCTGCAAACGGTCGAAGAGCTGTCCCGCGAAGCCGGCATCAAAATGCCCGAAGTGGGGATCTTCCCAGCTTACGAGGCCAACGCCTTCGCCACTGGCTGGAACCGCAACGACGCGCTGGTAGCGGTGTCGCAGGGCCTGCTGGAGCGCTTCTCGCCCGATGAGGTGCGTGCGGTACTGGCCCACGAAATTGGCCACGTGGCCAACGGCGACATGGTCACCTTGGCGCTGGTGCAGGGCGTGGTGAACACCTTCGTGATGTTCTTCGCCCGCATCATCGGCAACTTCGTCGACAAGGTGATCTTCAAGAACGAAGAAGGCCAGGGCATTGCCTATTACGTGGCCACCATCGTGGCCGAGCTGATCCTGGGCATTCTGGCCAGCATGATCGTGATGTGGTTCTCGCGCCGCCGCGAATACCGCGCCGACGAGGCCGGTGCTCAGCTGGCCGGCACCTCGGCGATGATCGGCGCGCTGCAGCGCCTGCGCGTGGAGCAAGGCCTGCCGGTGCACATGCCGGACACCATGAAGGCCTTCGGCATCAATGGCGGCCTGAAGCACGGCCTGGCGGGCCTGCTGATGAGCCACCCGCCGCTGGAAGACCGCATCGAGGCGCTGCGCCGCCGCGGTTGATCCACCTGGTAATTAGAAAAGGGCGACTTCGGTCGCCCTTTTTTTGTGTTTGCCTGCACCGGCCTCTTCGCGGGTAAACCCGCTCCTACATGGGTACATATTCGCCTGTAGGAGCGGGTTTACCCGCGAAAGGGCCGGTACAGGCTACACACCTGTCAGCGGCCAACCCGGTACACCCGCTCCAACAAACTGGATACCCCGGCCTGCGCAAACTTCGGGCTCTCCCCGATCACCTGCACAACCTCCACCTCATCCACCTGCCAACCGGCAAAGCCCTGCCGCAGCTCGTCATCCCCCACCGAAAACGGCGGCCCGGCCAGCAGCGACTGGTCATAGTCCAGCGTCACCAGCAACCCACGGCAAACCGCTGGCAACAACGCCGACAGTGCCTGCATGTACGCCGCCCGCATCTGCACCGGCAAGGCAATGACCGCCGCCCGGTCATACAGCCCCCCGCAATCACCGACATCCTCGGCCCGCAAGGCAAAGAAATCGCCGCACCATAGCTCCACATCGCCACTGCGCCACACCTCGAACGCGCCCTGCTGACGCACTTCGGCTGCAAGCCCATGCTTGCTGAAGAAGCCCTCCACTGCCCGCCGCGACAGCTCCACACCCAACACCCGATAGCCCTGCCCGGCCAGCCAGGCCATGTCCAGGCTCTTGCCGCACAGCGGCACCAGCACGCGACTACCCGGCGCCAGCTGCAACGTTGGCCAATACTGCTGCAGGTACGGGTTCACCTGCGCCTGGTGAAAGCCGATCTGGTTGTCGGCCCACCGTTTTTGCCAGAACGCTGGCTCCATGTTCACTCCCGATTTTTAGATGGTTTGTTGGTAAAACTTGGTTTGGATTTCGATCTGTAGTTGATCGAAGATGGTTGCATCTTAACCTTCAGGACCCCCGCCATGCTGCCCAGCCTGTTCATTTCCCACGGTTCCCCCATGCTTGCCCTGCAACCCGGTGCCAGCGGGCCGGCACTGGCCGGGCTGGCTAATGCCCTGCCCCGGCCGAAGGCGATCGTGGTGGTGTCGGCGCACTGGGAAAGCCGCGATCTGCTAGTAACCGTTAACCCACAGCCAGAGACCTGGCATGACTTCTACGGCTTTCCACCCGCCCTGTATGCAGTGCAGTACCCGGCACCGGGAGACCCTGCGCTGGCCGGCCAGGTCAGTGAGTTGTTACAGGCCGCGGGGTTACCCGCGCGGCTGGATGCGCAGCGGCCGTTCGACCATGGCGCGTGGGTGCCGCTGTCGCTGATGTACCCGCAGGCATGCATTCCGGTGGTGCAGGTATCGCTGCCCAGCCACATGGGGCCGGCGCTACAGGTGAAGGTGGGCCAGGTGCTGGCCGGGTTACGTGGCGAGGGTGTGCTGCTGATTGGGTCGGGCAGCATTACCCATAACCTGGGCGAGCTGGACTGGCATGCCGGGCCGGAGGTGATCGAGCCTTGGGCGCTGGCGTTCAGGGATTGGGTGGTGGACAACTTGCAGGCGGATGACCGGGAGGCATTGCTGGGTTATCGGCAGCAGGCGCCGTTTGCGGTGCGCAACCATCCGAGTGATGAGCATTTGTTGCCGTTGTTTTTTGCCCTTGGGGCTGGAGGCCGATTCAAGGTGGTGCACCAGGGTTTCACCTTGGGGGCATTGGGAATGGACATTTATCGGTTCGACTGAAGGGCCTCTTCGCGGGTGAACCCGCTCCCACAGAAGATCCCACAGCTTTAAAGGCCTGTGCTGTACCTGTGGGAGCGGGTTTATCGAGGCGTCGAACCGCCGCGAAGAGGCCGGCACAGGCAAAAAAAATCCCCGACTTAGGCCGGGGATTTTTTCATTACGCCAGGATCAATCCTCGCGGTAGCGACGCAGCTTCAGCTGCTTGCCAGCCACGCGGGTGTCCTTGAGCTTGGACAGCAGCTTCTCAAGGCCATCTTCCGGCAGCTCGACCAGGCTGAAGCTGTCGCGCACCTGGATGCGGCCAATGGCGTCACGCGCCAGGCCACCCTCGTTGAGGATCGCGCCCAGCAGGTTCTTGGCGGCGATGCCGTCACGGGCACCCAGGGCAGTACGGCAACGCACGCGGCCTTCGGCCAGTGGCAGCGGCGCACGGCGCTCGCGGTCACCACGGTCAGGGCGCTCGCCACGCTCACCACGTTCGGTACGCTCGCCACGCGGGGCACCAACGCCCGGCACCAGCGGCTGCTCACGCTCTACCGCAGCCAGGTCCAGCGCCTGGCCATTGGTGGCCTTGCGCAGCAGGGCCGAGGCCAAGGCGCGGGCGCTGCAGCCCAGGTCGTTGGTCAGGCGGTCGAACAGGTCGCCATGGGTGGCTTCTGCTTCGGCTACCAGCGGCGCCAGGCTGTTGGTCAGCTTCTTGATGCGGGCATCCAGCACGGCCTGAGCATTTGGCAGGCGCGCTTCGGCAACCTTCTGCCCGGTAACACGCTCGATCACCTGCAGCATGCGGCGCTCACGCGGGGTGACCAGCAGCAGCGCACGGCCATCGCGACCGGCACGGCCAGTACGGCCGATACGGTGCACGTAGGACTCTGGGTCGTACGGCATGTCAACGTTGAACACGTGAGTGATGCGCGGTACGTCCAGGCCACGGGCAGCAACGTCGGTAGCGACGACGATGTCCAGGCGGCCATCTTTCAGCGAGTCGATCACGCGCTCACGCTGGTTCTGGGCGATGTCGCCGTTCAGCGCGGCAGCCTTGTAGCCCTTGGCTTCCAGCGCGGCGGCCAGGTCCAGGGTAGCTTGCTTGGTACGCACGAAGGCGATCAGCGCGTCGAACTCTTCCACTTCCAGCAGACGCAGCACAGCCGGGATCTTCTGGTCGGCGTGGACCATCAGGTGGGCCTGCTCGATCGCGGTAACGGTCTGGGTCTTGGTCTGGATCTTGACGTGCTTCGGTTCACGCAGGTGACGCTCGGCGATCGAACGGATCGACGACGGCAGGGTTGCGGAGAACAGTACGGTCTGACGGGTAGCCGGGATTGCGTCGAAGATCACTTCGAGGTCGTCCATGAAGCCCAGCTTGAGCATCTCGTCCGCTTCGTCCAGTACCAGGTACTGTACGGTCGACAGGACTTTTTCGTCACGACGCAGGTGGTCGCACAGGCGGCCCGGGGTAGCGACGACAATTTGCGCACCGTTGCGGATGGCGCGCAGCTGTGGGCCCATCGGGGCACCACCGTACACGGCAACCACGTTTACGCCTGGCATCTGCTTGGCGTAGGTTTCGAAAGCGGTAGCGACTTGCAGCGCCAACTCACGGGTTGGCGCCAGGATCAGGGCTTGCGGTTCGCGCTTGCTCACATCGATCTTGTTCAGGATCGGCAGGGCAAAGGCAGCGGTCTTGCCGGTGCCAGTCTGCGCCTGGCCGATCATGTCGTGACCGGCGAGGATGATCGGGATCGATTGTTGCTGAATGGCGGACGGCTCTTCGTAGCCGGTAGCCACAACGGCAGCAACAATGTTCGGATTAAGATCGAGAGCGGCGAAGCCGCCGGTTTCCTGGGTCATGGGTCTGCCTCTAAGTGCATCCGCAAAGACCCATGCTGCAAAGCTGCACATGCCTTGAAAGACCGGAAGGTCACCCAGGCAGCTTTGTCGGCGGGGATTTGCGAAAACGATTGAAAAAGAAAACTTTGGGAAGGTCCGCCTAGCGGACGTGCAGCCGAAGCTGGACTCGGGGGATTTGCACCACCTGATTTTGAGGTCCGCTAAAAGACCGGCGCGTACTATACCCGAAATAGTGCGGGTACGTGAGGAATATTTTCAGGGGGCGGGGCCAGTATCGGGCCATCAATCAGAGCGAGCTGAATCGATAATCCCCGAATGCTGTCGCGGCCCCTGTAGGAGCGGCCTTGTGTCGTGAAAGGGCCGCAGAGCGGCCCCGGCAATGTCCGCTGCGAAGCTGAAAATGTGGGGCCGCTGCGCGCCCCTTTCGCGACACAAGGCCGCTCCTACAGGGAACGCGACAGCGTTCAGGTTTCGCATAAGCCGCACCAGCCATTCAGGTAGCCGGCCGAATCTCGCGAATCAACCCTTCAAGGCTATACCCCAACCGCGGCGCCAGCGCCTCGGCCCGCGCGCGCAGCCCGTCCAGGTCCAGCCCCTGCTCCAGGTCCGCCGGCACCAGCAGAATCACATTGCCCTCCTTCACCGGCAACTCCCAGTAATGCCGGTGATACAACCCGCGCAGCAACGCCGCGCCCAGCGGCTTGCCGTCATCGGTGGCCCACTGGTTGATCACCAGCCAGCCACCCGGGTTCAGTTGCTGCTGGCAGTTCTCGAGGAAGTTCCACGCCAGGTGCCCGACCCCCGGCCCGTGGTCGGTATACAGGTCGACGAACAACAGGTCGGCCTTTTCTGCCGTGGGCAACAGCTCCAGGGCATCACCGATACGCACATACAGCCGCGGGTCGTCGTCCAGGCCCATGTACTCCATGGCCAGGCGCGGCACATCCGGGCGCAGTTCGATGGCTTCGATATCGTCCAGCGGCAGGTACTTCATGCAGGCCTGGGTCAGCGTGCCGGCCCCCAGCCCCAAAAATAGCGCGCTCTCCGGCTGCTCATGGCACAAGGCGCCCACCAGCATGGCGCGGGTGTAGTCGTACTCCAGCCAGCTGGGGTCGGCGGTGAACACGCAGCTTTGCTCGATGGCATCGCCGAATTCCAGAAAGCGGTAGTCGTCTACTTCGTACACGCTGATGACGCCAAAGGCATCCTCCACCCGTGCCAGTAGCCGCTCTTCCCGTTCCGCCGTCATGCTCACACCTACCCGCGCAAAAACGCGCATTGTCCGCCATCACCCTTGATGCAACAAGCACGGCGCCAACTGTTACCATGGCCCATAGCCGACAACCGACAAGACCGAGCCCGAGATGAACCAACCGTGGAGCCCTGACAGCTGGCGCGCCCTGCCGATCCAGCAGCAACCGACCTACCCCGATGCCGCGCACCTGCTGAAGGTCGAGCAGACCCTGGCCAGCTACCCGCCACTGGTGTTCGCGGGCGAGGCACGCGAGCTGCGCCGGCAATTTGCCGAGGTGACAGAAGGCCGCGCCTTCCTGTTGCAGGGTGGCGATTGCGCCGAGAGCTTCGCCGAGTTTTCGGCCGCAAAAATCCGCGACACCTTCAAGGTGCTGCTGCAAATGGCCATTGTCATGACCTTTGCTGCCGGCTGCCCGGTGGTCAAGGTCGGGCGCATGGCCGGGCAGTTCGCCAAGCCGCGCTCGGCGGGCGATGAAACCATCGGCGACATCACCCTGCCGGCCTACCGTGGCGACATCGTCAATGGCATTGGTTTCGACGCGAAAAGCCGCATCCCCGACCCGGACCGCCTGCTGCAGGCCTACCACCAGGCCACCGCCAGCCTCAACCTGCTGCGCGCCTTCGCCCAGGGCGGGTTTGCCGACCTGCATCAGGTGCACAAGTGGAACCTCGATTTCATCGCCAACTCGGCGCTGGCCGACAAGTACCACCAGTTGGCCAACCGCATCGACGAAACCCTGGCGTTCATGCGTGCCTGCGGCCTGGACAGCGCGCCGCAGCTGCGCGAAACCAGCTTCTTCACCGCCCACGAAGCGCTGCTGCTGAACTATGAAGAAGCCTTCGTGCGCCAGGACAGCCTGACCGGCGACTACTACGACTGCTCGGCGCACATGCTGTGGATCGGCGACCGCACGCGCCAGCTGGACGGCGCCCATGTCGAGTTCCTGCGTGGGGTGCACAACCCGATCGGGGTCAAGGTTGGCCCGAGCATGAACCCTGAAGAGCTGATCCGCCTGATCGACACGCTCAACCCGGCCAACGACCCGGGGCGCCTGAACCTGATCGTGCGCATGGGTGCGAGCAAGGTGGGTGACCACCTGCCGGGGCTGATCCGCACCGTAGAGCGCGAAGGGCGAAAGGTGTTGTGGAGTTCCGACCCGATGCACGGCAACACCATCAAGGCCAGCAGCGGCTACAAGACCCGTGATTTTGCGCAGATTCTGGATGAGGTGAAGCAGTTCTTCCAGGTGCACCAGGCCGAGGGTAGCCATGCGGGCGGCATTCATATCGAGATGACCGGGCAGAACGTTACCGAATGCATCGGTGGCGCGCGGCCGATTACCGAGGATGCGTTGTCGGACCGGTATCACACCCATTGTGATCCGCGGATGAATGCTGACCAGTCGTTGGAGTTGGCGTTTTTGATTGCCGAGACGCTGAAGCAAGTAAGGCGCTGAATCAAGGCTGGCTACACCGGCCTCTTCGCGGGTAAACCCGCCCCCACAGGTACAGCACAGCGTTCAGGCCCTGTGCCAAACTGTGGGAGCGGGTTCACCCGCGAAGAGGCCAGCACGGGATTACCTTATTTACGCAGTGGATCATCCCAGAAATGCCGCTCGGCCTCTTGCTGGATATCCGCCCGGCTCAACCCCAGATCATGCAAAGTCGCATCACTGAGGCGGGCCAGCTCCTGGCGCTGGCGGTACAGTTGCAGCCAGCGCGCCGGGCGCTGCAAGGCCGCATGCCACAGGTGGTTCAGGGTAAAGGCAGGTTGATGGATGCTGCTGACATGACCTTTCATCGTGAAGCCCTCCGTGTTGATGGCCCCAGTGTCACGCCGGGCATAAGATCAATCCAACGAATGTTTCTGATGCCATGCATCTCGGAGATTGATGCAATGTCCCAGTACCAGAGCCTCGATGCGGACGTGCTGCGCACCTTCATCGCCATCGCCGAGCAAGGCGGCTTCACCCGCGCCGGCGAGGTGGTCAACCGCACCCAGTCGGCGGTCAGCATGCAGATGAAACGCCTGGAAGAAGACATCCTGCAGCGCCAGCTGTTCGAGCGCGACGGCCGCCAGGTCCGGCTGACCGCCGAAGGCCAGGTGCTGCTGGGCTACGCCAGGCGCATCCTCAAGCTGCATGGCGAAGTGTTCAACACCCTGCGCATGCCGCACATGGTCGGCCTGGTGCGCATCGGCACGCCGGATGATTACGCCATGCGCTTTCTGCCAACCATCCTGTCGAGTTTTGCCCAGGCCTACCCGCTGGTGCAGGTGGAGGTGCATTGCGATTCGTCCAAGCAATTGATGCTGCGCCAGGACTTGGACCTGACCATCGTCACCCGCGAGCCGGGCAACGAGATAGGCCAACTGCTGCGCCAGGAACGCCTGGTGTGGGCTGCCGCCGAAGGCTTCTGCCCGCAGGAACAACGGCCGATGCCGGTGGCGTTGTTCAATACCGACTGCTTCTGCCGGGCCTGGACCTGTAATGCACTGGAGGCACAGGGCATCGATTACCGCATCGCCTACACCAGCCCGAGCCTGGCGGCGATCTTTGCCATTGTTACGGCGGGGTTGGCGGTGACGGCGCAGTTGCAGAGCCTGATTGGCGGCAACATACGGATTCTGGGTGAGAAAGAAGGGTTACCGCAGCTGCCGGTGGCCAATGTGATGCTGGTGCGCAGTACCCAGAACCCTTCGCCGATTACTGACTGCATGGCTGGCTATATTGTCGAAGGGTTCAAGTAAGCCGGGGCTGCTGGGCAGCCCATCCGACCGGTCCGGCGCCCCGGCAAGGCCGCTCCTACAAGGGTACGCGGTCCCCTGTAGGAGCGGCCTTGCGTCGCGATGGGCCGCAAAGCGGCCCCAAATTCTCAAAGTTCGAAACCAAGCATCACCGCACACACCACCAAAAACACACAGAACATCGCCCGCAACACCTTTTCCGGCAACGCATGGGCCAACTTCACCCCCCAGCTGATGCTCAGCAAACCACCCACCGCCAACGGCAACCCCACACCCCAGACAACACTGTGATGCACCCCGTAAGTCACCAGGGTGACCAAGGTACTGGGCGCCGCCAGGGCCAGCGACAACCCCTGCGCCACCACCTGGGTGGTGCCGAACACACTGGTCAGGATCGGCGTGGCCACCACCGCCCCGCCCACCCCGAACAGGCCGCCCATGGTGCCGGAAAAACTGCCCAGCACACCCAGCCAAGGCCATGCGTAACGCATTTCGGCACTGGCCGGCGCCACCTTCATGAACATCCGCGCCACGTTCCACACCGCCAGTGCCACCAGGAAGCCGACAAAGCCCAGGCGCATGGACTGCGCATCCAGCCCCACCGCCCAGATCGACCCCAGCCAGGCGAACACGAAGCTGCACAGCGACAGCGGCACAGCATGGCGAAGTTCGATGCGGTTGCGTTGGTGATAGCGCCACAGCGCCAGCAGCACGTTCGGCACCACCATCACCAGCGCCGTACCCTGCGCCAATTGCTGGTCCAGGCCAAACAGCACGCCCAGCGCCGGGATCGCGATCAGCCCGCCACCAATGCCGAACAAGCCCCCCATGGTGCCCAGGGCAGCGCCCAGCACGATATACAACAACCACTCGATCATCAGGGCCTCGTTTGCCTGTACAGATAATGCGAGCATGCTAACGATTGCGCGCTGGCGGGGAAACGCACAGCAGCGCACAATGGCTGTGCGTTTTTCGCAAAAGCAAGGCAGCCATGAGCCCCGATACTCTCACCGACCAATTGAGCCTGTTCCTCGATGTGCTGGAAACCGGCAGTTTCTCCGCCGCTGCCCGCCGCCATCCGCTGACGCCGTCCGCCGTGGCGCGGCGCATCGATAACCTGGAAAGTGCCGTGGGCAGCCGCCTGTTCACCCGCAGCACCCATGCCGTGCGCGCAACCCCTGCGGGCAATGCCTTTGCCGAGCGGGCCAGGCGCATCATCGAAGAGCTGCGCCTGGCCCGCGCCGAAGCGGTGTCGTTGAGCAATGCACCCGAAGGGCTGATTCGCATCGACGCCCCCGCCGCGTTTGGCCGCCGCCACCTGGCCCCGGCCATTGCCGATTTCCTGGTGGCCTACCCGGGCCTGGACGTGCAACTGCGCCTGATCGACAGCTTCGTCGACCTGCACGGCAGCCACCTGGGCGAGGTCGACCTGGTGCTGCGCGCCGGCCCGCTGGCCGACACCCGCCTGGTCGCCACGCCGCTGGCCTACATGGTGCGCATCGCCTGCGCCAGCCCGGCCTACCTGGCCAGCCGCGGCATGCCCACCTGCCCCAGCGAATTGCCCGGGCATGATGGCCTTGACTGGGACGGCCTGGCGCCGCCCTTCGCCTGGCGCTTCGAGGTTGGCGGGCAAACCCGCCTGTACCGCCCGGCACGCATGCGCATGGCCGCCAACAACGCCGAAACCCTGCTATTCGGCGCGCTCGCCGGCCTGGGCATTGCCCACCTGCCCACCTGGCTGATCAGCGAATATCTGCTGCGCGGCGAGTTGGTGCCATTATTTTGCGACGGCGGCCTGCCTGAAGCCGAGACCAGTGGCATTTATGCGCTGCGCCTTGAACATGAAACGAACTCTCGCAGCCGTTTGCTGCTCGAATTCCTCAAGAGCCGCTTCAGCCCGATTCCACCCTGGGACCTGGCCCTGCGCAGCGAACTGCGCGCGTAATGCGCGCACGCGTGATCAGTGCCAGAATTTCCCATTGATGACCCTCAAGGACCTGCATGAACGCCGACACCCAAGCCTCCTGTGACGAGCTGCTGCTGGACAACCAGGTCTGTTTCGCCCTGCACTCCACCTCGTTGCTGATGACCAAAGTCTATAAACCGCTGCTACAGGCGCTGGGCCTGACGTACCCGCAATACCTGGCCATGCTCGTGCTATGGGAGCGTGACGGGCTCACCGTGGGCGAAATCAGCCAGCACCTGCTGACCGACCCCGGCTCGCTAACCCCGCTGCTCAAGCGCCTGGAAAGCGAAGGCCTGCTGCAGCGCAACCGCAGCCGGGAGGATGAACGGGTGGTGCTGGTGCAACTGACCGACAAGGGCCGCGCCCTGCAACAGCAGGCCAAGGAGGTGCCACAGTGTATCCTCAAGGCCAGTGGCCGCAGCCTGCAGCAGTTGCAGCAATTGCAGGCCGACCTGCTGAACCTGCGCGAAAGCCTGCAGAAAAACCTCTGACGACTAAGCTGTGCAATGGCCGTTTGGCGGAACAGTGAATATTTATCTTGCGCGCTAACTAATTGCGCGCTAATTTAAATCCCACACCAACCCGCGCCCTCCTTCAACGGGAGCGCACAGCACATTAGCGAGGCTCAAGATGCAAAAGGTCACTCCGCTGTACATCGCAGAAGCTACCTCCACCGGTGGGCGCGACGGCAAATCCCGCTCCAGCGACGGCAAGCTGGAAGTCAAGCTGAGCACCCCCAAGGAACTGGGCGGCGCAGGCGGTGACGGCACCAACCCCGAGCAGATGTTCGCTGCCGGTTACTCGGCATGCTTCATCGGCGCCTTGAAGTTCGTGGCCGGGCAAGAGAAGAAAGCCCTGCCGGCAGACGCCTCGATCACCGCCAAAGTGGGCATCGGCCAGATCCCGGGCGGTTTCGGCCTGGACATCGACCTGCACATCAACCTGCCGGGCCTGGCCCAGGCCGATGCCGAAGGGCTCGTGGAAAAGGCGCACCAGGTGTGCCCGTATTCCAATGCCACCCGCGGGAATGTGGATGTGCGGCTGCACGTGACCGTCTAAAGCTGCAGAAATCGCACACAAAAAAACCCGGCCGAGGCCGGGTTTTTGGCGCATCACAAGAAAATTACTTCTTGGAACGGCCTTTGAAGCTGTTGTCGCGAGTGTCGATGTCGATCCACTCGTCGATCTGGATGAAGTCGGCAACCTGGATCTCGGTACCGTTCTTCAGTTTGGCAGGCTTCATGACCTTGCCCGAGGTGTCGCCGCGAGCAGCGTTCTCGGTGTAGACAACCTGACGGCTGATGGTGGTCGGCAGTTCTACCGATACCAGGCGGCCTTCGAAGAACACGGCTTCGCAGATGTCTTCCATGCCTTCTTCGATGTACGGTAGAACGGCGTCGATGTCTTCGGCGTTCAGTTCGTACATGGTGTAGTCGGTGGTGTCCATGAAGGTGTACGAGTCACCGCTGATGAACGACAGGGTCGCTTCTTTGCGATCCAGGATCACGTCGTCCAGCTTGTCGTCCGCACCGTATACGGTTTCGGTCTTGTAGCCGGTCAGCAGGTTCTTCAGCTTGGTCTTCATGATCGCGCTGTTACGGCCCGACTTGGTGAACTCAGCTTTTTGAACCAGCCACGGGTCGTTGTCGATCCGCAGTACGGTACCGGGTTTCAGTTCTTTACCAGTTTTCATTACGAAGTATCCGAATCTGGATGGATTTATAAAAATCGAGGCCGCATATCATAGCCAATTTCGGTAAAACTGTACCAGCGTCATGGCAAGGTCCGGCTGAGCGGCCTGCTGCGCCGCCCAGCGACGGGCATGCTGCTGCAGTTCCGGCCAATGCTGGCGGGCCGCCTGCCAGGCCTGGGCCATGTCGAAATCCATGTTCCAGGCGCGCCACAGGCCAAGCAGTGTGGTGTCGGCATCGTCTGACAAACCGCGTCGATAATGCGCGAGGAACGCTTCGAGCTTTTCCCAGTGGGCGTTCTCGTCCTGCACGTAGATGTGCCACAGCATCGGCTGCCCGGCCCATTGCGCACGCACGAACGAATCTTCGCCGCGCACCGCGTTGAAGTCGCAACTCCACAACAGCCGGTCGAAGTCGTCCTGGCTGACGAAAGGCAGCACCTGCACGGTCAGCGTGCCACGCTTGCGTACATCACCCACTTGCAAAGCCGCCTCGCCAAGCCACTGGCTGAGCCCTGCAACGATGCGACCTTGCGGCACCAGCAGATGGCAGGGTTGCCCGCCGGTGGCCAGGGCACCGAGCCAGTTGGCCAGTTGCGGGTTTTCATAGGCAAACAGCGACACCAGCAACGCACCCGGCTCAGGGTTTACGCCAAGCCCGTGCAGAAACGCCAGGCGCGCATCAGCCGACTGCTGCAAGGCATCACGCCGCGCCAGCAGCGAACCTTCGCGCAACAACCCCCCGGTTTTTTCGGTAAAGCCCGGGAAGAAAAACACCTTGCGCAGGCCGTTGGGCTGCGGCGAAGGCAGGCCATGGCAGCCTTCTACCCAGTCCTCGGCACTGAGGTACTCCAGGTTCAGCCACAGCGGCGGCCGAGGCAGGGCGCGCATCGCCTCGACATAGGCCGCCGGCAGCTGGCAGGCAAACGCGCCGATCACCACGTCGGCTGGCGCTACCGGCAACCAGGCCGCCGGCCACTGGCGCACGTCCACCCCTTGCTGCCATTGCTGCGCGGCGCAGGCATCGGCGCCGGGGCACATGGGCGTGAAGGCGTTAAGGTCATCCACCCACAGGCGCACCGCCAGGCCATGCTCGGCCACCAGTTGCCGGGCCAGGCGCCAGGTCACGCCGATATCGCCGTAATTGTCGACGACGCTGCAGAAGATGTCCCAGGTGGCTTTCATGCGCCCCTCCCGTGCTGGTGCAAAAACCGCGAATTCTGCGCATGATTTGCTGCAATTTGCCAGTCGGGAAGGCGGGTGGGGGTTGCCAGGCGGTTGGCTGGAGTTGGCTAGTGCCTTTCAGGTGCCTGGCTTTAGCTCTTCAGGGTTGCTGATATCGAGCGCCGCCCGCGCGGCGCTTCGCGGGACAAGCCCGCTCCCACATCTGTTTCGGGCCAATCCCTCCTGTTACATTCGCGCGCGCACCCTTGGTGCATGTCAGGAGATAGGTGAAGGACGACTGGCCTCCCCCGATACCAAATGGAACAAACAAGGCGGACAGAGGTAACTTCACAGGATTGACTGGCCCGAAACAAATGTGGGAGCGGGCTTGTCCCGCGAAGCGCCGCGCGGGCGGCGCTCGATATCAGCACCACCACAAAAACCAAAGCCAAGCACCCTACAGCCCAAATCCTTCCTCCCCCCTAAAAACCACTCGCGTGCGACAATGCCCCCGACCAACCCCTGCCAGGAGGCAGCCATGCCCCGCCACCGTGAACTGAAGATCACCCTCAAGCCGCTGCCGTTGATTCTGTGCGTTGCCCTGGGCTTGTGGCTGGGCGCCGTGGCCATTGCTGCCAGCCTGTGGCTGAGCCTGCAGTTGTGGCCCCAGCAGGTGCAGCCACTGGCCCAGGCGGTGGCCCCAAGTGCGTATCGCCCTGCCGCACCTGCTGCCCCGGCCCCGACACAGGACGCCCAGGCCGAAATGTTCGAGCGCTACAAAGACATCCTGCAAAAGCAGGAACTGCAACAGGCCACCGACGCCGTCCAAGGCAACCCGCGCAACCTCAACAGCCCCAAGTGCCAATTCTGGCTGCAACAGAACCGCACAGCGCCTACCGACAAAAGCCAGGCCAACGTGCTGGAGTTCTGTTACTGACCATGGACAAGCCCGGCCTGCTGGCGCAGATCGTCGCCACCCTCGAACATGACCTGGACGTGCTGACCCGCGCGGCGCAAACGGCTTATGAAGCGGCTACCGCCGAAGAAAACATCGCCGAGAACAAGTACGACACCCTGGGCCTGGAAGCCTCGTACCTGGCCACCGGCCAGGCGCGGCGCAGTGCCGAGATTCGCCAGGGGCTGCTGATCTACCAGCAACTGCTGCTGCGTGATTATGACCCGGCGCGCGGGGTGCAGGTGAGCAACCTGGTGACGCTGGAGGATGAAGACGGCGGGCAACGCCGGATGTTCCTCGGGCCGGAGGCGGCAGGGTTGAAGATTGGCGAGGGGGATGAGCTGGTGACAGTGATCACCCCGCGTTCGCCGCTGGGGCAGTTGTTGCTGGGCAAGAAGGTTGATGATGAGGTGAGCCTGGGGGCGCAGATCTTGTTCATTGTTGAGGTTACCTGAACCGGCCTCTTCGCGGCGGTTCGACGCCTCGATGAACCCGCTCCTACACAGGTATCACCGCTTGTTGTAGGAGCGGGTTTACCCGCGAAGAGGCCGGCACAGCAACAATTCTCTAAAGGGCCTGCAGTGCATCAAACCGCCCCGCCAACCCCTGCCCTTCAAACTGCTCCACCACAAAATCGACAAATGCCCGGGTCTTGCCCGGCAGCAGCTTGTGTTCGGCGAAATACAGGCTGATGTGCCCATCGTCCACATACCAGTCCGGCAACACCCGCCGCAGCCGACCGGCCTGCAGGTAAGGCACGGCAAACGGCAAACTCACCAGGGCGATCCCCAGCCCTTGCTCGGCCACCGCACACGCCGCATCCGAATCACTCATGGTCATCGCCTGGCGCAATTGCAACGGCTGCTGCGCCTGCCAGCGGCTGGTCAGCGGCCACGAACGCACCCGCCCGGTCTGCGGTGAACGGATCAGGATGCCGTCATGCCGCTGCAGCACCTGCGGGTCTTGTATCTGCGCATGCCGCTGCAAATACGCCGGCGCCGCCACCAGCACCCGATGCGCCGGGGTCAGCTTGCGCGCTACCACCCCGGGCGGCAGCTCGAACCCCCCACCAATCGCCGCATCGAAGCCTTGGCCAATCAGGTCGACCTGGCGGTTGTCGAAATGCCAGTCCGGGGTAATCGCCGGGTAGCGGCGCAAGAACTCGCCCAACAACGGCAACACATACAGCCGCCCGAACACCGTGCCCATGCTTACCCGCAACAACCCCGCCGGCTGCCCCTCGGCACTGGCCAGGTTGGCCACGGCGTACTGAATGGTGCGAAAACTGTCACTCACCTCACCGAGAAATCGCTGCCCCGCCTCGGTCAAGGTCAGCTTGCGGGTACTACGCTGGAACAACCGCACCCCCAGGCGCGCTTCCAGCTGGGCAACATGCTTGCCCACGGCGGCGGGGGTAATGTGCAAGCGCCTTGCCGCCTCGGCAAAGCTGCCGACCTCGGCACTGCGGATGAAGCACTCCAACGCGTTGAACGATTCCATAGCCACGATTGGCAACCAAAGGTTTACTCTGCTGATAGTGATTGCCATCTTATCAGCAGGTAATCAAGCGCCGATACTGCGCCCATCCAAGGCATTTCGGCCTGGCTTCCAGCAGGAGATCAGCATGTCCAAGCAACTTACACTCGAAGGCAAAGTAGCCCTGGTACAGGGCGGTTCCCGTGGTATTGGCGCGGCCATCGTGCGGCGCCTGGCCCGCGAAGGCGCGCAGGTGGCCTTTACCTACGTCAGCTCTGCCGGCCCGGCCGAAGAACTGGCCCGGGAAATCAGCGAAAACGGCGGCAAGGCCCTGGCGCTGCGCGCCGACAGCGCCGATGCAGCGGCCGTGCAACTGGCCGTGGATGACGCCGTGAAGGCCTTCGGCCGGCTGGACATTCTGGTCAACAACGCGGGCGTACTGGCCGTGGCCCCGGTGACCGAGTTCGACCTGGCCGAGTTCGACCGCATGCTGGCGGTGAACGTACGCAGCGTATTCGTTGCCAGCCAGGCAGCAGCGCGCTACATGGGTCAGGGTGGGCGCATCATCAACATCGGCAGCACCAACGCCGAGCGCATGCCGTTTGCCGGCGGCGCGCCGTATGCCATGAGCAAGTCGGCGCTGGTCGGCCTGACCCGCGGCATGGCGCGCGATTTAGGGCCGCAGGGAATTACCGTGAACAACGTGCAGCCAGGGCCGGTGGACACCGACATGAACCCGGCCAGCGGCGAGTTTGCCGAAAGCCTGATCCCGCTGATGGCGATCGGGCGGTATGGCGAGGCGGATGAGATTGCCAGCTTTGTGGCTTACCTGGCGGGGCCTGAAGCGGGGTATATCACCGGGGCCAGTTTGACTGTGGATGGTGGGTTTGCAGCCTGATTGAGGGGTGGCCTGTGGGGGCCTATTCGCGGGTGAACCCGCTCCTACAACGGGCGGTGATACCGTTGTAGGAGCGGGTTTATCGAGGCGTCGAACCGCCGCGAAGAGGCCGCCACAGGCTCACCCATTCCCCATGCCCAAACGCTGCTCCATCACCTCCAGAAAAGCCCGCGCAGCCGGCGTAGGGCTGGCCGACCACACCGCATACAGGTGCCGCACCGGCGCATCCACCAGCCGCGCCACCGCCACGCCCTCAAAGCTGCGGGCCACCTGTTCCGCCACCAGGCCCACCGCCATGCCCCGCTGCACGAACTTCTCCACAAGGCGCACATGCCCGATTTCGAACTGCACCCGCCGCTGCAACCCCGCCGCCTGAAACGCCTCGTCGGTCTGCCGCCGCGCCCCGGTGCCTTCCGGGAAGTCCACCAGCACCTCGCCCGCCAGGTCGGCCAGCGCCAGCTGCGCCCTGCCCGCCAGCCGGTGCCCCAGTGGCAACAGCGCCACCAGCTCTTCGCGGGCCAGCAAGCGGTGCTGCACCCCCTGCACCACTTCGCCCTGCCACAGGCCGATAAAGCCCACGTCCAGGCGCCGCTCAAGCACATCGGCTATCAACAGCTCGCTCTTGGCCGTGAGCCAGCGCACGTCCACATCCGGGTAACGGCCATGGAACACCGCCAACAGGTCGACCAGGTCCAGCGCCGTCAGCGAGCTGATCTCGCCAATCGCCAACCGCCCGCGCACCTGGCCGCACGCGGCCGCCACATCGTCAGCAATGCGCCGGGCCGCCTCTACTGCCGGCCGGGCGCTGAGCACGAAGGCCTCCCCTGCCGGAGTCAACCGCACCCGCCGCGAACTACGCTCAAACAAGCTCACACCCAGTTGCGCCTCCAGCCGCGCCACCTGGTGGCTGAGCGCCGACTGCACCACATGGCAGCGCTCGGCTGCGCGGGTAAAGCTGCCGGTGTCGGCCACGGCAAGGGCGTACTCAAGCTGCTTGAGGTTCATCGATCTATCTGCTTTCAAGATGGATTAGTTGAAAACTATACATTGGTGTCATGCCAGATACTTGCTGATAATCCTGCCCACTTACCACTGCCGCCACGAGAACCGCATGCACACCCCCACCCTCAGCCGCGCCCTGATCCTGCTGATGGCCACCGCCACCGGCCTGGCCGTGGCCAGCAACTACTACGCCCAACCGCTGCTGCACAGCATTGCCCAGCAGTTCGGCCTGAGCACTGCCAGCGCCGGCAGCATCGTGATTGCCGCGCAGCTCAGCTATGGCGCCGGCCTGTTGCTGCTGGCCCCGCTGGGCGACCTGTTCGAACAGCGCCGGCTGATTACCGTGATGACCCTCATTGCCACCGCTGGCCTGGTGATCAGCGCCTGCGCACCCAACCTGCCCTGGCTGATTCTCGGCACGGCGCTGACCGGGCTGTTCTCGGTGGTGGCGCAGATCCTCGTACCGATGGCCGCCAGCTTGAGCGAGCCGCATCAGCGCGGGCGTGCGGTGGGCACGCTGATGAGCGGCCTGCTGCTGGGCATTCTGCTGGCGCGTACCGCGGCCGGTTTCATGGCCGAGCTGGGCGGCTGGCGCAGCATCTACGTGCTGGCCGCAGTGCTGATGGCGATTACTGCCGTGGCGCTGTACCGCAGTCTGCCGCAGCACCACAGCCATGCCGGGCTGAAGTACCCGGCACTGATCGGCTCGGTATTCCGCTTGTTCCTTGAAGAACCGGTGCTGCGCCTGCGCTCGCTGCTCGGCCTGCTGGCGTTCAGCCTGTTCGCGCTGTTCTGGACACCGCTGGCGTTCCTGCTCGCCAACGGCCCGTACCACTATTCGGATGCTGTGATCGGCCTGTTCGGCCTGGCCGGTGCGGCGGGTGCGCTGTCGGCCAACTGGGCCGGGCGCCTGGCCGACCGTGGCAAGGGGTCGCTGGGGACCACGGTGGGCCTGGTGGTGCTGTTGCTGTCGTGGGTGCCACTGGGGTTTGCCGAGCAATCGCTGTTGGCCTTGCTGCTGGGCGTGCTGATGCTCGACCTGGCGGTGCAGTTGGTCCATGTGAGCAACCAGAACGCAGTGATCGCCCTGCGGCCCGAGGCGCGTACGCGGCTGAATGCCGGGTACATCACCTGCTACTTCATTGGCGGGGCGCTGGGGTCGTTGCTGGGGACGCAGTTGTTCCAGCGCCAGGGCTGGATGGGCATTGTGGTGGCGGGGTTGGTGATTGGGGCTTTGGCGTTGCTGGCCTGGCTTATCTCTCCCCGCAAAGCTGACGCATAACCCCTGTAGGAGCGGCCTTGCGTCGCGATGGGCCGCACAGCGGCCCCACCTTTGTAGCTTCGCCGCCGATATTGCCGGGGCCGCTGCGCGGCCCTTCGCGACGCAAGGCCGCTCCTACACCGTGAGGGCGACAATCCACCACGCTACCCTCCGTCGCCTTGCCGTTGACTTGCCTACCCCGGCAGCGCTCAGTAGGCGCTGGTCAAATGCGCTATCCCTGACAGGACAACTTTATGACAAGACTCACGGTGCAATCCGGCGATTTCTTGCAAGGTGAAGGCGAGTATCGCAATGGATCGCTCACACTCAAGACCCCGCGCAGCCCGTCCCCGGGTGAGCGGATTTCCCTGGCCCGTATCAGCGACTTGCGCCTGGCCAGCCTGGAGCCCAGCCGTAGCCTGGGCAGCGCCCTGGGCTGGGGCGTGGCCGGCGCCCTGGTAGCCGGGCCGGTGGGGCTGCTGGCTGGGCTGTGGCTGGGGGGCAAGGAAGAAGAAGCCACCTTCCTGGCCACCTTCAAGGACGGTCGCAAACTGATGGCCATTACCGATGGCAAGACCTGGTCGAAGATCGATGACAACTGGCGCCAGCACAAGCGGCCTACGCGGGCTGGCTGACTGCATATCGCGGGGCGTGGATCGTTTTATGTTGGAGGTGGCTGGTAAGATGCCGCCTTTTTCATGGCCTGTGCGGGCCTCTTCGCGGCGGTTCGACGCCTCGATAAACCCGCTCCTACAGGGATATCACCGCCTGTTGTAGGAGCGGGTTTATCGAGGCGTCGAACCGCCGCGAAAGGGCCCGCACAGGTACCGCGCCCCAGGAGCCCCACCGCATGCCCCCGCGTCACCCTCGCCTGCCCCTGAGCCTGCTCAGCCTGGGCCTGGCCCTGCATTGCCCCCATGCGCTTGCCGAAGACAGCGTGCTCCTGGCCCCGCTGCAGGTGACCGATACCTACGCCAACGACGGCTACCAGGCCCATCAGGCCGCAGTGGGCGGCTTTCAGCCTGCGCCGTTGCTCGACACCCCGGCTTCGATCAGCGTGTTCAGCCAGCAACTGCTGGAGGACCGCCAGGTGCGCAAGCTCAGCGAAGTGCTGCAAAGCGACGCCTCGGTCGGCGAAAGCTATGCCCCCATCGGCTACTACGAAAACTTCAACGTGCGCGGCTTCGAGCTGAATGCCGCCAGCAGCTACCGCATCAACGGCCAGACCATCGCCGGCGAGCAGAATGTGGCCCTGGAGAACAAGCAGCAGGTGGAGTTGCTCAAAGGCCTGTCCGGGCTGCAGAGTGGTGTGTCCGAGCCGGGCGGCCTGATCAACTACGTGACCAAGCGCGCCGAAGATGTGCGCAGCATCACCGTATCGACCAACGAACAGGGCGAACGCTACCTGGCCACCGACCTGGGTGGCTGGTTTGGCAGCGAGAAACAGTTTGGCCTGCGCGCCAACCTGGCCCACGAAGACATCCGCTCGTACGTCGACCACGCCGACGGCAAACGTGACTTCGCCTCGCTCGCCTTCGACTGGCAGATCAGCCCGGATGCCACCCTGCAGCTGGACGCCGAATACCAGCACCGCGAACAGCGCTCGGTGCCGGGTTACCAGCTGCTCGGCGGCAGCGAAGTGCCGCACGGCGTCGACCCGGATGACCGCCTGGCCTACCAGGACTGGGCCAAGCCGGTACAGAACGACTCGCTGAACCTGGGCGGGCGCTTCGAGTACCGCTTCAACGAGGCTTGGACCGGCACCCTGAGCGCCTCGCGCAGCAAGGTGGTGATCGATGATTACAGCGCGTTTGCCTGGGGTTCCAGCGAAGGGGCGTTCTTCGGCAGCAATGGTGACTACGACATCTACGACTTCCGCAGCCCCGACGACACCCGCCGCACCGATGAGGCCCAGGCCATGCTCAACGGGCGTTTCGATGCACTGGGCGTGGGCCATGAGCTGACCATGGGCAGCAGTGCGCAGTGGCGCACGCTGGACCAGCGGCCGTACTACAACGAGTGGCTCGGCACCGGCAACATCCACACTGGCGCCCCGGCCTTCGAGCCGTCCGACAAGCCGATCGGCGCCAGCGAGCGGCGCCTGGACAGCCGCCAGTACGGCCTGTTCGTCAGCGACCGCATCAGCTTCAACGAGCAATGGCAGACGGTGCTGGGCGCCCGTGAAGTGCGCCTGGATGAAAAGACTTGGGATGAGAATGGCCTAGCCGGGCGCCATACCCGGCAGTACGAGTTGTTGCCCAATGCTGCCCTTATCTATAAGCCGCAGGCAGATACCACCGTCTACGCCAGCTATTCCAAAGGTCTGTCAGCGGGCGGTACTGCTCCGTGGTTTGCTGAGAACAAGTTTGAAATTCTCGCCCCCACCACGTCACACCAGCTGGAACTGGGCCTCAAGCACGATTGGCAGGGCCTGAGCCTGAGCGCCGCGCTGTTCCAGATTCGCCAGGCTTACCAGTACGCGCGCCCGGACGGTGCCGGCAACTTCACCTACGTGCAGCAAGGCCAGCAGAAGAACACCGGCCTGGAACTGGGCGCCAGCGGCTGGGTGACCCAGAAACTGCAGGTGCAAGCCAGCGCTGCGGCCATTCGGGCACGGGTGAAAAACAGCGGAACCGATGACTATGAAGGCCACCAGGCGATCAACGTACCCCGGTTCCGCGCGGCATTGCACGCCGAATACAGCCTGCCGGTCGCGGGGCTGGCGCTGCTGGGCGGGGCGCGCTATAGCGCCAGCAAGTATGCGAGCCAGGCGGGGAATGTGGAGGTTGGCGGCTATACCGTGTTCGATGTGGGTAGCCGCTACCGCACGCGCATTGGGGGCTATGACACGGTGCTGCGGCTGACGGTGGATAACGTGTTCGACAAGCGTTACTGGCGGGATGTGGGGGATTACCTGGGGGATAACTACCTGTTCCAGGGGGCACCGCGGACGGCTCGGCTTTCGGCTTCGGTAAGTTTTTGAGATTTTGGGGCCGCTTTGCGGCCCATCGCGACACAAGGCCGCTCCTACAGGGACCGCGCTCACCTGAATTCGACGCGATCCCCTGTAGGAGCGGCCTTGCGTCGCGATGGGCTGCGCAGCAGCCCCAATGGCCCAAAAACAAAAAGCCCCCGGGCTTTTCAGCACGGGGGCTTTTCGTAGAATGTGGCGGTGAAGAAGGGATTTGAACCCTTGATACGATTTCTCGTATACACACTTTCCAGGCGTGCTCCTTCGACCACTCGGACACTTCACCGTTTCTCTTCAAGCCTTGCAGCCTGTCGAGGTGCGCTAATTTAGTGAAAGCGCTGCCCTTTGGCAAGCATTTTTTTCAAATTTTTCATGTATTTGCACTTGAGCCCGGCTGAACGCTGACCGACCAGTCAGCCTTGCTGCTTTACCTTGCCCCCGACGCTGGGTAACGTCGTCGCCACGCCAACAAAAGGACTCTGCCATGAGCGAGCTGATTACCTACCACGCCGAAGACGGCATCGCCACCCTGACCCTGAACAACGGCAAGGTCAACGCCATCTCGCCAGACGTCATCAACGCCTTCAATGCCGCGCTGGACCGCGCCGTCGAAGAGCGTGCAGTGGTGATCATCACCGGGCAGCCGGGCATCCTCTCGGGCGGTTACGACCTGAAGGTGATGACCAGCGGCCCGAAAGAAGCCATCAGCCTGGTCACCGCCGGCTCCACCCTCGCCCGCCGCCTGCTGTCGCACCCGTTCCCGGTGGTGGTCGCCTGCCCGGGCAATGCCGTGGCCAAGGGTGCCTTCCTGCTGCTGTCGGCCGACTACCGCATTGGTGTCGAGGGGCCGTACAAGGTGTGCCTGAACGAAGTGCAGATCGGCATGACCATGCACCACGCCGGTATCGAACTGGCCCGCGACCGCCTGCGCCGCTCGGCCTTCCACCGCTCGGTGATCAATGCCGAGGTGTTTGACCCGCAAGCTGCGGTGGATGCCGGCTTCCTCGACAAGGTGGTGCCGGCTGAACAGTTGCAGGACGCGGCGCTGACGGTGGCGCGGGAGTTGAAGAAGCTGAACATGCTGGCGCACAAGAACACCAAGCTGAAGGTGCGCAAGGGGTTGCTGGAGGCGCTGGACAAGGCGATCGAGCTGGATCAGCACCATATGGGCTAGCCGCACCGGCCCTTTCGCGGGTAAACCCGCTCCTACACAGGTTATGCATGCCCGTTGTAGGAGCGGGTTTACCCGCGCATAGGCCAGCACAGGCTTACACCGGTATTTGCCCCAATCAGTGCACACCCGTACACTCCTCCGCGACTGTCTGGTGTGAGTCGTACCATGCTTTATTCGTTACGCATGCTCCTGCTGGCGCTGCATTTTCTTACTGTCGGCGCCGTTGGCCTACTCATTGGCTTCTGCCGCCCGTTCAACCCCGACAACAGCCGCGTATTCGCCTACCTCTACAGCCGCCCAGCCACCTGGCTGATGCGCATCAAGGTCAAGGCCGAGGTCGGCCCACTGTGGGACCAGCCGCCCGGCTGCGTGATCATCGCCAACCACCAATCCAACTTCGACCTGTTCGTGCTGGGCCAGGTAGTACCGCGTCGCACCGTGGCCATCGGCAAGAAGAGCCTCGGCTGGCTGCCGCTGTTCGGCCAGCTGTTCTGGCTGGGTGGCAACGTGCTGATCGACCGCAAGAATGCCTACCAGGCGCGCAAGGCCCTGCAGAAGACCACCCGGGTACTGCAAAACGACACCTCGATCTGGATTTTCCCCGAAGGCACGCGTAATGCCGGCGAGCAGTTGCTGGCGTTCAAGAAAGGCGCGTTTCACATGGCCATCGAGGCGGGTGTGCCCATTGTGCCGGTGTGCGTCAGCCGCTACGCCGGGCGCATGAGCCTGAACAGCTGGCGCCAGCGCACGGTGATCGTACGTTCGCTACCGCCGATTGGCACGGCAGGCATGAGCCTGCAGGACCTGCCGGCGCTGATCGAACAGTGCCGAGGGCAGATGCAGCAGTGCATTGACCGGATGGAAGGGGAACTGGCCCAAGGCTAGGTTGCCTGTGCCGGCCTCTTCGCGGGTGAACCCGCTCCTACAACGGCTTGCACATGCCGTTGTAGGAGCGGGTTTATCGAGGCGTCGAACCGCCGCGAAGAGGCCGGCACAGGTTGCTCTCCTGCCAGCTACAGCCCAAGCTGTAACCCGTGTTCAACCGGAATAAGCGGGCAACCATGGGTCGAGTAGTGGCGTCAGCGGTGTACAGCGCCGGCAGGAAGGTCACCAACATCAGCATCGACGAAGGCAGCGAGTGGGCGCGCAAGCCGGGGCACTTCGTGTGGATCGGCCTTGAAGAGCCCAACGCCGAGGAGCTGGCCAACCTGCAATGCCAGTTCAACCTGCACGAACTGGCCATCGAAGATGCCCTGGAAAAACACAGCCGGCCCAAGCTGGAAACGTTCGGCGATGCGCTGTTCATCGTCACCTATTCGCCAGTACGCCACGAAGGCAAGCTGGAGTTCATCGAAACCCACATCTTTGCCGGCAACGGCTACATCATCACCTGCCGCAACGGCCACTCCAAGTCCTACGCCATGGTGCGCCAGCGCTGCGAAGCGCGGCCCCTGCTGCTGGAGCATGGCGAAGACTTTGTGCTGTATGCCCTGCTCGACTTCGTCACCGAGAACTACCAGCCGGTCAGCGAAGCCATTCATGGCGAGATCGAAGCGTTGGAGCAGAGCGTGCTGGGTGGTTCGCTGCAAGAAGATGACATTCGCCGCCTGCACAGCCTGCGGCGTGACATCCTGCGCTTGCGCCGCTACGTGGCGCCGATGGTTGAGGTGAGCGAAGAACTGCAGCGCCTGAGCTTCCCGTTCATCGACAAGAACATGCGCCCCTATTTTCGTGATGTGCAGATTCACGTGACGCGGCAGATGGAAGACCTGGCCGGGATCCGCGACATTGCCAGCCAGACCATCGAGATCGGCATGCTGCTGGAGGCGTCACGGCAAAGCATCGTGCAGCGCAAGTTTGCGGCGTGGGCGGCGATCCTGGCGTTTCCCACGGCGATTGCCGGGGTGTACGGGATGAACTTCCAGAACATGCCGGAGTTGAGCTGGCATTACGGGTACTTTGCGGTGCTGGGGGTGATTGCCGCGGGGTGTGCGGGATTGTATGCCAGCTTCAAGAAGTCGGGTTGGCTTTAAGGGCCTCTTCGCGGGTAAACCCGCTCCTACAGGATCTCCACAATGCCAAACATTGCGGGTTACCTGTGGGAGCGGGTTTACCCGCGAATGGCTGCAACCCTTTATGCTGCGCTGTCACTAGCCTTTGATGGCTGCTGGATAAACCGCAACATCCACTCCCCCACCAGGTCACCTTGGTGCTCGGTCGCCAAGCTGGCCACGGCCTTGTGGTACACCTCATCCCCCAAATATTCCTGGCGCGCATCGAGCAGTGCCCGGGAGTAGTCGTGCACAAACTCCGGGTGCCCCTGGAAGCACAGCACCTGGTCGCGAATGTGGTACGCCGCGTTCGGGCAAAAATCGCTGGAAGCAATTACCGTGGCGCCTTCCGGCAACTCGGTCACCTGGTCCTGATGGCTGATCAGCAAGGTCAGCTCTGACACTTCAGGGTCCATCCACGGCGCATGCGCCGCCAGCGAATAACGGTGAATGCCCACGCCCCAGCCCTTGTCGGCCCGCTCGGCCTTGCCACCCAGGGTCAACGCCAGTAGCTGGTGGCCAAAACACACACCCAGCAGCTTCTCGCCACGCTCGTACAACTTCAACAAGTAAGCCTTGAGCGTCTGAATCCACGGATCGCTACCGAACGAATCAGCCTTGCTACCCGTCACAAGATAGGCATCGAACACTTCAGTGTCGGCGGGGTAGTCGCCGTTCATTACGTTGTACACACGAAATTCGGCGGCGATCGGCTGACGCGAGAAGAGCTGCTCGAACATCCTGCCGTAGCCCTGGTACTGCGCGGTCAACTCCGGTCGCAGGACATCGGTTTCAAGGATGCAGATGCGTAACGACATAGGGATAGTCCTGAACGACATGGGTGGGAATCTGCTGTAGAGACTGCCGCGAAAGGCACGTACAAGCAAGTAGGCTGCACTGACGAACGGTCACATTTTGTCGGGTCGCCGCTGGCAGTTACGCCAGTGTCTAGCCAGAGCATGTCAGCGAACTGGCACATGGCCTCATAGCAAACCGCAATTATCGGACCAGGCAACTAGAACAAAAGGTTCTCAAACATGGATGACGCACACCCTACTGTTGGTTGTATATCCACTTACAAGAGGCAGGCAGTTCAGGCGCCATGCAGCGCTACTGCGATCGACCCGAAGCGCGACAAGGAAGCCAACGGGTATTCAGGAATAACAACAAGAAGGCGGTCCGCCATGTTCAGACACTCGAAAATTCGCCAAGCCGGGCTTATTTTATTCGCCACCACCTTACTGCTGATCTTGCCGAACCTGACACGTTTGTTCGGCTGACTGCAGCGGTGGCGCCAACTGGCAGCGCACAGGTAACCTGCTGGCCCTGATGGTCGGAGGTTGCCCATGCGTCAATGCCTTGCCCTGTTAGCCTTGTTACTGAGCCTGCCGCTGTCGGCGGCGCAACTGCACCTTGAACTGGGCGCCCACGGGCGCCAGTGGAGCAGCGCCGAACTGCTCGGCCACCCGCAGGCCCAGGACATCAGCATCGACCAGGACGTTTCCTACAAACGGCCCATGCACTACCGGGCAGTGCCGCTGGCTGCGCTGTTGCAAGGCGTGAGCGCCAGCGACCACCTGCAGGCCGTGGCACAGGATGGTTTTGCCGCAGAAATGCCCGCTGCACCGCTGCTGCAGCCAGGGCCGGCACGGGCCTGGCTGGCCGTGGAAGACCCAGGCAAGCCGTGGCCGCCCCTGGGCCAGGGCAAACCGAGTGCAGGGCCGTTCTACCTGGTGTGGACCGCACCGCAGGCCAGCGGCATTCGCCCGGAGCAGTGGCCGTTCCAGATTTCCACGATTCGTCAATTGGCCCCGGTAGCGCAGCGCTTTCCGGCGTTGCTGCCCGACCCGAAGTTGCCGGCTGATAGCCCGGTGCGCCAGGGCTTTGCCTTGTTCCAGCAGAACTGCCTGGCCTGCCACCGGTTGAACGGCGCCGGGGATGCGCAGGTGGGGCCGGACTTGAATGTGCCGCATAACCCGACCGAGTATTTTCAGCCGGGTTAT
Source organism: Pseudomonas sp. NPDC089408 (assembly GCF_044749445.1). NCBI lineage: Bacteria > Pseudomonadati > Pseudomonadota > Gammaproteobacteria > Pseudomonadales > Pseudomonadaceae > Pseudomonas > Pseudomonas sp. NPDC089408. Next base: position 84,497 of record NZ_JBIVHY010000018.1, read on the forward strand.
TTGCGCATGTTGATAAGGGACCCGCAGCGGTTGCGACAGTGGCCGCAGGCGAAGATGCCAGGGTTTGCGCAGAGTGTGTTGAGTGAGCGGGAGCTGGATGCATTGCTGGCTTATTTGGGGCATATGGCTGGGCGTAAGCTTTGAGGGCCTATTCGCGGGTAAACCCGCTCCTACAATGGCCTGCACATACCTGTGTAGGAGCGGGTTCATCGAGGCGTCGAACCGCCGCGAACAAGACCACACATGACTGTCAGGCTATAGGCCGCTCATGCTTGACCCCCCACCCTTCCACCTCACCCCCATAGGGTGTCACCAACTGTTCGAAGGCCTCTTCAAAGTCGCCGATCCCGAAGTAGGTGGCGTACATGACCTTGCTCAGTTCCAGGTGCCAGGCACCGTCGCCCATCTCCTTGACCTGGGCATTCAGCGATTCACCGCGAAACTGCCTGGCCGCACGTCGCGCCCCTGCTTCGTCGGGGAATACGGCATAGAACTCGATGGGGTGGATCTGGGTGAAGTCGAAACCGCCTGCTTTCATCTGGCGCAGGACGTTGCTACTGATATCGTCGTTCTGGCTGCTCATGAAACGTCCTCCTGAATAATGCTATGGATAGACTTTCCGTGCACTACGCACCTGCCGGCAGCGGCCGGGCAGTACGAGCTGATGCAAGACGCGAATTGATGCGGTACCAACCCGCAGAATAGGCTGGCACCTTCCACCAGCGTAGTGCCTGCCAGGGCACCGCGCAAACGTGTGGTTCAGGGCGCTTCGTGGATGCCGGTGATGGTCACGCCACTGTGCTCCCGGAGCCAGCGCGCGGTGGGGGAAATGGTGCGGTCCTGGAAGTCGTTGAGGTCCAGCTCGTCCATCACCGGAAACAGGTGTGAACGGATGGCACGCGCGGCGTCTTCCTCACTGGGGCAATGCTCGGCATGCAGCAGCAATGTGGACGGTTCGCCTTTCTGGTCGGCAAAGATGACTTCCCACTCTTTCATTGAACGAGCCCTCTGAGTCAAGGAACACACGGTGTGTGATGCCTGAATAACTGACCTTGGGGTGGGGGGAATGTTCAGTCCGGGAACATTTGTGGTGGGCCATTCGCGGGTAAACCCGCTCCCACAGGATCAGCACAAGGTTCGAATCCTGTGCAATCCCTGTGGGAGCGGGTTTACCCGCGAATGGGCCGCAAAGCGGCCCCGATATTTACTTCGGCGTACCGTGCACCACACCCGCCGTGTTATCCAGCAGGCTCTTGGTCGCCGTCTGGATATACGCCTCAAGCTTCTTGAGCATTTCCGGCTGGTCCGGGCTTTCGATCAGCTCGGCCTTGAACTCGCTGCCCAGCTGGTAGCGGTACATGCGCGGGGTCATGTCCTTGGACTCGATCAGGATGCGGTCGCCCTGCACCAGGCCGACGATCTGCTCGCTGCCCGACGGCTTGATCATGCCCACGCCCTGGTCGCCCTCAGGCAGGTTGAGCAGGTCGCGACCCCAGCACTGGTGACGGGTCTGGCCACCCAGGCGGCCCATGATGGTCGGCACGATGTCGACCTGGGTGCCCACGGTGTGGTTCACCGCACCGAACTTCTCCTGAATGCCCGGGGCAATCAGCAGCAGCGGCACGTTGAAACGGCCCAGGTCCAGCTCGGTGACCTGCTGGTGGTTGCCAAAGCCGTGGTCGCCAACGATGACGAACAGGGTCTCCTTGAAGTAGGGCTCTTTATGCGCCTTCTCGAAGAACTGGCCCAGCGCCCAGTCCGAATAACGCATGGCGGTCAGGTGCTCGTCCAGGCGGCCCTGGCCGGTCACAGGCTCGACCGGCAGGTCTTTGGGCAGCGCGTACGGGGTGTGGTTGGACAGCGTCTGCAGCAGCGCGTAGATCGGCTTCTTGCCATCGTGCTTGGCCAGTTCCTCGTTGCCGCGGTCGAACATGTCCTGGTCGGACACACCCCAGGTCGGGTCGGAGAACACCGGGTTGACGAAGTCGTTACGGCCAATGAACGTGGTCATGCCCTGGTTGCCGAAGAAACCGGACTGGTTGTCCCAGGCAAAGTCGCCGTTGTAAACGTACACGTCGTCGTAGTCACGGGCGCTGAGCAAGGCTGGCAGGCCTGACAGCTTGTGGCCGCCTTCCGGGGTCTGCATCAGGTATTCGAAGCCTGGCAGGTTGGGGAAGCAGGCCATGGTGGCGAACATACCCTGGTGGGTATGGGTGCCGTTGGAGAAGAAGCGGTCGAACAGCAGGCCTTCTTTGGCCAGCTTGTCGAAGTACGGGGTGATGTTGTTCGGGCTACCCAGCGCGCCAACCGAGTGGCCGGCGAAGCTTTCCATCAGGATCACCACCACGTTCTTGATCGGCAGGGTGCGCTCGGCCGGCGGCAGGAAGTCGCGGCGGATGGCAGCCTCGTCGGCATCGACCAGGGTGTCGTTCGGGGTGAGCAACTGCTTGCGCACGCTTTCGGTCGCTACGCCCTGCTCCAGCACTGGCTTCCAGATGTTGGCGCGGTCCTCGCCGAAGCGGCTCTTGGCGGCGTCGATCAGGGTCAGGGTGCCGTTCAGGCCCAACTGGTTGACGAAGTTGGAGTCGGTGGTGAAGGCGTCGCCCCAACGCATCGGAGGGCCCTGACGCAGCGTGCCACGGGCGGCAACCACGGCCACCAGCAGGATCACCATGAACACCGCCAGGCGGTTGTACCAGGGCGCCACGCGTTGTTCGCCCTGGCCACGGGTGATGCGGTCGATACCCTTGAACAGCAGGCTCAGCAACCAGGTGCCAAAGGCCCAGGCCAGCAGGTAGCGCACCACCGGGAAGCCGTACCAGAGCATGCTCATGACGGTTTTCGGGTCTTCCTTGATGTACTGGAACACCAGGCCGTTGAGGCGCTGGTGGAACTCACGGTAGAAGTCCATTTCCATCAAGCCGAGGAACATCACCACGCTCGAGGCGAGGGTCAGCCAGAAACGGAACACCCCGCGACGGGCCATGGCCCAGGGGCTGAGCATGGCCAGCAACAGCGGAATGCTGATGTACACCACCACCCGCAGGTCGAAGCGCAAGCCGTTAAGGAAGCCTTCGGCGACCGTCGAGTACGGGGTATCGCCGACCATATCGCTGTTGTAGACCAGTAGCGCAAGGCGCACGAGGCTGAGCATCAGCATGATCACCAGGCCGCTGAGCAGCGTGTAGGCCAGGTGGGATTTCAGGGTCGGCGAGAACGATGCTCGCGCGCCCCGTTGCTTCAAGGCGTCCGTGTTAGCCATGAATGGGAAGGTCCTAGGATTGCGGTTTGCGGAGAGGGCGGTGGTGCTAGACCATCGCAGCATTGTGCGGGTGCGGATTCTGTTTAAACCAATGTGAAAATTTTGTCACGGCTGCATTTCCGACTATGTCAGTGCAGCAGTCCCCTGTAGGAGCGGGGGGGGGGGGGGGGGGGGGGGGGGGGGGGGGGGGGGGGGGGGGGGGGGGGGGCGGGCGGGGGGGGGGGGGGGGGGGCGGCCGGGCCCCCCCCCCCCCCCCCCCCCACCCCCCCCCCGCCCCCCCCCGCCCCCCCCCCCCCCCCCCCCCCCCCCCCCCCCCCCGCTCCTACAGGGGTGCGTGGAACATTCAGATGCGCACATTTCCCCGCGGCCCGGCAATCGCCCAGATCACCAGCCCCACCACCGGCAGCAGTGCAATCAGCAATATCCACAGCACCTTGATACCCACCTCACTGCCACTTTTGATCACATTGAGAATGGCCCAGATATCCAGCGCCAGAATGATCAGCCCGACCAGGCTGTTGAATGTCGATCCCATGCCTAAACTCCCGTCCAGAGGCTTTGCTGCACAGCATAGTCAGCTATCACGTCGATAGAAGGGAATCCTTGGCGGGGCGCGAAGGTCACTGCTTAAACTGCCCCAATCCGTTCAGTTCGAGGTTTACATGCCCCCTGCACACACGCAAAGCGCCGCAGCGCCCTCGCCCTTCAGTGCCTGGCGCCAGCAGATAAGCAACAGCCCGTGGGTCGGCGCTGGCCTGGCCCTGAGCCTGCTGGCAGTGATCGCGCTGCTGGGGGCAAGCCTGTGGAATGCTATTCATGGCGACCACTCGGAAAACCTGCACCTGGCGGGCCTGGGTGGGCTTGCCGGGTTTGGTGCTACAGCACTGGGCGCGGTGCTGGCAGTGGTATTGCGCGACGTCAGTACCCGCAACCAGGACGTAATGCTCGGCTTTGCCGCCGGCATGATGCTCGCAGCCAGCTCGTTTTCGCTGATTTTGCCCGGCCTGGATGCCGCCCGCGAGATTACCGGCAGCGGCCCGGCGGCGGCGCTGACGGTGGTGGTGGGCATGGGCCTGGGCGTGTTGCTGATGCTGGGCCTGGACCGTTTTACCCCGCACGAGCATGAAAGCGTCGGCGTCGCCGGGCCTGAAACCGAGCGTTTCAGCCGGGTGTGGCTGTTCGTGATGGCAATTACCTTGCACAACCTGCCTGAAGGCATGGCGATTGGGGTGAGTTTTACCAACGGCGACATGAACATCGGCCTGCCGCTGACCAGCGCCATTGCCATCCAGGACATCCCTGAAGGGCTGGCGGTGGCGCTGGCTTTGCGCGCTACCGGGCTGTCGAGCCTGAAGGCAGCGCTGGTGGCGATTGGCTCAGGGCTGATGGAACCGCTAGGGGCGGTGATCGGCCTGGGGATCTCGACCGGCTTTGCCCTCGCCTACCCGATCAGCATGGGCCTGGCGGCCGGGGCGATGATCTTTGTGGTCAGCCACGAGGTGATACCCGAAACCCACCGCAATGGGCACCAGACAGCAGCGACCCTGGGGTTGATGGGTGGGTTTGCGGTGATGATGTTCCTGGATACCGCGCTGGGCTGAAATGCCTTGCACAGCCCCCTGTAGGAGCGGGGGGGGGGGGGGGGGGGGGGGGGGGGGGGGGGGGGGGGGGGGGGGGGGGGGGGGGGGGGGGGGGGCGGGGGGGCGGCGGGGGGGGGCCCCGCCCCCCCCCCCCCCCCCCCCCCCCCCCACGCCCCCCCCCCCCCCCCCCCCCCCGCCCCCCCCCCCCCCCCCCCCCCCCCCCCCCCCCCGCTCCTACACGGGGACTGCGTAAGGGTTTAGATGTGTACGGCGACCTTCAGTGCCTCCAGCGCGGGCTCAACCTTGATCCCCACCTCTGCCCCCAACTCCAGCACCCGGGCCAGGTCATGCTGCCCCACCATCACCATCTGCAACTCGTCATCCAGTAGCTGGCTGAAGTTCAGCAGCACATAACCACCGGCCTCTTTGTTCAGCGCGCCCATCTGCACCTGGATGCGGTTCAGCGCAGTCAGTGGCTCGGTACGGGCCAGTTGCTTGGGCTTGAGGGTGAACGGCACGCTGTTGTCGAACGAGTCGCTGATCTGCTGGAACAGGTCCTGGTAGCTGTCGGCCTGGAACACCACGGTGTCCGGCAGGCTGCCCAGCACTACCCATTCACCCAGCGGGATGGGGAAGCTGTCGTCGTAGTTGATGTCGGGGTTGGCAGCCAGGAACGCGGCCGGGTCGGCGTAGGCCTGGGCGGCTTCGCCGGCAATGCGCTCGATGTCGGCCTCGCGCATGCAGCCAGCGCCAATGAGGCTGATGAATTCGAGCAACTGAGTTTTCATGAAAGGGGGCCTGCGACGGGTGAAAAGTCGCCAATGATAGCCGCAAATGCCCCCGGGCAGTTAGCCGGCCAGCGCTTGCAGGCGCGCAGCAGCGTCCACCGCCCCCATGGTTTGCGCCGCCATCAGCGCCGTGGCGCCGCGGGCATCCTGGCGCGCCGGGTCGGCGCCCTGGGCCAGCAGGTAGTCGAGGATTTCGCTGCGGTTGAACATGGCCGCCAGCATCAGCGCAGTACGCCCGTCCTGTGCGGCGGCGTCGACCGGCACACCTTGCTCCAGCAGCAGGCGGATCATCGCCAGGTCACCCTTGAACGCGGCACCGGCAATCGGCAGCTGGCCGTTGTCGTTGGCAATCAGCGGGTCGGCCCCTTGCGCCAGAAGCACGCGCACCGCGTCGTGGTGGCCGTGGTAGCTGGCCAGCATCAGCAAGGTGTCGCCCTTGTGGTTGCGCAGGTCGGCCGGCAGGCCGCTGGCGAGCAGGCGCTCGAGCATGGCGGCATCGCCCTGGCGGGCGCATTCGAACACCTGCGCGGCAAAGGCAGCGGTTTCGTCGTCGGTCATGGTGGCGGGCGCGGTTTGGGTGGACATCGGGAACCTCCTGGCATAAATGATTGCCCAAGTTTTTGTCAGGCATGCCATTGCGGTCAAAGGTTCAGATTCTATTAGCCCGATAGGCAAAGCCGACGCCGTGCAAAATGCACTGTGCAAAATGCACGACCATGCACCCTGCACGATGCCGCTTCCGCCAATCCCCCGCAAAGCCCCGTAATTGCTGGGTTTTCCCTTACTGAGGTTTCTGGCACGGTCGCTGCAACCATCAACTCACGTCTGCCACATACAGCCAGGAGTTGATATGGACCTCATCCAGCAAAAGTTCGTTTCGGTATTTTCGGCCTATCAGGTGAACACCCAGGCTCGCCCCGATGGCGGCGTGCTGCTGACCCTGCGCGCGGCTGATGGCAAGGTGACCCGCCGGGTATTGACCTATGGGCAACTGCACAGTGCCGAGCAGCTCTCGTGGGCGATTAGTGCAATTCGTCGGGACTTGGCCGAGCAGGCCAGTGAATTGCCGGTGATCAATATGCTGCAGAGCCAGCAGCGGTTTGCCCTGCCGACTTATCGTTGAGTTTTGTATTACCTGATCTGGCCTCTTCGCGGGTGAACCCGCTCCTACAATGGACGTGCAATGCCTGAGGGCGGCGCAACCTTTGTAGGAGCGGGTTCATCGAGGCGTCGAACCGCCGCGAAGAGGCCGGCACAGGCATTACAACTCGTCGATCCCGAGAAACGCCCGCGCAGTCACATCCCCGGTAAACCGCGCCTCCACACCCTGCTCGCTGCCATACAAACGCAACGCCAGGCAAAACGGCGTATCGCCCAGTTCCACCCAGCGCCGGGTGCCGGCCGGCACCAACAGTTGGTCGCCCTTCTCGCACAACACCGAATACACCCAATCCCCCACACGCAGCCCAACCTGTGCGCGCCCGCTGACTACGGCAAACAGCTCGTCGGCGTCATGCACATGTTCGTCACGCACATCGACCTGTGCCGGCGCCTCACCGTCGCGGTTCAGCAGCACAAAGGCCTTGCTGCCCTGCGCGGTCATCAACTGGTCCAGGTACCCGCGGCAAGCCTCTAGCACTTCATCCTGGGCCGTGCCCGGGCGCACCCGCAGGCCATGCTCGGCATGCACAAAGCGCACGCCCTGCGCAGCCAGGGTGGCGGCGATGTCATCGTGGTGGGTCAGCACCTTGTTCGGCAGTTCCGGGCTGGCGGAGTTAAAAACGCTGAGAATGCTCATCAGGGGCGGGTCCTGGTCGGTTGCGAACAAAGGCCAATGATAACGGCTGCAGCCAAGGCTGCGGCACTGGCCATACCAAAGGTGAAGGTGGGCCCCAGCAGTTTCCAGCTGTAACCCGAATACAAGGCCCCCAGCGCGCCACCGGTCCCTGACAGCGCTGCGTACAGCGCTTGGCCCTGGCCTTGCTGACGGGCGCCGAAACTGGCCTGGACAAAGGCGATGCTGGCGGCGTGGAAGCAGCCGAAGGTGGCGGCGTGCAGCAACTGGGCGAAAATCAGTACGCCCGGCTCGGCAGCCAGGTTGCCCAGCAACAGCCAGCGCAGCGCGGCCAGCAGGAAGCTGACCAGTAGCACCCGTTGCACGCTGAAACGCGCGAACAGCCGGCTCATGAGCATGAACATCAGCACTTCGGCCACCACCCCCAGCGCCCACAGCAAACCGATGGCACCGCGGCTGTAGCCCAGGTGCTCCAGGTGCAGGGTCAGGAAGGTGTAGTACGGCCCGTGGCTGAGCTGCATCAGCGCCACGCAGGCATAGAAGGCGATCACCCCCGGGGCACGCAACTGCTGCAAAAAGCCGCCCGCGCCGCTACGCTCGCCCTGCTCCACCGGTTGGGCATTGGGCACCCACAGGCTGGCGGCGACGATGCCGGCCATGATCGTCACCAGCGCCACCGGGTAGATGTCCAGGCTCAGCCATTCGAACAGCCGGCCCAGGCCGACCACGGTAAGAATGAAACCGATCGAGCCCCACAGCCGTACCTGGCTGTAGCGCGCCGTTTGCCCGTGCAGGTGGGCCAGGGTGATGACCTCGAACTGTGGCAGTACCGCATGCCAGAAGAACGCGTGCAGGGCCATGACCAACGCCAGCCAGGCGTAGCTTTTGCCGAAGAAGATCAGCGAGAAGGTGGCCAGGGTGCATAGCGCGCCAAGCCTTACGATCAGCAGGCGCTGGCCGGTGCGGTCGCCCAGCCAGCCCCACAGGTTGGGGGCAATGCAGCGCATCAGCATGGGGATGGCCACCAGCTCGCCAATGCGCGCCGGGGAGAAGCCCAGGTGGTCGAAGTACAGCGCCAGGAAGGGCGCGGTGGAGCCGAGCAGGGCGAAGTAGAACAGGTAGAAGCTGGACAGGCGCCAGTAGGGGATGGGTTGCATGGGGGTGGCCTTGTGGGGACCTGGGCGGGCATCTTCGCGGGTAAACCCGCTCCTACAGGGAGCGCGTTACCTGTAGGAGCGGGTTTATCGAAGCGTCGAACCGCCGCGAAGAGGCCAGTGCAGGCGAATCAGAGCTGGCCCAGCACCGGGGTATTCACTTTCACGTCGGCATTCTGTGCCCGGTGGCGCAACAGGTGGTCCATCAGCGCAATGGCCATCATCGCCTCGGCAATCGGCGTGGCGCGGATGCCCACGCACGGGTCGTGGCGGCCTTTGGTAATGACGTCCACCGGGTTGCCATCGACGTCGATCGAGCGGCCCGGGGTGGTGATGCTGGAGGTCGGCTTGAGTGCCAGGTGAGCAACGATCGGCTGGCCGGAAGAAATACCGCCCAGGATGCCGCCAGCGTTGTTGCTGAGGAAGCCTTCCGGGGTCAATTCGTCACGGTGCTCGGTACCGCGCTGGGCAACGCTGGCGAAGCCGGCACCGATTTCCACGCCCTTGACTGCGTTGATGCTCATCAGCGCATGGGCCAGTTCGGCATCCAGGCGGTCGAAGATCGGCTCGCCCAGGCCAGGCATGACGCCTTCGGCGACCACGGTGATCTTGGCGCCTACCGAATCCTGGTCACGGCGCAGCTGGTCCATGTAGGCCTCAAGCTCGGGCACTTTGCTGGGGTCGGGGCTGAAGAAGGCGTTCTGCTCTACCGATTCCCAGGTCTTGAACGGGATTTCGATCGGGCCAAGCTGGCTCATGTAGCCGCGCACGGTGATGCCCTGGCTGGCCAGGTACTTCTTGGCAATGGCGCCCGCCGCCACGCGCATGGCGGTTTCGCGGGCCGAGCTGCGGCCACCGCCGCGGTAGTCGCGGATGCCGTACTTGTGGTGGTAGGTGTAGTCGGCGTGGGCCGGGCGGAACAGGTCCTTGATCGCCGAGTAGTCCTTGGACTTCTGGTCGGTGTTGCGGATCAGCAGGCCGATCGAGCAACCGGTGGTGCGGCCTTCGAACACGCCGGAGAGGATTTCCACCTCGTCGGCTTCCTGGCGCTGGGTGGTGTGCCGGCTGGTGCCGGGCTTGCGCCGGTCAAGGTCGTGCTGCAGGTCGGCGAGGGAAATTTCCAGGCCCGGAGGGCATCCATCGACAATGGCGACCAACGCCGGGCCATGGCTCTCGCCAGCGGTGGTGACAGTGAACAGCTTGCCGTAGGTATTGCCGGACATGGACGCTCCGCGAGATCTGCCTGAAAGGGGTGAAGGCGGCAGTATACAGATGGTTGGGTTGCCTGTGCTGGCCTCTTCGCGGGTGAACCCGCTCCTACAGGGTTCGCACAAGGCCATGGTTTGTGGTGACTTTGTAGGAGCGGGTTTACCCGCGAAAGGGCCAAACCTGCCAAGCACACCCCGAGAACCTTCCCCAAAACATTAGGTCAAACCCACATCTCCCCATGTAGTACCGCATGATGTCGCGCCTCGTCGCCTTGTTCTTCCTGCTGTGCACCGGCCTGGCCCAGGCCGCCGCCCCCACCGTACTGCAACGCCCGATCGACCTCGACACCGGCCAGGGCGTGCTGCACGGCAGCCTGCTACTGCCGCAACAGGCCACCCCGCCACCCGTGGTGCTGATCATTGCCGGCTCCGGCCCCACCGACCGCGACGGTAACAACCCGGCTTCCGGCAGGGTCGACAACCTCAAGCGCCTGGCCCTGCTGCTGGCCAGCGAGCACATCGCCAGCGTGCGCTACGACAAGCGTGGTGTCGCCGCCAGCCAACCGGCCACCCCCGACGAGCGTGACCTCAGCGTGGAGCGTTACGTGGCCGATGTGGTCGCCTGGAGCCACAAGCTCAAGGCCGACCCGCGCTTCGGGCCGCTGATTCTGATCGGCCATAGCGAAGGGGCATTGATCGCCAGCCTGGCCGCCGAACAGGCCGGCGCCAGCGCGGTCATTACCCTGGCCGGCAGTGGCCGGCCACTGGCCGATGTGCTGCGCGAGCAACTGGCCCAGCGCCTGCCACCGGCGCAACTGGCCGGTGGCAGCGCCCTGCTCGACCGGCTGCAAGCCGGGCAGACCAGCCTGGAAGTGCCGGCCCCCCTGCGCCAGGTGTTCCGCCCCAGCGTGCAGCCGTACCTTATTTCGCTGTTCCAGCAAAACCCCGCCGCCGCCTTCGCCCGCCTGCCCATGCCGGCGCTGATCGTGCAGGGGCGCAACGACGTGCAGGTGGACGTGGCCGATGCCGAACGGCTGAAGGCCGCCAAGCCGGATGCCCAGCTGGTGCTGATCGACGGCATGAACCACATGCTGCGCATCAGCCCCAAGGGCATGAGCCAGCAGCGCGACAGCTACCTCAACCCCGAATTGCCGCTGGCGCGCGAGCTGGGTGAGCGAATTGTGACGTTCATCCAGCATTTGCCTTCAGCCTGAGGGGAATGGCTCAGGTCTGCGGCGTGCCTGCCGATACAGCAGGCATAGCCGAGGACAAGCCCCGATGACCATCGCCCCCGCCGCCGTAGAGCCGGCCGAAGAACCCCAGGAACACCCTGCCCTGCCCTGGGCCGACCTGAGTGCAGAGCACTTCCAGCTGCTGCGCCTGGCCGCCCTGCCCACCGACCGCAGTACCGGCGCACGGCCGCTGCGTTTTGTGCAGTTCGGCTACGCCGAGCGCCACGACAAGGCGCACAGCCTGCTGCGCATGGAAATCACCCTGCCCGGGCAAAAGGTGCACAAGCAACAGAACCGCCTGGACATCCGCGTCGACCATGCCGAACACCGGGTGCGCATAGGCAGTGAACAGGGCCTGCAACTGGAACCGGCCAACCGTGGCCTGGGCCGATACATGCTGGCCCAGGCCGCACAATGGCTGCAGCGCAAGTGGCCGCATTACCAGGTAGAGGGCATGGCCCTGCCGAACAAGGATGCACTGAACGAGGACTCACGCCTGCGCCGTGACCACTGCTTGCGCGGGGTGGGGATCGAGGTGCAGTACGAGGACAGCCAGCACCTGAAGGGCCGTACCGTGGAAATGACGGTGGGCCAGCTGAAGGCCGCCTGGAGCAACGAACGCTTGCAGCGGGTGGATATTCTGGATGCTGCCAACCTGTTGCAGCAGGCAGACCAGCAACTGCAGGAGAAAGACGCACAGCTGCGCGAGCGTGATGAGCGGGTGGCCAAGTACCGGCGTGAAGATGGCGGGTTGCGTTTTACCATCACCTGCCTGGTGGCGTTTGCGGTGTTTCAGGCGGGGTTGTTGATCTGGATTGCTACCCGCTGAGACCGCGTTGCCTGCTTCGCGGGTAAACCCGCTCCTACAAAGGGCCGCGCATCGCAAGGACAGCGCGTACGTTGTAGGAGCGGGTTTACCCGCGAATGGGCTGCAAAGCAGCCCCCTCCACAATCAGACGCGGGCTTTGAACAGTTCCTGATGCTGACGGCACTGTTCAGCCGTCAGCATGAACACCCCATGCCCACCCCGCTCGAACTCCAGCCAGGCAAAGTCCACCTCGGGGTACAACGCCTCGACATGCACCTGGCTGTTGCCCACCTCGACAATCAGCAAGCCCTTGTCGGTCAGGTGGTCGGCCGCTTCGGCCAGCATGCGCCGCACCAGGTCCAGGCCGTCGTTGCCACAGGCCAGGCCCAGCTCCGGCTCGTGGTGGTACTCGGCTGGCATGTCGTCGAAGTCTTCGGCATCGACATACGGCGGGTTGGACAGGATCAGGTCGAAACGCTGCCCCGGCAGGCCGGCAAAGCCGTCGCCCTGCACGGTGTACACACGGGTGTCCAGGCCATGGCGCTCGATGTTCTGGTTGGCCACTTCAAGGGCCGGGAACGACAGGTCGGCCAGCACCACCTCGGCCTCGGGGAACACATCAGCGGCCACGATGCCGATGCAGCCCGAACCGGTGCACAGGTCGAGGATGCGTGCCGGCTCGCTGGCCAGCCACGGCTCGAAGCGTTTTTCGATCAGTTCGCCAATCGGTGAACGCGGCACCAGCACGCGCTCGTCGACAATGAACGACATACCGCAGAACCACGCCTCGCCCAGCAGGTAGGCGGCCGGCACGCGCTCTTCGATGCGGCGCTTGAGCAGGTGTTGCAACTGCACACGCTCGGCGTCTTCGAGCATGCAGTCCAGGTAGCTGTCGGCCACCTCCCATGGCAGGTGCACCGCACCCAGCACCAGCAGGCGGGCCTCGTCCCAGGCGTTGTCGGCGCCGTGGCCGAAGAACAGGTCGTGCTCGTGGAAGCGGCTGACCGCCCAGCGGATGTAGTCGCGCAGCGTGCGCAGACGGGATGTGATCACGGGGTACTCCTAATTCAGATCGACCAAAAGTCTAACAGCCCGGGGCACACATTTGTTCCATCCGATCGTCCCAAAGCTAGCCACAAGCCAGTAACCATGCCACTTGCGTTGTCAACCATTCCCATTGGCGCCAATGCAGGGGAGAATAGGTGTACAAAAGCCCTGCTCAAGGAGCCATTGATGTCCGTTCCAACCACGATGTTCCGCCTCACTGGCCGCGACTACCCGCCGGCCAAGCTGAGCCACGCCAGCCTGATCATCATCGATGCGCAAAAGGAGTACCTCAGCGGTCCCTTGCAACTGTCGGGCATGGACGAGGCCGTGGCCAACATCGCCAGGTTGCTCGACGCGGCGCGCAAGAGCGGCCGCCCGATCATCCATGTTCGCCACCTGGGCACGGTCGGTGGCCGTTTTGACCCACAGGGGCCAGCTGGCCAGTTCATTCCAGGGCTGGAGCCACTGGAAGGCGAAATCGTCATCGAAAAGCGTATGCCCAACGCGTTCAAGAACACCAAACTGCATGAAACGCTGCAGGAGCTGGGCCACCTGGACCTGATTGTCTGCGGTTTCATGAGCCACTCCAGCGTCAGCACTACCGTTCGCCGCGCCAAGGACTATGGTTACCGGTGCACGCTGGTGGAAGACGCCTCGGCAACCCGCGACCTGGCGTTCAAGGACGGAGTTATCCCGGCGGCACAGATTCACCAGTGCGAAATGGCCGTGATGGCCGACAACTTCGCTTGCGTGGCACCCACCGCCAGCCTGATCTGAAGCGCGGGCATGACCGCCCGGCAGCCGGGCGGAACCCGATGGGCGGCAGCAGGTCGAATTCCGGATATCCACAGAGGAGAGCGGAATGAAGCTTAAAGGCAGTTTCGACGCCAAGCGCCTGCGCCCGCGCCAACCGCGTAATTGGGGTGCCCGCCTGGCGGCCGGTCTGTCGGCCCTGCTAGCGACCCTGGGCGTGCTGCTGGCCATGGCCGGCGTCGCCGGCTTGCTGGGCAACTACCCTGCCCTGCAGGAACTCAATGCCAACAAACCGTTGTCCAGCGTGCTTGCCGTGGCAGGCCTGCTGCTGCTGTGGCTGGGTGTGCGTTTCTGGCGGCGCAGCCGGATTCGTTTGCGCCGGGGGCGGGAGCTGAACCTGTCGCCGCATCTGATGAAAAAACACGACTGATCGCCATGGGCTGACACGGTCCCTGTAGGAGCGGCCTTGTGTCGCGAAAGGACCGCAAAGCGGTCCCGGCAATATTTGCAGCGAAGCTGAAATCGCTGGGGGCGCTTCGCACCCCTTTCGCGACACAAGGCCGCTCCTACAGGGGGGCCAATCAGGCCTGAGATGGCTGCACACCGCCCCACAGTCGCGTAAACTACGCCGCCCCACGTGGAGGCATCATGCAAGACGACGATTTTTCCCTGTTCAAGGCCGAAGTGCGCGGCGTCAAGCCGATCCGCCATGACCGCGCCGAAGTCGGCAAGCCCAAGGCCGACCGCCAGCAGCTGGCCGGCCTGCGCCAGGCGGCGACCGTACGCAGTGACAAGGCCCTGGTCATCGACGGCATGTCCGACCAGTTCGTCATCGACGTGGGCGCCGAAGACGAGCTGATGTGGCGCCGCGACGGCGTGCAGGAAACCCAGCTGCGCAAGCTCAAGCTGGGGCAGATTCCGTTCGAAGGCAGCCTCGACCTGCACGGCATGACCGTGGAAAAGGCCCGCGAAACCCTGTGGGACTTCATCGCCGAAGCCACCAAGCTGGAAGTGCGCTGCGTCCGCGTGACCCACGGCAAGGCCGCACGCCTGGACGGCAAGCGCCCGATGATCAAGAGCCACGTCAACACCTGGCTGCGCCAGCACCCGCAAGTGCTCGGTTTTGCCTCGTGCAGCGCCCGCCACGGCGGCACTGGCGCGGTGTATGTGATGCTCAAGCGAACCATGCTCGAAGGCCGCGACGAGTAACGCCGCGCTTGCAGCGCCGCGCGCACCGCCGTACCCTTCGTTTTTGCGATTTTTTCCCAAGGTAGATCCATGTCCCTGGAACAGAACTACACCGAGATCCTCAGCCAGCTTGGCGAGGACGTCTCCCGTGAGGGCCTGCTCGACACGCCCAAGCGGGCTGCAAAGGCGATGAAGTACCTTTGCCGCGGTTATCAGCAAACACTGGAAGAAGTGACCAACAACGCGTTGTTCAGCTCTGACAACAGCGAAATGGTGCTGGTCCGGGACATCGAGCTGTATTCGATGTGCGAACACCACATGCTGCCGTTCATCGGCAAGGCGCACGTGGCCTACCTGCCCAAGGGCAAGGTCCTGGGCCTGTCGAAGGTCGCGCGCATCGTCGACATGTTCGCCCGCCGCCTGCAAATTCAGGAAAACCTCAGCCGCCAGGTGGCCGAGGCCATCCAGCAGGTCACCGGCGCCGCCGGCGTGGCCGTGGTGATCGAAGCCAAGCACATGTGCATGATGATGCGCGGTGTGGAAAAACAGAATTCGACCATGATCACCTCGGTGATGCTGGGTGAGTTCCGCGAAAACGCCGCTACCCGCAGCGAGTTCCTCAGCCTGATCAAGTGATTGGCTGCTGACCCCGAGCCGACCCTTGCGGGTCGGCTTTTTGCATTTCAGGAGTTGCCCATGATCGTCAAAGCCCTGCGGGTTGGCCTCGGCCAGCTCATCGTGTTCGGTGACTGGATCAGCCGCCCGGCCAAGCGCAAGCGCGACGCCGCCGCCCAGGCCCGCGTCGAGCAAGCGGCCAAGGGCCTGGCGCTGTACCAGTTCCATGCCTGCCCGTTCTGCGTCAAGACCCGCCGCACCCTGCACCGCCTGAACGTGCCGGTGGCGCTGCGCGATGCCAAGAACGACCCGGTGCACCGCCAGGCCCTGCAGGAAGGTGGCGGCCGGGTGAAAGTGCCGTGCCTGCGCATTGAAGAGGGCGGCAAGGTGACCTGGATGTATGAGTCCAAGGCCATTATTGCTTACCTGGATGAGCGGTTTTCCGCCATCTAATACCGCGATCGACCTGTAGGAGCGGCCTTGTGTCGCGATCGGGCCGCAAAGCGGCCCCAGCAATTTATGCAGTGATGCCAAAATCCTGGGGGCGCTTCGCACCCCTATCGCGACACAAGGCCGCTCCTACAGGGGGCGAAGTTTGCTTCAGAAAGGTGCTTAGCCCACCATCGGCACATGCCTAGGGTGGCTGCTGACCCGCTCCAGCCAAGCCCTTACCGCCGGGTACTCGGCCAGGTCAAAGCCCCCCTGCTGCGCCACATGGGTGTAGGCATACAACGCCACATCGGCAATCGAATACTGCTCACCGACCAGGTACGGGGTCATTTGCAGTTGGCGTTCCATCACCCTCAACGCCTTGTAACCACCCTTGTGCAGCTTGCGGTATTCCTCCACGCGCTCGTCCGGCAGGCCCAGGTAAAACTGGATGAAACGCGCCACGGCAATGTACGGCTCATGGCTGTACTGCTCGAAGAACTGCCACTGCAACACCTGGGTACGCAGGCGCGGCTCGCTGGGCAAGAACTCGCTGCCATCGGCGAGGAAGTTGAGAATGGCATTGGACTCCCACAGGTAGCTGCCGTCTTCCAGCTCCAGCACCGGCACCTTGCCGTTGGGGTTCATCGCCAGAAACTCGGGGGTTTCGGTTTCGCCCTTGAGGATATCCACCGGGTGCCATTCATACGGCCGGCCCAGCAGGCTAAGCATCAGCTTGACCTTGTAGCAGTTGCCCGACTGGTAGTCGCCATAAACCTTGTACATCGCCCCTCCACTGCCAAGCAGTTCTGCAATTACGCCCAATAGTTGGTGACTGTACGGCTAAATGCAATGGCCGCTGTATGGCAAGGATCAACCTTGCCCGCTGTAGTCTGAAAAAACTGCTTACACCTTTACAAGGATTTTGTTCATGACCGATGCCACTTCCGCACGCCTGCGGCCCCTGGCAGATAGCTCACCGTCGGCGGTGGTCGCCGGCTTCATTGCCATGCTCACCGGCTATACCAGTTCGCTGGTGCTGATGTTTCAGGCCGGCCAGGCCGCCGGGCTGACCACTGCGCAAATTTCGTCGTGGATCTGGGCACTGTCGATCGGCATGGCGGTGTGCAGCATCGGCCTGTCGCTGCGCTACCGCACGCCGATCACCATCGCCTGGTCCACCCCCGGCGCGGCGTTGCTGATCACCAGCCTGGGCGGGGTCAGCTATGGCGAGGCGATTGGTGCCTACATTACCTGCGCCGTGCTGGTGCTGGTGTGCGGCCTGACCGGCAGCTTCGAGCGCCTGGTCAAGCGCATTCCGGCATCGCTGGCCTCGGCCTTGCTGGCGGGTATCCTGTTCAAGATCGGCAGCGAAATTTTTGTGGCCGCGCAGCACCGTACCGTGTTGGTGTTGGGCATGTTCTTCAGTTACCTGCTGGTCAAGCGCCTGTCGCCGCGCTATTGCGTGCTGGCCGCGCTGCTGGTGGGCACGGCGTTGTCGGGCGCACTGGGCTTGCTGGACTTCAGCGGCTTCCACCTGGAAGTGGCCAAGCCGGTGTGGACCACGCCAAGCTTCTCGCTGGCGGCCACCATCAGTATTGGCATTCCGCTGTTCGTGGTGGCGATGACCTCGCAGAACATGCCCGGCGTGGCCGTGCTGCGGGCTGACGGCTACCAGGTGCCGGCCTCGCCACTGGTTTCGGCCACCGGGTTTGCCTCGCTGCTGCTGGCGCCGTTTGGCTCGCACGGGGTCAACCTGGCGGCGATCAGCGCGGCTATCTGCACCGGGCCGCATGCCCATGAAGACCCAAGCAAGCGCTACACCGCAGCGGTGTGGTGCGGGATTTTCTACGGCATCGCCGGGGTGTTTGGGGCAACCCTGGCAGCGCTGTTTGCCGCATTGCCGAAAGAATTGGTGCTGTCGATTGCGGCACTGGCGCTGTTTGGTTCGATCATGAACGGGCTGACCGTGGCCATGAGCGAAGCGCGCGAGCGTGAGGCGGCGGTGATTACCTTCATGGTGACCGCTTCGGGGCTGACCCTGTTCTCGATCGGGTCGGCGTTCTGGGGGATTGTGGCGGGGGTTTTGGCCCTGTTGATTCTCAACCCGCGCAAGGCCTGAGGGTATCTGTTTCCTGTTCTTGCCTCTTCGCGGGTAAACCCGCTCCTACAGGGATCGCACAGGGCCTGAGGGCGGTGGAGAACCTGTGTCTTCTCACCAGCACTGGCACTTGTAGGAGCGGGGGGGGGGGGGGGGGGGGGGGGGGGGGGGGGGGGGGGGGGGGGGGGGGGGGGGGGGGGGGGGGGGGGGGGGGGGGGGGGGGG
>NZ_JBIVHY010000019.1:0-100163 GCF_044749445.1 Pseudomonas sp. NPDC089408
TCCCTGTTGAAGTGTTGACGGATCATCTGCAACTGCTGGCAACCAATCGGCTCAACATTATCAACTGACTGTTGCACTTGGAACCTGATGCCGCCCTTCCTTGAGCATGCGGTGGCCGAAAACGTCATGGCCGGTACTGCCATGAGTCGCCGGGCCAGCTACATGTATGGCAACCTGCTGCCGCCCAACGAGACTGGCCAGTTGGGCGCGGGGTTGGGGACCACCACCTCGGCCGGCACTGTGACGCTTATCCCGCCAACTGACATCATTGAGAAGACAGGCGAAAAGCGCACTATTGACGGTCTGACCTACGAGTTCTTGTATGCGCCCGGCAGTGAAGCACCCGCTGAAATGCTCTATTACATTCACGAAAAGAAAGCACTTAACACTGCCGAAGACTCCACCCACACGCTGCATAACACTTATTCGCTTCGGGGCGCAAAAATCCGCGAGCCACTGCCCTGGTCCAAGTATCTCAATGAAGCTTTGAAAATGTGGGGTAATGACGTTCAAGTGATGTATGCCATGCACCACTGGCCGGTTTGGGGTAACAAAGAGGTGCGCGACCAGTTGTCCTCGCAGCGCGACATGTACCGCTACATCAATGACGAAACCCTGCGCCTGGCGAACAAGGGTTACACCATGACCGAGATCGCTGAGCAGGTTAAATTGCCCAGTGGTATCGCCAATCGATTCTCTAACCGTGGCTATTACGGTTCGCTTAACCACAACGTCAAAGCCACGTATGTCCTCTATCTTGGCTGGTTCATCGGCAACCCCGCCACCCTCTGGGAGTTGCCTCCGGACGAGCAAGCCAAACGCTACGTTGACATGATGGGGGGCTCTGAGGCAGTCCTGAAAAAAGCCAAGGAGTACTACGACAAGGGCGACTTCCGCTGGGTGGCCGAAGTGGTCAATCACGTGGTATTCGCTGAGCCGAACAACCAGACCGCGAAAAACATGCAAGCCGATGCTTTGGAGCAGCTCGGCTATCAGGCCGAAAGCGGACCGTGGCGCAACTTCTACTTGACCGGAGCCAAGGAGCTGCGTGAGGGTGTCAAACAGTTGCCGACGCCGGATACTGCAAGTCCGGACACTGTCAAGGCGATGGATCTGGACCTGTTCTTTGACTACCTGGCCATGCGCTTGAAAGGGCCTGAGGTGGCTGAAAAGCACATAACTCTTAACCTTGACTTTACCGACCTAAAGCAGCAATACACCCTCGAAATGGTCAATGGCGTGCTTAATCACACCGAAGGCATGCAGGCCAAAAACGCGGATGCCAGCATTTCCTTAACCCGTGACACCTTGAACAAACTGATGCTCAAAGAAACCACGCTCAAGGATGCAACCACTGCTGGCTCAGTCAAGATTGATGGGGCTGAAGGCAAGCTCGAAGAGCTGATGAGCTACATGGACAACTTTGAGTTCTGGTTCCCGATCGTCACACCTTGATGGTTCAAGATCGCTAGCGGGTGCAAACAAGGCTCTCGACTCAGTCGAGGCCTTGTCGCGCTCAATGATTGAAGGCGCTGGCAAACCTTGCAGCCCTCAAAGTCGGAGTGAGCCATCATGAGAAGCTATCGAGACCGTTGCGCGCTCGGTGCGACTGTGCGCGCAATGAGCCTGCCGTTACTCGCGCTCGCCACAGCGATCCATACCAGCCCCACCTGGGCGGGAGGGATCCTGATTTATGAAGCGGGCCAGGAAGGAAATGGACTGGCGAACGCAGGTTCCGCTGCTCTGGCCAATGATCCTAGTGTAATCATGAGCAACCCTGCGGGTATCACTCGGCTCACGGGTACCCAGATTAGTGCCAATGCTCAGGTGATTCTTGGCAATCTGCGTTTCTCCCGAGACAGCAACAATCAGTTTGGCGGCAACGAGGGAGGCAACTCTCTGGAGTATCTGCCAGGGGCCAGTCTGTTCATCAGCCATCAAGTTGACGAGCGCTCTGCAATCGGATTCGGCATGTACGGTAACTTCGGCCTGGCATTGGATTATGACGATGACTGGGCGGGCCGCTACTTTACGCAAGAGGCTGCGATCATTGGCGTTTCGCTGCAGCCCACCTGGGCTTACCAGTTCACCGATGATCTGTCGGTCGGCATCGGCCCACGTATCATGGTCGGTTACTACCGCACTGAGATGGCCATCAACAACAATCTTTTAGGGCTGGCCGACCGCCCTGATGGCCAACTGGAGTACAAGGACACCGATGTCGGCGTTGGCGTGAATCTGGGTGTGCTTTACCAAGTAGACCACCAGACCCGCCTTGGCCTTGCGTACACCAGCAAGGTCAAGCTCGAGTTCGATGATAAACCCCACCTGAGCGATATCAGCAACCCACTACTAAATGCTGCATTGCGCCGCTTGGATGTCGATTCTCTGGAGCTCGACTTGAACGTTCCGCAGACCGTGACAGCCAGCATTGTGCATGAACTTGATGAGCAATGGACGCTCTTGGGCAGCATCGGTTGGCAGGACTGGAGCGAATTCGGTGATGTTGGCGTAGATGTCGATGCTAACGGTGGCGGCACAAGCCGGACGGTTGACCGCAAATACAAAGACACCTGGCATGTCTCCCTTGGTGCGATGTACCAAGCTACCCCACGATGGCGGTACAGCGTAGGACTGGGATACGACAGTTCGGCGGTCGATGACGAGGACCGCACCGTCGATAATCCGATGGGTGAGGCGTGGCGATTAGCTGCGGGTATCAACTACGCGGTTGATGAAGGGCTGGACCTACACCTTGCCTACACCCTGGTGTGGTTGGGGGATATGGATGTCGATCAGACCAAAAGCCGTTCCGGCACCACATTGTCAGGCAGCTATGACAACAGCGCGTTGCACATCATCGGTGGAGGCGCGACTTGGCGCTTCTAAGTGATGCGACTCATTGCTAACGTAAGGAAGGAGATCCTCCATGAAAACCAAAGTATTGGCCGCAAGTCTATGTCTCACCACGCTCATACTGCATGGCTGCGCCAGCAAATATGTGGAAGCCGATCAATATTCGGGATTCCTTAAGGATTACAGTATATTGAAGGAGGACAAGTCACCCTCGGGTGCGGCAGTCATGCGCTGGATCAAGCCAGGAGTAGACGTCAGACGGTACACCAGCGTGTATCTGGAACCCAGCCAGCTCTACCCGAAACCCCAGCCCACGGAAAAGATCCCGCAATCTACTTTACAGGGCATAACTAATTATTACGATCAGACCCTAAAAAATCACTTCTCCCAAGCGCTGCCCTTGGCGACAAGCCCTGGGCCAGGAGTACTGGTAGTGCGTCCGGCGATTACCGCTGTTAGTGCCCAGACAAAGAGTTTGCGTCCCTATGAAGTCATTCCGATCGCTTTGGTAGCCGCAGGCATCAGTACGGCGACGGGGATTCGAGATCAGGATACAAGCATTGCCACCGAGGCGGCCTTCCTGGATGGCGAAACCAACCAAGTTGTGGCAGAGGTGGTACGTAAGGGAGCGGGCGCAGAGCTCGATAACTCATCTCAAGTCATGCTGGCGAAGGATGCAAAAGCAGTTCTGGATGGCTGGGCGAAAGATATGGTTAGTTCGTTCCAAGCGCTGAAGAAATAGAGCATATGTCTTGGGGGGGCATCGTGCCCATCGCGGTGTAGCACTCTGAGGCGTTTTCTCAAATCCGGAAACATCTTCAGGCGCTAGAAACATACTCAGGGCGTTCCTGTTACTTCTTTTTAACACTCGCTTGTGCAATCTGAAGCCAACCCTACGTGATAGCCCTTGCCCGCCTCGGCGGGCTTTTTTGCCCAAAGGCCATAGTCTACCAATATGCCCAGCCCCACATCCGGCCCGGTGATGGTTGGCTTGACCTGCCGCCCAAGTCCAAACCTACTTCAACGGCACATAGATATCCGTCTGCCACTCCTCCAGCGGCGTTTCCGGGTACACGCTCAGGTAGTGAAAGAACAGCGGATGGTCACGCAACTCTTCGTTACTCGAAGGCAACCAGTCACGGTAGATCGGGTAAATGGTTTCGCTGATGTGGTCTGGCGAACCAACATGACGAACCACCGCACAACGCCCTGCCGGAATCACCCGTTCGTGCACGCCGAAATCATTGGGGCGCACGGCTTCTTCCACCTCACCGCACACAGCGAAGCGGAAGGCGTGTGCCGGGGTGGTGTCGGGGTTGTCGTAGGGGATGCCGAAGGTGCGGCTGCTGGCGACCGGCGACTGGCCGCTGTGCATGCGCCATTGGCGAAAGCGTGCAACGCTTTCACCGACAAGGCCGGGGGCGCCGATGTGTAGGAGCGCGGCTACGCGGGTTTCGGCGAAATCCACAATCTGGATCTGCATGGTAATACTCCTGGATAGATGAGGAACAACAAACACCGCACTCCAGGCCTGCCAGTTCGGGGCCTTGGCAAACACACTCGGGGCCATGCCGAAGGCGCGCTTGAACGCCCGGGAAAAGGCCTCGGGGCTTTCGAAACCAGCGCCGAAGGCCGCCTCCAGCACTGTGGTGGCAGGCGTTGCGACCAATTGGTGCGCCGCGCGTCGAAGCCTCATCAATTGCACATACCGCGAAACCGGTACGCCCATGTATGCCGTGAACTGCCGGTGAAAGTGAAACGCCGAGAAGTTGGCGATGCGGCTCAGGGCCGTTAACGACAGGTCGCCTTCAAGGTGGCTGTCGATGTAGGCAAGCACGGTTTCGAACCGTTTGGCGTAAGCGGGGCTGTGCTGTGAGTCAGTCAACGAACGGAGTCTCCGGAAGGTGCGGTGAGCGCTAGCATCCGTTGTTCAGCTATCTAGGCGCCTAGCCGTGATTGCGCTGTTGGCGATTGCCCTTACCATAGCGTGGATGGCACCGGTTTTGTCGGTGCGCGCGGGGTGGATCGGGCCGCCTCAATCAATCAAGGATGCTCAATGTCGCTTTCTTTGCAGTTCGAACAAGTCGATGTCTTTGCCGAGCGCCGCTACGAAGGCAACGCGCTGGCGGTGGTTGTGAATGCCGATCGGCTGACTGCCGAGCAGATGCAGGCGTTTGCCCGCTGGACGCAACTCAGTGAAACCACCTTTCTGCTGAAGCCTTCAACCCCTGAAGCGCATTACCGCGTACGCATTTTCACACCGCTGCGTGAGCTGCCGTTTGCAGGCCACCCCACCTTGGGAAGCTGCAAGGTGTGGCTGGGGCAGAACGGCAATCCCGATCTTGCCGAGATTGTTCAAGAGTGCTCGGCGGGTTTGGTTCGCATACGCAGGCAAGGCGCACACTTGGCGTTTTCGGCACCACCGTTGGTGCGCAGCGGGCCGCTGGATGCCACGACGCTGGAACTGATCGAGCGAGGGCTGGGCTTGGCGCCCGGCCAGGTGCAGGCCAGCCAATGGGTAGACAATGGCCCGGGTTGGGCGGGTGTGTTGCTGGCCAGTCGTGAGGAAGTGCTGGCGATCAAGCCCGATTACCCGGCACTGCGCGGGCTGAATGTCGGTGTTATCGCCCCGTGGGTTGGGGGCGCTGCTGAGGCGGACGTGGAAGTCAGGGCCTTTATGGGCGAGGAGTGCAACGAGGACGCTGTCACTGGAAGCCTCAATGCCAGCCTGGCGCAGTGGCTGACTGGGGCGGGTGCGCTGAGTGAGCGCTATACCGCCAGCCAAGGTACCGCGCTGGGGCGGCGGGGGCGGCTGTATATCGAAAAAGTTGGTGGGGTTGTCTGGGTGGGCGGGGCTGTGCAGCCGTGTGTGTCCGGGCAGGTTGATTTCTGACGGTGGGTACATAACCTTCCGGCTTGCACGTGCCGTTGTGTGGGCCTTGCGTCGCGAAAGGGCTGCAAAGCAGACCCGACAATCTTGCAAGGCTGCGGAGATCCGGGGCCGCTACGCGCCCCTTTCGCGACGCAAGGCCGCTCCCACAACAGTCCGCGTAGTTCCTTGGGGCTGCTTACCTTGCAGCAGCTCATAAATTGCAGGTCTTTTAAACGTGCTTTGCCTCAGGAGCAGCGGGCGCTGGGGACGTGCCAGGGTGCAGCGCACTCGAGGTGCAGATGTTTCTGCTTCTTGGGCAAGAAGGGAGTGTCCAGTGTGCCCAGCGCTATGGACACCCAGTCGGTAAACTCGCCTTGCGAGCGGGACCAGAACAGGCTTGAGCCGCATTCTGCGCAGAACTCGCGCATGACCGTTGGCGAAGACGCAAAAGCCTTGATGTTGCTGGCGCCGCGAAGTATTCGCAGGCGGTTGCGCGGCACGCTGCCATACGAGGCAAACGCGGCGCCATGGCATTTGCGGCACTGGCTGCAGTGGCAATGGCTCACGGCCTTGGGCGGGGTGAGCAGCAGGTAACTGACCGCTGCGCACAGGCAGCTTCCTTGGTAGGCCTCTTTCACTGGTGCTTCCGTGCAGGTGGAAAAGGGCAGGGTAACTGGACTGGCTTGGGCAGTCGACTGGGGGAGTGGTTGAGGTTGGTCGCCAGCGACCCCTTGCGGACATTGCGTCTTCCAGCGGACTTTGTGGGAGCGGGTTCACCCGCGAACACCGGCAAAGCCGGTGCCATTCACCGCGTCGCCTGCTTCGCGGGTGAACCCGCTCCCACAGGGTGCGCGTCGCAGTTATGAAACTCGCTATCGCTCAGCGTCCGCAATGGGTCGCAAGCGGCCTGTTGTGCCGCCGACTATCGGCAAAATCTGGGCGACATTCTTTTTCCCATCCAATGCATCCAGTTCGCCCGTTGGCGGGTAGTGCTAATGGGCAGCCTTTGACTGCCCGTCCAACTGACCTGTCAGGAGCACTACCCATGATCCTCAAAACCTCCATCTGCCTGCTCACCTGCAGCCTCGCCCTGGCCCTGCAGCCCGCACACGCCCAAGCCGCGCTGCCCGATACGATCAAGGTCCCCGATGGCCATCGCGTCTTGCTTGAGACCGTCGGCGTCGGCCAGATCACCTACGAGTGCCGAGACAAGGCCAATACCCCCGGCCAAACCGAATGGACTTTCGTGGGCCCCAAGGCCGTGCTCAATGACCGTGCCGGAAAACAGGTGGGCGACTACTTCGGCCCGCCTGCCACCTGGCAGGCCAAGGATGGGTCGAAAGTAACCGGCACTCAGTTGGCGGTGGCGCCAGCGGATAAAGACGCGCTGCCGTATCAACTGGTCAAAGCCAACCCGGCCGAAGGCAAGGGCGCCATGCAAGGCGTCAGCTACATTCAGCGCCTGGCCACCCGCGGTGGTGTAGCGCCGGCAAGCGACTGCACGGCGCAAAACAAGGGTACAAAGCAGGTCGTGCAGTATCAGGCCGACTATGTGTTCTGGACAGCCAAGTGAAGGGCGCTTGAGCAGACACCTGGCAATCGTTGATCTACGCTCGTTGGCAAGCCCCCGGCTGGACGGCCGGGGTACCTTGCACAGAACAAGGAAGCCGCACACGTTGGACGCGCCAGTCACCCACTTCGACTTCCACCGTTGCCTGGAGGCCTGCGCACAGGGCGACAGGCGAGCCCTTCAGGCGCTGTACGATCACGAAGGTGCACGCCTGCTGGGTGTTGCCCGGCGCATTGCACGTGATGATGCCACCGCCGAAGATATCGTCCACGATGCGATGATTCGCATCTGGACCCGCGCTGCCTCCTTCGACCCGGCGCGCGGCTCGGCTCGGGGCTGGATCTACAGCATCACCCGCCACCTGGCGCTGAATACGATCCGCGATACGCGCCGTGAAACCGTGCTGGAGGACGCCGATATTGATACCTTTACAGCAGTGCACGCGGGGTTCGATGACTTTGACCTCTGGTCAGGCTCGGCGAAAATCTACCGTTGTCTCGAACAATTGCAGCCCGCACCACAGCGTTGCATCCTGCACGCCTATGTGGACGGCTGCAGCCACGCCGAAATCGCCGGGCGGTTGGGTGCCCCCTTGGGCACCGTCAAGGCCTGGATCAAGCGCAGCCTCAAGGCGTTGCGGGAGTGTCTGGAATGAACCCGGATGCTGCCGAAGCACTGGACGCGCTCGCCGGCGAGTTCGTATTGGGGACGTTGTCGCCAGAGCAATACGCCGCCGTGACCGAGCGCCTGAGCACCGACCCGTCCTTGCGCGCCGCAGTGGATGCCTGGGAGGCTCGCCTGCTGGAGCTGACCGCGCTGGCGCCTGCACAGCCACCGAGCGCCCGCCTGTGGGGCCGTATCCAGCGCAGCATGAATGAACTGGCCACACCCTCAGTCAAAGGGTGGCAACGCCTCGGTCTGTGGCAGGCACTGAGTGCTGCGGGGCTAGCCGCAAGCGTGTTGCTGGCGTTCATGTTGCTTGCGGCACCTGCGCCCAGCACTCAATTCGTGGTAGTGCTCGTGGCGCCGAGCAGCCAGGCCCCTGGCTGGGTGGTGCAGACCAGCGACGGCCGTATGATCGAGCTGATCCCGCTTGGCAAGGATGCAGTCCCCGAGGGCATGGCCCTGCAGTTCTGGACCAAGGGTGAGCAGTGGCGCGCACCGGTTTCGCTGGGCCTGGTCAAACCCGGTGAGCCCTATCGTGTTCCGCTACAAAGTCTGCCACCGCTGGAGGCCAATCAGTTGTTCGAGCTGACCTTGGAGAAATCCGGCGGTTCGCCTACCGGGCTACCGACTGGGCCGGTGAAGTTCATTGGCCGGGCGGTAAAAGTGATATGACCCAAAAACAAGCACTGGCCGACATGGGGCGATAGAGATTATGAGCATGGGGCCGCGTCGTACCCCGTGCTGACGGAGTCGCGCAGAGCAAGGTGGGAACCGTTCAATCCGCTTACCCTACCACGCCTGTCCAAGGCGCAATCCTTGAAAACCGACCAGCCTATCCCATCGGAGCACAGTACATGCCTATCGACTTCAGGCCCGCTCAAGCCTCGGACGCGCACGATATTGCGCGCTTCTTTCAACTGACATCGGAGGGCATGGCCGATTACATATGGAGCAAGCTTGCCGCACCTGGAGAAGCATTGCGCAGTGTCGGTGCATCTCGCTATGCCAGGGAGCAGGGCGATTTCTCCTACAAGAACTGCCTGATGGCCACTTTCGAAGGGCGTGTCATCGGCATGATGCATAGCTATGCCTTGCATGAATCCCCAGACAGGCCTGTCGAGACAGACCCGGTCCTCGCACCTTATTCCGACATGGAAATACCCGACACCTTGTACATATCCAGCTTGGCCCTGGATGAGGCCTGGCGCAGCCAGGGGCTGGGCGTCCAGTTTCTTCGCCACGCCCAGCAGCGCGCCGAGAACGCTGGCCTGAATGGGCTATGCCTGATCGATTATGCAGAAAACCACGGTGCACGCCGCTTCTACGAACGTCACGGTTTTCAAATTGTTAAAACCTGCCAGATCGTTCCGCACCCGATGCTGGGCGTAACCGGTGAAGCCTATTTGATGTATCGCCCAATCAACAACGTGCTCGAGAAAAAGCCATGAACCAGAAACTGACCGTATTTCGCGAACTGGATATCCAGCCGGTGCGCGACCTTCCTTTTTTTGAAGAGGTCGTGGAAGGCACCCCTCATACGCTGACGTCCAAGTACTACCACGATGAACAGCAAGGCCGTATTTCCGGCGAATGGGAAGCCAGCACCGGCGCCTGGCGCATCGACTACAAAGTGTGGGAGTTCTGCCATGTCCTGAGCGGACGCTGCGTCATCGAGCTTGAGGGTTGTGCCCCCACCACACTCGCCGCTGGTGACACGTTCATTATCGAACCGGGCGCCAAGGGCAAGTGGACCGTGCTGGAAGACATGAAAAAGAACTTCGTGATCCTCTTGCCCGCGAACTAGAGCCGGGGTCGCGTTTCATCGAGCGCAGCGCAAGGGCAGTTTGCCTGCTGGGGGCGCTCGATCTGGTGGGCGCTGG
The DNA here is from genome assembly GCF_044749445.1 of Pseudomonas sp. NPDC089408. NCBI lineage: Bacteria > Pseudomonadati > Pseudomonadota > Gammaproteobacteria > Pseudomonadales > Pseudomonadaceae > Pseudomonas > Pseudomonas sp. NPDC089408. The sequence continues at coordinate 9,845 of NZ_JBIVHY010000019.1, forward strand.
AAATTTCACGACGAGTACACCCGAACACCGCACAAAACCCAGGCATGCATCGTCCGCTATGGGTCGAGAGCAGCCACCCGGCTTCCTTCGACCCATAACAGCCAGCTTTTCGCAACTCGCAGCTTTAGAACGTCTTGCTGGCCGAGACCACCACTGTGGCCGAGCAGATATCCTTGAAGCCGAGGTAACTGGCGCATTCGCTCTTGGAGAGGTCCGTGTCGATGTAGCTGACCGACCAGTCGAGCGACAGCATCGTGCGGGTTAGCTTCACTTCCCATTCGTGGTAGTCGTCGCGGGTGGCGCCATCATTGGCGAACCAGCTCGGGTCCTTATAGTCGTTGCGCCCGTAGCGCACCAGCAGGTTGGTGTCGTACGGCAGCAGCGTGGTGTAGCCCACGTAGCTATAGAACATCGATTGGTCGCCGTTGAAGTTGTCCGAATAGTTGCCGCCCAGCAGCACGCCCCAGGCGCGCAGTTCGGCATGATACTCGCCGTAGTTGAAGTCGCCCTGGCGCGGGTACGCGTACTTGATGTACGAGGTGTCGAGGGTGACGTCGTCGTTGATCTGCCAGAAGTAGCCGGCGTAGTAGTCCAGCTCCTGGCGCGTACTGCTGCCGAAGCCGAAGTCGACGTTCGAGCTCCATACGCCTGCGTATAGGCCGCTGGCGTGAGCCAGGGTCAACGAGCCCTGTAGGGCGGGATCGTTCTGGGTCTGGGAGATGCCGCGGGTGCGGTAGTCGCTGAAAACGCCAGCCTTAGCCTCGAGGCTGAAATCGTCGTTGAGGTCGATGGCATGGGCCAGCGGGGCGCTGGCGAGCAGGCCACCTGCGATTAGGTTGCGTACGGTCATTCGGTGCTTTCCATTTATTGTTGTTGTGCACGGTGAAACGGGGGGGCGTTTAGCGGCTGCAACTGCTCCCACAGGAACTCGTGTCGAGTCCGTGGAAACAGGTTTCTCTGCGATGCGATCAGCGCTGGTAGATCTGCTTGCCGGCGAACCAGGTCTGCAGCACCTGGGTGTCACGCAGCGCTTCGGGATCGACGTTGAGCACGTCTCGGTCGAGGACGATCATGTCGGCCTGCTTGCCCACCTTCAGTGAGCCGACCTGCTGCTCCAGGCGCATGGCGCGGGCGGCATTGAGGGTGTAGGCCTGGAACATGGTTTTGCGGTCGATGGCTTCGTCGGCATTGAGCACGCCTTTGGCGCCCTTGCGGCTGACGGCTTGGTAGATCGCCTTCCACGGCTCCGGGGTCGTGATCGGCCAGTCGCTTGCGCCGGCGATGGTCGCACCGGCCTTGTAAAGCGAGTGGGCCGGGTAGCTGTGGGCGAAGGCATGCTCATCGACATACGGCTTGACCAGGTCGATGTTAGTTTCGTCGGCACTGGCCCAATACAATTGCATGGAAGCAATCACATCGAGCTGTTTGAAGCGCGGATAGTCCTGGGTACTGACCATCTGTAAGTGTGTGATCGAGTGCGGGACACCACTTTGTCGCGCGCGTCGGGCCTGTTCCACGCCGTTGAGTGCCTCGCGCACGGCGCGATCGCCGATGGCATGCACATGAACCAGCCAGCCACGGGCATCGGCGGCATCGACCAGTTCACCGAAGTGCTTCGGGTCCAGCAGCAGTTCACCGCGTTGGCCGGAGTTTTTGTAGGGCTCAAGCATCGCCGCGCTTTGCGCTGGCATTTCGGCAACGCCGTCGGCGAACACTTTGATTCCGGGCAGGGTGAGATTGCGTACACCAAAGAACTGCTGGCGTACCTTGTCCAGCTCATCCAGGCCGGCTGGGCGGGCCTTGGAGTCGGCCATCAGCAGTGCGGCGATGTGCGCTGTCAGTTCACCTCGTTCAGAGAGTTCCTTGTAGACCGGCAGCACGCCCAGCGAGTCGTTCTTCACATCCGCGCCGGGCAGCTCGTTGGCCAGCGGGTCCATCCAGCCGGTGATGCCCAGCTGCTTGGAGTAGTCCAGGGCCATGCGCCCGGCGGTCATCAGGGTGTCGTGGGACAGCGGCGGCAGCAGGTCGGTCACCGGGTAGTAGCTGGCGTCGGCCAGAAACCCGTTGGGCGTGCCGTCCTGATGCTGGCCAATGGTGCTGCGTGCTTCGGCGGTCAACGCCGCGATGGTCTTGGCGTCGATCTTGGCGCGCTTGAGCAGGGCCTGGTTGGCCCAGCCGGTGTGCATTTCGTTGGCGGCCAGCAGGATCGGCTGGTCGGCCCATTCGCCATGGTTGAAACGCTGCTCCAGGGCCGGGATGTCGTCCCAGTAGGTGCCCGGTATGCCACCGACGACCAGGAACTCGCCACGCACGGCCTTGCCATCTTTGTGCCACTCGCGCAGGCGTTGCTCCAGTTCCTCGAGGGGGATCTGCTCGCCCATTAGGTTGGCCAGCTCCAGTTGCAGGCCACCTTTGATGGCATGGGAGTGGGAGTCGAGCATGCCTGGCATCAGCACCTTGCCGCCCAGGTCGATGACCTGGGTGCCCTTGGCCTTCAGGCCCAGCACGGCCTGGTCGGATCCCACGGCAATGATCTTCTCGCCCTCGACCGCCACCGCTTGCTGCAGCGGTTGGCCTGGCTCGGCGGTGTAGACCTTGGCGTTGTGAAAGATCACGTCCACTGCCGCGAAGCTGTGCAGGGAGGTGCAGGCCAGGCCCGCGCTGATCGTCATCTTCAGGAGGTGCTTCATTCGGTGCCTCGTTCTTGTTGTGATTGCGCCGCAGCCTAGCCAACGCGCAAGGCCGGTTAAATGCTGCGACAGGCACAACTTTTTTCGCGATCGGGAAACAATCCCATGCCTTTGATTGCCATGGTGCAAGTCACACGCCGCTCGACGCCTATTCAAATCCGCGCTGTTTGCGGGCCTGATGGAAAGGCGTGGATACTTGCGCGCTCTCTCCATTGCCTCGCTTGTGCCGAACAGGAAGAAACCATGGACAAAATGACGGCCCTGACTATCTTCGTCGCCGCCGCCGAACACGGCAGCTTCAGTCGTGCGGCCGAGCAGTTGGGCAAGACGCCTTCGGCCATCACCAAGGCCGTCGCCCACCTGGAGGCCGAGCTTGGGGTGCGCCTGTTCGAGCGCACCACCCGGCGCATGGCGCTCACCGAGGCCGGCAACCTGTACCTGGAAGGAGCGCGCCAGGCCTTGATGCACCTGCAACGGGTGACTGAGGAAGTGGAGCAGTTGCAGCACGAACTACGTGGCACCTTGCGCATCACCGCGCCGCCGTCGTTCGGCCCGGCGTTTCTCAACCAGGTGTGCTTTCGCTTCATGCGCGAACACCCGCAGGTGCGCCTGGAGGTGAACCTCAACGACGCCAACGAAGACCTGATCGACGGCGGTTACGACCTGTCGCTGCGCGACGGCCCCACAGACCAGCCCGAGCTGATCGCCCAGCCGCTGATCGAGAACCGCGTGATCCTCTGCGCCAGCCCCGACTACCTGGCCCGGCGTAGCGAGGCCATCACCTTGGAGAATTACGCCCAGCACGACTGGTTGCTGCTGCGCCATCCTCTGCTCAATCGCAGCTTCTGGTGGGTCGAGCACGAGGGCCAGACTTTGCGCGTGCGCCAGCCCACGCCTCGACTGGTGAGCGACAACTTCGACTTCCTGCTTGCCTGCCTGCTCGATGGTCATGGCCTGCAGTTCGTGCCCACCTGGTGCGCCGCGCCCTATTTGGCCAAGGGGCAACTGGTGGAAGTGCTGCCCGACTACTGGCGGGCGTTGAGTGCTTTCGGGCCCTGGGTGCACGTGCTGTACCTCCCCCATCGCCGCAACACGCGCAAGGTGCAGGCCTTCATCGCCTTGCTGCACGAACAACTGCGCAGCCAGGGGCTGTAACCAGGCTGCGGGGTTCAATTGTTCCACTCAGGCACAAAAGTTGTGCGGGTTGTGGCGATGATCGGCCGGCAGTGGCTCGCTAGGCTAGCGGTGGTTGCTTGAACACAGCTGCCACTTCGTGCCCGGTCCATTGCTCTGTCACTCTCACGGCAGGTACATGCACCAGGTGGGCGAGGCGGCCTCACTCTTTCCAGAACAGCAACGATGCCTCGAGCCTGCTGTACCAGGAGTTCCCCGCAGTGAAGATTCACACCCTAGTCACCGATATCCGCACGCCCGCCGAACGTGGTCGTCAGATCGGCGAGCGCTTCGCCGAGCAGATCCGCCATACCACCCAGCTGTACCTGAACTTCTTCCCGCGGGTGGGCGTGTCCCTGCGTGAGGCGCAGCGCATCGGTGAAAGCAGCCTGGCCGCCCTGGAAGCCTGGAGCCCGAACCTGGCGGCCGAGGTGATCGGTATGGCCAGCGGCGCCGACCTGCCGTTGTGGCAGCTGGCAAGCCTGAACGCCCGTACCGAGGTGCTGGCGGCGCGCACCCGTCACAGCGAATGTTCCACCACTGTGCATGCGCCGCGCGGGCCGCGTGCGCCGCAGACCTTGCAGACCTGGGACTGGCACGACAGCCTCTGCCCCCACGGCCTGATGCTGGCGCTGCACACCGAGCGTGGCATGAACGTCAAGCTGTTCTGCGAATTCGGCATGCTCGCCAAGCTGGGGGTGAACAGCGCAGGTCTGGGCCTGCATTTCAACATCCTCCATCACACCAGCGACAACGACAGCGGGGGTGTGCCAGTGCACGCGATTGCCCGCCGTCTGCTCGAAGACGCCAGCAGTGTCGAGGAAGCCATCGAACTGGCCCGTTCGGCGCGGGTCAGCGCCTCCACCGTGCTCACCGTGTTCTCCCGCGAGGACAGCAGCCCGCGCGCCGTCAGCATCGAGCTAAGCCCTGAGAGCACGGCGCTGGTACTGCCGCGTGAAGACGGCTGGTTGCTGCACACCAACCACTTCCTCGACCCGCAGCTGAGCCTGGGCGAACAGGTTGCCGACCGCGCCGACACCCAGTGTCGTCTGGGGCACCTGGAGCAGGTGATCGGCCAGATGGGTAGCGCCAATCTGCGCGCCCGTGCCGAAGCCATGTGCGGCGCGCAAGGCGACAGCGCACCGATCTGCTTCCACCCGGACATGGCCATGCCCGATACCGAGCGTTGGGAAACCCTGCTGAGCGTGGGGATCGATACCGAGCGCTGCGCGCTGGAATACGCAGCGGGCACGCCGCTGCAACTGGCCAAGGCTGGCTTCGAACGTTTCTGAGCCCACCCGGTGCTGCTTGAACAGGGCGGCACCCGCTGACAACGAGAACAACAATGCATGCGGAACATTCCAACCCTGCGTCGTCCCGGTCTGCGCTGCGGACTTTCTGCGTCTCCGGCATGGGCACTGCGCTGGAGTTCTATGACTTCATCATCTACGGCACCGCGGCTGCGCTGGTGTTTCCCCAAGTGTTCTTCCCGCAAATGGACCACCTGACCGCGACCTTGGTGGCCTTCAGCGCCTTTGGTGCCGGCTTCTTCGCCCGTCCGCTGGGCGGTTTGGTGTTCGGCCACTACGGTGACCGCATCGGTCGCCAAAAGGTGCTGGTCGCGACCTTGCTGCTCATGGGCCTGAGCACCTTCCTCATCGGTTGCTTGCCAAGCCATGCCAGTGTCGGCGTCGCTGCCCCGATCCTTCTTGTGCTGTTGCGCCTGATCCAAGGCTTTGCCGCCGGTGGTGAATGGGGCGGTGCCGCGCTGTTCGGCATCGAGTCGGCGCCGCCAGGCAGGCGAGGGTTGTGGGGCAGCTTCACGAGCATGGGCATCGGCGTCGGTGGCATCCTCGGCGCTGCGGTGTTCGCCATCGTCAGTGCCGCCTTCAACAACAACCTGGTGGACTTTGCCTGGCGCATCCCGTTCTGGCTCGGTGGCACGCTGGTGCTGATCGGCCTGTATGCGCGCCTGAAAACTGCGGTACCGGTCGCCGCCCCCACGCTGAAGGCGGTCCGCGCACCGTTGGCCGATGCCTTGCGGCAGCGTCCACGCCAGCTGCTGCTGTGCACTGGAATCGCCTTCGGCTACTGCACCATCGCCTATATCGGCAGCACCTTCTTCCTGACCTACGCTACCCAGGTGGGCTTCGGCAGCACCCAGGCGTTGATGTTCGACCTTACCTTGTCGATCGCAATCGTGTTCTCCGCGCCGCTGTTCGGCTACCTGTCCGACCGTCTGGGCCGGCGCACGGTAATGGTGTTCGGTGCTGTGGTTATGGCGCTCGGGCTGTTCATCTTCTTCGAACTGGTAGGCATGATGAGCTTCGGTATTGCCGTGTTCGCCTACAGCTTGACCGGTCTGCTGATGGGCGCAACCCAAGGTCCCATACCATCGTTTCTGGGGGAGCAGTTCCCGCGCAATATGCGGTACTCCGGAATCTCGGCCAGCTATCAGATCGGTGCAGCACTGGGCGGCGGCACGGCATCTAGCATCGCCACTGCAATCCTTATCTTTACTGACCACAATCCGCTAGGCGTGGCGTTGTATGGAGCTGGCGCGCTGGCATTAGTCGCGTTGTGCTCGTTGTTGTTGCCCGAAACATCGCGACTGAGCATGGCGGAAATCGACGATGAACCTGATAGTGGCCTTCGCCCTATACTCGCGTAATGCTTAAGGCAGCCCTCCCGACATGCGTGCCGGCCAGGTGTAAGCTTGGTCTACCCATCGTCTTGGCTATGGGAATGTCCGCTTTGGGTCGAAAGCAGCCGGTCGTGAGCGTCTGCTATCGACCCTTAGCAGACTGTGCAGAAGCGGGGCCTGGCCATTTTCCGGCCCCGAACGGTTGTGTGAGCAAGGGTGATCAGAAAGAGGTGCGTACCTGCTGCCATTCCATCCAGCATTCTTCTGGAACGATGTCTCTATAACCCCGCTCTTCTTCCATCGCGAAGGCGACACTGAACGGCACTGCCGTCGCGGTTGCATTATCACGAATTTCAAGCACCTCAGGCTCGCTGAGTGCGGAGCCTTTACGATCCTCTGCCGCTTTGAGCAGAGTAACAAGCGCGGGTACGAAAACGAGACATAGCGGATCTGTAGACAATGGTTGGCCCCTGGCGGAAAGGTAATCCGTATTGATGATTACAGCTTAAAGACCTGAGCGAGCACACGCAAAGCTCAAGCCGCCCTGTAAACAGATCTGCCTGGCATCGGCTACGCCCGTGTTCGCGGGTAAACCCGCTCCTACAGCGGTAGGGCTGATGCCAGTCAATTAAGCGTCAGTGGCTTTGTTCGGGCGGCTTTGCAGCCCTTCGCGGGCGTGCCCGCGAAGGGGCGCAAAGCGGCCCCCAATTCCATTGAACCCGCTGCCGCCCCCGAGTCAGTGATGCGCACTCTCCACCGCAATACATTCACCGCAAACCTCGGTGTAGCGGGCGCTGCGGTTGGCGATGGCGTAATGGATCAGCGCGCCCAGGCCGGCGCCGAAGAACCAGGAGAACTGCGACAGCGTCTCGAACGCCGGCACCAGCGCCAGCACGATGGCGATCAATGCAGCCGGGATGAACGCCGCTACTGCGCGCAGGTTGACCCCGCCGGTGTAGTGATAGGCCGCCTGTTTGCTCTCGCTGTACAGCTCCGGCAGGTTCACCCGGCTGCGGCGTACCAGGTAGTAGTCGGTGACGATGATGCCGTACAGCGGGCCGAGCAGGGCGCCCAGGCCGCCGAGGAAGTACACGATCACCGACGGGCTGTTGTACAGGTGCCAGGGCAGGATCACTACCGCGATGGCAGCGCTTAGCAGGCCGGCGCGGCGGAAGTTCAGCAGGTTGGGCGCCAGGTTGGTGAGTACAAAGGCCGGGGCGACGAAGTTGGCCATGATGTTCACCGCCACGGTCACGATCAGGAACGCCAGGCAGGCCAGTACCAGGCCGGCGGTGTTGGGGATGGCCGCGACGATTTCGGTCGGGCCCTGTACCAGCTTGCCGTCGATGCTGAACTGCGCCCCGGCCAGCACCACCGCAATCAACGCAAAGCCGAGCATGTTGACCGGCAGGCCCCAGAAGTTGCCGACGCTGATGGTGCGGCGGTCCGGGCAGTTGCGGGTAAAGTCGCAGAAGTTGAGGATCATGGTGCCGTACAGCGATACCCACAGGGCGGCGGCACCGAGCACTTTCAACCACATGGCGGAGCCGCTTGGCGCGTTGCCGCTGGACCAGGCGATCGACAGGCCGCTGCGCCAGTACATCCAGCCCGCCAGGCTGGCGAAGGCCACCAGAATGATCGGCCCGGCAAACGATTCGAAACGGCGCACCATTTCCATGCCGTAGGCAAAAATGGCCACCTGCACGCACCAGATACCGAGGAAGGTAACCCAGCCCAGGGTCGACAGGCCAAGGATCGCGTTCAGGTCGTAAGCCTTGAGGTCCGGCGCGATGGCGATGAGCAGCACGCGCAGCACGACCGAAGCGAGGTAGGTCTGGATACCGAACCAGGCGATGGCGATCACTGCGCGAATCAGTGCCGGGATCTGCGCACCATGGATGCCGAAGCTGATCCGGCACATGACCGGGTAGGGCAGGCCAGTCTTCTGGCCCATGTAGCCGGACAGGTTCATCAGGCCGTAGATCACAAGTGCGCCCAAGGCGAAGGCTGCGAGAATCTGCGCGCCGCTCATGCCTAAAGCGAAGAGGCCGATGGCGAAGGAGTAGTTGGCCATGTTGTGCACATCGTTGGTCCACAGCGCAAACAGGCTGTAGCGCCCCCAGGTGCGATTGGCTGCGCGGGTGGGCGCAAGGTCGGCACTGTACAAGCGTGGGCTCAACGCCACCTGACCGGGCGCGGTCGTGTCGGTGGGGAGGGCACCCAGCGGGCTAACATCGGAACGCGAAATCGACGCCATCGGGACTCCATGATGGTTGTGTACTTTTATTTTTGGTTTTGTATACAAACAAGATTCGTACCACTCTGTAACGCGCAGGGAGTTCGCGGCTTCCGGGCTGGATGGCCAATTGCTCCGTAGCGTTCAGCGTCCTGAGGTGGGAAGTTTGTGCACATTATGTGTGCACGGTTGTTACCACTCGGGCCAGAACGGGTTGCTGTACTGCTCGTCAGAGGGGGCATGGTGCGTTGAGCAAGTGGCTGGCGGGGCGCGTTGCGGCTAAGCTGGCCGCAGGCGTATCAGGGGGCTATTCGATGTTGCATGTACCGCTCGGGCTGGGTTTGTTACTGGCTGTCGCATTGGCTGACGCAGCACCCCTGCAGGTGCCCACCCCGGCAGCACTCAGAAGCCAGCTTGAAAGCCTCAAGCCTGGCCAGTTTCTCTGGTACCCACAGGTTTCGCCGGTGGGGCCGGTCACCGTGGTGGTCAGCCTCACCGAGCAACGCGCCTACGTTTACCGCAATGGCATCGCCATTGGCGTCAGTACCGTCAGCAGCGGCAAGGCCGGCCGGGAAACCCCGACTGGGGTGTTCAGCATTCTGCAGAAAAAGGTCGAGCACAAATCCAGCCTCTACAACAGTGCACCCATGCCTTACATGGAGCGGCTGACGTGGGACGGTATTGCCCTGCACGCTGGCCATCTGCCGGGTTACCCCGCGTCGCATGGTTGCGTGCGTTTGCCGATGGGCTTTGCCAAGAAGCTGTATGAAGTCACCGGTTTCAGTTCGACCACGGTGATTGTTTCCGACACCAACAGTGCCCCGGTAGAGGTCTACCACCCCGGCGTGCTGGCGCCGACGGTCAGCGATGGCAAAGCCCAAGGCCCGCTGGTGCTGAGCAACCAGCAGTTCTGGAACGACCCGGACCCGGGCGCAGGGCCACTGTCGATCCTGATCAGCCGCGCCGACCTGCGCGCCTACGTGTTTCGCAATGGCCAGTTGATTGGCTCGGCGCCGGCACTCTCGCTGGAAAACAGCAAGCACCGCAGTGGCATGGCGGTGTATTCGCTGTTGCAAAAACCATCTGCCATGGCACTCGATGCCGCACTACCGTTGCGATGGTCGGTGGTGGGCCTGAGCAACCCGGAGTACGGCGACACGCCGTATGAGCAATTGGGCCAATTGAACATCAACCCGGAATTCCGCCGCCATCTACGTGCGGCGATGGACGTTGGCACCATGCTGGTGATTACCGATTGGGCGTCTACCCGCGATACCCGCAGCGACGGCAAATTCACGGTAATCAGCACAGAAGACACTGAAGAACATAAGCCATTGGTCAAGAAGTGATCGGCAATTCTGCAGCAATCAAGCAAAGTAGGCGCTTTTGGCAGCAAACAAGGCAAGAAAAGCCAGTTTTTCAACAGGGTAATCCATGTCGATGTTCAAACCATTGCGGGGAGCCGTGCGGCTCTCGGTGGCCACTTTTGGCCTGTTTTTCCTCAGTGCCTGGCACAGCGCCCAGGCGCAATCGCTGCCTAGCGCCGCCGAGTTGCAACAACTGGCGCCCAAAGCCAGCCTTTCGACCCTGGCCCTGGCGCTCACCGCCTATGACTGTGCCAGCCACAGCGACGGGGACAAGCTGTTGACGGTGATCGATTACTCCAAGGCCTCGCGTGACAAACGCCTGTGGGTGTTCGACCTGCGCGCCAGGAAGCTGTTGTTCGAAGAGTGGGTTGCCCATGGCAAGAACAGCGGCGCCGATGTGCCCACGGCGTTCTCCAACGCCCCGAACAGCTATCAGTCCTCCATCGGCCTGTATGAAACCGGCCAGACCTACAGCGGCAAGCACGGCCGTTCGCTGCGCCTGCAGGGCCTGGAGCCGGGCTTTAATGACAACAGCATGTCGCGGGCGATTGTCATGCACGCCGCTGCGTATGCCGACCCCAAGGTGGTGCCTGGCCTCGGTCGCCTGGGGCGCAGCCAGGGTTGCCCTGCCGTACGCCCGGCCATTGCCGGCAAGCTGATTCAGACACTGCAACGCGGCAGCTATGTGTTTGCCTATTACCCGCAACAGGACTGGCTGAAAACGTCGCGGTATTTGAACGGGCAGAGCTGCCTGGCCAATCAGTCGATTGCCAGCAAGTAGGGTTGTAACTTGGCGCTGAACCTGGCGCCTGCCCTGTGGGAGCGGGCGTGTCGAGGCGTCGAACCGCCGCGAAGCAGGCGACGCGTTGGATGGCACCGGCTGCGCCGGTGTTCGCGGCTAAAGCCGCTCCTACAAGTACGGTGTTGGTGCTGAAATTGTGGGAGCGACGCGGCAATCAGACGCTGCGTGTCACACCGCCATCGACCTTGATGTTCTGCCCGGTAATGTAGGCAGCGCCATCACTGGCCAGAAACGCGATGGTCGCGGCCACTTCTTCGCTGGTGCCATACCGTTTGAGCGGCACGCTGTCGCGGCGTTGTTCAGTGGCCGGCAGGCTGTCGATCCAGCCGGGCAGGACGTTGTTGATGCGCACGTTATCGGCAGCGAAATTGTCGGCAAAAATCTTGCTGAATGCTGCCAGTCCCGAGCGGAACACGGCAGACGTCGGGAACAGTTCGCTCGGCTCGAAGGCCCAGGCAGTGGAAATATTGATGATCACGCCCCCCTTCTGGCGCTGCATGTAGGGCGTTACCAGGCGCGTCGGGCGAATGACGTTGAGCAGGTAGGTGTCCATGCCTCTGTGCCAGTCCTCGTCGCTGATCTCCAGGATCGGCGCGCGCGGGCCATGGCCGGCGCTGTTGACCAGCACGTCGATACGGCCCCATTTCTCTACCACTGCGTCGACCAGGCGTTGCAGGTCTTCAACCGACTGGTTGCTGCCGGTTACCCCGATGCCACCAAGTTCGGCCGCCAGTGCCTCGCCCTTGCCCGAAGAGGAAAGGATGCCAACCTTGAAACCGTCAGCCGCCAGGCGCCGTGCTGCTGCGGCACCCATGCCGCTGCCACCGGCCGTGATAATTGCAACTTTCGCTACTGTCATGCTGCCTCCGGAGTGTGAACTGCTGATTGCTTGAGTGCATTCAGATTAGCAACGGTTACCCTGGTGAGGGAGGCAGCCAGGCTTTTCGAAATCAGTAGATAAACTATTGCCTTTCGATTGCTCTTGTCACACCTACGGTGGCGCTGAAAGAAAACAGCTAACTGTGGCCAGTATACATTCGGCTTGACTCGTGAAAATTTTCATGTAATTTTTCATGAAAAATAACTCTAAAAATTTCACGGCAGTCCGAAACGATGAAGATGCATGAAGAGGTTGAAGCCCTCGCGATCCTTATTCACGACCTGCGCAAATTCAAGAACCTGACCCTGGGTGAACTGGCCGAGCGTATCAACCGCTCAGTCGGCTTCCTGTCCCAGGTCGAACGCGGTGTGTCGCGCCCGACCGTGGCTGACCTTACCGCCATCAGTGAAGCGCTCGGTGTATCGACCGCGTACTTCTACAACCTGAGCAAGCCGCGCGGCATCGGCTGGGTCACGCGGCCCCACGAGCGGCGCACGCTGTACCTTGAGGCAGGCATTACCGATGTGCTGGCGTCGCCCACCATCGCCGGCGCCTTTTCGATGCTCGACAGCCATCTCGAACCGGGCGCCAGCAGTGGCGAGGCCTACCTGAGCGACCGCTCCGAGCAGGGCTGTTTCGTGCTTGAAGGCGAACTGACGGTATGGCTGGACCACGGCGAGGCCGTGACGCTGCAAGCCAACGACTGCTTCCAGCTGCAACCCCACGCGCAGTTCCGTTACGCCAACCTGACGGCAAAGCCCATCCGCGTGCTCTGGGTCTTCAATTGAATTCGTTCACCTCACAAGGATAAGAAGATGAGTGTCATCTTTGCGGATCTGCTGGCTGAAGTGCGCGCGTTCCGCGCAGAACACCCGGCAATACGGTATGTCGACCTGATTGCGCTGGATATCCCCGGGCACTTCTATGGCAAGCGCTACCCCATGGACATGCTGGAGAAAGTCGCCGCCGGCGCACCCCTGAAGCTGCCGCAGAACTGCGTGCTGCTGGGTACCCAAGGGGGCCTTTACCCGATTGGTGACTACTGTTTCGCCGACGGCGACCCGGATGCCGCACGGCGCCTGGTGCCGGGCACCCTGAAGCCAGTGCGTTGGGAAAAAGAAGTGATCGCGCAGATGCTGATCACCTCCGACGGTACCCCAGCGCCGATCGAGTTCGAGCCCCGTGAGGTGCTGGCCCGCGTGCTGCAGCGCCTGGCCAAGCGCGGCATCCACCCGGTGGTGGCGTTCGAGCTGGAGTTCTACCTGTTCGACCGCACGCTGGACAATGGCCTGCCACAGTACCCGCGCGACACGGCGACCGGCGACGAAGACGATCAACCGAACATGCACATCGAGCGCCTGTCACGCTTCTCGTCGGTGCTGCACGAGATGGTCGACGGCGCCAACGAGCAGGGCGTGCCGGCCAACGTCATCACTGCCGAGCTGGGCCCTGGACAGTTTGAAATCAACTTCTCGCACAGTGACGATGCGTTGAGCGCGGCGGACTGGTCGGCGCTGTTCTGCCGCAGTACCCGCGGTATTGCGATGAAGCACGGCTACCGCGCCAGCTTCATGAGCAAGCCGTACCTGGATGCGCCTGGCAGCGGCATGCATGTGCATGTCAGCCTGTACGACGCCGATGGTAACAACCTCCTTGCCGGTGCTGAACAGCGCAAGCTGCGCCATGCGGTGGCGGGTTGCCTGGAGCTGTTGCCGCACTGCATGCCGATCTTTGCCCCCAACCACAATGCCTACCGCCGCTATGGCGCTATGGTCAATGCCGCGAGCAAAGCCAGCTGGGGTTTCGAAGACCGCGATGCGTGTATTCGCATCCCCGAGTCCGACCCGCGCAACCTGCGTATCGAGCACCGCCTGGCGGGCGCCGATGCCAACCCGTACCTGGTGCTGGCAGCCATCCTGACCGGCATGGAGCACGGCCTGGACCGCGGCGTCGAACCCATCGCCCCGCTGAATGAAAACCGCCAGAGCGGCATCGACTTCCCCAAGGATGCCCTCAGTGCCCTGGCCGCCATGCGCCATCACCCGGCGGTCAACGAAGGCCTGGGCAGTGAGTTCGTGATGGTCTATTGCGAGAACAAGTACCAGGAGCAACTGGACTTCATGCGCCACATCGACGCCCGCGAGTACCGCTGGTTCCTGTAGCAGCTGCGGTTCGAAAAACGACGCCTTTCCAACGTTCAAACACCACGCGCAATACCGATTTGCCGGAGGAAGATATGCCACGTGTGCCCGTTATTGGCATTACCGCATGCACCAGCATGATTGAGCAGCATGCCACCCAGACCATTGCCGAGAAGTACGCACGCGCGGCAGCCAAGGCGGCGTATGGCCTGCCCATCGTGATACCCAGCCTGGGCGAGCTTATGGACAGCGCCGATATTCTGGATGTGGTGGACGGGCTGATCTTCACGGGTTCGCCGTCCAATATCGAGCCGTACCACTACAACGGCCCGGCCAGTGCCGAGGGCACCCAGCACGACCCGCTGCGTGACGCCACCACGCTGCCGCTGATGCGTGCGGCCATCGCCGCCGGGGTACCGGTGCTGGGCATTTGCCGCGGCTTTCAGGAAATGAACGTGGCGCTGGGCGGCACCTTGTACCAGAAGGTGCACGAGGCTGGCGTATTCATGGACCACCGCGAAGGCAAGGGCGAACCGATCGAAAAACAGTACGGCCCGCGCCATACCATGCATGTGGAGCCAGGCGGGCTACTCGACCGCATGGGTTTGCCGGCAATCTTCGACGTCAATTCCATCCACGGCCAGGGCATCGATGTACTGGCCCCCGGGCTGAGGGTAGAAGCGCTGGCACCCGATGGCCTGGTGGAGGCGATTTCGGTCGAGAACGGCAAGGGCTTCGCGCTGGCCGTGCAGTGGCACCCCGAGTTCCAGGTCATGGATAACCCGCATTACCTGACCATCTTCCAGTCGTTTGGCAAGGCCTGCCGGCAGCGCTCGGTGCTGCGCCAGAAGCTGTTGCTCAGCGCCTGAACGACGGCTTTCCCCAATTACAAAAAAGTACCTGCGCAGCACGACTGCGCAACTTGATGGAGTGAAGACAATGAGTGAACAGAATTCGCAAACCCAGGCCTGGCAAGCACTGAGCCGCGACCATCACCTGGCCCCGTTCAGCGATGTGAAACAGCTGGCCGAGAAAGGCCCGCGCATCATCACCTCGGCCAAGGGCGTGTACCTGTGGGACAGCGAAGGCAACAAAATTCTCGACGGCATGGCCGGCCTGTGGTGCGTGGCGGTCGGCTACGGCCGCGATGAGCTGGCCGAGGTGGCCAGCCAGCAGATGAAGCAATTGCCTTACTACAACCTGTTCTTCCAGACGGCGCACCCGCCTGCGCTGGAACTGGCCAAGGCCATCGCCGATGTTGCCCCGCAAGGCATGAACCATGTGTTCTTCACCGGGTCCGGCTCCGAAGGCAACGACACTGTGCTGCGCATGGTCCGCCACTACTGGGCGTTGAAAGGCCAGAGCAGCAAGAAGGTGATCATCGGCCGCATCAACGGTTACCACGGCTCCACCGTGGCAGGCGCGGCCCTGGGTGGCATGAGCGGCATGCACCAGCAGGGCGGGGTGATCCCGGACATCGTGCACATCCCGCAGCCTTACTGGTTTGGTGAGGGCGGCGACATGACCGAGGCCGACTTCGGTGTGTGGGCGGCCGAGCAGCTGGAGAAGAAGATCCTCGAAGTGGGCGAAGACAACGTCGCGGCCTTTATCGCCGAGCCGATCCAGGGCGCCGGCGGGGTGATCATACCGCCGCAGACCTACTGGCCGAAGGTGAAGGAGATCCTTGCCAAGTACGACATCCTGTTCGTTGCTGACGAAGTGATCTGCGGTTTTGGCCGCACCGGTGAGTGGTTCGGCACTGACTACTACGACCTCAAGCCCGACCTGATGACCATCGCCAAGGGCCTGACCTCCGGTTACATCCCGATGGGGGGGGTGATCGTGCGCGACGAAGTGGCCAAGGTGATCAGCGAAGGCGGCGACTTCAACCACGGCTTCACCTATTCCGGCCACCCGGTGGCGGCGGCAGTGGGGCTGGAGAACCTGCGTATCCTGAAGGACGAGCAGATCATCACGCAGGTGCATGAGCAAACCGCGCCTTACCTGCAACAGCGTCTGCGCGAGCTGGCCGACCACCCGCTGGTAGGCGAAGTACGAGGCCTGGGCATGCTTGGTGCGATCGAGCTGGTGAAAGACAAGGCCACCCGCGCCCGTTATGAAGGCAAGGGCGTGGGCATGATCTGTCGCCAACACTGCTTCGACAACGGGCTGATCATGCGCGCGGTGGGCGACACCATGATCATCGCGCCGCCGCTGGTCATCAGCATTGAAGAGATCGACGAGCTGGTGGAAAAAGCCCGCAAGTGCCTGGACCTGACGTACGAGGTTGTGCGCTAAGGGCAGAACAAGTCTCCCATCCCTAGCGCGGTCTTTGTAGGAGCGGCCTTGTGCCGCGATCGGGCTGCGCAGCAGCCCCAGGATTTCAGCGTACATGCAAATATCGCTGGGGCTGCTGCGCAGCCCGATCGCGACACAAGGCCGCTCCTACAGGTGACCGCGTCAACTGCTCTGTGAAGCATTTTGCTTTGCGAGTCGAATCATGTACTTTTCAGGGCATTCTTTTCCCGTCCGAAAGTCGCGATTCAACTATGAAAGTGCACGAAGAAATCGAAGGCCTGGCAGTACTGATTCGCGACCTGCGCAAGTTCAAAGGCCTGACCCTGGGCGAGCTGGCACAGCGCATCGGCCGCTCGGTAGGCTTTCTGTCCCAGGTCGAGCGGGGCGTATCGCGCCCGACCGTGGCCGACCTTACAGCCATCAGCGAAGAGCTCGGTGTCTCCACCGCCTATTTCTACAAGCTGGACAAACCCCGTGAACTCGATTGGGTCACCCGCCCCCACGAGCGCCGCACCCTGCACTTGGCCGGTGGCATTACCGATGTGCTGGCATCGCCCACGATAACGGGTGCGTTCTCCATGCTCGACAGCCACCTGGAGCCGGGGGCGAGCAGTGGCGAGGAGTACCTGGACGACAGCTCGGAGCAGGGCTGCTTCGTGCTTGAAGGCGAGCTGACTGTGTGGCTGGGCGGCGGTGAGCCGGTAACGCTGCGCGCCAGTGACAGCTTTCAGCTGCAGCCCCATGCAAGCTTTCGCTACGCCAATCTGACCGACAAACCCACACGCGTGCTTTGGGTGTTCAGCTGATGGAAAGATGACCTGCGAACAATGAAGAGGCTGCATGGGTTATCCTTGCACCACGCAATCAACTTCAAGCAGTGAACTGAACGATGGGTTTTGAACAACTAGCAGAGCTACGCGACCGCCTGCGGGCGGAAAAACAGCAGGTAAAGGCCGAGAGCGCGAAACAGCCAAAGCGCAAGCCGTCCCCGCAGGCGAAGCCGCGTGAGCAGGATCCGGCGGTGGCTGCGATCTGGCCTTTGCAGAAGCATTTTCCACTGGCCTTCCCGGTCAACCCGGCCCCCAAGGTGCCGCTCAAGGAGGGCATTTTCAAGGATGCCGAGCAACACCTGGAGCTGCTTGGCCTGACCCGCGAACAGCTGAAACTGGGTATCTCGACCTGGTGCCGGGGTGCGCGCTACTGGGCAAGCATGGTCGAGGACGCACCGCGCCTGGACCTCGCTGGCCATGCCGCTGGCACCGTGACCGCTGCCCAGGCACTGCATGCCAAGCAACAGGCTTCGCGTCAGCGTAGCCAGGACCGGCGCAACCGGGCGAAGGCCAAACCGCAGGCTCCGGCCCCGGCCCCCGCCGCCGACGCTGAAGCAGTGCAAGCTGCCGACTGAGCCCAGTCGTACGCGACTGACGGGGCTGTCTCCAGCCCCGAACGCTGGCTTGACGTATCTCGAGCTCGCAAGCGTTTCGCGGATCTTGTGGGAGCGGGTTCACCCGCGAATGCAGCGGTAAAATCAGCATCGCATTCGCGGGTAAACCCGCTTCTGCATTTTTTGGTACGCGGATGGCCAGCCAGCTGGCCTTGCGGCGAACGAAGCGCCCGAAGGCACCACGACCCAGTCGGCGTAGGCTTGGCAGTTACCTTCACATGATCACGTTCAACCCACCCTTGATCGTGCACTCGTAAGGATCGCCGCCCATGTCTTCCGGCAAAAAGGCTGTCAGGTCGTAGGGCAGCAGCACGGTGTCGAGTACGAACGAGAAGGGGGCATCGATCAGGAATGGCCAACTGCTGAGTGTGTATCAGGGTTAACAAGGACGTTCATGATTCCCGTCGATATGCCGATCATGCTGCTCGGCTACATGATCTACATCTTTTCCGAAGTGTTTCTCTGGCTGCTCAGCGCCTGCCTGGTTGCCCTGCTGATTCCGCGTAGTCGGCGGTATGTGCTGGCGCGGCGTTGGCGCTTCGGCCTGCTGGCGGTGTTGCTGGCGGTCGGCAGCGTGCCTTACGTCGAGTCGGAGTTCAGCCACTGGCAGCAGTGGCGCGCGCACAACCCGCGGCTGGAGCATGAAGAAGTGCTGGGCGACCTGGTATTGCCTGCGGGCACCCAGGTGCACCTGGACAACCTTGACGACAGGGTGGATTACAGCGGCAAGCCCGTCCCCTATGGCATACAGAGCCTGGACCATGCCGAGTTCGACCGCACGCCGGGGACCATCATGGGTATGCCCGTGCGGCGTCTGAAACTGTGGCAGGGCCATGGCAATGCCACTGTCGAAACCGTATCTGCGCATGAACTGGAAGGTTGGAAGTGCGAGCCTGGGGAGGTCGAGTTCGAGTTTCCTTTCGGTGCGCATTTCAAATTTGCCGAATGGAAGCTGCATCAGTGTTATCTGGCGCCGGGTACCGAGTTGGGTGGCATCGTCTGGCCTGGGCCGGTGAGGGTGTTCTCCAGCGCCCCTGAGTGGGAGGCGAGGTCCGAAGGTACCCCGGTCCAGGTGCTGGGCATGGAGCTGCGTTGGCTGAGCATGCGTATGGCGCAGCCTTATGGACCGGCGCGCAGCTGGGATGGCTTCCTGAACCATGCTGTCGATTTTGGCCAGGTGCATTATCCGGCCGACATTCAAGTGCGCAGCCGTGACGGGCGCTTGCTGTTCAGCCTGCCATCCAGCAAGCGAGCGCTGGATCGACGCACCGGCAAGCCCATCGAAGGTGGCCATACGGTGGTGCAGAATGAGGCGGGGGAGGTGCTGGGGGTGCATACCAACGCCGATATGGGCATCCGTTTCTTCAATGAGCTTCTGGCGCCTTGAATGATCGCCTTGGTGGTCGCAACGTAAATGCAGAAACTTGCGCAGTCCCCTGTAGGAGCGGGTTTACCCGCGAATGCGATGGTGGTTTTCCGACGCATTCGCGGGTAAACCCGCTCCCACAGGTATCGTGCAGGCCCGCTCAATACTTCCAGGTCACCGAAGCCGTCAGGTTGCGCGGCGCGCCGTAGCTGGCGGTGGTCGCATTGTTGTACAGCGACAACAGGTACTTACGGTCAGTGACGTTGTTCAGGTTCAGTGACGTGCTCCAGTTGCTGTCGATGTCGTAGCTGGTCATCAGGTCAACCAGGCCATAGGCGTTCTGGTGAATGGCGCTGTTTTCGTCGTTTTCGATCGCCGTCTGCCAGCTGAGGCGGGCACCCACCTTCATCTGTGGCAGGCTCGGCAGGCGATAGGTGACCATGCCGCGCAAGCTGTGCGTCGGCACATATTTACGCGCCCGCTCGCCGTTGTCATTGTCGATGCGCACGTAGGTGTAGCCGCCGAGCAGGTCCAGGCCCGGCACCACTTCGCCAGAGGCCTGCAACTCCACGCCGTGGCTCTTGAAGTCCTCTGCTGTGTAGACTTCCTGAACCCCGTCATACCCCGCATCCACCGCCACATTGCGTTGCTCGGTCTTGAACAGCGCGGCAGTCAGGTGCAGGCGTTCGTCCATCACGCTGCCCTTGACGCCGACCTCCATGCTTTTGCCCTCCAGTGGGTCGAGTACCGAATGGTCGGTACCGGATACGTATTGGGGGTTGTAGATTTTGGTCCAGCTGCCATACACGCTCCAGGCGTCGTTCAAGTCGTAGACCAGGCCGGTGTAGGGGGTGACCTTGCCGTGCTCGCGCGTGTCGTGCGCGGTGCCATAGCTTTCGCCCTTGCCGTCGGCGCTGAGCAAGCGTGCGCCGGCTACCCAGTGCAGGTTATCGGCGAGGCTGAAGCGTGCCCCGGCAAACAGGCTTTTCTGCGTGTCCTGGAAGTTTTGCCCGAGCCCTTCGCTGGTAGCGCCGAACGATGGCATGGGGGTAGTGCCCGCAAGAATGCCCGAGAACGAGGTCTGGAAGGCGCTGCCGTGCTCCAGGTCCTCGTCGTATTCCTGGCCTTTCTGGTGCGTGCGCCCATACGCAGCGCCGAAGGTCAGCTGGTGCTCCCGCCCGAACAGGCTGAACGGCCCTTGCACCTTGGCCTCGCCGAGCAATTGGTGGGCCTCGCTGCGAGTATGGTTGGCATAGGCGTCGGCAACATCACCGGTCACCGAGCCGACGTAGAGCATGTTGGTATTCTGTTTTTCCTGCACCCCGGTGGCGGTGAGGGTGGCGTTCCAGTCATTGCCAAAATCGTGTTTCAGCTCGACGAAGGCACGCTGGGTGTGCAGGTTCCAGTAGGTCCACGGCTGGCCGATGCTGTTGCTGCGCCCGCTGTAGTGGATGGCATTGCCCTTGCTGTCGACCAGCGGCAGGTTGCCCCAGGTGCTGCCGTTGGAATCACTGCTGTGCTGGGAAAAGCCCACGGTCACGGTGTCGGCGTCGGACACATCGAACGCCAGTAGGCCTGCTGCCACATTGCGTTCGTGGCTGTAGCGGTCCATCCACGAGTTGCCTTTGTCGTGGGAGTAGATGAAACGGCCGCGCACATTGCCGCTGTCGGTCAGCGGGCCGCCCACGTCGATGTCAATGCGACGGCTGTCCCACGAACCGACGCTGGTATCGACCTGGGCCTGGAAGGTATCGGTCGGGCGCTTGCGTACGAAGTTGACCGTGGCGGACGGGTTGCCGGCGCCACTCATCAAGCCATTGGCCCCGTGCAGCACGTCGATCTGCTCATACTCGGCCAGGTCCTGGTCGCCGACCAGCGTGCTGCTGACGAAGGGCATGCCCATGCCGTCGTATTCGAAGGTATCGATATCGAAACCGCGCGAGGTGAACTCGGTGCGGTCGGTCTCGGTTTGCTCCACGGTTACCGAAGGTGCAGCGCGCAGGGCGTCCTTGATGCCGGTGATCTTGAAATCGTCCAGTGCCTGCCGAGTGATGGTGGTCACCGCCTGCGGCGTCTGCTTGTCGGTCAGGCCCAGTTTGGTGGTACTGGAGGATGCCCGGCCTTCGTAACCCTGGCTGATGCCGTCTACTGCTTCGCGGGTGCTGTCGATCTGGGTCGCGGGCAGGGTGAGGTTGTCGGCGGCGTGAACGACAGGCAGGGCGCTGCAGGCGCCGGCCAGCAGCAGACGGGCAGGGAGGTGACGTTTCAAAGGGGCAAGTCCTGGGCGGGGGAGTGGTCGTGGGATGTGCTTGGTGCGCTAATGAGAAATTACATCAATTGAGAATTTATCTTGATAAATAATCTTTCATGCGCCTTCACGTCTCGCGAAGCGGGAGGCCGCAGGGGCGCCGGTTACGTCGTTGCAGGAGCGGGCTTACCCGCGAACACGTGAGTATTTGTACAGGCGCCGCCCCAGTGCGTCATAGGCAAAGCTGACCGCATCACCTGGAAAGTACCCTGACCCAGGCCACCGAATACGCGTTTCGCGCCCTGTTGGTAGACCATCACGCCATCTGCACGCTACCCAAGCCTCCCACCGCCCGCATGCCCTTGGCAGTCATGCGTGACTGTTCACGCCGGGCGTCGTTTATCGGGGTAGTGGACAACGAACCGGTGCTGGTCTGGGCATCGCACTTTCTGGGTGACATGGCCAAGGCGCTGATGGACGACGCCCACATGGGCATGCGCAAGCACCGATGATCTGAAGGTGGGAGCGGGCTTGGCCTAAAGACCAGTCAGTAAGAAAAGGCGAGGTGTTCGCCATGGCTTTAGCATCGCCTATGCGATCGAGCGCCGCCCGCGCGGCGCTTCGCGGCACAAGGCCGCTCCCACATCTGTTTCGGGCCAGTCCATCCTATTAAGTCACCTCTATCCGCCTTGATTGTTCCCTTCGATATTGAAGGGGGCGCCGCTGGTCTCTATCAATCTCCAGCCATGCACCCAGGGTGCGCGCGCCAAAAGCACAGGCATAATTGGCCCGAAACAGATGTGGGAGCGGCCTTGTGCCGCGAAGCGCCGCGCGGGCGGCGCTCGATCGCCCAGGCAGTGCAAAGCTCAAGACAAGCACTGCGTCGGTTTCAGAATGCGCCTGGTCGCTCGCACGCAACCCCTCAGCGCCACAAGTGCCATGCTTGCAGGATGCCCACAGACCAGCGCGCACAGACGCGCGGCCGTGGGCGAGGAGGCCGCCGAACCCACGCAACCGTGACGTGGCCGGCGCGCCGCAGCAGAACACGCCGGTTACCTGCCCTCACAATAATTCAGGCAGGGGCCGTGATGCCGAGGTCCGCTGTATGCCTGATGAATTGCTCCACCTGCCCGCAGTCCAACATATTCTGGCCCGCGACAAGGGTACCCCCGGCGCGCTGTTGCCGATCCTGCATGCCATCCAGCACGGCATCGGCTATATCCCCGATGCCGCCGTTGCTGAAATTGCCCATGCCTTGAACCTCAGCCTGGCCGAGGTGCGCGGGGTAATCAGCTTCTACCACGACTTCCGTACTGCGCCGCCGGCACGCCACACCCTGCGCCTGTGCCGCGCCGAGTCGTGCCAGAGCCGGGGCGCCGAAGCCCTGGCCGCGCAATTGCGCGAGCAGCTGGCACTGGATGACCATGGCACCAGCGCCGACGGTGCCATCAGCCTGCGCCCGGTGTATTGCCTGGGTGCCTGTGCCTGCTCGCCAGCGCTGGAGCTGGACGGCCAGGTGCACGCGCGTCTAACTCCCGAGCGCCTGCGCGCGCTGGTCAACGGTTGCCGGGAGGACGCAGCATGCTGAAGCTGTACATTCCCTGTGATTCGGTCGCCCGCGCCGTGGGTGCCGACCAGGTTGCCGACGCCTTGCAACGTGAAGCCGAGCGCCGCCAGTTGCCGCTGGAAATCCAGCGTACCAGCTCCCGTGGGCTGTACTGGCTGGAGCCGCTGATCGAGTGCGACAGCGGGCAAGGCCGGCTGGGCTTTGGCCCGGTCACGCCAGCAGACGTGCCGGCCCTGCTTGATGCCCTGGCCGGCGAGCCCGGTGGCCACTCGCTGGCGCTAGGGCCGGTCGAGGACATCCCTTACCTGATGACCCAGCAACGCCTGCTGTTCGCCCGCGCTGGCATCACCCGCCCATTGTCGCTGGACGACTATCGCGCCCACGGCGGTTTTGCCGGGCTTGAGGCCGCCGTGGCGCTGGACGGTGCCGAGGTGGTTGCTGCCGTACTCGATTCCGGCTTGCGTGGCCGGGGGGGCGCGGCGTTCCCGGCTGGCATCAAATGGCGCACCGTGCGTGACGCCGGGGCCGGGCAGAAATACGTGGTGTGCAACGCCGACGAGGGCGACTCCGGCACCTTCGCCGACCGCATGCTGATGGAAGGCGACCCGTTCCTGCTGATCGAAGGCATGATCATTGCCGGCCTCGCCGTGGGTGCCGACAAAGGTTACATCTATGTGCGCTCGGAATACCCCGACGCCATCTGCGTGCTCGACCAGGCCTTCACCATCGCCCGAGAGGCCGGTTACCTGGGCAATGACGTGGCCGGCAGCGGCCGGGCCTTCGACCTCGAAGTGCGGGTCGGTGCCGGTGCCTATATCTGCGGCGAAGAAACCGCACTGCTCGAGTCAATCGAGGGCAAGCGCGGCATCGTTCGCGCCAAGCCGCCACTGCCCGCGCTGCAGGGCCTGTTCGGCCTGCCGACGCTGGTGCACAACGTGCTCACCCTGGCCTCGGTGCCGATCATCCTGGCCAGGGGGGCGGCGTTCTACCGTGATTTCGGCATGGGCCGCTCGCTGGGCACCATGCCGTTCCAGCTGGCCGGCAACATTCGCCAGGGCGGCCTGGTGGAGCGCGCCTTCGGCCTGACGCTGCGCGAGCTGGTGGAAGGCTATGGTGGCGGCACGGCCAGTGGCCGGCCGCTGAAGGCTGCGCAGGTCGGAGGCCCGCTCGGCGCCTGGGTGCCGCCCAGCCACTTCGATACGCCGCTGGACTATGAAGCCTTTGCCGCCATGGGCGCGATGCTCGGCCATGGCGGTGTCGTGGTGGCGGACGACACCTTGAACATGGCCAGCATGGCACGCTTCGCCCTGCAGTTCTGCGCCGAGGAATCCTGCGGCAAGTGCACCCCGTGCCGCATCGGTTCGACCCGCGGCATGGAGGTGGTCGACCGGCTGATCACCAGCAGCGACATGACCGAACGCCACGACCAGGCCCTGCTACTGCGCGACCTGTGCGACACCCTGCAGTACGGCTCGTTGTGCGCCATGGGCGGCATGACCGCCTACCCGGTGGCCAGCGCGCTCAAGTACTTCCCCGCCGATTTCGGGCTGACCACCACGGAGGCCGCACAGTGATCAATTTCTTCGACCCCGCTTCTGATAAAAGCAGCGACCTCGGCACCCCGGCGCGCGACAGCGACGTGCAGGTCAGCCTGAACATCGATGGCCGCGCCATCAGCGTGCCTGCCGGCACCTCGGTGATGCGTGCGGCGGCCATGCTCGGCACCAGCATCCCCAAACTGTGCGCCACCGACAGCCTCGAAGCCTTCGGCTCGTGCCGCATGTGCATGGTGGAAATCGAAGGCATGCGCGGCTACCCGGCGTCCTGCACCACGCCGGTCAGCGAAGGCATGGTGGTGCGCACCGAAACCCCGCGCCTGGCCGGCCTGCGCCGCAACGTGATGGAGCTGTACATTTCCGATCACCCGCTGGACTGCCTGACCTGCTCGGCCAACGGCAACTGCGAACTGCAGACCGTCGCCGGCCAGGTGGGCCTGCGCGAGGTGCGCTACGGTTATGACGGGGCCAACCACCTGGCAGAGAAAAAGGACGTTTCCAACCCGTACTTCGACTACGAGCCAAGCAAGTGCATTGTTTGCAGCCGCTGCGTGCGCGCCTGCGAAGACATCCAGGGCACCTTCGCCCTGACCATCACCGGTCGCGGTTTCGAGTCGCGGGTGGCGGCAGCGGGTGGCGACAACTTCCTGGCTTCCGAGTGCGTGTCGTGCGGCGCCTGCGTGCAGGCCTGCCCGACTGCAACCCTGACCGAAAAGAGCCTGGTGCAGCTGGGCCAGCCTGAACGCTCGGTGATCACCACCTGCGCCTATTGCGGCGTCGGTTGCTCGTTCCGTGCAGAAATGAAGGGCGACCAACTGGTACGCATGGTCCCGGACAAGAACGGCGGTGCCAACCACGGTCATGCTTGCGTCAAGGGCCGCTTCGCCTGGGGCTACGCCACCCACCCGGACCGCATCACCAAACCGATGATTCGCAAGCGCCTGGAAGACCCATGGCAGGAAGTCAGCTGGGACGAGGCCGTCACCTATGCTGCCAGCGAGTTCCGCCGCATCCAGCTCAAGTACGGGCGCGATTCCATTGGTGGCATCACGTCCAGCCGCTGCACCAACGAAGAAGCCTACCTGGTGCAGAAACTGGTGCGCACGGCGTTTGGTAACAACAACGTCGATACCTGCGCGCGGGTGTGCCACTCACCCACCGGCTACGGCCTGAAGCAAACGCTGGGCGAGTCGGCCGGTACGCAAAGCTTCGATTCGGTGATGCAGGCCGACGTGGTGCTGGTGATCGGCGCCAACCCCACCGACGCCCACCCGGTGTTCGGCTCGCAGCTCAAGCGCCGCCTGCGCCAGGGCGCGCGGCTGATCGTGATCGACCCACGGCGCATCGACCTGGTCGATTCGCCGCATGCGCGCGCCGAGCTGCACTTGCAACTGCGCCCGGGCACCAACGTGGCCATGCTCAATGCCCTCGCCCATGTGATCGTCACCGAAGGCCTGCTGGCCCAGCGCTTCATCGATGCCCGCTGCGAGACCGAAGACTTTGCCCGCTGGCGCGATTTTGTCAGCCTGGCGGAAAACGCCCCCGAAGCGCTTGGCCCGGTGTGTGGCGTGCCGCCTGAGCAGATTCGCGCCGCGGCCCGGCTTTATGCCACCGGCGGCAATGCGGCGATCTACTACGGCCTGGGCGTGACCGAACACAGCCAGGGCAGTACGGCGGTAATGGGTATCGCCAACCTGGCCATGGCCACCGGCAACATCGGCCGTGAAGGGGTAGGGGTGAACCCGCTGCGCGGGCAGAACAATGTGCAGGGCTCTTGCGACATGGGCTCGTTCCCCCACGAACTGCCTGGTTACCGGCATATTTCCAACGAGGGCGTGCGCACCGAGTTCGAGCGTGCCTGGGGCGTAACCCTGCAGCCCGACCCGGGCCTGCGTATCCCCAACATGTTCGAGGCGGCGCTGGACGGCAGTTTCAAGGCGCTGTACTGCCAGGGCGAGGACATTGCCCAGAGCGACCCCAACACCCAGCACGTGACGGCGGCCTTGCATGCCATGGAATGCGTGGTGGTGCAGGATATCTTCCTCAACGAAACCGCCAAGTTCGCCCATGTGTTTCTGCCGGGCAGCTCGTTCCTGGAGAAGGACGGCACCTTCACCAACGCCGAGCGGCGCATTTCGCGGGTGCGCAAGGTGATGGAGCCGTTGGCCGGCAAAGCCGACTGGGAAGCCACCGTGGCCCTGGCCAACGCCTTGGGCTACCCGATGAACTACCGCCACCCCTCCGAGATCATGGATGAAATCGCCCGTCTGACACCGACCTTCCGCCGGGTCAGCTACGAACAAATCGACCGCCACGGCAGTTTGCAATGGCCGTGCAACGACGCCGCACCTGATGGCACACCGACCATGCACATCGACCAGTTCGTGCGTGGCAAGGGGCGCTTCATGCTCACCGGCTACGTGCCCACCGACGAGAAGGTCAACACCCGCTACCCGCTGCTGCTGACCACCGGGCGTATCCTCAGCCAGTACAACGTTGGCGCCCAGACCCGGCGTACCGCCAACGTCGCCTGGCATGACGCCGACCGCCTGGAAATCCACCCGACCGATGCCGAAAGCCGGGGCATCCAGGACGGCGACTGGGTGGGTATCGGTAGCCGTGCCGGGCAAACCGTGCTGCGCGCCAAGGTCAGTGCGCGGGTGGCACCGGGGGTGGTGTACACCACCTTCCACTTCCCCGAGTCGGGGGCCAACGTGATCACCACCGACAACTCCGACTGGGCCACCAACTGCCCGGAGTACAAGGTGACGGCAGTGGAGGTGGTGAAAGTGTTCCAGCCCTCGCAATGGCAGAAGCGCTACCAGGACTTCAGTGAAGAACAGCGGCGCCTGCTGCAGGAACGCCGCACAGCGGAAAAAGCCGAGGTGCGTCGATGAGCAGCGACAACCTGGTCAAGATGGCCAACCAGATTGCCCATTATTTCGACAGCGAGCCGAACCGGGCGCTGGCGGTGCAGGGCGTGCGCCAGCACTTGCAAAGCTTCTGGACGCCGGCCATGCGCCGGCAGCTGGTGGAATGGATTGCAGCCAATGAAGGGGAGGGGCTGGACCCGAAGGTGCGTGAGGCGTTGGCCTAGAGATTTCTGGGCAATAAGAAATCCATGTAGGAGCGGGTTTACCCGCGAAGGCGTCGTTGGGCTAACCGCCGCATTCGCGGGTAAACCCGCTCCTACAAAAGCCCCGTCAATCCGGGGAGATGAAGCGGCAGTCAGCCTCGGGCCAATTCAGCCTGGTGGGCGATTGCCTCTTCACTTTTCAGCACCAGCACATCCCCCTCCAGCGCATCCAGCACCACTTCCGAGGTATTGCCGATCAACGCCCCGGTAATCCCCGTGCGGCACACGGTCCCGATCACCGTCACCACGGCATCCAGCAGCTTCTCGGTATGTGGAATCAACACATCCGCCGGTCCTTCGGCCACATGCAGGCATTCTTCGGCGATGCCGTACTCGGCTTGGAACGCCGAGCACGCCTCGCGGTAGCGCTTCTCGATGGTTTCGCTCAACTGGTACACCGGGTCCGACGCCGACAGCATCGGCGACGGGTGGGCGCTGATCACATGCAGTTCGCCCTTGGCTAGTTTGGCAATCTCGAACCCATGGTCGATTATGCTGGCATGCAGGCGACGGTGGTCCTGGTCCTGGTTACCCACATCCACCGCCGCCAGGATCTTGCCGCCCGTCCATTGCCGCTCGCTCTTGACCATCAGCACGGCACACGGGCACTGGCGCAGCAGCTTCCAGTCGCTGGGGGTGAGCAGGGCTTTTTTCAGCGGGTTGTCCGGGCGGTGTTCTTTGATCACCAGCTCGCAGCCCTCGGCCTGCTGCACGTAGATGATGGTGTCGTGCAGGTTGTCGCGCCAGGCTTCTTCATGGGTGACATTGTCGTAGCCGTCATCGTGCAACTGGCTGCTCAGCAGGCTCAGCAGCGCGCTGTGATCATGCCGTTTGTCGCACATCAGCAGGTGCAGGCGCGCGCCGGTGACGCCAGCAATCAGCTTGGCCCGGGTCAGCGCCCGGCTGTGGGCGTGCTCGGGGTCGAGGACGACGAGGATGCTGCGGACGGCTTGCATGGGCGTGAGCTCCCTTCAAAGGTGGCGACCAATGCCTGACTATAGTCGGCACTTCCCCCGCTGGCGCTTGATGTACATCAAGCATAGTCACTGGCGCCGCCCGCCGCCGCCGGTATAATCGCCGGCCCTGCCTGTTCTGTGTGGTTGTACGCTTATGTCCCTGATCTCCGAAATCGACGCCTTTCTTGGCTGCCCGACGCCAGATGCCTGGATCGAAGCGGCGCTGGCCGACCAGGAAACCTTGCTGATCGACCACAAGAACTGCGAATTCAAGGCCGCCAGCACCGCTTTGAGCCTGATCGCCAAATACAACACCCACCTCGACCTGATCAACATGATGTCGCGCCTGGCCCGTGAAGAGCTGGTGCACCACGAGCAGGTATTGCGCCTGATGAAGCGCCGTGGCGTGCCGCTGCGCCCGGTGTCGGCGGGCCGCTATGCCTCGGGCCTGCGCCGCCTGGTGCGCGCCCACGAGCCGGTCAAACTGGTGGACACCCTGGTGGTGGGGGCGTTTATCGAGGCGCGCAGCTGCGAGCGCTTTGCCGCGCTGGTACCGCACCTGGATGAAGAGCTGGGCCGCTTCTACCACGGCCTGCTGAAAAGCGAGGCGCGCCACTACCAGGGCTACCTGAAACTGGCGCACAACTACGGTGAAGAGGCGGACATCGCCCGCCGAGTAGAGCTGGTACGCGCTGCTGAAATGGAGCTGATCCAGTCACCCGACCAGGAGCTGCGCTTCCACAGCGGCATTCCGCAGGCGCTGGCCGCCTGATTCGCACCCGGCGGCCCAAGCCGGCCAAGCGTTCGTCAGTCGCGTCGGCCCAACAGCAGGCCGACCACCAGGCCAAGGCCAGCGGAAATCGCCACGGTCTGCCATGGATGCCCACCGATATAGTCCTGGGTGGCGTCCACCACCGGTTGCGCCTTGCTGCGCACGTTGCTGGCCGCCTGGCGGGCCTGGCGCAGCTTCAGGCTTACCTGCGCACGTAGCGTTTCTGCCTCGTCGCCTACCAGGGCGGCGCTATCGTTTAGCAGCTTTTCCGATTCTTCGATCAGTGACTGCAGCTCGCTGAATACCTGGTCCTTGATCTGATCGCTATCAGCCAATACGGAGTTTTTACGGGCCATGAACTCGTCCTCGTCGATGGGTTACTTGAACAATGGATACTTGTGCGCCAGAAAAGTTGCTTCGGCGTTGCAGCCAGGCGTTGGTGTAAGATAGCCGCCATTTACGATCAAGCAGGTGATTCATGAGTTTCAATCTGGCCAATATGAGCTTTGAGGAACGGGCACAGATCGAGGCAGAAAAGGCCCGGCTGTTCGAGTTTTGGCAGGCTAACCTGGGCAAGGCCAAGGGCGAAGCGGCTCGGCTGATCGCGGAAAAACCACGGCGCAAGGGCAAATGGGCCGAGTGGGTACGCGCCGAACTGGACAGCATGTCGCCGCCTGAATACGCCAGCATGGTGCGTAGCGAAGTCAACAAACTGATGGCAGCGGCCAGTGGCAACCGCTGAACATAACCCGCCGGGTGGGCTGTAGGCGCGGGCTTGCCTTAATGCCATTCAGTTCAGCGGTATGGGCTGACAGGTGCTTGCCTTGAGACGAGGGCCTGTGAGATCGAGCGCCGCCCGCGCGGCGCTTCGCGGGGCAAGCCCGCTCCCACATCTGTTTCGGGCCAGTCCCGCCTGTGAAGTCACCTCAGTCCGCCTTGTTTGTTCCCTTCGATATCGAAGGGGACACTGATGCTCTTCATCAATCTCCAGCCATGCACCCAGGGTGCGCGCGCCAAAGGCACAGGAATAACTGGCCCGAAACAGATGTGGGAGCGGGCTTGCCCCGCGAAGCGCCGCACGGGCGGCGCTCGATCTCACAGGCGACGCTAAAGCCACGTTGAAAATATCGGCCTAGATGAAAGATACTGTTTCTCATTAACGCCCGATAACTTCTCCTACTGGCCGTTCTTGATCCCATGCTCACTTCACCTGTGTCGGGCCTGCTGGCGAGTTTCCAGGAGCACTACGACGACCTGCTGCAATTCCTGACCCGGCGCATGAGCGACCGCCAGCGCGCCGCCGACGTGGCGCAGGAAACCTACCTGAAGCTGGTGAACATCGACGAGCAGGTGCTGCCGGTGCTGCACGCGCGCAGTTTCATCTTCCGCGTGGCTGGCAACCTGGCGATCGATGCCTTGCGCCGCGAGCAGCGTATCGCTGCCAGCCACGGTGACAGCGACGGGGCAGGCGAGCTGGCCTGCCCGGCGCCGTCGCCCGAGGCGGTGTTGCTGGCCCGTGAGCGCCTGCAGATCCTTGACCAGGCGCTGTTGCAGTTGCCCATCAAGGCCCGCCAGGCACTGTTGCTCAACCGCGTCGACGGCCTGACTCAAAAGCAGGTTGCGCAACGCCTGGGCGTTTCCGAAAGCATGGTGGCCAAGTACATCGGCCAGGCCTTGCGCCACTGCCGCAGTTGGCTGAAACAGGCGGGTGTGGCGGCCTCCCTGGTATTGCTGATCACTGCCCTGGCCGCCTGGCAGCAGGCACCGATGCTGCTGGCGGACTACCACACCGCAGTGGGTGAGCGGCAAGTGATTACCCTGGCAGACGGCACGCGGGTAACCCTGAACAGCGCCAGTGCCCTGAGCGTGGTGTTCAGCGAGCATGAGCGGCGGGTGGTGCTGGATGCTGGCGAGGCGTTGTTCGAAACGGCGGACTATGCACGACCGTTTGTGGTCGACACAGGCGGTCAGCGGGTGCAAGGCCGGGCCGCCACCTTCAGCGTGCGCCGTGATGGCCGTGTGGTGCTGGCGCACGGTGAAGTCAACGTCGGCGAGCACCCACTGGCGGTAGCGGCTGATGCCGGTACACAAATGGCCTGGCAGCGCGGCAAGCTGATCTTCAACGGCAAACCGTTGGGGCAGGTGCTGGAAGAGCTTGAACGTTACCGGCATGGGCGCATTGTGTTGTCCGATAGCAAGCTGGCGGCGATGGAGGTGAGCGGGGTGTTTGACCTGGATGAGCCAGAGGCCCTGTTGCGTACCCTGGAACAGCGTTATGGGCTGAAGGTGACTTATCTGCCTTGGTTGGCTGTGGTGCATTGATCGGCCTGTGCTGGCCTCTTCGCGGCTAAAGCCGCTCCTACAGGGGATTGCATGCCCCGAACATCACGCGGTCGATGTAGGAGCGGCTTTAGCCGCGAAGAGGCCAGCCCAGAAAAAATTTCCAAGCCGCACTGCAAGTTCCTGCAAGCCAGATCGTCGTAGTGGGACTGATCAGCAACCCATTCTCATTTACGACTTGTCAGGAAGCTCCTTCGTGCCTCTGATGCTCAAGCCCTTGCACCGCCGTCGCGGTCCTGTTCACCACGCCCTGATCTCCTGCAGTGCCCTGGCCATGCTGGCCGGCACGTTGCCGACATGGGCTGCGACCCCTGCCGAACAGGCCCAGGTCCAGGCCCGTCTGGTGCAGCTCGACCTGCCTGCCCAGCCGCTGGACCAGGCCCTGACCGCGTTCGCCGACCAGGCCGGCCTGCACCTGCTGTACACCACTGGCGATGTCGCCGGCCAGGCCAGCCCGGCCTTGCATGGCAGCTACAGCGTCGAGCAGGCGCTGCAGCAGTTGCTGGCCGGCAGTGGCATGGGCTGGCAGTTCAGCGATGCCCGCACGGTTACCTTGCGCCAGGCCGAAGCTGCGCCGCAGGCAGTCAACCTTAAGCCGATCGAAGTCAGCGTGGCCTCGCGTACCAGCACTGCGATCAGCGAAATCCCCGGTACTGTCTGGGTGGTCGACCAGCAGCAGTTGCGCGAACAGATCGACAGCGGCGTCAGCCTGAAGGAAGCCATCGGCAAGCTGGTACCGGGCCTCGACCTGGCGCCGGAAGGGCGCACCAACTACGGCCAGAACATGCGCGGGCGCAACGTGCTGGTGATGATCGACGGGGTCAGCCAGAACAGCTCGCGTGGCCTCTCGCGCCAGTTCGACAGCATTTCCCCATTCAACGTCGAGCGAGTCGAAGTCTTGTCGGGCGCCAGCGCCATCTACGGTGGCGGTGCCACTGGCGGCATCATCAATATCGTGACCAAGAAGGGTGAGCCTGGCCCGGTGCGATTCGAGACCCAGCTGGGTGCCAGCAGCGGCTTCAACAACAGCGACGACCTGGCCACCCGCTTCGCCCAGTCGATCAGCGGCGGCAATGAGCGGGTGAATGCCCGCCTGGGTATATCCGGCGAGCAGAACGAAGCCTCCTACGACGGTGCTGGCGATCAGGTTTTCATCGACAACACCCAGACCGACCTGCAGTACAACCGCACCATCGACGTGCTCGGCACCCTCGGCCTGCAACTGAACGACCAGCAAAGCCTCGACCTGCTGGCCCAGTACTACGACTCGGGCAACCACGGCAGCACCGGTATCTATTTCCCCAACCTGAACTACAACGCGCCTTCGGACCTGGAAAACGCCGAGCTGCGCAGCGGCTACTCGTCCGACCTGGAGCCGCGTACCCGGCGTTTGCTGCTTAACGCCAACTACCACCACAACGACGTACTGGGCCAGGACTTCTACCTGCAGGCCTCGTACCGCAAGGAAGACGACAACTTCTACCCGTTCCCGTACTACAACCGCGCCACGCCCACCGGCTCGCGCGGGGTGTACTTTGCCGCGTCGCAGCAAAACTTCGAGGTCACCAGCCTCAAGGGCCTGTTTGCCAAGCAGTGGGACACGCTGAAGCTGACCTATGGCGTTGACCTGGACCGCGAGCGCTTCAACGCCGAGCAGACCACCTTCAACGCCCAGACCTCGTCCGAGTCGGGCGGCCTTGAGCTGGAGAAGGAAAGCAAGGCTGCGCGCTACCCCAGCTACCGGGTCGATGGTGTGTCGGTGTATGCCCAGCTGGACTGGCATACCACTGACAACCTGACCGTCTCCGGCGGCGCCCGGCGTCAACAAATGGATGTGGATGTCAGCGACTTCAAGGGCGTGCCCGGCGGCAGTAACGACTACCAGGTCAACCTGTTCAACGTCGGTGCCATCTACGACTTCAAGAACGGCCACCAGGTGTGGACCAACTATGGTGAAGGCTTCGACTTGCCAGACCCGGCCAAGTACTACGGCAAGCCGGGCCTGAGCGTGGCCGACAACCCGCTGGCCGGCATCAAGAGCCGCCAGGTGGAAATGGGCTGGCGTTATGCCGACCTGGACTGGGATGCCCAGGCGGCGCTGTACTACATCTGGTCGGACAAGATCATCAACGTCGACTCGCAGACGCTGACCATCAACGTGGAAGAGCAGAAAAGCCGCGACTTCGGCTTTGAAGGTGCGCTTACCCGGCACTTCCAGACGGGCTGGGAAGCCGGCGGCACACTGCACCTGACCCGCTCCGAGGAAGAGGATGTGGATGGCGGCTGGATCAAGCGTGATGCCCGCTATGCCTCGCTGTCCAAGGCCACCGGGTTTGTTGGCTGGAAGGGCGATGGCCGCAGCGCGCGGCTGCAGGCCAACCATGCTTTTAGCCTGAAAGATGACGCCGACCACGAGATCGACGGCTACACCACCTTCGACCTGCTGGCCAGCCAGGACACCGGCTTCGGCACCTTCAGCGCAGGGATCCAGAACCTGCTGGACAAGCAGTACAGCACGGTCTGGGGGCAGCGGGCGACGCTGTTCTATTCGCCGACCTACGGGCCGGCCTACCTGTATGACTATCAGGGGCGTGGGCGTACCTACACCTTGACCTGGAGCATGGCTTACTGATTGATGTTGCCTGAACAGGCCTCTTCGCGGGTAAACCCGCTCCTACAGGGATCTCACACAGCCTGCGGGCTGCGCAGTACCTGTGTAGGAGCGGGTTTACCCGCGAAGAGGCAGGTTCAGGTAAACACCGTCAGCAAATCCCGCGCGAATACACTTGCCGCCTCCCCAACCTCATGCGCCCTGTGCCGAGCCAAGGTAAACGGCACCACAAAATCCAGCCCCGGGTCCAGCGCCCACAGCATCCCTTCAGCCTCCCACTGCTGAGCGCAATGGCACGGCAGATAGCCAATATGCCGCCCCGACAGAATGAACGTCAGCACGCTCTCGATCTGCTCCGCCACCGCCATGCTGCGCCTGCTCTGGAACGGCTCGTCGCCTTTTAGAAACCGGTACGGATGGCGCACCTGATCCAGCTCCAGCAAGCGCTCACGGCTGACGCCCGACTTGCCGAACAGCCCATGCCCCTTGCCGCAATAAAGCCGCTGCCGCTCCTCGAACAACGGCTGATAATCAAACGCCGCCTGGTTGCCGGAAAAGTAGCTGATGGCGTAGTCCAGCCGCTGCTCCAGCAACAGCCGCTCCAGCTCCGCCGGCGGCGCGCTGATCAGTTCCAGCTGTACCGACTCGTCACGCCTGCGAAACGCCGCAATAGCCGCGGCCAGTTTCAGGCTGACCACCTTGTCCTGGTTCTCCGCAAGGCCAATGCGCACGGTGCCCAGCAGCC
Organism: Pseudomonas sp. NPDC089408; assembly: GCF_044749445.1. Taxonomy (NCBI): domain Bacteria; kingdom Pseudomonadati; phylum Pseudomonadota; class Gammaproteobacteria; order Pseudomonadales; family Pseudomonadaceae; genus Pseudomonas; species Pseudomonas sp. NPDC089408. Next base: position 44,817 of record NZ_JBIVHY010000019.1, read on the forward strand.
GCCCTGCGACACCATTGGCCTGCTGGCGGAACTGCTCGATGTTCAGCAACAAACCACGCGCCGCCTCCAGGAGCATTTCGCCTTTTTCCGTCAGGCGAAAACCGCCCTTGCCACGGCTGCACAAACGGTAGCCCAGGCGTGCCTCCAACTGCGCCATGCGCTGGCTGATGGTGGGCTGGCTCAGGCCCAGCACGCCTTGCGCGGCGCTGAAACCACCGGCCTCGACTACAGTGACGAACAGCCGCAGCAGGTGCAGGTCGGGGTCGTGCACTTGTCCGAGCATTACATTGCTCCTGATGAATGTCAGCTTTGCAAAGTTGTCATTCCGGCAATGTAACCCGGCTGGCATGCTCGCGGCATCCACCCATTAGCCGAGGTGTCCGTCATGCGTCGATCGTTGTGCCTGTTGTCCCTGGTCCTGGCCCTGCCGCTGCAAGCTGCAGATAAGGTCGTCAACCTCTACAGCTGGGCCGACTACGTGGCCCCGGAAACGCTCCAGCGTTTCGAACGGGAAACCGGCTACAAGGTGCGCTACGACACCTTCGATACCACCGAAGTACTGGAAACCAAACTGCTGACCGGCGGCAGCGGCTACGACGTAGTGGTACCGTCGTCCACCGTACTGGCGCGGGCGCTCAAGGCCAATGCCCTGCAACCGCTGGACGCCCAGGCCATGCCCGGCTACGCCAACCTCGACAAGGACCTGCTTGCCAAGCTCGCCGAGGCCGACCCCGGCAACCGCCATGCCGTGCCCTACACCTGGGGTACCCTGGGCCTGGGGGTGAACGTGGAGGCGGTGCGCCAGCGCCTGGGCGATGTGCCGCTGGACAGCCTCGACCTGCTGTTCAAGCCCGAATACGCCAGCCGCCTGAAAGAGTGCGGCATCGCCATGCCCGATTCGCCACAGGAAGTGATCGGCGTAGCCCTGAATTACCTGGGCAAGGACCCTTACAGCCAAGACAAGGCCGACCTGGCCGCCGCGCAGAACCTGCTCAGCCAGTTGCAGCCATCGATCAGCTACGTCGCCAATGGCCGGCAGATCAGCGACCTGGCCAACGGCAGCGTGTGCCTGGCACTGACCTACAACGGCGACGCGGCAATGGCCGCCGACCAGGCGCGGCGTGCCGGCAAACCGTTCGAACTGATCTACCGCATCCCCCGCGAAGGCACGCTGGTATGGCAGGACAACCTGGTCATCCCCAAGGACGCCCCGCACCCTGAGGCGGCCCGCGCGTTCATCGCCTTCATGCTCAAGCCCGAGTCGGTGGCGGCATTGACCAACACGCTGTTCTTCGCCAACGCCAACCAGGCCGCCACGCCGCTGGTGGACGAAGCGGTGCGCAACGACCCGGACATCTACCCGTCGGCCGAGGTGCGCCAGCGCCTGTATGCCGACCGCAGCATGGCCCTGGCCGACCTGCGTCAGCGCAACCGCCTGTGGACCGCCTTCCGCACCCGCCAGTAACGGATAACGACAAAGGAGCCCGACCGTGGATCAAGCCACAAACAACGACCAGGCCATGACCCGCGACAGCCTGTATGGCACTGCCGCAGAAAGTACCTACGCCGGCATTACCAGTTTTTCGCGGCGCCGCTACAGCCGCGACCTGCGCGGGGTGGATGTGGTGGTCAGCGGCGTACCGTTCGATACCGCCACCAGCAACCGCCCCGGCGCACGCTTCGGCCCGCGGGCGATCCGTGCCGCTTCGGTACAGCAAGCCTGGGCGCGCCACTGGCCGTGGGCGTTCGACCCGTTCGACCACCTGGCGGTGATCGATTATGGCGACTGCGCCTTCGACAGCGGCACGCCGCAGTCGGTGCCAGACAGCATCGAGGCCCATGCCAAGCATATCCTGCAGGCTGGCTGCGCCATGCTCACCCTCGGTGGCGACCACTTCATCAGCTATCCGCTGCTCAAGGCCCACGCCCGCCAGCACGGCCCGCTGGCGTTGATCCATTTCGATGCCCACAGCGACACCTGGCCGGACGAAGAAGGCAAGCGCATCGACCACGGCACCATGTTCTGGCATGCCGCCCGCGAAGGCCTGGTGGACCCGGCGCACTCGGTGCAGATCGGTCTGCGTACTACCAATGACGACAGCCAGGGTTTTGCCGTCCTCGACGCTCGTCAGGTGCACCGCCAAGGCACCGAGGCGGTGATTGCAGCGATTCGCCAGCGCGTGGGCGAGCGGCCGGTGTACCTGACCTTCGATATCGACTGCCTCGACCCGGCCTACGCGCCTGGCACCGGTACGCCGGTGTGTGGTGGGTTGAGCACGGTGCAGGCGCTGGAGATTCTCGGCGGGCTGCGTGGCATCAACCTGGTCGGCATGGACCTGGTGGAAGTGGCGCCGGCTTATGACCATGCCGACATCACGGCGTTGGCCGGGGCGACTTTGGCGATGGAGATGCTGTGCTTGTATGCGGCGCGGCACAAGGTAGACAAGGACCAGTAACCTGGGGCCGCTTTGCGGCCCATCGCGACACAAGGCCGCTCCTACAGGGGAATGCGTATTCCTGTAGGAGCGGCCTTGTGTCGCGATGGGCTGCAAAGCAGCCCCCGAGGCGCATACTGAAACATCACGAATCAACTCCACCCATATTCACACTTTTGCCGCGAACCCTTCGCGTCTTAGGCTATCAAATCCACCAGGCGCGGCATTTTCGTACAGGAGGTGAAGCATGACCCCGACATTGCCCATCCTGGCCCTTGGCCTGGCCTTGTGCCTGCCCGCGCACGCTACCCCGCAACCACCCTTGCAGCTCGCCGCCGGCAACAACAACCCCTACAACAGCCCGATCCAGCGCGCCAACCCCAATAGCCGCCAAGGCAGCATGCCGGCCACGCCGCCGGTACGCGGCCCGTCCACCGACCCGTACCAGCGCCCGCCGACACTGGACAACCGCGGCATCGGCAACGGCGACAACCTGCGCCGCCAGCAGCAAACCCCGAACCTGGAACCCACCCGGCCACCGCGCGACAACCCGCGTGCGCCGTAAGCCCATCTGAAAGGAACCCTGCATGCTTCGAGCACCCTGGCTAGCCACCCTGACCGCCGCCGCGCTGCTGCCTTTGCTGGCGCAGGCGGCGGCCGAACAGCAGTTTCCCAGCGAAAAGGGCACCTTGACCGTCAGCACTGTGGCCGACGGCCTGCGTAACCCCTGGGCGCTGGCCTTCCTGCCGGGCGGCAAGGACATGCTGGTCACCGAGCGTTCCGGCAACCTGCGGCTGGTCAACGCCGAAGGCAAGGTCGGCCCGTCGATCAGCGGCGTGCCCAAGGTCTGGGCCGAAGGCCAGGGTGGCTTGCTGGACGTGGTGCTGTCACCGGACTTCGCCAAGGACCGCACGGTGTACCTTTCCTTCGCCGAAGAGGGCAGCGACGGCAAGGCCGGTACTGCGGTCGGACGCGGACAGTTGTCCGAGGATCGCGCCCGGCTGGAAAACTTCAACGTGATCTTCCGCCAGCTGCCAAAACTGTCGGTGGGTAACCACTTCGGCTCGCGGCTGGTGTTCGACCGCGACGGTTACCTGTTCATTGCCCTGGGCGAGAACAATCAGCGCCCGACCGCCCAGGACCTCGACAAACTGCAGGGCAAGATCGTACGCATCCTGCCGGACGGCGAAGTGCCCAAGGACAACCCCTTCGTTGGCAAGGACAATGTGCGGCCGGAGATCTGGTCGTATGGCCACCGTAACCAGCAAGGCGCCGCACTCAACCCCTGGACAGACAAACTGTGGACCCACGAACACGGCCCGCGTGGCGGTGATGAGATCAACATCCCCGGGCCGGGCAAGAACTACGGCTGGCCGATTGCGACCCACGGCATCAATTACTCGCTGCTGCCGATCCCCGAGGCCAAGGGCAAGCATGTGGACGGTATGGTCGACCCGCACCATGTGTGGGAGAAGTCGCCGGGCATCAGCGGCATGGCGTTCTACGACAGCCCCACGTTCAAGGGCTGGGACCACAACCTGTTCATTGGTGCGCTGGCTACCCAGGAACTGATCCGCTTGCAGCTGGATGGCGACAAGGTGGTGCACGAAGAGCGCTTGCTCGGTGATTTGAAGGCACGGATTCGCGATGTGCGGGTGGGGCCGGATGGGTATCTGTATGTGCTGACCGATGACAAGGATGGTGCGTTGCTCAAGGTAGGCCTGGGCAGCGAGACCTGACGCGGTCCTGTAGGAGCGGCCTTGTGTCGCGATGGGCCGCGCAGCGGCCCCAGGGTTTCAGCAGCGCTGCATAGATTGCCGGGGCCGCTTTGCGGCCCATCGCGACACAAGGCCGCTCCTACAGGGGCCCGCGTCAGGCCGGGAAATTCGTCCAAAAGGTATGCACTGCGCTAGCCGTGTAGAATGCCGCATGGCCATCGACCCCCATTCCCTCTACCAGCAAGCCCTGACCACTCAGGGCTATGTCGCCGACCCCGCCCAGGCCCGCGCCGTCGAGGCCCTGCAAGCCTGCTTCCTGGCCGTCGAACAGGCCCGCCCGACCCAAGGCATCTACCTCTGGGGCCCGGTCGGGCGTGGCAAGACCTGGCTGATGGACCAGTTTCACCGCTGCCTGCGCGTACCCAGCCGACGCCAGCATTTCCACCACTTCATGGCCTGGGTTCACCAACGCCTGTTCCAGCTCAACGGCACCGCCGACCCACTGCTGGCCCTGGCCCGGGAGCTTGCCGGGCAGATCCGCGTGCTGTGCTTCGACGAACTGTTCGTCAACGACATCGGCGACGCGATCATCCTCGGTCGCCTGTTCCAGGTACTGTTCGACCAAGGCGTGGTGCTTGTCGCCACCTCCAACCAGCCTCCCGAACAGCTCTACCGCGACGGCTTCAACCGTGATCGCTTCATACCGGCCATCGCCGCGATCCAGCGGCACATGCAGGTTCTGCCGGTGGCGGGCGGGCAGGACCACCGTCTGCACCCCGGTGCCGAACGCCAGCGTTACTGGGTGGCAGCGGCGGGCCAGGCCAGCCAGTTGAACGAGGTGTTCCGCCAACTGAGCCCGGACGACCTCGGCACAGATCAGCCATTGGCGATCGGCTCCCGGCCCATACACGTGATACGCCGCAGCGAACAGGCCATCTGGTGCCGCTTCAGCGACCTGTGCGAACAACCGCTGGCTGCCATGGAGTTCATGGCCCTGTGCGACCGTTTTGCGGCCATTCTGGTATCGGAGATTCCAGCACTGGGCGGTGAGCAGCGGGCCGGGCGCATTGCCCGTGGTACCGAGGATGCGGCGGCGCGGGTGGTGGCGGGCGATCGCGAACTCCCCGCATTGTCACCCAAGGACGACGCAGTGCGCCGTTTCATTGCCCTGGTCGACGAATGCTACGACCGCCGCGTAGCCCTGTACCTGGAAGCGCAGGTGCCGCTCGATGCCCTCTACACCCAAGGGTATCTGGCGTTCCCGTACCAACGGACGTTAAGCCGGCTACGGGAGATGCAACTGCAACGCTTCGCCTGAACAGCAGCCGAACCCGCTTTATTTGGCCAACCACTCCACCAGCGTGCGGTTGAACCGCACCGGCTCTTCGATCTGCGGCGCATGCCCCATGCCCTCGAAGGTGATCAGCTCACCCTTGGGGATCAGCTTGGTCACCTGCGGCCCCAGCTCGGCATACTTGCCAAGCTTGGCCTTCACCTCTGGCGGCGCGATATCGCTGCCAATCGCCGTGGTGTCCTTGTCGCCGATCAGCAGCAAGGTCGGCATCTGCAGGTCCTTGAACTCGTGGTACACCGGCTGGGTGAAGATCATGTCGTAGATCAGTGCCGAGTTCCACGCCACCGCTTCATGCCCCGGCCCCTTGTTCAGGCCCACCAGCATCTGTACCCAGCGTTCGTATTCGGGCTTCCAGCGCCCGGCATAGTAAGTCTTGCGTTCGTATTCGCGCACGCCCTCGGCATCCAGCTTCAGCTCGCGGGCATGCCACTGGTCCACGGTGCGGTAAGGCACGCCAAGGGCTTTCCAGTCTTCCAGGCCGATCGGGTTGACCATTGCCAGCCGTTCCACCTGCTGCGGGTACATCAGTGCATAGCGGGTGGCAAGCATGCCGCCGGTGGAGTGGCCAAGTACAATGGTTTGCTTCACACCCAGCTGTTCCAGCAGGGGATGGGTGTTGTCGGCCAGTTGCTGGAAGCTGTACTGGTAATACGCCGGTTTGCTCGAGGTGCAGAAGCCGACCTGGTCCGGGGCAATGACCCGGTAGCCAGCCTTGCTCAAGGCATCGATGGTGGTTTCCCAGGTGGCGGCGCAAAAGTTCTTGCCGTGCATCAGCACCACGCTACGGCCGTTGGCCTGGCCTTGGGCGGGCACGTCCATGTAGCCCATCTGTAGGGCCTGGCCCTGGGACTTGAAGTCAAAATGCTTGAGCGGGTGCGGGTAACTGAAACCTTCGAGCTGAGGGCCATAGGTGGGCGATTCGGCAGCGAAGGCCGAACCGCCTGCCAGGCAGGCCAGGGCCAGGGCGGTTGCGCGCAGCATGGGGGCACTCCATGTAGGACCATGTAGGAAAAGGCGAATGTAACAGCCCATGGACTGCGCGGAACGTGAAAGGTGTTACCAGGCGTGAAACCAGCCCAGGGTGATCATCGCCAACACCGCATAGCGGCCGGCCTTGGCCACGGTCACCAGCAGCAGGAAACGCCAGAACGGCTCGCGCATGATGCCGGCGATCAACGTCATCGGGTCGCCGATCACCGGCATCCAGCTGAGCAGCAGCGACCATTGCCCCCAGCGCTGGTAGCGCTGCTGCGCGCGCGCCAGCTGCGCCGCGCTGAACGGGAACCAGCGCTTGTCACGCAGGTGCTCGATGGCCCGGCCCAGTAGCCAGTTGACGACCGAACCCAGCACATTACCCAGGGTGGCTACCAACAGCAGGGTCGCCCAGGCGTCGGGCTGGCGTAGCAACAGGCCGACCAGTACGGCCTCCGATTGCAGCGGTAGCAGGGTGGCGGCACCAAAGGCGCTGAAGAACAGCGCCCACAGGCTGAGCATCAGTAGTTGGCGACCACGGTGTCTTGGCCATCCTGGGTTACCCCGATGACCTGATAGGCATCCTTGTGGTCACCCATTTCCATGCCGGGCGAGCCCATCGGCATGCCTGGCACGGCCAGGCCCTTGAGGTCGCTGCGCTTGGCCAGCAGGCGGACCTGCTCGGCCGGCACATGGCCTTCGACGAACTTGCCGTCGATCACCCCGGTGTGGCACGACGCCAGGCGCGGTGCCACGCCCAGGCGCTGCTTGACCGCGCTCATGTTCGGTTCGACGTGATCGTTGACGGTAAAGCCGTTGTCACGCAGGTGGCTGATCCAGGCCTTGCAGCAGCCGCAGTTGGGGTCGCGGTAGACGTCAATGGTCTCGGCGGCCTGGGCTAGCCCGGTTACGGCCAGCAGGCCCAGGGTCAGCAGATGTTTGCGCAGCATGGTGAAGCTCTCCTTTAGAAACGCAGGCGGATACCGGCGACTAGCCGGGTTTGGCCGAGGTCTTCGCCGTCCTCGCGGGCCTGGTCGGCACGCTGGCCGTGCAGGCGGTTGAAACTGACCCCGATGTACGGCGCGAAGCTGCGGGTGATCTCGTAGCGCAGGCGCAGGCCCACTTCGCTATCGGCCAGCCCCGCGCCTTGCTCGCGCCCGGCGTCGTTGCGCCCGTAGAGGTTGGCCTCCAGGGTTGGCTCCAGTATCCAGCGGTTGGTCAGCAGCATAGCGTAAGCGGCTTCCAGGCGCAGCGCGGTCTGTTGCCGCTCGCCGGCGTAGGCCGTGGCCTGCAGCTCCAGGCCGTACAGCGGCGTGCCCTGGATACCGAAGGCGGCCCAGGCTTGGCCGCTGGCGGGTTTGAAGTCCTGGCGCACACCCGCCACCAGTTCCCACCATGGGCTTACCGCATGGCCCCACAGCGCTTGCAGCTCGGCCTTGTGCGTCGTGCCCTGTTCGCGTTCGCCTTCCGTACGCAGCCACAGACGGTCGATATCACCGCCGACCCAGGCGGTGGCGTTCCAGTTCAGCGCACTGCTGCTCTCGAAGTTCTGGTATTCGAGCTGGTCGACGATCACGGCCCAGTTCAGCGCCCGGTCGTGGACCTGGTGCCCGGGCAGGGGCGGGAAGGCGGCGCGGCGGTCGTCGTCGCTGATGGCGGGCAGGGGCGTGCGCGGCTGGCTGGCGGTGGCCGGGCCATGGCCCATGCTTTCATGGTTCATGCCGGCGTGGTTCATCGGCATGGCCTGATGGTTCATCTGGCCATGGTTCATGTGCTCCATGCCAGCGGCCATCGCCCGTTCGCTGGCGAGCAGGCTCAGCAGGGTCACGCCGGCCACGATGCTGCGGGTGCGGGGGTCATTCATCGACGCGTACCTCGCGGAACATGCCGGTCTCCATGTGGTAGAGCAAGTGGCAGTGATAGGCCCAGCGGCCCAGGGCGTCGGCAGTCACCCGGTACGAGCGGCGGCTGCCGGGCGGGATGTCGAGGGTGTGCTTGCGCACCAGGAACTGGCCGTGCTCGTCCTCCAGGTCGCTCCACATGCCGTGCAGGTGGATGGGGTGGGTCATCATGGTGTCGTTGACCAGGGTGATGCGCACGCGCTCGCCGTATCTCAGGCGCAGCGGCTTGGCATCGCTGAACTTGATGCCGTCGAACGACCAGGCAAAACGCTCCATGTGGCCGGTCAGGTGCAGCTCGATGTCGCGCGAGGGCGTGCGGCCGTCAGGGTCAGGGTAGGGGCTGCGCAGGTCGGCATAGGTGAGTACGCGGCGGCCATTGTTGCGCAGGCCGATGCCAGGGTCGGCCAGGTTGGCGCGCGGGGCCATGGTTTGCATGTCCACCAGCGGGTTGTCGGTTTCGCTGGCCGGGTGTTGCTGCATGGCTGGCATGGCAGCCTGGCCCATGCCGGCCATATTGCCGTGATCCATGCCGGCCATGTTGCTGTGGTCCATGCCAGCCATGGCACCCATGCCGCCATGGCCCATGTCGTCCATGCTCAATTCCGGGCGTGGGTCGGGTACGGGTACCCGTGCTTGCAGCCCGGCGGCGCGGGCCAGGGTACCGCGGGCGAAGCCGGTGCGGTCCATGCTTTGGGCGAACAGGGTATAGGCGGGCAGGTCGCCCACAGTCACCAGCACGTCGTAGGTTTCGGCCACGGCAATGCGCAGTTCATCCACGGTCACGGGCACCACCGGCAAGCCGTCGGCAGCGATCACGGTCAGCTTCAGCCCGGGAATACGGAAGTCGAAGTAGGTCATCGCCGAAGCGTTGATCAGCCGCAGGCGCACGGTTTCGCCGGGCTGGAACAGGCAGGTGAAGTTGCCTTCTGGCGGCTGGCCGTTGAGCAGGTAGGTGTAGGTGGCGGCGCTGATGTCGGCAAGGTCCGTGGGGCTCATGCGCATGCGTGCCCAGGCGGTGCGCTCGGCAACGGTCGGGCTCCAGCCGTTTTCGGCGACGTCGTCGATGAAGTCGCCGACGGTACGCTTGTGGTAGTTGAACGCGTCGGACTGCTGCTTCAAAGTGGCCATCAACTGTTCCGGCGTCTGGTCCGACCAGTCGCTGAACAGCAGCACATGGTCACGCTGGTAGCGGTGCGCTTCGGGCTCGCGTGGTTCGATCACGATTGCCCCGTACACTCCCGCCTGTTCCTGCAGCCCCGAATGGCTGTGGTACCAATAGGTGCCACTCTGGCGCAGGGTGAACCGGTACAGGTAGTCGCCGCCGGGTTCGATGCCGGCGAAGCTCAGGCCTGGCACCCCATCCATGTTGGCCGGCAGGATGATGCCGTGCCAGTGGATCGAAGTGTCCTGCGCCAGGTGGTTGCGCACGCGCAGGCTCACCGTGTCGCCTTCGCGCCAGCGCAGCAGCGGGCCGGGCAGGCTGTTGTTGAGGGTCAGCGCGGTGCGCGGGCGACCGGTGATGTTGACCGGCGTCTGGCCGATGAGCAGTTCAAAGTGCTGGCCGGCCAGGTCACGGCCTTCGGCAGCCTGGGCCAGCGGGCGCCAGAGCCCCAGGCCCGCCAGTGTGCTGGCGGCGCCCAGGCCTTTGACGAAGGTACGGCGGGAGGGGTTGCGCAACATGGCGTGGCCTCATGCAGGAGAGCCACGATGTTCGCCCCAGGCGCCTGTCAGGTAGCTGAGGCGAACATTACAGCGTTGTCAGTTGGCGGCTTCGTCGGCACCCAGGTCGCGCAGCAACAGGGCGTGGTCGAGGGCCACCTGTTCCGGAATCGGCAGGTACACCACATGGCCGTCGCCCGGTGCCACCTCGATCGCCTGCTGCTGGCCGTTGCACAGGCGATGCAGGTCGAAATGGTAGTTGCCGCGCGGGGTCATCAGCTCCAGGTGATCACCCACGGCAAAGCGGTTCTTCACCTTGACCTCGGCCAGGCCATCCACGCGCACGCCGGTCAGCTCGCCGACGAATTGCTGGCGCTCGGACACCGAGTTGCCGCGCTGGTAGTTCTGGTACTCGTCGTGTACGTGGCGGCGCAGGAACCCCTCGGTGTAGCCGCGTTGCGCCAACGATTCGAGGTTGCCCATCAGGGCTTTGTCGAATGGCCGCCCGGCCACTGCGTCATCGATCGCCTGGCGGTACGATTGCACCGCACGGGCGCAGTAGAAGTGCGACTTGGTGCGGCCTTCGATCTTCAGCGAATGCACGCCCATGCCGGCCAGGCGCTCGACGTGCTGAATGGCGCGCAGGTCCTTGGCATTCATGATGTAAGTGCCGTGTTCGTCCTCGAACGCCGGCATTTCCGTGCCGGGGCGGTTGCTCTCCTGCAGCAGGAACATCTGCTCGGTGGGCGTACCGAGGCCCAAGGTGGGCTGCACTTCGCGGACGATATCGCCAGTGGCGTTCTCGGTGGCGGGCGTGGCGTCGTACTTCCAGCGGCAGGCGTTGGTGCAGGTGCCCTGGTTGGCGTCACGCTTGTTGAGGTAGCCCGACAGCAGGCAACGGCCCGAATAGGCCATGCACAGGGCGCCGTGGACAAACACCTCCAGCTCCATGCCCGGCACCTGCTGGCGGATTTCCTCGATTTCTTCCAGCGACAGCTCGCGCGACAGGATCACCCGGCTCAGGCCCATTTGCTGCCAGAACTGTACGCTGGCCCAGTTGACCGTGTTGGCCTGTACCGACAAATGCACCGGCATGTGCGGGAAGTGCTGGCGCACCAGCATGATCAGGCCGGGGTCAGACATGATCAGTGCATCTGGCGCCATTGCGATCACCGGCGCCAGGTCCTTGAGGAAGGTCTTGAGCTTGGCGTTGTGCGGGGCGATGTTGACCACCACATAGAAGCGCTTGCCCAGCCCATGTGCTTCTTCAATGCCCAGCGCCAGGTTGGCATGGTCGAATTCGTTGTTGCGCACCCGCAAGCTGTAGCGCGGCTGGCCGGCATAGACCGCGTCGGCGCCGTAGGCAAAGGCGTAGCGCATGGTCTTGAGGGTGCCGGCGGGGGCCAGCAGTTCGGGCTTGGCGATAGAGGTCATGGTGCGCACCGGGGCAAAGGGCGCGCATGCTAAAAGCCTCGGCCAGTACACGTATTGATTTACATCAAGGGAGTGGCGGCACTTTTAGCCAAGCGGCGCGCACTAATATTGCATAAGCCATTCGAGGACCTGCGATGAACGAAGCCGCTCTACAGAACAAAGCCCTGGCAGTGCTACTGGCAGTGGTGACCATTGCCTTTATCTGGATCCTGCTGCCGTACTACGGCGCGATTTTCTGGGCGGTTGTACTGGGAATCCTGTTTGCCCCCCTGCAGCGCAACCTGCTCATCCGTTTTGGGCGCAGGCGTAACCTGGCGGCGGCGGCGACGACCCTGGTGTGCCTGTTGGTGGCGGTGTTGCCGGTGTTCATCACCAGCGCGCTGCTGGTGCAGGAAGGCGCCACCCTGTATCAGCGTATCGAGAGCGGGCAGCTGGATATCGCCGGTTATGTCGAGCGCGGCAAGGACCTGCTGCCTGCATTTGCCCAGCACGGCCTGGACAACCTGGGCATGGGCAACCTCGATGGTTTGCGTGACAAGATCACCAAGTGGGCGACCCAGGGCAGCCAGGTACTGGCAAGTCAGGCGTTCAACTTTGGCCAGGGTACCTTCGAGCTGGTGGTCAGCTTCGGCGTCATGATGTACCTGTTGTTCTTCTTCCTGCGCGAAGGCGCCGAAGTGGCGCGCCGTGTGCGTTTGGCGGTGCCGCTTCCCGAGCAGCAGAAGCGTCGCTTGCAGCTGAAGTTCAACCGTGTGGTGCGGGCGACGGTGAAAGGCAACGTCCTGGTGGCCATTACCCAGGGCGCACTGGGCGGCTTGATTTTCTGGGTGCTGGATATCCCCAGCGCGCTGGTGTGGGCGGTGCTGATGGCGTTTCTGTCGCTGCTGCCCGCGGTGGGGGCGGGTATCGTCTGGGCACCGGTGGCGGCGTACTTCCTGCTGACCGGGGCGATCTTGCCCGGGATCATCCTGACTGCGTTCGGGGTACTGGTGATCGGCCTGGTGGACAACCTGCTGCGGCCGATCCTGGTGGGCAAGGACACGCGTATGCCGGACTACCTGATCCTGGTGTCGACGCTGGGCGGATTGGCGGTGTTCGGGCTCAACGGCTTTGTGATCGGACCGTTGATTGCGGCGCTGTTCATGTCCAGCTGGGCGATCTTTGCCGCGACCAAGCCGCAGGTGCAGTTGCCGCAGTAACGTACCATGCGCAAGGTCCTGTAGGAGCGGCTTTAGCCGCGAACGCCGGCAACGCCGGTGCCAGCCACCGCGTCGCCTGTTCGCGGGCACGCCCGCTCCCATAGGTGCTGTGCAAATCCTGGGGCTTGTGGTGATCAGGGTTTCTTCGAGGGAACGGGGGGTGCGGGGTGGATCGGGGACGATTTACAACATTACGATTTACCGTTATCGGTGCCGCCTCCTGCCTGCTGTCAAACAGTTGGGTGGCAGCTGTACGTGGGTTGACAGACCGGCGGAAATAGCAAAGTTCCGGCGCACGCAAGCATGCCCGCACGTACAGCCACCATAAGGGCGAGCCGCATACGATTTACCGTCACAGCCTGTCAAAGCTGTAGCGTTGATGAGCAACGACAGGCCGAGACTAGAACGCTGCCGGAGCAGCGGCAACGGAAAATGCGCGGCAGGGGTATGTTTGGGAAATGGCCTACAGGGAAGGGGTTAAATCCGACATGTCGGGTGTTCTGCGCCCGATTGCGTCAGGGCTGCGAGGTGCCTGCCTTGGTTTTTGCGGTGCTGCGCAGATCGAGCGCCGCCCGCGCGGCGCATCGCGGATAAATCCGCTCCTACATTTGTTGCAACGTGCCGAACCTGTTATGCCATGGTTGCCTGCTCTGGTGCATGTCTTGAGTCTTGCAAACCGGCTGACAACCATGGCCTCACAGGCATGGCCACGTTGCAACAAATGTAGGAGCGGATTTATCCGCGATGCGCCGCGCGGGCGGCGCTCGATCTCAACGGCACTGAAAATCTCGCGGTGAGCCCTCCACCCAGGTCAGAATGCCTGCGGCATCTCGCCCTTGGCCAGGCGGCGGTTGATGTCGGCAATCACTTCCGGCAGCTCGTTGATGGTGTCGATCAGGTAGTGCGGGCGCGAGCCGGCAAACAGCGTATGGATGCGTTTACGTTCGCTTTCCAGCTTCTCGGCACTGAGTGCGCGGTAGCCTTCCCAGGTCAGGCCCAGGGCATTGCCCGAGCACACCAGCGCCACCGTCCACATGCCGGCACGGCGCCCTTCGAGAATACCCGGTACGGTGTCGTCAACCTTCACGCAGGCCGCTACATCGTCAATCCCCAGGGCAATCACGTTGGCCAGCGCCTGGGCCGGCCACGGGCGGCCATTCGGGGTTTCGTCGGTAGCCACCACATGGTCGGCCACGTAACCGTTCTGCGCGGCCAGCTCCACCACCTTGTCCATCACCACCTTCGGGTAACCCGAACACGAGCCGATCTTCAAGCCGTCCTGGCGCAGCCCGGTAAGGGTGTCCAGGGCGCCAGGGATCAGCGCCGAGTGCACGGCGATCTTCTCGATTTGCAGCGGCATGAAGCGGTTGTAGATGGCAGTGACGTCTTCGTCGGTCGGCGTGCGGCCAAACACCTTGCGGTAGCGCTCGGCAATCTCCGGTACGTCGCACAGGGTGCGAATGTGGTCCCACTTGCCCATGCCCATCGGGCCACGGGCTTCTTCGATGGACACCTGCACGTCGAACTCGGCAAAGGCTTCGACAAAGATCTGGGTCGGCGCGAACGAGCCGAAGTCGACCACGGTGCCGGCCCAGTCGAGGATGGCGGCTTGCAGCTGGGTAGGGTTGCTGTAGTTCATGTGCGCTAATTCCTGAATTCGGGTGGGCAGAGGGTCAGATGTCCAGCACTTCCATTTCCCGCAGCACTTCGGCCACGGCATTCACGGCGGCTTGCATGCCGTCCGCGCCGACCACGCCAATACAGCCGACGCGGAAGGTTTCGACCTGGGTCAGCTTGCCCGGGTAGAGGATGAAGCCCTTGGCCTTGACCCGCTCGTAGAAGTCCTTGAACTGATAGCGCGGGTCGTTCGGTGCATGGAAGGTGACGATGATCGGCGCCTGGATCTCGGCGGGCAGGAAGCTGCGCAGGCCAATAGCGGCCATGCCGTCGAGCAGGGTCTTGCAGTTGTCGGCGTAGCGCTGGTGGCGGGCGGGCAGGCCACCTTCCTCAACGTATTGCTGCAGCGCCTCGTGCAGCGCCGCAACCACATGGGTAGGCGGGGTGAAGCGCCACTGGCCGGTCTTAGCCATGTAGGCGTGCTGGTCGTGCAGGTCCATGGCCAGCGAGTGGGCATTGCCCTCGGCTGCGGCCAGGGCGGTTTTTTCGGCAAATACGAAGCCCATGCCTGGCACACCCTCCAGGCACTTGCCGGAAGCGGCGATCAGTGCTTCGAAGGGGATTTCGCGGGCATCGATCGGCAGTGCGCCGAACGAGCTCATGGCGTCGATGATCAAGCGCTTGCCGTGCTGTTTGATCACCTGGGCGATCTCTGGCAGCGGGTTGAGGATGCCGGTACTGGTTTCGCAGTGGATCAGCGCCACATGGGTAACGCTCGGGTCGTCGGCCAGCAGGCGGTCAACGTCGGCAGCCGTGGTTGGCTGGTCCTCAGCGGTTTCGAAGGTGCTGTAGGCGCGGCCCAGTACCTTGCAGATTTTTGCCAGGCGCTGGCCATAAGCACCGTTGATCAGCACCAGGACCTTGCCATCACGCGGTACCAGGGTGCCGATGGCCGCTTCCACGGCGAAAGTGCCGCTGCCTTGCAGGGGCACGCAGTGGTGGCTGGCGTTGCCGTCGATGATTGCCAGCAGCTGCTCGCAGACGCTGGCAGTCAGCTGGTTGAAGTCGCGGTCCCAGGAGCCCCAGTCCACCAGCATGGCTTGGCGGGTGCGGATTGATGTGGTCAGGGGACCTGGGGTCAGCAGAATCGGGGCGTTGCTCATTCCGGTATTCCTCACAAGCGGTGGGCTGAAACTACGGGGCCTAGGTTGCAGTCGGCACAAACATCAATCAAATTGTTTGTTGTTATCCGAGCTATAAGTAAGACCGATGCATGGGGGCTCACTGCCAAGCGCGTGTTTCCAGCTGCACTCAATCGGCCTGGCACGCGCACTCTGCTGCTCCGATAACCGCAAGGAACCGTCATGTCGCAACCCGTGAAACCGCTGAAGCTGCGTCACCCAATCAATGATTTCATCGTCGAACACCTGCCGGAATGGCTGACCAAGGCCAGCCCCCAGCAAATTGCTGCATTGCGCGCGTGCTACAAGCCCTACCTGGCCAGCCAAAAGCAGTTGGCCGAGATGACCCGCAAACTGCAGCCGCTGGATAAATTCGCCACGGCCCGGCTCCAACGCGCTTTTGCCGAAGACACTGAGCTGCAGCTCGATGTAGATCTGGCAACGTTGATCTGGCGTGAACAGCGCGCCAGGCTGAACACGCAGCCTGGTGCAGTTCCGGACTACCAGCCGTATTACGTGCGCGTGCCTGCATTGCAGAAATTGCTGCAGAACTTCAAGGACGGCGAGTCTTACTACCTGGGCACGGCGCTGATATCCCAGGCGCTGCCTGGCGGGGCCGATACGCTGGTGTCGGATGACGTCGACCGCATCGTCAAGGTGTGCAGGCGCGCGGACGTCGGCGCGGCCTATCAACAGCATTTGGCTGAGGTATTGTCCGCTGCTTTCGAAACGAAGCTGGTTACCGACAAACGCCTGGAGCTGACGGTGGCGGTCGAGACGGCGGCGATCAAAGGGCAGCTGGGCAGCGATGATGTCGAGGTGCTGCGCCAGCTGTGCAAAGGTGAAACGCTAGCCGCCCCAGGCGTTCTGAGGTTTCGCTTGGCGGCGTTGCAAGTCCTGGGCTGCCGAGTCGATGGCGCGTTCTGTCTGGAATGGTTGCAGCCGCCGCGCAACTTCGTCACTTACCCTTTTGGTGGGTTCGAACGCCTGCAAAAGGTGATTCTGTATTTCCCCGATGCACCCGCTCGGCCGCTGCGGGTTTTCAGCGACTGGGGTGAAATGGACCGCGCCCTGGCCAGCTTGTTGGCCAGCGATGACCAGCAGCGAGCGCTGCGGCGGCGCATCGCCCTTGACGATCAGGCGAGCTTCCGGCAAACCCTTGATACCCGCTTGCGTGATGCCCAGCCGGACCTGGAGCCGCGCAGGGTGCGGGATACTGAAGACGTGTTTGTCTCGCTGGCTGCCTGGCACCTGCAGCGGATCAAGGCGGATGCGCGATTTTTGGCCGTGACCACGGCGCAGGCCGATGCCAACGCTGCGGCCATGCGGTTAAAGGCCCTCGAGACTGCGGGCCTGGTCTTACTGAATGTGGCGGGCCTGTTTGTACCGGCCATTGGCGCGCTGCTGCTGGCTGATTTCGGCCGCCAGTTGTTAGGGGCGGTCTGTGAAGGCGTTCGCGACTGGCAGCTGGGACATCAGCACGAGGCGCTGCAGCACCTGTTGCAGCTGGCCCAGGCCGTATCCAGCGCCGGCGCGGTGGTGATCGGGGCACATCTGCTGCGCAATGCCTTCATGGAAACGCTGGAGCCGGTGTTGACCTCGGCTGGGCGGGTACGACTGTGGCGCAATGACCTGACCCCCTACACAGCAACCCGCATTCCCACCCAGGCGCTGGCGCTCGACAATGGCCTGTTGAGCGATGGCCAGCGCTACTGGTGCAAATTGGGCGACGTGGCCTATCGGCTGCGGCGTGACACCAGCAAGGTCTGGCGCTTGTTACACAGGGACGGGGAGGCCAGCTATGGCCCGGCGCTGGAGCATAACAATGAAGCCGCCTGGCGCTTGGGGGCCGAGCGACCGTTGGAGTGGCAAGGGGCGGCCTTGTTGCTGGGGCGGCTCTGGCCAGCGGCGGTTGCGCTGGACGAGGAGCGGGTGGCAGAGATACTGCGCGTTGCCGACGTGGACGAAGCCTACCTCCGTGGGTTGCTGGTGGAAAACCGTCGCATGCCGGTAAATTTGCGCGACACCCTGGAACGTTTTGCTGTGCAAGCGCGTCTCGACAGATTTTTCGCCGACCTTGGCACGGACACAGAGCTGTTCCAGTGGTGCACCGACCGGTTGCGCTTGCAAGGGGAGCCCTTTGATCAACAGCGCACGTTGATTGGCCAGCAAGCGACGTCACTGCGCGCACCATTGCTGGAGCATTTCTCGCAGGCGTACCTGGGCGATGACCCCTTGCTGGCGTTGATCAAACGCGACTTTGCCTCATTGCCGGACGCCTATGCGCACGATGTACTGGCGACTGCTAGCCAGGCCATGCGCGTGCGGATGGCAATTGAACAGCGTCTACCGCTGGCGATGGCAGAGCGTGCCAGGGCGACCCTGCAACTGGCCCGCCTGACCCGCGCCCGTGAAGGGCTTTACCTGCAAGATAGCTACCGGGACGACGTGGTTGCGCTGGTTTTTGCCTTGCTGCGGCGGCATGGCCCAGGTACGGCACAGACCAATCTGCTGTTGCGCGAAAGCCCGCTCACCGGGCCGGTGAAGGCGCAATGGTTAAGCCAGGCCACCGAGGCGCAGCTGATGCTGGTTCGGCGCGACGGCAGGTTCCAGCTGTATGACGACCGGGGCCTTGCGCACGAGCGTGAGCCGGCCGAACCTGAAGGCTTGTTCGAGGCCCTGGTCGCCGGCTTGCCCGCAGACTACTGCAGGCGCCAGGGCTGGAGCGCGGCTGAAGGCCCGGCCCGTCTGCGCAGGCAACTGCAAGCCTGGCTGCCGGAGGACAGCAAGGGGCAGCTGAATGTGCTGGGATGGACCCCGGCAAGGCCCAAGGCCTCGCCCATGCGGCGCTTGCCCGATGGCCGTCTGGGGTACTCGCTGGGCGGCTGCCAATCATGCAGCCTGACGCCGCGCCGGAGGATTCGCAATCGGGTCCGCGCCTTGTTCCCGGCGATGGACGATGCGGCCGCCGAGCAGTACCTGCACAACATGCTGCAACGCCCAGGCACGTTGTTGGACAACCTGATGCGTGTCGAGCAGGAATATCGTCAGCTTGATAACAGCCTGCGCGCCTGGTCGGACGCAGGATTGGCTGATGCGCGTCGCACGCGCCAGCGCATCGAAGATGCACTTCGGCGAGCCTGGCAGATGCGCGAAGCGCGCCCCGCCGGCGCGCTCGGCCGGCGGGCGGCGTTAAGCTTGAGCATGGAAGGGGTGGCCGTTGGTGAACTGCCCGTGCTACCGCCGGGTACCGATTTCTCGCATATTTCCGAGCTGAGGCTGTCTGCGCTGAACTTGTCTGCGATCCCCCAAGGCTTTCTGGCGAGCTTCCCACGTCTGCGCCGACTGGACCTGAGCGACAACAATCTGACCGAATTGCCGCATGGGCTGGAGGACCTGACCGGCTTGCGTCAGTTGTTGATGTCGGGCAATCAGATAACGATTCCACCCTCGCAAGCACAGGTGCTGAGCCGCTTGCCTCAGTTGCAGTCGCTGGACCTGAGTGACAACCCTCTGCGGACCATCAGCCTGCAGTTCAATCAGCTTTCCAGCTTGCGCATCCTGCGCTTGAGCCGCACCCAGTTGCGTACGCTGCCGGCCGGGCTGGAATGGTGTGGACTGTTGCTGTTCGCTGACCTGCGCCACAACCAGATCAGCGGGTTTCCGCGGGTACTTTTCCAGGCGCCATTGCAGGTGCGCCGGGCGCTGCATCTGGAGGGCAACAGCCTGACTGTGGAAGACCTGCACCGTTTGTACGGGGTAGAGCGGTTGCTGTTCAACGGTGCCCAGGTGAGTGCCGATCCCGTGCTGCAAACCTGGCTGCGCTCAGTGGCGCAACCACAGCGCCAGATGCATCAGGCATTGTGGGATGGGCTGCGAGCGGAGCCACGAAGCGACAGTTTCTTCAACCTGCTCGGTCGCTTGATCGACACTGCCGAGTTCCGCCGGGCGCCCGAGCAGGTCAGCGCACGCGTGTGGGCCATCATCGAGGCTGCCTCCCGGCACACTGCCACCCGTGATGCGGTGTTTGAACTGGCCGCTGAGCCGCCGACCTGCGTCGACAGCGTTTCGACGGTATTCAGCCGCGTCGAAGTACGCATGCAGGTAGAGGAGGCCACCCACGGCGGCGCGCCACTGGCCACGCGCAGTGCGCGGCTGCAGCTGGCCAGGCGGCTGTTTCGGGTTGCCTGGGTAGAACGCATCGCCCGGCGTGACATGGACGCGCGCTATGCCGACGGGCGCTGGCGCAGAGGGGAGCGCAGCGAGGAGGAAGTGGAAGTCAACCTGGCCTATCTGTCAGGCTTGGCCGAACGCCTCAATCTGCTGGGACAGCCCCGGCACATGCAGTTTGCCGTGTTGGCCCAGGTCACCCAGGAACAGCTCGATGCCGCGTATCTGGAAGTGCTGGACGCCGAGGCCACCGATCAGCGCCTGGCGTTTATCAGTGAGCGCGACTTCTGGCTGGATGTGCTGCGCGCCGAGCAGCCGACCAGGTTTGACGATGTGGAATCGCGCTTTGCCCGGCAGCTGGAAACGCTGGATGAGCAGCGCCTGAGCTTGACCAGCGATGACTACGTAAGCCGCGCGAATGCCATTCGCGACGGCCGTGAAACGGCACTTACCCTGTTGGCCCAGGAACTGACGCTGGTCGCCCTGCAAGCGCCTGAGTCGCCCTAGGGCTTCACGCCAGGTGGGCACGGGCCCCACTTGGCAACCGGCCGTCTGCCCGGCAAGCCGGCGCGCCTGTTGCTGGTTCAGCCTGGCGATTGCGCTTGCCACGTGGCGCTGGCATCCGTCTAATTGCCCGTAGTTATCCGAGCATTAGCCAGGCCTATGCCAATGAACCTTTTCCAGTTGCGCGCTTTCGACGCTGTGGCCCGTGAGGGCAGCTTTACCCGTGCTGCGGGCCGTCTGTTCATCAGCCAGCCGGCAGTGACCGGGCATATCAAGGCGCTGGAGGAGCATTATCAGATCACCCTGCTGCGGCGCACGGCGCGACGGGTGGAGCTGACCGAGGAGGGCACCCGCCTGGCCGCCATCACGCGGGCCATGTTCAGCCTGGCAGATGAGGCGCAAGCCATGCTCGAAGCCAACCGGCAGTTGCTCACCGGGCGCCTTGAAGTGGCAGCCGACGGCCCGCATCGGGTTATGCCCATGCTGGCGATACTGCGCGAGCGGTACCCTGGCATTACCGTCAACCTGCGGCTGGGCAATGCCCAGGAAACGCTGGCCGCGCTACTGGGTGAACATGCCGATGTCGCCGTGCTGACCGAGATCGAACCGCGCAAGGGCTTGTACCTGCAGAGCCTTTGCCAGTCCCGGCTGTGCGCCTTGCTGCCAGCCGGGCACCCTTGGGCGGCAGAGCAGGGCGATCTGCCGCTGGCTGCGCTGCATCAGCAGATCATGGTCCTGCGAGAGCCAAGCTCCACCACCCGCCGCACCTTCGACAAAGCCTGTGTGGCGGCGACGGTGCAGCCGCGCGTGCTGCTGGAGCTGGACAGCCGTGAAGCGGTCACCGAGGCGGTAGCCTCGCAGTTGGGCATCGGCGTGGTGTCGTCCACCGAGGTAGCCAGTGACCCGCGGGTGGTCGCCCGACCGCTGGCTGGGCAGGGGCTGGTCAACCAGCATCTGGTCGGGTGCCTTGTGCGGCGTCGCGAACTGCGCTTGATCCAGGCCTTTCTTGGTCTGGCGGCGGCCCTCTGATGACGCTTTTCCAAGGTGGCTGCAAATGCCCGGGATCAAGCCGGCAGGGTGGGCGATGAGCGCAAAAGACACCATATCCATGCACCTGGTGCGTGAAGCATTGTTGCAAACCTGCCCGGCCGGCGAGCCCGACCGTGGCTTGCTGGCGCGCGCTGGTATCGACGCCGACCAGCTCCACCTGGCCGAGGCACGCGTCCCGGCCCAGGCCTATGCCCGGCTCTGGCGGCTATTGGCGCGGCGTTGCAACGATGAGTTTTTTGCCATGGACCCGCGCGGTCTGCGCACTGGCAGCCTGGCATTCATGTGCCGGGCCAGCATGGCGCAACCCACCCTGGGCGCCAGCCTTGAAACGGCCCTGGCATTCCTGTCGTTGATGCTTGAGGACCTGCACCCTGCCCTGGTGTGTCAGCAGGGCCTGGCCGAAATCGTGATCAACGAGCCGCGTGACGAACCGCGCCGGGCGTTCACCTATTTCACCTTCTGGATGATCGTGCATGGCGTGGCGTGCTGGTTGGCCGGGCGACGCCTGCCGATATTGGCCATCGACCTGCGCTGCAGTGCGCCGCCGTTCTGCGGCGATTATCGGGTGATGTTCTCCGATAACCTGCACTTCGAGCGCCCATTGACGCGCCTGGTCATGGCCGCAGACGGCCTCGACCAGCCAACCCGGCGCAGCGAAGGTGAGCTGCAGCGCTTTCTGGCCGAAGCGCCGGGCAACATTTTGGTGAAATACCGCGATCCGGCCAGCCTGGGTTTGCGTATCCGCAGCGATCTGCTGGGCCTCGACCCTGGGCGCTGGCCCGATACTGACAGCCTGGCACGGCGGCTGTGCCTGTCACCGTCCACCTTGCGTCGCCGCCTGGCAGAAGAAGGGCAGTCTTATCAGGGCCTGAAAGACAGCGTCCGGCGCGAACTCGCCATCGCCTGGTTGGGCCAGGCACAACCGGGCATGGCTGAAATCGCCGAGCGCTTGGGGTTTGCCGACAGCAGCTCATTCTACAAGGCGTTTCGCAAATGGTTTGGTTGCAACCCGGGGCAGTATCGCGAGCAAAGCCAGGCCCGCAGCCGGCGGTGAGCAGGCCTTGAAGGCGTCGCCGGTGTGGCAGTTCCCCCTGACTGTCCGGGCGGTTCGGTGAAAGATTGTGCGGCTCGTCCCGCCAATCAGAGCTCAGCCCATGCGTCAGTTTGCCGCTTCACCCACGCCCCTCGTCTACCGCCTGGAAGACGAGCAGCGTGCCACCGACCGCTTCATCTTGCAGCGCTTGCCAGGTTGGTTGAGAAAAGCGACACCAGGCCAGATTGCCGATCTGCGCCGCTTGATCGCCGCACACAACGTCAGCCAGCAGCGCGTGCAGGCCGCCATGCAACCGGTTGCTTCCCTGCAACAGTTTGCTGTCAGTGAGTTGACCCAGGCCTTGAGCCGCTTCCTCCCGCCAGGCGAATCGCTTGACAGGTTGCAGTGGCGCGACAAAGAAGTGGAGCTGCTTGGCGTCTCGCTGCCGCATCTGCAGTACAGCTACAAGCCGAGCCCTGCGTTATCACGCTTGATGCAGAACTTCGCCGCTGGCGCCACACCACTGGACGGCAGCGGCCTATACGACCCCGCCACGCAAACGTTGGTATCGGACGATGTCGATGCGCTGGTAGACGCTTGCCGCCACCTGGATGCGGGGGCCAGGTACCAGGCCCTGCTCGCCGACCATTTCACCCGGCACCGGGCGCTGCTGGTGGAGGACAAACTGGCCGCGCTGGCGCTTGCGATGCAACTGGCGCTGATGCATGGGCAGATCGACCTGTCGACTCAAGCAGCGCTGCAGGCGTGCTTCGATCCAGCAGCCAGCAGCCAGCAGGATCAGCAGCAGGCGCCCGCCGCTGTAACCGCATACCCTGGGCTGATGAGCCTGCTCGGTTACACCGTGCACGAGGCGTTGTGCATCCAGTTGCGTGGTGCGGATGACAGTGACCTAGGGGTGATTGTCTACCTGGCCGATGGCTCCGCTTGCCCGTTGCGTCGCTATGCCAGCAAGCTTGCCTTGGAGCAGGAGCTGGTACGCCAGCTATCGACAGCGCAGTACCTGGCTACTTTTAGCCAGCGAGTGGCGCTATCTGATCGCAAGGCATTTCTTGACCAGCTGGCACTGCGCCTGGCGGATGCCCAACCAGACCTCGCAGTGGAGGGCGAAGCGGGGCATGACGCTATCTGCGAGCGCTGGGTGACAGCGCAGGTTGACCGCGCCAAGCAAGATGCACGGGTGCTGTTGGTGCCCACCGCGGATGCCGACGCCAAGGCCAGCCAGGAACGCCTGGCGGCCTGGGGTTCGGCAGGCTGGACCCTGGCCAGCCTGGCAGGGTTCTTCGTGCCGCTGGTGGGGGCGGCATTGCTGGCTGATCTACTCCGGCAGGTCTGCTCGCATACCTACGAAGGGATGGCCGACTGGGCGGCGGGGCATGACCACGAGGCCCTGCAACATTTGCTCGGGGTTGCGCAAATTGTAGCGGGCGCAGCCATCACCGTGGGTGCGGTGGCGGGTGCCGGGGCCGCTGTGCGGCTGGTACAGCGCAGCGCATTCGTCGACGGCCTGGTACCGGTCAGCCTGGACGCAGGTGGCGCACGACTCTGGCACGACGACCTGACGGTATATGCCACCCGTGCGCAGCCTGCGCAGCTCGACGAGCGAGGCCTCTACAGCACTGATCAACGGCACTGGCTGCGCATCGCCGATAATTACTATGCGCTTCAGCAGCCCCAGGCACAGGGCGGCTGGCGCTTGCGTCATCCACTGCGTGAAGGAGCCTATGGGCCAGCGCTGGCGTACAACGGCGAGCGCTACTGGCATTTGCCAGTAGAGCAACCGGCGGGTTGGGCCGATGCCGCGCAGATGCTCAACCGGCTGTGGCCACAGGCACAACCACTGGACACGCAGTGGGCCCAGACGATCTTGCAGGCAGCGGGCAGCGATGTTGACGAGTTGCGTGGCATTCTGGTCGATAACCGCCCCTTGCCGGCTAACCTGCGCGACGCTTTGCGCCGTTTCGCGGCAGATCGACGGCTGCAAGCGTTCTTCGTCGCGCTTGACGACGCGGCAGCAGAGCCCGATGGAGAACTGCTCGCGTACTGCAGGCAACTACCTCAGTTTGCGGGCATCGCAGACGCCAAGCTGCCTGCCGCAATTGTCGAGCAGGGCTCGGCCTTGCGTGAAGGCTTGTTTGCCCATCTGACCCCGCAGCCGAAGACCGATGACCGGGTAGCAGGCGTGCTGCTGCGCGACTTTCCCGGTTTGCCTGTGGATTATGCCTTGGAGCTGGCTAACGCGGTTACGGGCGAACAACGGCAGCGGATCGAACTGCTCCAGCGGCTTCCGCTGTCGGTTGCGAAAAAAGCCCGTGGGTTGCTGCAGATGGCCAGGTTGAGCCGGGCCCAACAAGGCCTGATGCTGCGCAACGCGTACAGCAGCGAAAGTGGTGAACTGTTGTTGCGGCTGTTGCCACAGCTGGCGAACTGGTCGTTCGGACGGCGCCTGGAATTACGTGCCAGAACGGCCTCGGGCCAACTGACAGCGGTCCTCAATTCGCAAGCGCCGGAGGCGACTGCGGTGATTCTGGTGCGCGCCCAAGGCCTGTTCAAACTCTACGATTACCGTGGCGAGGTGCTCGATGCACAGTTTGAAGCCACGGACGATGTATTCGCCGCTTTAGCCGCTGTACTCACGGCCGAGCAGCAAAAGCGCTTGAGGCTTGACCCTGTCAACCCGGCCAGCGACCTACGCCAGAGGGTTGTTCGGGCGATACCGGCTACGCCCGCACAATTGCTCAATCGCCTCGGTTGGCGGCAGCAGCAAGGTTGGTTCAACCCAGGGCAACGTTTGCCAGACGGGCGCGTGGGCTACCTGCTGGGCGGGCAGCAGTCGACCACCCGGAACTACCAGGGGCAATTGCGCATGCGGCTGCGCAACCTCTACCACGGCAACAGTGAAGTAGAAATCGATGAGCACCTGCACAGGATCAGCCGCAGCGACGACCCCTTCGCAGCGATGCTTTTCGAGGAAGATAACTTCCGATTGCTCAACCACCGTATGAACGAGTGGATCGCCTACGCCCGGCCCAGCGAAGTGGCAGCGCGGCGGATGTTGGCCGCCCGCTTGCGTCAGGCTTGGCGTCGACAATTGCCGCTGGACACGATGCATGCACAGTTGGGCGGAAGAATTCTTGACCTGAGCGGTTTTCAGGTCAGCAGCTTGCCAGAGCTGGCAGAGTCCATTGACTTCAACTTTGTCACCACTCTGGTGATGATCAACACCCCGCTGGTGGTTGAGCCCAATGAGTTTTTCAGCTGCTTCAGCGAAGTGCGCAGGCTTAATTTTTCCAGAAACCATCTGCACCGCGTGCCGACCGGGCTGCAGCATCTGGTCAACCTTGAGAGCCTGCAGCTGTCGTACAACTGCATCCGCATGAACGTACGGGGTATCGAAACCCTGAGGGGGTTGCAGCATCTGACCGAGCTGGACCTGAGCGCCAACCCCTTGCAGCACCTGACGTTGCGCTTCAACCAGGCGCCGCGGCTGCAAACGTTGTACCTGCGAAACTGCAGGTTGTTGGAATGGCCAGCAGGGCTTGAACGCTGCGCCGAGTTGAATATGGCGGACCTGCGCTGCAACCAGATTGCAGAGGTGCCCCAGGCTATCTTGCAAATGCCGTACGCGTTTCGTATGGCTTTTCATGTGCAGCACAATCCCATAGCTGCCCAACAGTGGGCCGGCTTGCATGCGCCGCCTGCGCATGTGGCGCATGCCGTCACTGCAATGCAAGCGCAAGTCCCGGCACGGCAACTGTGGTTGGGCGAGACTGCCACCCAAGCGCAGCGGGAACGGTGGCTGCGGTTGTTCGGCGTGCCGGGTCGGGAACGCGTGCTGCACGTCTTGCAAGCGTTGCAAAATACCAGGGACTACGAGCGGCATCGTGCCGACCTTACCCTTCAGGTGTGGGCACTGCTAGAGGCGTTGGATGAGGATACCGACCTGCTGGCCCGGGTTGTGGCCCTCGCCGAAGAAGAAACAACCTGTGCCGACAGCATTGCCGAGCGCTTCAGCGACATGCGCCTGCAAGCACTCGTCGCCCAGGCCAGCCGCGTCAGCGGCGACAAGCAAACGGCATTACTGCAACTGGGGCTCGGCTTGTTCCGGCTGGAAAGACTGCAGACATTTGTGCGCATGGATATTGCCACGCGTCAGAGCGTGCACCGGTTGCTTGACCCGATAGAGGTCAAACTCAGCTACACCGTGGCGCTGGCGCAGGAAATGAACTTGCCAGGCCAACCGACCTCGATCAGGTATGGCGAGCTTGCCAATGTCAGTGCTGCACAGCTTGAGGCGGCCCGCACCTTTGTGCGGGAGGCCGAAACTGTCGAAGCGCAAGCGGAGTTTCTGGCGTTGCACAGTTTCTGGAGCGGCTGGGTGGAAAGCCAGCATCAACTGCGCTTCGAGGCGCTGGACACGCGCTACGCGGACATGGCCGACGCCCTGACTGCAGAGGCTGGGCAGGGCGCGGGCGCGCCGGAGGCTCAGGCAACCTGGGACGAGCTTGAGTATGCGCGGACAGCGGAGCGCATCAAGATGATCGTGGAGTACACCAAGGAAATTCTGGAAGGCAGGACTGGCAACGTCGACTAGCCGCGAGGGGCGCCGTGCATACGGCGATCAAGGTGCTTGCCCGGCGGCTCGACCGCCCCGGGCAAGCATTCCTGCTGCTGGCGTCGAGGTGGGCTGATCATGGTGGAGGGCCTTACAACCCGATAGGACCCTTGCCCATGTGTTCCGCCAAGCGCCAGTTCACCTCCCCATACCCTGGCAATGGCTTTATTGCCACTCATCTGCCCGACTGGCTGGCCAGCGCAAGTGCGCAGCAGGTCAAACGTCTGCAAGGCTGTGTCACCGAGCATTTGCGAAGCCAGCAACAGATCGCCCGTCTCAGCGGCCGCTTGCAGCCGCCGGGGCAATTTGCCCAACAGCTATTGCAGCCGGCGATCGCAGCCCGGTTGGGGCAGGCCGTCGAGCTGGACAAAGCGGTCTGGCGTGAAGCGCGTCTTAAGGTCATACAGCGCCCGTTTCAGCCCATTCCGGGTTTGTTGCCGCCGGATTTCGAAACACGTTTCGTCTACGAGCCGTTGCTGCAGAAACTTTTGCAGAATTTCACTGCAGGCGAGACCTTCGCCGCACAGACGGTGGTGCTTGGGCCGCAAGCGGCTGGCGAACAAGCCGCCACGGTATTGACCAGCAAGATCGCTGACGTGGTTGACGTTTGCCGGAAAGTCGACGCTGGGGCGGCTTACCAGACGCACCTTGCCCAGGTTCTGGGCCCGGCCGTAGTGGCTGCGCTGGCACAGGACAAGTGCCGGGAGCTGGCGCTAGCCATCGAGCTGGCCAGTCTTAAAGGGCACCTGAACAGCGCCGACAGCGTGGCGTTACGCTTGGTCAGCGAGGACAAACCTGCCCTTCATCCCCAGGGCCTGCTGGTGCGGACCAAGATGCTGGAAATTCTTGGTAGCCGGGTGGACGGTGCGCTGGCATTCGAGTTGCTGGTACCCACCCTGCGCCAGGGTGACTTCCCTGTGGGGCCGCCTGATCGGCTCAAAGCTATGATCATTTACCTGCCGGGCGTCGGCGCCGCGCCATTACGCCGATTTGCCAACTGGCAGGCTATTAATCAGACCCTGGCAAGTGAATTGACGCAGGCGCCCTCCAGGCAGGCCTTGTTGCAGCGCATTGCATTGGCTGACAGGGCAAGGTTTCAGGCGCTGTTGGCTGCACGCTTGAGCGATTCGCGGCCTGACCTGCAGCCAGGCCGGGCCCCAGTGACCGGAAAGTGGTTCACTGACATGGCCACTTGGCAGGTGCGTCGGATCAAGCAGGATGCGTTATTTCTGGTGGTGCCGTCGGCCCAGGCTGACAGCGAAGCGTCTGCGCAGCGGTTGGCCAGCCTGGCCGCTGCAGGTATCGGCCTGTTGAACCTGGCAGGTCTGTTTGTGCCGGTGGTAGGGACTTTGCTATTGGCGGATCTGGGGAGGCAGGTGCTGGGGCACGTTTATGAAGGTGTCAGCGATTGGGCCCAAGAGCACCAGCACGAAGCCCTGCAGCACTTGCTGGCAGTAGCCGGCACGGTTGCAGCGGCCGGCGCGGCGTCGCTGGCTGCGAGTACCCTGCGCAGCACTTTCGTCGAAACCCTGGAGCCTGTGACTACCGAGCACGGAACAGAAAAATTATGGTCGCGCGAGCTGGCGACCTATCGGCAGGTACCAACCGGCGTGAAATTGACAGAGCGCCATGACGGGTTATTCAGCGGTGACGAGGCGCTGTGGTGGCACCATGAGGGCAAGTTCTATGGCGTCTATCAGGACAGCAAGGGCGGTTGGCGCTTGCTGCACCGCGATGGGCCACAGGTCTTCGGCCCGCTTCTGCGCGGTAATGGGGAGCGCGGCTGGTGGCTGAGCCTGGATCGCCCACAACAGTGGCAAGGCAGCGCGCCCCTGCTGGCGCGCCTGTGGCCAGCGGCCAGAGCACTGTCTGATGAGCAGGTGGCGCAGGTACTGCAGGTTGCCGGTGCAGACGACGCGAAACTGCGACAGCTGGCGGTCGAATGCCTGCCGTTACCTGTGACGTTGCGTGACACGCTGGAGCGCTTCGCGGTGCATGGGCAGAATCAGGCATTTTTCAACGGGTCGGGCGAGGGCAGTGACTATGCCGCCCGGCTGGATTGGTGTAGCCAGCAGCTTGGCGTGCCGCCTGACGCGGTGGCTGAGCAAACTACCCGGGTCATGGCCCAAGCGGGTCACTTGCGCGAGGCGATGCTGGCTCATTTCGCCGAGCAGTACTTACCGGATGACCCGCTGTGGCCGTTGTTCAAGCGCCATTTTCCCCACCTGCCCAAGGCGTATGCACTGGATATTCTCAAGGCTGCTACCAGTGAGATGCGCTCGACCATGCACAACACTTCGCGCATGCCCTTGGCATTGGCCCTGCCGGCGCGCTTGCTGCAGCAGCAGGCGCGGCTGACGCGCCTGCGTGAAGCGGTATGCCTGCAGGACAGCTACAGCGACGATGTTGTTAGCGTGGTGTTTCGACTGTTACAACGTCAGGGGCTCGCTGCCGATCAGGTCGACCTGGTGCTCCACCAGCGCTCATCCAGCGGCCCTGTACTGGAGCGCTTGCTGCCGGCGTTCGGTCAGGTTGCGCAAAGCCTGCACCTGGTGCGCTCAGCCGGGCGCTTCGAGCTTTACGACCAGGCTGGCAGGCGCAGCGGCGTTGAGATCGCGCAGCCGCAAGGCTTGTTCGAAGTCCTGGCAGCCTGCCTTTCCCCGGCGTACCTGCGCCGTATGCAGTGGGTTGCCGACGATGCACCACAGCTGATTCGGGCGCAGGTGCAAGCCTGGTTACCCACGCAACCCAAGGCCTTGCTGGCCTTACTTGGCTGGCGTGAAGCCAGACCGCTTGGCGCTAGCTTGCAGCGGCTGGACGACGGCCGTGTGGGTTACCCGCTCGGCCCGGTACTGTCGTGCCTGGAATCGCCTGAATGCGTGATGCGCCGCCGCATCCACGCGCTCTATCCGAGCTTGAACGAAGCGCAGACCGAGCATTACCTGGACTTGCTGTACCAGCATACCGCTTCACCGTTCAGTTCATTGCTGCGCCTGGAACTTGAATATGACCAGCTGACGCAACAGCTCAACGCCTGGGCGCGGCATGCCAGCACGCACGTGCGTGAGCAACGCGTGCAAGCGTGCCGCGAGTTCCAGCGCGCCTGGCGAATGGAGACCTATCGCCTGCCTGCCCGGCCGCAGCGGGGCAGGGATGCACATCTGTCGCTGGTTTCGATCGCTTTGGGCGAATTGCCTGCTCTGCCGCCGGGCACGGACTTTGGTCATATCGATCAGTTGACGCTGATCAACCTGCGCCTGAGCGCTTTGCCTCCAGCGTTTCTTTCGTTTTTTCCAAACGTTCAGGTACTCAACCTCGCGTTCAACGAATTGCAAGCGTTGCCTGCAGGCCTGGAAAACCTCAGTCAGCTGCGCGAGCTGAACCTGGCCGGTAACCATATCCGTCTCGATGAGGCCCAGGCAGCAGTACTGGCAGTGCTTACCGGGCTGCGCAACCTCAACCTCAGCGACAACCCGTTGGACCGGGCTACCTTGCAAATAGGCGCTTTACGCAGCCTGGAAACCTTGAGCTTGCGCCGCGTCGGCCTGGCGGAGATGCCTGAAGGGCTGGAGCTTTGTGAGCAACTGACCTACATCGACCTGCGCAATAACCAGATCAGCGGCCTGCCACAGGCGCTGATCGATTCGCCGGTGCCGCGTCGGCAACTACTCATCTTATCGGGCAACCCGCTGTCGGCCGACGTCATGGACCGGCTGCGTAATCCTGCGCACCCCGGCCAGCCGACGCTGGTCGAGCTGGAGCCGGTGGTTTCCAAGTACAGGTGGCTCGGCACCCTCGAAAGCCCCCAGCGCCAAGCTCATGAAGCGCTGTGGGACGCTGTGCGCGTCGAAGCGGGTAGCGACCCCTTTTTCGCTCTGCTGGACGAGCTGGTGGAAAGCGCTGATTTCAGGGTGGCCCCGCAAGAGACTGGAAGACGGGTCTGGCGCGTGGTGACAGCGGCCAGCAATGATGCCCGGGTGCGCAGTGACCTGTTCGATCTGGCCGGCGATCCACGAACGTGCGCAGACAGCGCTGCCCACTGCTTCAGCCAGCTGGAAGTGGGCATGCACGTCGCCGAGTTCACTCACAATGGTGAACCTGGGGCGACAGCCAAGCAGCGGCTGATTCTTGCCCAGCGCCTGTTCCGCCTGAATCAGGTCGACCAGTTCGCCCGTGCGGACATGGATGCGCGGTATGCAGATGGGCGGTGGGAACGTGGTCAGCATGATGAAGAGGAAGTGGAGGTCAGCCTGGCTTATCGGGTAGGCCTGTCACAGCGCCTGAATTTGCTGGGTCAGCCAGGCAACATGCTGTTTGGCGAACTGGCGCAGGTCAGCCCCGCGGCCTTGGACAATGCCTACAGCTCGGTGCTGACGGCCGAGGCCGGCGAGGAGCGCGCAGCATTTATCAGCAAACTGGGTTTTTGGGTCATGTCGTTACGAGCACTCCATCCTTCACTGTATAGCGCCATCGAGGACGATTTCCTCGCACAGTGGCAGGCTGTCGAAGCGCATCAGCAGGCACAGCGCAGCCACGAGGCCGCGTTAGGTGACCCTGGCTATCTGCAGCAGGCGCGCGACCTGCAGCAGGCGCGCACGCGGGCACTCGGTGAATTGAGCTTGCGCCTGACCAAAGAAGCGCTGGCCCGGCCCGTGTAACCAACCGATGAGGCCAAACCGGTCATCCATTTTGACAGCTTTGGCCATTGTCGCCGGGCCTGGGCGGCGCGAACATCATTGGACCGATGGTTCCACTCCAAAAACAAGAAACCAGGAGTCCGACGATGCGCGATTACGCCGAGGCCGCTCGTGCGTTCGACCATGCCCAGGCCGCCGCTGCGGCGCTGCATGGCGACCTCGATGCCCTCAATGCCTGTGTCGAATGCTGCGACCGCCATGCCGGTGCCGGCAAGCTGGCGCTGATTCACGAAGACCGTGATGGCAACAGTGCACGTTACAGTTTTGACCAGCTCAAGGCGCAGGCTGCCCGTTTTGCCAATGTGCTCAAGGCACAGGGTGTGAGCGCCGGCGACCGGGTCGCCGGGCTGATGCCGCGAACCCCGGAGCTGCTGGTCACCATCCTCGCCACCTGGCGCCTCGGTGCGGTGTACCAGCCGCTGTTCACCGCCTTCGGCCCCAAGGCTATTGAGCACCGCCTGGAGCAGTCTGGCGCCCGGCTGGTAGTTACCGACAGTCACAACCGCGCCAAGCTGGATGACGTTCACGCCTGCCCGACCATCATCACGGTCAGGGCGCGCAGCGGTGAGCTCGATTTTCAACAGTGCCTGGAAAATGCCGCAGGTGCATGCGAACCGGTCATGCGCTCGGGCAATGACCCGTTTCTGCTGATGTTCACCTCCGGCACCACCGGCCCGGCCAAACCGCTGGAAGTGCCGCTGCGCGCCATTGTGGCGTTTCAGGGCTACATGCGCGATGCCATTGACCTGCGCCCCGAGGACAACTTCTGGAACCTGGCCGACCCGGGCTGGGCTTATGGACTGTACTACGCCGTGACCGGCCCGCTGTCGCTGGGCCATGCCACCACCTTCTACGATGGCCCGTTCAGCGTCGAAAGCTGCGCGCGAGTGATCGACAAGCTGGGCATCACCAACCTGGCCGGATCGCCCACCGCGTATCGCTTGCTGATCGCTGCCGGCAAGGACTTTGCGGCACCGATCAAGGGCCGCCTGCGCGTGGTCAGCAGCGCCGGCGAGCCGCTAAACCCGGAAGTGATCCGCTGGTTTGCCGATGAACTGGGCGTGACTATCCATGACCACTACGGGCAAACCGAACTGGGCATGGTGCTGTGCAACCACCACGCCCTGGCGCATCCGGTGCACCTGGGGTCGGCGGGCTTTGCCATCCCCGGCCACCGCATCGTGGTGCTGGACGAGCAGGGCAACGAGCTACCCGCCGGCCAGCCAGGCATTCTCGCGGTCGACCGTGAGCAGTCGCCGCT
Source organism: Pseudomonas sp. NPDC089408 (assembly GCF_044749445.1). Classification (NCBI taxonomy): domain Bacteria; kingdom Pseudomonadati; phylum Pseudomonadota; class Gammaproteobacteria; order Pseudomonadales; family Pseudomonadaceae; genus Pseudomonas; species Pseudomonas sp. NPDC089408. The sequence continues at coordinate 77,635 of NZ_JBIVHY010000019.1, forward strand.
GTGCTGGTTCGGTGGCTACCACGGCCTGCCAACCAAGGCCTTCGTTGGCAAGTATTACCTCAGTGGTGACACCGTCGAGCTGAATCAGGACGGCAGTATCAGCTTCGTCGGCCGCAGCGACGACGTGATCACCACCTCCGGTTACCGGGTTGGCCCGTTCGATGTGGAAAGCGCGCTGATCGAGCACCCGTCGGTGATCGAGGCGGCGGTAATCGGCAAACCAGACCCCGAGCGTACCGAGTTGATCAAGGCCTTTGTGGTATTGGCCAACGGCTACACCGGTTGCGCCCAGCTGGAAGAAACCCTGCGCCAGCATGTGCGCCAGCGCCTGTACGCACATGCCTACCCAAGGGAAATCGAATTCGTCAGCGAGCTGCCCAAGACCCCGAGCGGCAAGCTGCAACGCTTCATCCTGCGCAATCAGGAAGTCGCCAAACAACAAGCGCAACAGGCCACCCCTGCCAGCGCCTGAAAGGAAACCGATCATGCAGATAGCCAACAAACACTTCATCGTCAGCGGCGCGGCCTCCGGGCTGGGCGCTGCCACCGCGCAGATGCTGGTCGAGGCCGGCGCCAAGGTCATGCTGGTCGACCTCAATGCCCAGGCCGTCGAGGCCAAGGCCCGCGAGCTGGGTGACAATGCCCGCTTCGCGGTGGCCGACATCAGCGACGAACAGGCCGCCCAGGCGGCAGTCGATGCAGCCGTTAGCGCCTTTGGCAGCCTGCACGGGCTGGTCAACTGCGCCGGCATCGTCGGTGCCGAAAAGGTGCTGGGCAAACAGGGCCCGCATGGCCTGGCCAGCTTCGCCAAGGTCATCAACGTCAACCTGATCGGCAGCTTCAACCTGCTGCGCCTGGCGGCTGCGGCCATGGCCGAAGGGCCGGCCGATGATGGCGGTGAGCGTGGGGTGATCATCAACACTGCCTCTATTGCCGCTTATGACGGCCAGATCGGCCAGGCCGCGTATGCGGCCTCCAAGGGCGCCATTGCCAGCCTGACCTTGCCAGCCGCCCGCGAGCTGGCACGCTTTGGCATCCGTGTGATGACCATTGCCCCGGGCATTTTCGAAACGCCGATGATGGCCGGCATGACCGAGGAAGTGCGCGCTTCGCTGGCGGCTGGCGTGCCGTTCCCGCCGCGCCTGGGCCGCCCGCAGGAGTATGCCGCGCTGGCGCGTCACATCATTGAAAACAGCATGCTCAACGGCGAGGTGATCCGCCTCGACGGCGCGCTGCGCATGGCTGCCAAGTAAGGAGAGCGAACATGACCCTCACCAACGACCCGATCGTTATCGTCAGCGCCGTGCGCACGCCCATGGGCGGCCTGCAGGGCGACCTCAAGAGCCTGACTGCGCCGCAACTGGGCAGCGCCGCCATCCGTGGCGCCGTCGAGCGTGCCGGCATCGACGCCGCCAGTGTCGAGCAGGTGCTGTTCGGTTGCGTGCTGCCGGCAGGTCAGGGCCAGGCCCCGGCACGCCAGGCGGCGCTGGGCGCCGGGCTGGACAAGCACACCACCTGCACCACCCTGAACAAGATGTGCGGTTCGGGCATGCAGGCGGCGATCATGGCCCATGACCTGCTGCTGGCCGGTACGGCCGATGTAGTGGTGGCCGGTGGCATGGAAAGCATGACCAACGCCCCGTACCTGCTGGACAAGGCCCGTGGCGGTTACCGCATGGGCCACGGCAAGATCATCGACCACATGTTCATGGATGGCCTTGAAGACGCCTACGACAAAGGCCGCCTGATGGGCACCTTTGCCGAAGACTGCGCCCAGGCCAACGCCTTCAGCCGCGAAGCCCAGGACCAGTTCGCCATTGCCTCGCTGACCCGTGCCCAGGACGCGATCAAGAGCGGCCGCTTTGCTGCCGAGATCGTGCCGGTAGAAGTAACCGAGGGTAAGGAAAAACGCGTGGTCAAGGACGACGAGCAGCCGCCCAAGGCGCGCCTGGACAAGATCCCGCAGCTCAAACCGGCCTTCCGCGAAGGCGGCACCGTGACGGCGGCCAACGCCAGTTCGATTTCCGACGGTGCGGCAGCACTGGTGCTGATGCGTCGCTCCGAAGCTGGCAAACGTGGCCTCAAGCCGCTGGCAGTGATTCACGGCCACTCGGCCTTCGCCGATGCCCCGGCGTTGTTCCCGACTGCGCCCATCGGCGCCATCGACAAGCTGATGAAGCGTACCGGTTGGAACCTGGCAGAGGTCGACCTGTTCGAGATCAACGAAGCGTTCGCCGTGGTCACCCTGGCGGCCATGAAGCACCTTGACCTGCCACATGACAAGGTCAATATCCACGGCGGCGCCTGCGCACTGGGCCACCCGATTGGCGCCTCGGGCGCACGTATTCTGGTGACCCTGCTGTCGGCCCTGCGCCAGAACAACCTGCGCCGGGGTGTGGCAGCTATCTGCATCGGCGGTGGCGAAGCCACGGCCATGGCTGTCGAGTGCCTGTACTGAGGTGAACCATGCTGGTAACTGACGAGCAACAACAGATCGCCGACGCGGTACGTGCCTTCGCCCAGGAGCGCCTGAAACCGTTTGCCGAGCAATGGGACAAGGAACACCGCTTCCCCAAGGAAGCCATCGGCGAGATGGCCGAGCTTGGCCTGTTCGGCATGCTGGTGCCGGAGCAGTGGGGTGGCAGCGACACCGGTTATGTGGCCTACGCCATGGCCCTGGAAGAGATCGCCGCCGGTGATGGTGCCTGTTCGACGATCATGAGCGTGCACAACTCGGTGGGCTGCGTGCCGATCCTGCGCTTTGGCAGCGAGCAGCAGAAAGAGCAGTTTCTTACGCCGCTGGCCAGCGGTGCGGTGCTCGGTGCTTTCGCCCTGACCGAACCACAAGCCGGCTCCGATGCCAGCAGCCTGAAGGCCCGCGCCCGCCTGGACGGCGACCACTACGTGCTCAATGGCAGCAAGCAATTCATTACTTCCGGGCAGAATGCCGGGGTGGTGATCGTGTTTGCCGTGACCGACCCGGAAGCCGGCAAGCGTGGTATTAGCGCGTTCATCGTGCCCACTGATTCGCCGGGCTACCAGGTGGCGCGGGTCGAGGACAAACTCGGACAGCATGCCTCCGACACCTGCCAGATCGTTTTCGACAATGTGCGTGTGCCGGTGGCTAACCGCCTGGGTGCGGAGGGCGAGGGTTACAAGATCGCCCTGGCCAACCTGGAAGGCGGCCGTATCGGCATTGCCTCGCAGGCCGTGGGCATGGCCCGCGCGGCGTTCGAAGTGGCGCGCGATTATGCCAACGAGCGGCAAAGCTTTGGCAAGGCGCTGATCGAGCACCAGGCCGTGGCCTTCCGCCTGGCCGACATGGCTACGAAAATTGCCGTGGCCCGGCAGATGGTGTTGCATGCTGCCGCACTGCGTGATGCCGGGCGCCCGGCGCTGGTAGAAGCGTCGATGGCCAAGCTGTTTGCCTCGGAAATGGCTGAAAAGGTCTGTTCGGACGCCTTGCAGACCCTGGGCGGTTATGGCTATCTGAGTGACTTCCCGCTGGAGCGGATCTACCGCGACGTTCGGGTTTGCCAGATTTACGAAGGCACCAGCGACATTCAGCGCATGGTCATTGCGCGCAATCTTTGAAGGAGCAGACTGCATGGCATTCGAAACCATCCTGTTGGACATCCACGGCAAGGTCGGCCTGATCACCCTCAACCGCCCGCAGGCGCTGAACGCGCTGAACGCGCAAATTGTCGGGGAGATCAACCAGGCCCTTGATCAGCTCGAGCGTGACCCTAACATCGGCTGCGTGGTGCTGACCGGGTCGGCCAAGGCATTTGCCGCGGGTGCTGACATCAAGGAAATGGCCGAACTGCAATACCCGCAGATCTACGTCGACGACCTGTTCAGCGATGCCGATCGCATTGCCAACCGCCGCAAGCCGATCATTGCTGCGGTGTCGGGTTTTGCCTTGGGTGGTGGCTGTGAGTTGGCGATGATGTGCGACTTTATCCTCGCGGCCGACAATGCGAAGTTTGGCCAGCCGGAGATTAACCTGGGTGTATTGCCGGGTATGGGCGGTACCCAGCGCCTGACCCGTGCGGTGGGCAAGGCCAAGGCCATGGAACTGTGCCTGACCGGCCGCCTGATGGGCGCCGAAGAGGCTGAACGTGCTGGCCTGGTGGCGCGGATTGTGCCGCAGGCAGAGTTGGTTGAAGAGGCGCTGAAGGTGGCGGCGACCATTGCCAGCAAGTCGATCCCGGTGAGCATGATGGTCAAGGAAAGCGTCAACCGCGCGTTTGAAGTCACCCTTAGCGAGGGTGTGCGCTTCGAGCGACGGGTGTTCCATGCGGCGTTTTCTACAGAAGACCAGAAAGAAGGTATGGCCGCGTTTATTGCCAAGCGCGAGGCGCAGTTCAAGGACCGCTGATTCTGGATGGGAATTTGGGCTGGGCCTTCAGGTGCATGCCTTGAGAGGTCTGGTGGCCGTGAGATCGAGCGCCGCCCGCGCGGCGCTTCGCGGCACAAGGCCGCTCCCACATCTATTTCTGGCCAGTCTCTCCTGGGCCTTCACCTCTGTCCGCCTTGTTTGTTCCCTTCAATATCGAGGGTTGCACACCTGCTGTTCTTCAATTTCCTGTCATGCACCAAGGGTGCGCGCGCCTCTGTCACAGGAATAATTGGCCCGAAACAGATGTGGGAGCGGCCTTGTGCCGCGAAGCGCCGCGCGGGCGGCGCTCGATCTCCCAGGCGCTGAAAATGTCATGGCAAACACCTGGTGGCCCTAATCCAATATCCCGACATGTATTTGGTGGCCCTCATCCAATGCTCCGTCATCTACCCGGTGGCCCCACCAAGGCCCTACCACCCAGGCACCGACCAGCGGATTGTAAGCCCCGGAAGCAAATTCGCACCCATTTGCAGTTGCTCCACGCGACGTGGCGCCTTAGACTGCCGCCCCCTGTAAAAAGAGTGCCAGTTGGCGCTTGAAGAATTCCGCTGTCGATGCCACGGCGCCGACGGCACCTGAATCGCCCAAATGCACATTTTTTCATAGAGAAATCGATGACCAAGGAACAGTTGCTGGCCATGTCGGCCGATGACTACATGAACGCCGACCAGCTGGCCTTCTTCACTGAGCTGCTGCAGGCGATGAAAGTCGAAACCCATGAACGCATCGAACTCAGTCGCACCACCATCGAAGGCCTGGACACCCCGTCGGACCCTGCCGATGTGGCTTCGGTCGAAGAAGAGCGTAGCTGGCTGGTAAATGCCATCGACCGCGACCAGCGCCTGCTGCCACAGCTGGAAATGGCCCTGGACCGTATCGCCGACGAGAGCTTCGGCTGGTGCGATGACAGTGGTGAGCCAATCGGCCTGAAGCGTCTGCTGATCAGTCCGACCACCAAATACTGCATCGAAGCCCAGGAGCGCCACGAGCAGCTCGACCGCCACCAGCGCCAGGTATAACCCCGCGGGCGGTGCCGAGCCCCACGGAGCGATCCTTGGGGCTTTTTGCGTTTGTCGCGGGTTGCTGGCTTTGTTGCCCCGTGCGTAACACTGCTGTACCGGGATGCGCTGTTTCCTCGCAGGTGGCAGGCGTATCATGGCTTTATCGTTAGGGTGCTAATTAAATTCCGGAGGGAATGATGAATAGCCGAGTCGATGTAGCCGTGATGATCGGTTCAGGCGTGCCGGCCACCTTGCAGGCGTTGGGCAAGCGTATTTGCTGGGTGGTACTGGTCAATGGTGAGCGCCGTGGTACCGCGTTTGCCACACGTGAAGATGCACTGGAGTGCCAGGCTGCGTGGCAACAGCAACTCAAGAAAGGCCTGGCGGCCTGAAATTGTTTATTGCCTCTCGACGGGTTTCAGTGTTTTCGGGCATATTTGTCCTACAGTAAGTGCGCACATCGACGCTTGGGCTTGGCTTTTACAGGCTCACCCCGTTGTTTGCGTTTTCTGGCGAGTGATCTCAGGCATCACGCTTCCCGCGTCGGGAATGAGCCAAACGCCTTCGAGTGAGGGCGATTCTGGCAAACCAGAGTAAAGATTCCTGCACGTTGCATCGTCAGCGAGCACAGACATTTCGCATATCGCTTTATTACTCTTTTCGCCTATCGATAAGAAATGGCCGTGCCTCCCCGAGCTTGGGTGAGGGCGGGTTGTAACCGGTTGAGGATTACTTCATTGGCAGTCAGCACACTTGATACGCATGCGTTGTTCGCCCTGGGCGACTTGCGCGGTAAATTGGCCCAACTGTTCCAGGGCCGCTTTATCTATGTGACCGAACAGAGCCCCGAAGGCCTGTACATGGCCGAAATCGACACCGAAAGTGCACTGGTGGTCGATGACAAGCAGCGCCTGGAGCTGAAAGTCGGCGACCATTTCCGCGCTGCCGTATTACCTAGCCGCGAAGGTGGCAAGCTGGAAATGCGCTTTCGCGAAATTAAGCTGAATGTGTATGGCGTAGGTGACTATGCCTTCGTCTCCGTGCCGGAAGGCGAGGGTATTGTGTTCCGCGAAGGCCAGGGCGTGATGCTGGTGTTTGCCGCGCAGCAGCAAGTGCAAGAAGGCCTGGGCAAGTTGCTCAAAGCGGTGACCGGCAAAGTTGCCAAGTGGCGCAAGGGTGAACTGACCACCTTCAAGGCCAGTGAATGACCGATGCTGACGACACGCCTGCCACGCGGGCGGAGTTTCATCGGCAGCACCAGGCAGATGCCGTGGCCGACGCCGAGCGCTTGTTGGCCCGGCGCGATGAGCTGCAAGGCGCGTGGATGAACTGGGTGGCGGCTGAGCTGTACCGGCTTGGCCCGCCACCTTATGCCGTCATGGTCCGCCGCGAGTTGCAGCGCCTCAGCCAGGCGTGAGGCGGCAGCCCTTCAGTTACCGCGGTCGTGGCCGCTGCTGACCTCTTCCGGTACCGGCTCTTTCGACATGCGTTTGCGGAACAGTGCCGCCCTTGCCAGCAGCAGCGTGGTGACCGGCACGGTGATCGACAGCAGGATCGGAATCAGCCAGGCATGCAGCACTGGCGCGTCCTTCAGCCATGAAAAGTAGATGATCGAGGCCAACGCCACGCACCAGGCGCCAATGGTTGAGGCCAGTGCTGGCGGGTGCATGCGCTGGAAGTAGTCCTTCAGGCGCACCAGGCCCACTGCGCCAATCAAGGCGAACAGGCTGCCGGTCAGCAGCAGCACGGCAGTGACCAGTTCCAGCCAGAACGGCAACACCAGGGTTTCAGTCATTCGATCACCTCACCGCGCAGCAGGAACTTGGCCAGGGCAAACGAGCCAACGAAGCCGAACAGCGCAATCAGCAGTGCACCTTCGAAGTAGGTGTCACTGGCATAACGGATACCCAGCACCAGCATGGTCAGCATGGCCAGGATGTACAGGTAGTCCAGCGCCAGCACCCGGTCCTGGGCAGAGGGGCCGCGGAACAGCCGGATCAGCGCCAGGCCCATGGCCAGGGCGAAGATGAACAGGCTGGCAAGAACAGCACTGGAGAGCAGGCCAGTCATTGGAAGATCTCCATCAGCGGGCGTTCGTAAGTGTCCTTGAAGTGCTGGATGAAGGCCGCTTCATCGTCCAGTTCGAACACATGCAGCAGCAGTACGCTGCGGTCCAGCGCCAGTTCGGACCAGACCGTGCCGGGCACCACGGTGGTGATCATCGACAGCGCCGCCAAGCCGTGCGGGTCGCGCAGGGCCAGCGGAATATGAACGAACGCTGAGCGTGGTGGCTGCTTGCCGGCCCGCAGCACGCCACGGGCTACCAGCAGGTTGGATACGATCACATCGATACCGACCCGGCCGATCAGCCGGGCGATGACCAGTGGCCGTCGTATGTGCGCATGCTGCGGGCGCAGGGGCGCCATCAGCAGGGGCGCCAGCACGCCAAGGGCGGCGCCCAGCAACAGGTTGCCGGGGCTTACCGAAAGGTTCAGCAGCAGCCACAGGCCGAACAGCGAGACCGAGAGCAGTGGCGCGGGGAACAGTCGGTTCATGGCTGCACCTGTACGTCGAGCGAGGTGGGGCCAGGAACTGGCTTGGCGGCCATGACGGCTTCGATGTAGGCGTCGGGGGCCTGCAGGCTGGCGGCGGTGTCCTGGGTGTAGCGCAGCAACGGCTCGGCCTTGAGGCTGAGGATGATGCACAGGCCGAGCAGGATGACGATTGGCAGGCATTCAAAGCGGCGCAGCACCGGCGATGGGCGCTCTTCGGGCTTCCAGAAACGCTGGATGCCAACCCGGCCGAAGGCAATCAGCGAGGCCATGCCGGACAGGATCAGCAAGGCTACCAGGCCCCAGCCGGCTGCACTCAGTGGCTGCTCGGCGGGTACGCCCAGGCCCTGCGGGTTGAACAGCGCACTGATCAGGTTGAGCTTGCCGACAAAGCCCGACAGCGGTGGCATGCCGATGATCAGCAGGGCGCAGGCGATGAAGCTGAGGCCGAGGAAGGCCATGGTCCATGGGATGATCTGGCCGATCACCGCCTTCTGCTCATCGTCGAGGTTGATGCCCTTGGGCGGGTGCAGTGATTCCAGCGGTGGCGGCATGACGTCTTCCTCTTCGTCCAGCGGCGCTTCATTGGCCGAGCGCGAACGCTCTACCAGCTCAGCGAGCAGGAACAGTGCGCACAGCGCCAGGGTCGAGTTGACCAGGTAGAACAGCGCCGCGCCAGTCAGCGCCGACTGGGCGAAGCCGACCGCAGCGAGCAGGGTGCCGGCGGAAACCAGGATGCTCAGGGCCGCCATGCGTTCCAGGCGTTGCGCGGCCAGGATCGACACTGCGGCCACCGCCAGGGTAACCAGGCCACCGTAAACCAGCCATTGGCCACCGAAATGTGCCGAGGCCCCGGCCTGCCCGGAGAACAATAGCGTCCACAGGCGCAGCACGGCATACAGCCCGACCTTGGTCATGATGGCGAACAGCGCTGCCACCGGCGCGCTGGCCGAGGCGTAGGCCGGTACCAGCCAGAAGTTCAAAGGCCAGATACCGGCCTTGACCAGGAAGGCCATGGCCAGGATCGCCGCACCCGCGTGCAGCAGGCCACGGTCGGCCTCCGGCACCAGCGGAATCTTCAGGGCCAGGTCAGCCATGTTCAGGGTGCCGGTCACGCCGTACAGCATCGCTGCGCCGACCAGGAACAGCGACGAGGCGAACAGGTTGATGGCGATGTAGTGCAGGCCGGCACGCACCCGGGCGCGGCCTGAACCATGCAACAACAAGCCATAGGAGGCGGCCAGCAGCACTTCGAAGAACACGAAGAGGTTGAACAGGTCGGCGGTGAGGAACGCACCGTACAGGCCCATCAACTGGATCTGGAACAGCGCATGGAAACTGGCCCCGGCACTGTCCCAGCGGGCGCGGGCAAACAGTAGCGCGCTGAAACCGATGACCCCGGTCAAGGTCAGCAGCAGCGCCGACAGGTGGTCCACCACCAGCACGATGCCAAATGGGGCCGGCCAGTTGCCCGGCAGGTAGACGCCAATCGACTCTGCCTGACCCTGGGTGCGTACCCACATCAGCAGGCACACGGCAATGGCCAGGCCGGCGAAGGTCGATAGCAGGTTCAGTCGGGCCTTGATCCGCCGATGCTTTTCACCCAGCAGTAACATCACCGCCGCAGTAAGCAGCGGCAGCAGGATGGGCGCGACGATCAGTTGACTCATGCCACTCATTCGTCACGCTCCCGGCCATCCACGTGGTCGGTACCGGTCAGGCCTCGCGAGGCCAGCAATACCACCAGAAACAGCGCGGTCATGGCGAAGCTGATGACAATGGCGGTGAGCACCAGCGCCTGCGGCAGCGGGTCGGTGTAGTGCAGCAGGTCTTGGGTGACGCCGTCCTTGATGATCGGCTCCTTGCCGATGAACAGGCTACCCATGCTGAAGATGAACAGGTTGACGCCGTACGACAGCAGGCACAGGCCCATGATCACCTGGTAGGTACGCGGGCGCAGGATCAGCCACACGCCCGAGGCGGCCAGCACACCGATGGCGACTGCAATGACTTCTTCCATCAGGCGGCTCCTGCTTGGCTGGTTTTCGCCGGGTTGCCCGGGCGGTAGGCGCGCACCGACTGGTGCGCCAGGGCGGTGAGGATCAGCAGGGTCGAGCCAACCACCACGGTATACACGCCGACATCGAAGAACAGCGCGCTGGCCACGTGCACATCACCCAGCACCGGCACATGCAGGTGGGCGGTGTGCGTGGTCAGGAACGGGTAACCCAGCAGCATCGCGCCAACCCCGGTCAGGGTCGCGCACAGCAGGCCGGTGCCCATCCAGCGCAGCGGCCGCAGGCTCATCTGCGCCTCGACCCACTGAGTGCCAGCCACCATGTACTGCAGGATGAACGCCACCGACATCACCAGGCCGGCGACGAAGCCGCCGCCCGGCTGGTTATGGCCACGCATGAACAGGTACATCGACACCAGCAGGGCGATCGGCAGTAGCAGGCGCACCAGCACCGCAGGCACCATCATGAAGCCCAGCGCGGTATCGGTGGCATGCCGCGGGTTGATCAGGTCGGTCACCACGTCGGGTGCCAACTGGCGCTGTTGTGCGGGCAGCTGCATGCTCTCCTTGGGAGGGCGGAAGCGCCGCAGCAGGGCAAACACGGTCAGCGCCACCGCCACCAGCACGGTGATTTCACCGAGGGTATCGAAGCCGCGGAAGTCGACCAGCATCACGTTGACCACGTTGGTGCCGCCGCCCTGGGGCAGCGCCCGGCTCAGGTAGAACGAGGAAATGTCGTTGGGTGTTGGCCGGGTCAGCATGGCATACGACAGTACGGCCATGCCGCCGCCGACCAGCACGGCCAGCAGCAGGTCGCGCAGGCGGCGCATGCGCGCGCGCTCGAGGCTGCCGGGCAGCGGCGACACGCCTTCGATACGCCGTGGCAGCCAGCGCAAACCAAGCAGGATCAGCACGGTGGTGACCACTTCCACCACCAACTGGGTCAGTGCCAGGTCGGGCGCAGAGAACCAGACGAAGGTAATGCAGGTCATCAGGCCGCAGACGCTGACCATGATCAAGGCTGCCAAACGGTGGTACTTGGCCTGGTAGGCGGCACCGATGGCGCAGGCGATTGCGATCAGCCACAGCGCGACGAACACACCGGAACCCGGGATCTTCGGCCGGTCGCCCCAGCCCAGGCCGCTGTACAGCATGGGCGTAAGGCCAGCGAGGAACGCGGCGACCACCAGCATGAACAGTTGCGACTGCAGGCGGCGGGTGGTGAGCAGTCGCTCGATGCGCCGCGCCAGCAGCATCAGTTGTACCTGACCGTGCTCGAACAGGCGCTTGCCGTTGAAACGCTCGATCAGCGGCGGGTAAGGGAAGCGGCCCAGGCGCAACTGCTTGCGCAGCAGCAGGTACAGGACGATACCGCCGCTCATGGCCACCAGGCTCATGATCAGCGGGGCATTCCAGCCATGCCAGATGGCCAGGCTGTATTCCGGCAGGGTGCCGCCTACGACCGGCAGGGCGGCAGCGGCCAGCAGTGGGCCGACCGACTGGGCAGGGAAAATGCCCACCACCAGGCAGGTGAGCACCAGCAGCTCGACCGGTGCACGCATCCAGCGCGGCGGCTCGTGCGGGGTGTGCGGCAGGTCCTGGGCTGTCGGGCCGAAGAACACATCGACAGTGAAGCGCAGGGCATACGCCACGCTGAAGGTACCGGCCAGGGTGGCGATCACCGGCAGCGCGGCCTCGACCCAGGCAGTGGAGCTGATGAATACCGTTTCAGCGAAGAACATTTCCTTAGACAGGAAGCCGTTCATCAACGGCACGCCGGCCATCGAGGCGCTGGCTACCATCGCCAGGGTGGCGGTGTAGGGCACCAGGCGGATCAGGCCACTGAGGCGGCGGATGTCACGGGTGCCGCTTTCGTGGTCGATGATGCCGGCGGCCATGAACAGCGAGGCCTTGAAGGTGGCATGGTTGAGAATGTGGAACACCGCGGCCACGGCGGCCAGTGGGCTGTTCAGGCCCAGCAGCAGGGTAATCAGACCGAGGTGGCTGATGGTCGAATAGGCCAGCAGGCCCTTGAGGTCATTCTGGAACATCGCGGCGAAGGCGCCGAGCAGCAGGGTGATGGCACCGGCACCGCCGACTATCCAGAACCACTCCTCGCTACCGGACAGCACCGGCCACAGGCGTGCCAGCAGGAACACCCCGGCCTTGACCATGGTCGCGGAGTGCAGGTAGGCCGATACCGGTGTGGGGGCTGCCATGGCGTGGGGCAGCCAGAACTGGAAGGGGAACTGCGCGCTCTTGCTCAGGGCGCCAACAAGGATAAGGGGCAGCAGCACCGGGTACAGCGCATGCTGGCGGATGGTGTCGCCGGCAGCCAGGACCTTGTCCAGGTCGTAGCTGCCGACCACATGGCCGAGCAGCAAAGCCCCTACCAGCAGGCACAAGCCGCCCGCGCCGGTCACCATCAACGCCATGTAGGCGCCGCGGCGGGCATCGGCGCGGTGGTGCCAGTAGCCGATCAGCAGGAAAGAGAACAGGCTGGTGAGTTCCCAGAAGAACACCAGCTGGATCAGGTTGCCGGAGATCACCAGGCCGAGCATGGCGCCCATGAAGGCCAGGAAGAAGGCAAAGAAGCGTGGCACCGGGTCTTGCGGCGACATGTAGTAGCGCGCGTACAGCGACACCAGCGTACCGATGCCCAGCACCAGCAGCGAGAACAGCCAGGCGAAGCCGTCCATGCGCAGCACCAGGTTCAGGCCCAGGCTGGGCAGCCACAGGAGCTCTTCGCGAATCACGCCACCATGGGCAACCTGTGGGTACAGCAGTGCTACCTGGACGGTACCGACCAGGGCTACGAGCCCGGCAAGGATGGACTCGGCGTTACGTGCGTTGTGCGGCAGCACGGCTGCCAGGCAACTGCCCACGAACGGCAGAAGCAATAGCACTATCAAAGACATAGCGGCCTATTCTGGAGAAGTTTGCAAAGAATCATACGTGCCGAGGTGTTGATCACCAACACGCAAGCTGTCGCAGAATCGTACAAACAGGCTGTGACAAGCAGTTTTTTTATAACAGTTTTTTACAAAGCATAGCCGCAACTGGCCGCTTTACAGCCCGGCCTGGCGCTCGCCTGGGTCGTGCACGTCACGTGCTTCGGCGGCTGCATCGCTTTCACGCGGGCGGCGCAGTTTGAGTTCGCTGACCACCACCGCGATCACGATCAGCAGGCCGCCGAGCAGGGCCACGCCTGGCAGGCGTTCGCCGGCAAGGCGCCCGACGATACCGGCCCATACCGGTTCGCCGGCATAGATGAGGGTGGCGCGGGTCGGCGAGACCGACTTCTGCGCCCAGTTCATCGCCACCTGGATCACCGCGCTCATGGCGCCAAGGCCAACTGCGCTGGCCAGCAGCAACCAGGAAAAGTCAGGGATCCGCTCCTGGGTCGGCACGATCATCAGGAATGCCAGCAGCGAGGCGGTCGCCAGTTGCACCACGGTGACCCGGCGCACGTCGACCTGGCCGGCGTAGCGGCTGATCAGGATGATTTCGCCAGCGATGGCTACGGCGCTGACCAGGGTCACCAGTTCGCCCTCGCTGAAGTGCAGGCTGCCGCCTTCCGGCCCGGCCAGCAGCATCAGGCCGACAAACGCCAGGCAGATACCGATGCTGGGCATCAGGCCCGGTCGCCGGCCGAGTACCAGCCACTGCAGCAGCGGCACGAACGGTACGTACAGCGCCGTAATGAACGCCGACTGGCTGCTGCTGATGGTTTGCAGGCCCATGGTCTGCAAGCCATAGCCGAGCATGATCGACACGCCGATCAGCATGCCTGCCTTCAGTTCGGTAATGGTCAGCCCGGGCAGTGCTCGCGCCGAGACCACACCCACAAACAGCGCTGCGGCCGCAAAGCGCAGGCCGACGAAGAACATCGGGCCGCTGACGGTCATCACGTTATGCACCAGCAGGAAGGTGCCGCCCCACAGCATGGTGATGAACACCAGCACCAGTTCGGCCTTGCTCAGGCGAAAGGCAATGGCGGGGGTCGGCTTGCTGCTGGGTTGGTTCATGGTCTTGCACACTCGGCGGTAGGCGGCGCACAATCGCCGCAAAAGTGGGCAGTATACTGCGCAATCCTGACCGGCGAGCAATAACGTGCACAAAGATTCCACGCACCGGGCATCGGTGCTGCAACACGTCAGCCTCAATGTCCGTAGCCTGCGCAACGCCGCTGGCATGAGCCAGACCGCACTGGCCGAGCGCTCCGGGGTCAGCCGGCGCATGCTGGTGGCGATCGAGGCGGGTGAAAAGAATGTGAGCCTGACCACCCTGGACCTGATTGCCGAAGCGTTGGGCGTGGCCTTCAGTACCCTGATCCAGGCGCCCGACCTGCGTGACCCCGGGCGCATCGAGGAACTGGCCTGGGCCGGTGAGCATCCGCAGAGCCGGGCGGTGTTGCTTGGCACCAGCCCGGCGCGGCGTGAAGTGGAACTCTGGGAATGGACGCTGGCACCGGGTGAGTGCTATTCCAGCGAGGCTGATGCCGAGGGTTGGAGTGAGCAGATCTATGTGGCTGAAGGGCAACTGACACTGATCATCGAAGATGTTGAGCATCGCCTGAAGGTGGGGCAGTTTCATGTGTTTCCCAGCAATTGCCGGTATGCCTATCGCAATGACGGCGCGGTAGCAGTGCGTTTTGTGCGTAATGTGGTGATCTGAGTTTGCGCGATGGGGCGCAAAGCGCCCCCAAAAATCTCAAACCTGATCAGTGACCCAGCAACTCATCGGTCTTCACCACCTTGGCATAGGCAAACGCCAGCGCCGCCATCGCCGAATCATGCACCTGCGCCGCCGGCACCTGGTTACCGTTGAACGCCAGTGGCAGGGTCGCGCAGGCATCATGCGCCACGGTCACCTCATAGCCCAGATCAGCGGCCGCACGGGTAGCAGCGTCGATGCACATGTGGCTCATGCTGCCGACGATGGTCAACGCCTCGACTCCATGCTGGTCCAGGGTGTGCTCAAGGTCGGTGCCGAGGAAGGCATTGACCTTGTGCTTGAGCACCACCGGCTCGCCCGCCACCGGCTCGACCTTGCTGTGAATGGCCGCGCCTGGCGAGCCTGGGGCGAAAAACGGCGCATCGGCGCTGTCGAACTCATGCCGCACATGCACCACCAGGTCGCCGCGCTTACGTGCCGCTGCCAGCAGCCGGGCCGCGTTGTCGGCTGCCGTGTCGGCGCCGTCAAGGGTCCACTTGCCACCCGGGAAGTAGTCGTTCTGGATATCGATGATGATCAGCGCCTGCTTGTTCATGCTGCCTCCTATGGCAGTAGTCGTTCAATGACGTTAGTTATAGGCTGTGTGCACGGACCTGAGGATTGGCGCGAACGACACTATGCGGGCAAAAACTGACACCCCAACCAGCCTGGACATCGGCTTGCTGTTGTACCCCGGCGTGCAGCGCGCCGCCGTGCATGGGCTGGCCGACCTGTTCCTGGTGGCCAACCGGGTGGCTGTCGAGTTGGGCGCCGTCGAGCTGCCAAGGGTGCGCACCAGCTTCTGGCAGGCAAACGAAGCCGGCCACTTGCAACCTGCCGCCGATAGCCCGGCCAGCGAGGTGTCTGCCCTGCGCGTGCTGATCATTCCGCCCAGCCTGGAGTCGACGCCACAGGGCGAACTGCTGGCGCGCCATCGCACGTTGCTGTGCCAGTTGCATGGCCGCGGCACGGTACTGGCGTCGGTGTGCATCGGCGTGTTCTTCATCGCCGCCAGTGGCCTGCTGGACGGTCGCCCGGCCTGCACCCACTGGAATTATGTGCATACGTTGGCCCAGCGTTTTCCCAGGGTGAGGGTAGGGGCCCAGCAGCCGCTGCTGGACGACGGCGACATCGTCACCTCGGCGGGGTTGATGGCCTGGACTGACCTGGGCTTGCGCTTGCTGGAGCGCTTTCTAGGGGCGACGGTGGCCCGCGAGACCGCCCGTTATCTGGCGGTTGAGCCGGTTACGGCGCCGTTGCCCGGGGCGCTGTTCAACCCGCGACTGGATCACGGCGATGAGGCTGTATTGAAAGTGCAGCACTGGTTGCAAGGAAATGGCGGGCAGGACGCCGACCTTGCTGCGATGGCGTCTTGCGCGGGGCTGGAGGCGCGCACGTTCCTGCGGCGCTTTCGTGCAGCCACCGGGCTGCGCCCGACCGAGTATTGCCAGCAGGTGAGGGTGGGGCGGGCGTGCCGCTTGCTGGAGTTCACCCGACGCAATGTCGAGCAGATTGCATGGGGGGTCGGCTATCAGGACCCGGGCGCGTTTCGCAAAGTGTTCCAGCGCATCACTGGCCTGACGCCCAGTGACTATCGGCGGCGCTTTGCCGTTTCGGGGCCGTATCGGGATAGCCTTGCAGAAACCCCTTGACCTTGACTTTGCTTGAGGTTTTACCCTGCTCGGCATTGCGCTGCCTGCGCCCATAGTCAGGAGACCGTCGATGTCGGCAATCCCTCAAACCTTGTGGTTCACCCAGATGATCGAATACGAAGTGCCAAGTGTGTGCCAGCAAGCCTTGGCCGAGGCCCTGGTGGCACGTAGCGAAGCATTGGCTGCGCGCTGCGAGGGCCTGCAGGGCGTCAGCATCCAGGCCAGTGATGATGGCAGCCGGGTGTTGCAGTACCTGCAATGGCAGTCACGCCAGGCCTGGGCGGCAGCGGCCGTTTACTTCGTCGAGGAGCCGTTCCTTGACCTGTTGGGCCAGCATCAGGCACGTGGCGTCAACTTCGCCGCCTACCAGACCCTGCGCAGCCTGGTACGCGCTGCCGATGGCGGCCTGCACTGCCAGGTGGGCGAGCCTCAGGCGTACCACGGTGCATAGTGCGGGTAGCGGTCCAGGCGGGCACCCATGACCATTTCACTGATCCATGCCGCCAGGATCGAGCTGTAGGCTTTCTGGCTTTGTTCGCTGGACAGCGCGTGGTCGGCGCCGTCGACGATCCGATGGGTGAGTGAATGGGCGCTGACGAATGCCGAGCGGTAGCTCATCAGGGTGCTGTGCGGCACATAGTCGTCCTGCTCGGATTCCACCAGCAACACATCACCGCCGAATTCGGCACAGGCTGCCAGCGCGCGGTTGTCTGCCGGGCCGAGCGAGCGCTGGCGATAGGCGTTCAGGCGTTGTCGGTCGAGGGCTTGCTTGGGGCTGCCCCATTCGTCGTCCCAATACATGGCAGGCACCCGCAGGGCCAGCCATTTTACCGGCCGTTCGCGGGTCAACAAGGTGGCCAGGTAGCCCCCATAGCTGCTGCCGATAATGGCGATGGCGCTGCTGTCGACGGCCGGGTGGCTGATCAGCCGATCGTAAGCCACCAGCAGGTCCTGCAGGTTTTGTTCGCGGGTGACGGTCAGGCGCTGGCTTTCGGTCTTTTCGTGGCCGCGCAGGTCGAACGTCATGCACACGCAGCCCAGCCCGGTGATGTGCCGAGCGCGGGCCAGGTCACGTTGCTGGCTACCGCCCCAGCCGTGGACGAAGAGAATGCCCGGCATCTTGCTGCCAGGGCTGACCAGGGTGCCGGCAATGCGGTCGTTCTCGACCTGTAGCTCAACGGTTTCACTCTGAATGGTCATGCTCGCGAATCCGCGCAAACTTGCTGAGTTGTCCGAGTTCACTGTCGTTTCCTTGATAGAAGAGGGTGGCGTCAGCGGGTAGGTCAGGGGTGCCGAACTCTTCATGGGTGGAGGCCCGTACCTGCTGCAAGGCCGGATCGTCGGCGAATGCCTGCAAGGCCAGCAGCTCGGCGCTGCTGGCACCGCCCAGGCGCCAGGATTGTTCGAGCACGCCGCTGCACAGGTGGCCCGAAGGGTTGCTGCCGCGGGCGATGTCGTAGTTGCGGCGTGAGGCGACAAAGCCCGGGAAATGCTGCTCGGCGGCCTTTTCGTAGGCCATGGCCTGGTTGACCGCCAAGCGCAGGTGGTCCTCCAGCGGCAGTTGCAGCAAGGCCTGGTAGTCGCCACGGACCACTACCAGGTCAGAGCCGCCGTAAACTTCGGTGCCCTGGTGGTCGTGGGTCAGCTGTTGGGTGCCGTGGTAGCTGCAGGTCAGGCCGGCGACGCGCACCTGGCCGACGCTGAAGGTCTGGACGTCGCTCAGGTCCTCTTCCAGCACCAGCCCCCACAATGCCAGTTGCTGCTCATCCATGCCGGCCAGCAATGGCTCCAGGTCATCCGCGCTGTTGATCACCTGTTGCCCGCGGCCGGCGCAGGCCAGTACCGGTTTGACCCGCAGCGGGCCGTCGAGCAGCAGCAACTGTGCGGCGGTGCGGGCATCGGCCTTGCTGAACACCGTGTAGCCGCGCAGCAAGGCGTCGCAGGCCTGACGGGCAAAGGCGTCGGTCCAGCCTGGCGGGAAGTTGCCCCCGGCCGGCAGTGGGTGGGAGATTGCCTTGGTCGCCATGTAGGGGTGTGACACCAAACCGCCAAACAGGTCCTGTTCGCCCTGAATGCCCAAGGCGGCATAACGCCGGGGGTCGATCAGGGTCTCGGTGGGCAGGTAATAGTAGCCATCGGCAGCGCTGGGCGGTTGCCCGGGCTGCACATGCGGGCAACCCAGCAGGCGGCCCAGGCCATCGGCAAGCTTGAGGTGCACGGCATGCTCATGTTCCGGCGTGTGTTCGCGAGTGTCGAGCAGCACCACGCCGGCTTTCGGGTTGCAGGCACTGGGCATGGTCATTTGCCTGTGTGCGATGAATGTACAGTGTCTGAAGCCGGGGCCTTGGGGAAGTTCAGCGGGACTTGATCGGTGGTCCTCATGTAGGAAGCGTCCTGTTTGCGCCGGGACGATTGCAGGGCTCTGGTGGCTGTTCCATTATCAGCCGATTGGATCAACCGTGATGTAGCCGCAGGAGAGCGCATGAACGTCCAGACCTCCCTAGAACAAAGCGTGCCACAGCGTCTGGCGCGCGTGCGCCAGGCCATGGCAACAGAAGGTATCGATGCCTTGCTGGTCCCTTCGGCCGACCCTCACCTTTCCGAGTATCTGCCCGGTTACTGGCAGGGGCGCCAGTGGTTATCGGGGTTCCATGGCTCGGTCGGTACGCTGGTGGTCACCTCCGGGTTTGCCGGGCTTTGGGTCGATAGCCGCTACTGGGAACAGGCAGAACACGAACTGGCCGGCAGTGGTATCGAACTGATGAAGCTGCTTGCGGGTAAGCCCGGTGCACTGGAATGGCTGGGGGAGCATGTCGAGCCCAACGGCAGCGTTGCGGTGGACGGTGCCGTCATGGCCTTGGCCTCGGCGCGTCAGCTGAGAGAGCGGCTGAAGGCGCGTGGGGCGCGGCTGGTGACCGGCAAGGACCTGCTGGGCCAGGTATGGGACGGGCGCCCGGCGTTGCCGGCCAACCCGGTGTACCAGCACCTGCCGCCATACGCCACGGTAAACCGGGCGGAAAAGCTCGCGCAATTGCGCCAGAGCCTGCAGGCCAGGGGCGCCGACTGGCACTTCATCGCCACCCTGGATGACATCGCCTGGCTGCTCAACCTGCGCGGCAGCGATGTCTCGTATAACCCAGTGTTTCTGGCGTTTGCCCTGATCAACCAGCAGCGGGCGATCCTGTTCGTTGGCCCGGACAAGGTGGATGCGCACTTGCGTCAGGTGCTTGCGGCGGATGGCATCGAGGTCCGCGACTACAGCGAAGCAGGCCAGGCGCTAGGGGCCGTTCCAGCGGCCAGCCGGCTACTGGTGGACCCGGCCCGGGTCACTTGCGGCCTGCTCGACAACTTGCCGGCAGAGGTGGTGCTGGTCGAGGGGCTGAACCCCACCACCTTGAGCAAATCATGCAAAACTGATGACGACCTGGTGCACATCCGCCAGGTCATGGAGCAGGACGGCGCGGCCTTGTGCGAGTTCTTTGCCTGGCTCGAGGCGAACCTCGGTCGCGAGGTGATTACCGAACTGACGGTTGACGAACAATTGAGCGCCGCGCGTGCCCGTCGCCCGAACTTCGTGTCGCTGAGTTTCTCGACCATTGCCGCCTTCAATGGCAACGGCGCGATGCCGCATTACCGCGCCACCGAGCAGTCGCATGCGCGGGTCGA
Source organism: Pseudomonas sp. NPDC089408 (assembly GCF_044749445.1). Lineage (NCBI taxonomy): Bacteria > Pseudomonadati > Pseudomonadota > Gammaproteobacteria > Pseudomonadales > Pseudomonadaceae > Pseudomonas > Pseudomonas sp. NPDC089408. The sequence goes on from NZ_JBIVHY010000019.1 coordinate 97,641, forward strand.
AGGGGATGGCCTGCTGCTGATCGACTCGGGTGGGCAATACTTGGGCGGTACCACTGACATTACCCGCATGGTGCCGGTGGGGAACCCCAGCCAGGCACAGAAGGAGGACTGCACCCGCGTGCTCAAGGGTATGATCGCCCTGTCGCGTGCCACGTTCCCGCGTGGTGTCCTGTCTCCGCTACTCGACGCCATTGCCCGGGCGCCGATCTGGGCTGACCAGGTCGACTATGGCCACGGCACCGGGCATGGGGTGGGCTACTTCATGAACGTGCACGAGGGGCCGCAGGTGATTGCCTATCAGGCAGCACCGGCACCGCAGACGGCGATGCAAGCGGGCATGATCAGCTCGATCGAACCGGGTACGTACCGCCCGGGGCAGTGGGGGGTACGCATCGAGAACCTGGTGGTGAACCGCGAAGTGGGCAAGAGCGCCTTCGGTGACTTCCTGAACTTCGAGACCCTGACGCTGTGCCCGATCGATACCCGTTGCCTGCTGCCCGAGCGGCTGACCCAGGAAGAGCTGGACTGGCTCAATGGCTACCACGCCACGGTTTACGAGCGCCTGGCCCCTTTGCTCAACGGGGATGCATTGGCTTGGCTGCAGGCACGTACTGCGCCGCTGTAATGGCCAATGAAAAGGGCAGCCATTGGGCTGCCCTTCATGCTACTTGCAGATGACGATCATGCTGCGGCTGGTGTAACCCGCGGGGTTGATGCCGAACAAGTAGTCACCAGGTTCTCCATCACTCTCTCCCGAGCGGGCGATCACCCGGTAGCCGCGCGTGCTGCAAGAGCTCGCGGCCTTGCTGTAGCAATTGTCCCACGAGGACGAAAGGCCGGAACAATTGATATGCAGGCCCTTCTTGCCCCTTTTGACCTCAGTCTTGGCTGTGGCGGCGCATCCAGCAATAGCCAAGATGGCCAGGATGAGAAAAATACGTTTCATTCCTGTCCTTAAAAGCAGGGCGAATCAAATGTCAGGCCCTGTCGTTATCGCATCGGTTCTTCCTGAAGTGTCCCCAGCGTCCGTGTTCGCTTCAGTAGATAGCGTAAAGATGATGATTCTGTGACAGCTTAATCAGCGAGGCGGGCCGCTACAATCACTAATGCTGTCTCAAATGAAAATATTTCTCATATCAGTCCGCTGCGATGGCTGGGCTGGCTTCCTTGCGCATCGACAAGGTAGTGCCAACCGATGCCGTAATAATGGCCAGAATCGCCAGCCATTGGGTCGTGGTCAGCACTTCGCCGAGGAATAGCAGGCCCGACAGTGCGCCAAATGCCGGTTCGATGCTCATCAGGGTACCGAAAGTGCGTGCGGGGATGCGTGTCAGGGCAATCATCTCCAGGCTGTAGGGCAGGGCAGTGGATAGCACGGCAACGGCCAGGGCGACAGGGATCAGGGCGGGTGTGAGCAGTGCGCTACCGGCATGGGCGATGCCGATAGGGGCGACGAACAGGGCGGCGACCACCACCCCCAGGGCTGCACTCTGGATACCATGCTCGGCGCCGGCACGTTGCCCGAACAGTATGTACAGTGCCCAGCACACACCTGCCCCCAATGCATAGGCGGCACCCACTGGGTCGAGAGCTTGCCCGCCATGGCCTGCCGGCAGTAACAGCAGCAGGCCGGCAATGGCCAGGGCAATCCACAGAAAGTCGATTGGCCGGCGCGAAGAGAAAATTGCCACGGCCAGCGGGCCGGTAAACTCCAGTGCTACGGCGATGCCGATAGGCACCGTTTGCAGCGCCATATAGAAGAGGAAGTTCATGCCGCCCAGTGCCATGCCATAGATGACCACGTTGCGCAGGGTGGTGGCGGTCATGCGTACCCGCCAGGGGCGCAGTATCAGCAGCATGATGATGCTGGCAAAAATGAGGCGCAGGGTGGTGGTGCCTTGTGCGCCGACGATGGGGAACATGCTTTTGGCCAGGGAGGCACCCGACTGGATCGATGCCATGGCGATAAGCAGCAGGCCGATCGGGAAGAGGGTGGCGGCCAGGCTACGGTGCTGGGTGGTCATTTGTGTGCGGCAATCCTTGGGCGAAGTGAGCAACTGAGCAATATAGTGCGCAATTGTCGGGGTGTGGAGCAAGGTGCTAGCCAAGAGTTTTGCACCCCAGCTCACTCTTTATATCCACCTCCCGCCATGCACCCTGGGTGCGCGCGCCGATGTCACAGGCATAATTGGCCCGAAATAAACGTAGGAGCGGCTTTAGCCGCGAAGCGCCGCGCGGGCGGCGCTCGATCTCCCAGGCGCTGCAAGGCTGACGACGAGCACCTGACACCCCCAACGCGACTTTTTCAAAAATATCCTAAATTATTGAAATTAAAGGTTGACCAAAAAATTCCCCACCCTATAATGCGCACCATTCCAACGCGGTAGCGAGCAATGCTAGCCACCCTGTTGAGTCAAGTGTTTGAAGTTAAACGAGTTTCTCGCAAAAAACTTCAAAATAAACGCTTGACAGGCTCTGAGGAAAGCGTAGAATGCGCGCCTCGGTTGAGACGAAAAGCTCTTA
>NZ_JBIVHY010000020.1:0-98121 GCF_044749445.1 Pseudomonas sp. NPDC089408
ATCTTGATCTTGATCTTGATCTTGATCTTGATCTTGATCTTGATCTTGATCTTGATCTTGATCTTGATCTTGATCTTGATCTTGATCTTGATCTTCGCGACTTCAGGAGGCCGAGCGAAGGGTTTGCGGAGGGAGGTGACGGGCATGGATGCCCGTCAAGCGCTGAGGCCCCATGGATGGGGCCTGCAGCGCGTACTCCCGGGAGCAAGACCGTAGCGAGGGAACCCCGGAGCGCAGCGTAGGGGCCGGATGATGGGAGCGCAGCGTTTTTTGGTTACTTTTTGCCGCGTTTGGCAAAAAGTGACTCGCCGTAAGGGCGAAAAGGTGAGTACGCGTCGCCATCGCAAATGGAGTTATCGCTTTATCAAAACAGGCGCTTAAGCTTTTGAGGGTGGGCATTCACACCGAGTAGACATTCATTCGCGCTGGTGGCGCCAAGTCACCCTTCCGCCCTTACGGCGGGTTACTTTGGTCTTGCCCAAAGTAACCAAAGGCGCCCGCTCCCATCATCCGGCCCCTACGCTTCGCTCCGGGGTCCCCTCCTGAAGTCGCAATCTGTGGCGCCTGAACTCTCGCGCGCTTAGAAGCAAAAGCAAAAGCACGGCACGGCACGGCACGGACATGCACTGTGACCACGAACCATCAGCGCAAGAAATGAATGACTTCCGCCACCACCTGCTCTGCCTGCTCCCGATGCGGCACATGCCCACAACCTTGCAACAACCGCATCACCCCTGGCCCACCGGCATGCGCCAATAACCGCTCGGGGTGCGCCGTTGAGCCGAACTCGTCGTTATCGCCATGCAGGCTCAACAGCGGGCAACGCACTTGTGCCAATACAGCATCCAGGTTCCACTGGGCAAAATCCTCAGCCAACCAGTTGCTCACCCAGGCGCGCAGTACCCATTCGGCCTTGCTGCCATGGTAGCGCTGCAACCGCTGTAACTGCCCGGGTTCGGCAAACTGCAGGTCGGCCGCTCGAATACCCTCCAGCGTACGGTCTTCGACAAATGCCTGCGCTGACTCGGTAATCAGTGCCACACACTGGCTGCCAAACGCCGCCGCGCAAGCCACCGCCATGCCGCCACCCACGCTGTGGCCAAAGACGATGAAATCCTCAACCCCCAAATGCTCAAGCAGCGCCGAAAAGCCCTGCCGCGCCTCGTCCTCGACAAAGCCCAAGCGTAATACACCCGGGTGGGCACCGGAACGGCCAAAGCCCAGGCGATCGTAGGCAATTACCCGGTGCCCGGTGGCGTGCGCCAACTGCGCTGGAAAGTCGCGCCATAAAGCTACACAGCCCAGCGAGTCATGCAACAGGACGATGGGCGCCCCTTGTGCCTGCGCTGGCACCCACTCCTGTGCGAACAGCTTGCCTTGTGCGGTATCGACCCAGTGTTCGCGGCTGTGCAGGTTGCTCATGCCACCCCCGCAGTCGGTATCGGCCCTTTCAACTCGACCTGGTTGCCATCCGGGTCATAGCAGTACAACGACAGCCCCTCGCCTTCAGCGCCATAGCGCTTCTCGGCAGGCTCCACTTTCACCCCGGCAGCTTGCAGGTAGGCGGTCAACGCCGGCTCATCGAACGGCTCGATGCGCAGGCAAAAATGATGCAGGTTGCGCCCCTCGGTGCCTGGCGCCGCACCGCCGGGCTTGCCCAGCGGGCCATCGAGGGTGACCAGGTCGATCATTGCCGTGCCCGTGGCCAAATGAACCATACCCAGATCTTCGCGCACGCGGCTAACCGAGCAGCCGAGTAATTCGGTGTAAAAGGCAACGCTGCGCGGCAGGTCACTGACCCGCAATACAAGGTGGTCGATGTGCTTGATGGCGAACGGTCGCATGTCGGGGCTCCTGTGGATTCGCGTACCCTGGGTGTTCGCGGCTAAAGCCGCGCCCACAGAGATTGGGGGTTTGCACAGCCACCATAGCCCAGGTGCGCAAGGCGTGACCAGAATCAGCTACTCGTTCACCAAGCGTTGCAGAACACCCCCTTCATGCCGCGCGAGGATGCGCAGCAATTGATCGACCAGCGCCCGGTCCGGCGCATCCAGGTGGAAGTGGTGCCCACCCGGGTGCCAGGAAATTTTCGCCTGGCTGGGCAAGGCGGCCTGGCGCCGGGTGAAACCTTCGCCGGTAAATGCACCCTGGCGGCCAAACAGCAGATAAAGCGGGCAGTGAATCTGGCTGAGCAGGTCGCAGGCTTCGCGCTCGGTCAGCGGCATCGGCTCAGGCAGTACCAGGCGCGGGTCGTGGCGCCAGCAATAACCATCCCCCAACTGCAGCAGGTCGCGCAGCGCCAGCAGCCGTGCGGCACCTTCCGAAAGTTCGGTATCCAGGCGTTCGCGGCGCTGCGCCAGGGCGGTGTCGAGGTCGTCGAAGCGGCCGACGTCCGGCTCGGCAAAACCTTGCAGCTGGCTGCGCTGGACCATGCGCTTGAGTCGGTAGGCCCGCGCCAGATGCTGCACGCGGTCATCCTCTGCCACGGTGAACGGTGCGCCCATGCCGTCGAGGAAGGTCATGCTGGCAATGCCGCTGGTCATCGCCGCCAGCAGCGAAGCCACCCCAGTGCCCATGCCGTGGGCCAGTACATGAAACTGCCCCAGGCCCAGGCTTTCGGCTACCGCCAGCATGTCCTCGGCGTGCTCCCACAGGTAGTAGCCACTGTCGTGGCGGCGGTGGTCGGAACGACCGTGACCGACCAGATCGGGGGCCACCACGAAGCAGCCATCGAGCATCGGTGCCAAGCGCTCGAACGAGGCGGCATTATCCAGCCAGCCATGCAGGGCCAGCACCGGGATACCGTCTTCCGGCCCCCAGCAACGCACGGCAATTTCAATGCCGTTCAGGTCTAGCAGATGATCCTTGGGTGTCGATGCAGAACGCATGGGTACGCTTCCTGACTTGCAGCCTGGTACGACCACACCAGGCCAAATACGCCGCCGGCCCCTTCGCCTGCTGTCGCCAGCGGCAACCCTTGCGCCGGGCCGCAAGGGGCTCCGACACGTTACCTTGGCGTAACGTCAGGCATCCCACTGGCCCGTCACCGACCGTGACTTAACCGTCACCGACCCTCACTGCCCGCGCAGGTCCTCGAAAAAGGCCTGCTTGCCATCCACCTGGCCCGACGCCCGTGGGGCCGCTGCGGCTTCGCCATTGGCGGCCTCAACATGCCAGTAGCAATGCTGCACCGCACGGGTCACCGCCACGTAGGCCAGGCGCTGCACTTCTTCTTTCTGCGCGGTATCGAACGGTTGGGCATCACCGGCCTTGCCCAACCCGGCCTGGCGGTACACCTGGTTCTTGTACGGCGAGCTGGTCAGGTACTGGCAGTCACCGAGCATGAATACCGCGTCGGCCTGCAGGCCCTTGGCACTGTGGTAGGTCAACTGGCGCAGGCGGCGCTGCTCGGCCGGCAGTGCCGCTTCGGCATGCAGCACGCTTTGCAGGTGCTCGGCCATCAGCGCCCGGTCGCCCCCTTTGCGGTACAACATCATCACCGTCTCGCCGCGCTGGTAATGCTCGATCAGCGTTTCACCCAGGGCCGCCTCATCACGGTCGAAGACCTTGACCGGCGAGCCCGGCAGCTCGGCTGCCGGGCCACTGGCCCGGGCTTTCTTGCCGGCAATCGCCGGGGTGCCCTTGACCAGGTGCTCGGCAGCGTCGATCACCTGCTGTTGGCAACGGTAGTTGTCGACCAGCATCACCCGGGTGTTGGCCGGCGACAGGAAGGCTTTGGTGAACTCCATGAAGTACTTCGGCGAGCTGCCGCGCCAACCATAGATCGACTGCCAGTCATCACCCACGCACAGCAGCGACGAGTGCTGGGCATGGCGACCGGTGTGCATGGCCGGGCCACGCCGGCGGATTTCCGCAAGGCTGGCGCGCAGCCAGCTGACAATCTGCGGCGACACGTCCTGGAACTCGTCGATCATCAGGTGCGCCAATGGCCGCAACAGCGGGTCAGGCAACAGGCGCAGGTTTTCCGGGTTGTTCTCGCCGAACAGGGCGAACATGCGGTTGTAGCTCATCACCGGTGGCGACTGGTCCAGCAGGTGCGCCTCCAGGGCTTTCCAGTACAGGGCCAGGGCCTCGAAGAACAGCGCGTCGCTGTCGCCGGACGGGAAGCTCATTGCCGCCACCGCCGTGTTCACATCCAGGCCAAGGTTCTCGATGAAGTTGGCCGCCGCGACGAACGCATCCAGCAGCGGTGCCGGGGCCAGTTCGCCCTTGACCTTGTATTCAAAGCCGGGGCCGGCCACCGCATCACCGGCCAGCGAGGCTGCCAGGCGCCGGGCCATGGCGTAGTTGTCGAGCCAGATCAGCGGCCTGTCGCAGAACGCCTGCAACAAGGTGCGCTTGACCGCCCATTCGCCACGCACCGCCAGCTTGGCGCCGGGCCGTTGGTACTGCGCGCTTTCCGCAGGGTCAAAGCCCAGCACCACCAACGGCCCGTTCCCCGCCAGGCGCCCGTGCACATGGAAACGGCTGCCACGGATTTCGACGGTTTCGCGGCACGGTTCGATGCCCTTGATCGGCCAGGCGCGGGCGGCGAACCACAGGTCCTCGATCACGTCGCACAGTTCTTCGTCGCGCTGGGCAGCCAGCTGGGTCACCTGGGCGCGCTTCTGCACGTCGGGGTTGTTCGGGTCCAGGGGTTTGAGTTGCAAGGCTTCGCTGCGCAACTGGCCAACCAGCTCGGCAAAGCGCGGGGTTTCGCCCAACAGGCTGCTGTAGCACAGGTTCAGTTGCTGGCGCTGGGCATCGTTGAGGCGCAGGTCAAATGGGTTGCTGTCGGCCTCGGCTTCACGCCCGGCAGGCATCTCGTTGCCCAGCGTTTCGAAGGCACGCACCTGGTCGAACCCCGGCAGGCTGCGCACCAGCGGCAGGATGCGCGAATGGAACGTGCGCACCAGCTCGCGGGCCTGCGGCGCTTGCAGGTTGATCTGCCACAGGGCGAATACTTGCAGCAGGCGCTTGATGAAGTCCTTGCGCGACTCGCGGGTGAAGGTAACCACGGTCATCGCGTCCAGCTCGTAGCCCAGGTAGTGGCGCAACAACAGGATGCGCAGCACCAGAGAGGTGGACTTGCCCGCCCCGGCCCCGGCCACCACGCAGGTCGATGGCGTGTCGCTGAATATCAGCTTCCACTGTGCGGCGCTGGGCTGTGCTTCGGCCGGCAGGCGCGCGGCGACATCGGCCTTGAAGCGCTTTTTCAACTCGGCGGTCAGCGGCAGGCGCCAGTCGTCGAACAGGTTGTCGTCCTGCCCGGGCACGGCGGCGGTGTCCGGACGGGTATCGCGGATCACCAGCACCTGGCGCCCAGCCTCATAGCCCTCCACCCGCCCACGTTCGAAGCCGTCACGCAAACCGTCGGCATGGCCACTGCGCTGGCCCGTGGCATGGCCAAGGAACCAGGAATCACGGTGCTGCGCCTGCAGACGGGTCAGGCCACGCCCTAACAGGCGAGCGGCCAAGCGGCGCAACCAGGGCAATTGGGCGGGCGGGGTAAGGTCGGCGGGGGCCAGGGGTTGCTCGTGGGCCACGGTCACTCCGTTGAAAAACAAAATCAGCCGGCATGTTCGCCCCATCGACAGAAAATCGCCAGCGAATGCTTGCAGATCAGTGCATTAGGCGATGAAGCGGGTAAACGCCTGCCCCAAAATAACATTCGATATATTGATTGTTTTAAGCCGATATTTACGCTTATTTTCGATGTTTCTTTAGCGCATCATGGCTTCATTCCACTGATTCAAGGAGCACGACCATGCTGCAACTGCGACCGTTCGACAGCCTCGGCCACGCCAACCACGGCTGGCTCGACGCCCACCACCATTTCTCGTTTGCCGAGTACTACGACCCGGCGCGTATGCACTGGGGCAACCTGCGGGTCTGGAACGACGACCTGATCGCAGCCGGCAGCGGCTTCCCGCCGCACCCGCACCGCGACATGGAAATCATCACCTATGTGCGTGAAGGCGCGATTACCCATCAGGACAGCCTGGGCAACAAGGGCCGTACCGAAGCCGGTGACGTGCAGGTGATGAGCGCCGGTACCGGCATCGTGCACAGCGAGTACAACCAGGAAGACGTCGATACCCGTATCTTCCAGATCTGGATCGTGCCGGAGCGCACCGGTGAAGCACCGCAGTGGGGCACCCGGCCGTTTCCCAAAGGTGAGCGTGGCGAAGGCTTTGTGACCCTGGCCAGTGGCCGTGCCGATGACGAAGACAGCCTGCAGATCCGCGCCGATGCGCGGTTGGTAGCCGCCACTTTGAAGGCGGGCGAAACCGCCGAGTACCGCTTCGATGCCGCCCGCCGGGGCTACCTGGTTCCGGCCAAGGGCCTGGTCGAAGTCAACGGGCTGCGAGCCAAGGCACGTGATGGCGTGGCGATCGAGCAGGAAGAAGTGCTGCGGGTGACCGCCATTGAAGACAGCGAGATCGTGCTGGTGGATGTGGCCTGATCACCGTTGGCCTTCAGAGCGCAATACCTGTAGGAGCGGCCTTGTGTCGCGATCGGGCCGCACAGCGGCCCCTCGATTTCAGCCATGCTGCTGATATTGCTGGGGCCGCTGTGCGGCCCGATCGCGACACAAGGCCGCTCCTACAAAAAAACCAGCCAAACGCCGGATCCGTGTAAGAGCGGGTTTACCCGCGAAGTAGGCAACGCGGTGCCTGGCACCGGCTGCGCCGGTGTTCGCGGCTAAAGCCGCTCCTACAAAAAACCAGCCAAATGCTAAACCAGCCAAACACCGGCCCCATGTAGGAGCGGGTTTACCCGCGAAGCAGGCAACGCGGTGCCTGGCACCGGCTTTGCCGGTGTTCACGGCTAAAGCCGCGCCTGCGATTGGCGTCATTGCCCTCCCTGCACTAGCGTTGTGCTACCAGCCAGCCCCAACGTTCATGCGGAGCCTTCACCCATCATGCCAGACCTGCGCCCGAACCCGACGCTGTGCCTGGAATACCGTGCCGAGCAGCCGATTCATCAGGCCTTCCTGCAACAGGCCCAGCGCTGCCCAGACGCCAGTGCAATCATTACCCCGCACGCCACGTGCAGTTACACCCAGCTGGCACAGATCAGCCAGGGTATTGCTGCCCATCTGCTGGAACAGACCGGCAGCAGCACTGATCGTGTGTTGATCGTCGCCGAGCGCTGCGCCGCGCTGGTCTACGCCATGCTCGGCTGCCTGCGTGCCGGGCGGGCGTTCAGCGTGGCCGACGCCGCCTACCCCGCCCCGCGTATCCAGCAATTGGCCAGCACCTTGGCGTCTGCCGTAATCCTCCGCTGTGGCCAGGCAACCGTCGAAGCCGGGCAGACCCTGGTTGTAACGGTGCCGGAGGCCCCCGCCGAGGCACTGCAGGCCTTCCCTAGGCACGCTGCGACACTGCCCGCCGTCAGCCCCGAACAACCGGCCTACATCACCTTTACCTCGGGCAGCACTGGCGAACCCAAGGGCATTGTCACTCACCACGCGCCGCTGGTGCACTTCGTCGACTGGCATGTGCACCAGCACGGTTTCACCCAGGCCGACACCTTCTCGTTGCTGTCCGGCCTGGGCCACGACCCGGTGTACCGCGATGTATTCACGCCACTGTCACTGGGTGCGACCATCGCCTGCCCTGCCCAGTCAACCCTGACCGATCCGGTACGGCTGGCCAACTGGATACACCAGCATGACGTGAATGTAATCCACCTCACCCCACCGCTGGGCAAGCTGATCGAAACCGGCGCGCAGATGATTGGCCAACGGTTCGAGCAACTGCGCTACCTGTTCTGGGGCGGCGATGCACTCAGCCCGGCGTTGTTCCAGCAAATCCGCGCCATTGCGCCAAACGCCGTTAACGTGAACTTCTACGGCACCACTGAAACCCCACAAGCCATGGCCTTCCACAGGCTCGACCCAGGCGCGGGCAACACCCCGGTGCCGCTGGGCAAAGGCATCGCTGAAGCCCAGTTGCTGGTGGTCAACCCGGCCAACCAGCTGGTCAGCGTGGGTGAAACTGGCGAAATCCTGATCCGCAGCCCTTACCTGTCGCGCGGCTACTGGGGCGACCCGGCGCTGACCGAGGCCAAATTCATCGCCAACCCGTTTACCGCAAACGCAACCGACCGTTGCTACCGTACAGGTGACCTGGGCACCTACCTGGCCGATGGCAGCGCCAGCTTCCTCGGCCGCGCTGACGGCCAGGTGAAGATCCGCGGCCATCGCATCGAACTGGCAGAAATCGAAAACACCATCAGCCGCCACCCGCACATCGGGCAGTGCGTAGTCCTGGCCAACCACGACAGCGCAACGCCCCGTCTGATTGCCTACTGCGTCGTGCGCCAGGCCACCCACGCGAATGAATTGCGCCAGGCAATCGCTGGCCAGTTGCCGGACCACATGGTGCCGGCACTGTTCGTGTTCCTCGACGCCCTACCGCTCACGCCCAACGGCAAAATCGACAAGCGCGCACTGCCTGCACCGTTTGACGACACCGCAAGCCAACCCTTGTCACCGCTGGCTGAAAACCTGAGTACGGCCTGGGCGCGCATCCTCCAGGTACCGCGCCTGGATACCAGGTTGAGCTTTGTCGAACTGGGCGGTGATTCGCTGTCGTTCGTACAAGCCTCACGGGTGCTGGTGGAGCTGATCGGCCACTTGCCGGAACGCTGGGAAACCCTGCCGGTGTATCAGCTGGCCGAACTGAGTGCACCGTCAAAAAGCGCATGGCGGGCCATGGAGATGCCGGTGTTCATGCGTATGCTCGCCATCATCCTGATTGTCGTCGGCCACCTGAGCGCGTTCGACCACTGGCTGATCGTCGGCGAAACCTCGGTGCTGTTTCTGGTTTCTGGCATCAGCCTGGCACGCTTCCAGCTCAAGGCCATCGAAGCACGGGGTGATGCACGCACGCTGCTGCCGTCACTGGCCGCCATCGTGGTACCGACCCTGTTGTACACCGCACTGCTGCAACTGGTGTTCGACCGGCTGCACTGGCAATCGCTGCTGCTGGTGTCCAACTGGTTTCCGGCCAGCGAGGTCAGCCTGTTCAATTACTGGTACATCGAAGTGCTGGTGCAGATGATCATGATCATTGGGCTGCTGCTGTCGATCAGGCGCGTGCGCCAAGCCGTCAGCGCCGACCCGTTCCGCTGGCTGATCCTGGCTACCTGCACGCTGGTAGCGCTGGATGTGCTGCTCAACCGTTTCGTGTTTGACGCCAGCCCCCTGCTCCACCGGGTGCCGCAACACTTCCTGGCAGTGATGGTGCTAGGCATGGCCGTTCATCACGCCGATACCACCGCGCGCAAATGGGTCGCCAGTGCAGTGGCCGTGCTGGTGGTTGGCGAACTGGACCTGATGGCGGTCGCCGGTATCGGCTGGGAGGCATTCACGCGTTATGTCGACATTGCCTTGCCGGCGATGCTGGCACTTATCTGGTTCCGCTCGGTACCCGTGCCAGCGCTGGTAGCACGGGCGGGTGCAGTGATCGCCTCGTCAACCTTGTATATCTACCTGACGCATTTCCAGTTCCAGTCAGTGGCAGACCCTATTTTCCATCACCCGCTGTTCGAAGTGGCCCTCGCCCTCGCGGGTGGGGTGGCGGTGAGCTACTGCTGGAATACCGTGCTGCGTCTGTTGTTTTTCCGCTGGCGCAAGCGCAATCAGGCAGCCGATACGGATGCTGACGCGCGGGCCAGCTCCGTGTGAGCCGATTTGCCCTGCAGGTCATCAGCCGCCGTGCGATGGTCGCCAGGTAGCCTTTGGGTTCGCGCACGGCTTCGAGTTTAACCGCCGCGTCGGCAGCAGAGATCACGCACACGAACACATCCTGGACCAGGTCGGCCGCCAGGTGGCTGCAGTTCACCCGCGGTTTCAGCCAGTTATGCCGGCCACGTAGCGGCGTACGCTGACTTCGGAGATCCCCAACTTGCTGGCGATGTGTTTGTACGGCATGCCATCGATCTGCGACAGCAGGAATGCCTCGCGCACCTTGGGCCCGAGCGAGGCCAGCATGGTCAATGCCTGGGCCTGGCAACAGGCCGAGCGTTTGCAAACACGGATGGCCACAAGCGAAAGCCCGGCTTCGGCACGTGTACTGGCGTTGGCAGCGCAGGGTCGACACGCCAGCCACCCAGCAGCAGCCCACCCGACAGGCAGTCCAGCTTTGCTGCAGCCTTGGCCAGGTCGATCGGGTGGCTCCCCCTGAGCCAACAAGTGCCCCACCGCCTACTCGATAGCCGACAGCCCACTTAGCTGCGCCACCACGCGGGTTCACGTAGACCAGCATCTTCACCGCCCTGCGAACGCACTGCAGGCAACGGGTGCGCCGTGATGGCGCGTGCGAAAGGACAACTTCGAAGCACTGCAACTGACATTTTTGCCAGTTGCCCCCCTTCTCATCCAGATGAACACTCAATCACCCCTGTTGCCTGCATCGGCTCAGCAGCGTGATCCAGCACCCTGTTGGCCCCTCAAACCAGAGAGGTTGAAATGAGCGCCAAGAAAACCTACAGCGTAAAAGATGTGTACAGGTGCCTCAATATAGGCGACCCCGTTACCGTCAACGGTAATACCTGGTACTGGGGGGGAGCCAACAAACGGATCGCTTGGTTCACGCCAACGCTCGAATATAGAGACTTCATTGAGATTAAATGGAACGACATCGACAGCTTCGAGTGTGTTGAAGAAGCAAAGCAAAGAGTAGCGAACGATTTATCCGAGTTTTTCAACAGCGGCTGGCGGCTGGTGAAGACCAGCTACCATGACAAACTCCATACCCTCCCTCACCCATTCCTGACCGAACATGCGTTCGATGAAAGTTCGTGCTTCTTTCAGATCGGCAAGGCTTCAATGCGTGACGCCTCAAGAGCTGAATTCATCGACGATGATGACGTCAAAGCATTGAAAGCCAGACTTTCCAACCCCTGGTTTTTAAATAGGCTCAGCAAAGGTTTTTCCCCATACCAAGCTTTGAAATACGTGTTCTTTTTCCTCGGCGAAAACACCCCAGCACCTGACTTCGTGGACATGGAGGCCACCCGATACCAGGCATTCATGCATGAAACCGCACCTGATTTTGTACTTGAACTACCCGGTATCACTCATCCGCTTGCGGTCGCACCTGCCGTAGAACCTGCCACTGCGCCCGAATTGTTGGCCATGTTACCCAGCATGACCGGCTTCACGCACAGTGAATTGGGCACAGGTGATTGCGTTTGGGCAAGCCCCTGCCATGTGCTGGCGGACCGGGACCTGCAGTTGGACGAAAGCATTCACGTCTGGGCAATCGACCCCATCGACGGGCGCGTGCTGAAAACCGTCTCGCTGAAAGCGACCGAAGCCACCAAGGCCCGCGTGGCCTGGCCGGTTGCGTTGGTCAAGGCGATTCAGGCCGACGACACGCTGGTCGAAGGCTCCGTGCTGCTCCAGGCGGGGCATCTGTCGGACGACGCCGAACTTACCGAAAACATTGATGCCCCCACCTCGCTAACCTTCACTGGCTACAACAACATCCAGAAAAGCCAGGTCGACCGTTTGTGGGCGTTTGATTCGCATTGCAAGCTGCTCAGCAACCTGCCGTTCAAGGCTAACCAGGTCTGTGCACTCACGCTTCCGGATGCAGCGCCGCCTTTGGAAGAGCGTGCTTGCATCCAAGTACGCCACAGGACCAGCCAGCACCTGTACGAATCCCATTTTTTCCAGCCCGACGCGAACAGCACCGGCGGGAGCTGGAGCAAACAGATGTGCGAATTTCTTAACCAGCACAGTGCGATGCTTAGGGCCGGCAAGCGCCAGGACGATGGCATCAGCATCACGCCCGCGCTGCAGGGTAACCAGCTCTGGATACCGCAACTGTCTGACCTTTCTGTTCAACTTGAATCCGTCAATTGGCTTGAGCATGCATCATTCACCGTGAACGCGGACCTGGCCTTGGAAACCAAGGTAATGATTGCGGTGCACGATGATGTAACGGGCGCACCGTTGCCGGGATCACCGTTCACGTTCAGCCCAAGTGTTGCAACACAGGCGCAGAAACAATGGCCCAGAGCGTTGGCCAGCCAGTTGGCTGGCAGCCCCTTGGCAGCCTACATCAAACTGGAACAGGTAGGCGGCGGCACGGCCCCTGCTTCGACATGGCGTTGCCTGCGCGCAGGGGTGCCACTTCGCATCTGGATGAGCGAACCCTTGGCGTCACCTGCCTGGTCAAGCCGTTCCAGCGAGGATATTGATGATGTGCTTGACGCCTGTATTGGCGACGAAAGTATTCAGTTGCTCATAGAGAGCCGTGACACGCGCACGGGATACCTCTGCCACGCTTCATCCATTACCTTGCCGGCGATGGCATCTTCGATAGATCAGGCAGAAAAGCGGGCCAAGCTAGCAAAAACGCTTGAAGAGCACTTGAAACAAAACGGAGTCGTCTGGCTTGGACTCAGCATCGATGGCAATTTTTCCGGGACCGCTCTGAACAATTGGAGAGTGCGTGAATCAACAGCCCTCCAGCTACAAATAACACTGAATAAAATAACGCCGACGCCCATCCCGACCCAAGAACAAGACACTAAGCCGTTATTTTTCCACGTCCATAAACTTATTACGAATGGACTAATTGAGGCACATAATACCACCTTTCGCACAGCCTACATAGCCGAATCGCATTTATGGAGCGCCCCGCTCGCTTCAAATTACTTATCCCGTATTAACTCACGCCTGATAGACACTGTGTACAACCCTGATTTCGCCCCCATAGACGACATTTATTATTTACACTCAAAAATACTTCACACTACGCCCGACTACATCGTCCTCCCCTCGCTGATCGAAGGAGCGATTGAACAAAAATCCACGCAAATCAATATATGCATATCACAGCGCGACAAACCAAGCAAATATGAGAAAGATTATTTTGTTAGAGCTATACGGAAACTTTTGGATAGCGCAATCTTTTACCGCGATACTGAGTCAAAACCAGATATCGGCGTCATCTCTCAAAAGTCTTCAATAGACAAGGCCGCCCAGATTATTTGCGATAGCTTTGTAAATATATTTTTCCACCTTGGAAGTGGGCTAACTGACATGCACGTTTCCGCTATTTTCAAGGCCTTCTCCTGCAGAGATCTCATAAAAAAGACCCTGTCAAATCTAGTAAGCACTCAATGCCATTTCGCTACGATTGACATCCACACCTCTTCATCACCTGAGCAACTCTGCATTGTGCTTGATGCTCAAACCATTGATAGACGCTTTTCGCTAGTCTCGTGCGAGCGAAATGACTATGGGCTGGCACTTGACTTAGATATCCCTTTCGAACCAGATGAAGATAGTGCTTCCGCAGGCATCTTGATCGGTATCGTATCGCCTGGTTTTCTTTGGAAAAAAGTTCAAAGCTGCACAACAAAAAAAGAAGTAAATATCGAAACACCTGCGACCGACACCCTGTGTGCCGACATGGCAAATACCGAAGGGTCCGAGCTCTTTGCCTCTAGCGGCTCGCAGCTTCATGGTGTCTCGCCCCGGACCGGCCTGTTCCACTTCCATCATCCAGTTGCAACGCTCTCCAGCCTCTCCGGCAACACGCCTGCAATCCCACTGGCGTTCAACTACTCGCCGTTACGTGCCAACGAAAGCGCCCTTGGCGATGGCTTCGCGCTCACCGGCTTTTCAAGTTACGACAATCGAAAGCGGCGCCTGGTACTGGGCAACGAAACCGTGGCTGAGCTCAGCATTGAGGATATCAAGAAACTGATTAATGGCGAGCCGATAGTAGGCCTTGGCTATACCCTCAAAGCGGGCCAAGGGACTACTCACGCGCTGAGCGCTGAAGGTAGTAAACGAAAGGTCTATCACCTGACGGCCTTCACAATCGAATACCTGAACGGCCACGAGGAAGTACTTGGCCTGCCCCAGGCACATGACAATCTGGAAAGTGGCGGGGCGTATAAAGATAATCTTAAAAGCCAGATCAATAAAGTTATCGCGAAGATCGATAACGCACTGGAAGATCTGAAGACGCCATCAAAAGATGCACCGCCGATATGGACTATTGTCGGTTTTTTATTGGGCGGAGTCATTGGCGGTGCGGCAGGTTCAAAAGTCGATGAGTACGAAAAAACCCGTTGCGTACAACTGTCTTCCATTGTCGCGGGTTTTATCAGCACCACATGGGGCGCCGGCTTATTAGGTAAGGATCTGGAAAAACTTAAACGAGTCACCGCGAGTAAATCAGAGCTGAACGAACTCAAAGCCGAAATGGCGCTGGCACTCGCCGAAGCCGAGCGCAATGCCTTGATCCTGGTGCCCCTGCAACTCAAGGCCGACAGCCGAGCACTGCAACTGGCCTGGCAAGGCGTGAAGGGCCATGTCCGCCTGAACAGCATAAAGGACGGCGTCAACGTTCTGCTCAAGGCCGAACACTCCGCCGAGCCGGTGCTAAAGGGTAGCGTAAAGAGCGTTTTCACCCTCTGGCCAGAGACTGATGAGCGCTGCTGCATCACCCTGGACATCAAGGACTGCCTGCTCAGGCGTTTGACTCGATCCAGCGGCCCCCAGACGGACAAGCCCGACCAGCGCCTGCGCTTCCAGTACACCGCGATGCCAGCGCTCGATAATGTATTGTGCTGCGTTGCCGAGGACGATGGTTCACGGGAAGTGGTTACCTACGACCCGAGGCGCTACTGGAGCTGGACCTTGGGCTGGATTTCACTCCCTCGCGTCAATCTGCATACCTTCGTCCCCGGTGGCCAACAACCCAATACCCACCACGCCTGGGCCTGGGAAGGTGAAAAGCAAATCACCGCAGCCACCCGCTACGCGCACGCCCCTGTCGGCAGCGACCTGGCACAGGTCCCCTCCACCCGCTGGGAGTGGTCCCACAGCGCTGACGGTGCCACGCAGCTTGCGCGCCTGATCGAGAAGGTTCCCGGCGAGCAGCAGCGCATCACGCGCCATGTCTACCAGACCGACGACACCGTGCCCGATCCGCTGCGCCAGCCGCGGCAAACAGAGCAGCACATCACCGTCGAAGATCTCCGCGTCGCCGCCACTGCCGAGGAACAGCAGCCATGACCAGCACGGATCAGACCAGCTCCAGCCCAGCGCCCACCCGCCCAGAAACATCGTTCACGGAAACCACGCTTACCCGTTACCGACCAGGCGGCCTTGAGCCTATACAGTTCATCACTGACGATGGCTTGCACACACGGCTCTGGTACTACGAAGCCGACGCCCATCCACTGGATATCAGCAAGCTGGTTGCAGGGCTGACACTGGCCAAGGTCACCAGCGGTACCAACGCCACCCTGGGCAGCAACGGCAGGGCGCTGGCCGATGCCGCCCAGCTCACCTGCACCCAGCGCCCAACGGCGGGTAAAGGCCTGCTGCCACTGTGCGCGCAATACCAGTACCTGCTGCTGCCCGACGGTACCTGCCAGGCCCCAGTACTGACCCTGTTCGGCTACGCCCTGAACCAGCACGACGAGCACGGCACCCTGTTACCCAACACCGTGCTCACCTTCGAAGGCTTCGAAGCGTTTGCCGACAGTGACAGCCTGGCCTTGAAGGACGTGAAACTGGCCAAACCGACAGCGCTGTCCGTCTCCCTGGTGCAGGCCAACTACCAGCACCAGGCCGGCGCGGTTCGCAGCAGCGAACGCATCGCCACCCAGTGGTACCAGAACGACAACGCACGCAGCACCCAGACCGTGACCGAGGTGGTGACCACCGGCCAACAAGCCGCCACCCTCGAACTGCTGCGCACCACGCCGTACTCGACGGCAACGGCTATCCTGGAGCGCCACATCGTGTCGGTGCGCACCGGCCGCCTGCTGCGTGAAACCCAGCAAGACAGCGAGGGCAAGGCCATAGCGTTCACCTGCCATCGGTACGATAGCCTGGGCCGAGGCCTGCGCAGTGACACCTATGCGTTCAATGAAGAGGCCTTTACCACCGGCGTGGTGACTGCGCTAGTAGCCACCCACTCGCAATCCATCCACTACGCGCAAGACGGCAAGGGCAACTGGGTCAGGAGTTGCGACGCGCAGGGGCGTCACCAGCAGTGCTATTACGATGGTCAGCAACGTCTCGTGCGCCGTGAGCTGCAACGCGTGCCAGGGCCCGACCACGGTGCCGCCAACTACTGCACGGTGGAAACAACAGCCTGGGACAGCGATGGGCAAATGACCAGCCAGGTGATGTTCGACTACTTGCCGGGTGGCCTGCGCATCGACAATGTCAAAGCACTGCCCGAGCAGAGCAAGGACTGGTTCTGGCAGGCCCACGGGCATGACCCGGTGGTTACCGATGCAAAGCAGAATGTGTCGCTGACTACCCGCTCCACCCTGGGGCTGATTTCGCAAGGCGCACTGACCACGCAACAAACCACCCAGCGCAACCAGCCGGACGGGGCGGTCACTCTGACCCACGAAACCTGGAAAGGCTTGGAGAAACCTGCCACCGGCGCTGCCATCACAACCACCCAGACCCTCAACCAGAAAGGCCAGCGCACCCAGGTGACCGAGGACATTCCCGGCTATGCCAAGCAAGCCAGAACCTGGGATATCAGCTACGACGGCCTGGGGCGCCCAGAGAAACTGACCCAACCGGACAAATCGATCATTGCCTGGGCCTATGAAGGCTTGAACGACGCCCCGACCCGCATGAGCGTGAAAAAGTCGGCGAACGCGCCGGAACGGGTACTGGCTAGCCGCACGTTCAATGGGGGCGCCGTGTCGACGCTGGTAAGAGGCAGCGATACCAGCCAAACGCTGCGAACCCGACCAGACGGTTACGTGAAACCAGACGGCACCAGCCTTTACCATGCACGCAACGACGATGGCAGCCGGTCCTGGTATGCACAAAAAGGCAACAGCACCGCTAGCAGAGTACCTTTGGTAACCTTCAAGTTGAACACCGTCACACAGGCCTTGCAGGCCGAACGCCCGGTGCAGGGTGATCATCAAAGCTTGGTCACCAGCGAAACCTTGCAGCCGCTGCTGCTCGGCACCTGGCGCTTCAACCGGACGGTGCACGGGCAACAGCAGCGCGATGAGGCCTCGGCCTCCCTGCGCGGCGTGTTGACCGGCACATGGAACAACAACGCCCTGCCCCTGCAGGCCTGGGAGAATGCCCAAGGCTACCGCAGCCGGTTGCGCCGCGGCCCCCTCGAGTACCATTACACCTACACCGCACTGGGCCAGTTGGCCTGCCTGACGGTGCAGGACCTGCGCAGCGGCCAGCACTTGCAGGTGCTGCACGACTACGATGCCTTCGGCCGCGAAACCACACTCAGTTATGCGCTGAACGGCCAGGAAAAGGTGCGCTACGAGCAAACCTGGTCACCGGCCAGTCAGCTGCTGACCAAAACGCTGTACCGTGACGGCACGCGGGCAAGAACCGAGACATTTGTCTATTACACCAGCGTGACCGGCACCAGCGATGAATTGCAGCAATGGACGGTGGACGCAGTGGATGGCGAGCAGGTCAAGGATGAAGAAGGGCATGCCATCAAGAAAGAGACTTACCAATATGACGAGCTGGGCAGCATGACCCAATGCTCGACCACGCGTAGCAACAACGACACGCGGGTACGCAACTATGCCTACGACGATGCGTTGCATCCCACTCGGCGTACCGCGATGACCTGCACTACGACCCTTGCCGGCAAGACCAGTACCCGCAAGGTCACCCTGGCTTACGACGCCAACGGCAACCTGGCGACCAACGAGCAGGAACAGTCCCTGGCCTACACCGACAGCGGTCGCCTGCGGTCAGTGACTGCCAAGGGTGGCACCACGCCGCTGACTTATTACGAGTACGACGAACATGACCGGCTGATTGCCCAGTGTGATGTCGTCAACAACCAGCGGCGCATCCTCAATTATGGCGCCAATGGCCTGAGTGGGGAAACTTGGCTGGATGGTGCAGGCAAGGTGCTCAAGCGCCTGACGCTGGATGACCAGGCAGGCCTTGCGGTGGCCTTGGACGGTCAATGGCTGTTCGTGCTCGGCGACCCGCAGACCGGTGGAGGTGATGAATACCAGTTCAAGGATGGCGCCTGGGTTCGCCATTCGGTCACCTTCACGCCCTGGGGCGTAACCGATCTGGCCGACCTCAACGCTCAATCGGTGGGCGTCGGTTACAACCGCCAGCGGGTGGATCGGATAACGGGTGGTTTCCATCTGGGCGACGGCTACCGCTGCTACGACCCCCTGCACAAAGTGTTCTGCCAGCCCGACGACTGGAGCCCCCTGGGTGCAGCCGGCCCGAATGACCGCGCCTACTGCCCGAAAGCCGACCCGGTCAACTTCGCGGACCCCAGTGGCCACATCATGCTCAACCGCCAGACTCAGGCAGCCAGCCTGGAAAGGCTCGATACCATTATTGCCGCGTTGACGCCCAGCACGGAAACCGCGCCGCCTCAGGCTGCCAGCCTGGGGGAATGGCTGTTGTTCGCGGGTCTGACCATTTTTGGCGCACTGATGATCATAGCTTCAGCGGGCACCCTCAGTGCGCCGGTGCTCGCAGGGCTGATGATCGCCTACACAGCGGGTGCCGCAGTCACGGCGACGGGGATGGCATTGCGGCAGTCGGACCCGGAGGTGTCGCGGATATTGGAACCTGTGGGGCAAGTGATGATGGCACTGGCCAGTGCGCCGGCAATGGGCTCGCAGATGGCCGGCGTGGCGAAGGCGGTGATGTATGGATCGACGCTGGCGTACGCAGGTTTGAACATCGCGCAGGTATCGGTGCAACAGACCAACCCTGAACTGGCGAAGAAGCTGGGATGGGCGGCGATGGCTGCTGGCCTAATAGGCTTGGCTCATAGCGGAGCCAGATATCTGGGACGCACATTTGTAAAATTGGGTTCAAAAGCGTTGACCACCGTACGCACCCTGCGCCTGTCAATACAGTCCAAAAGCATGAGTAGAATACTGGGGCGCTCGCGTAGCTGGATGTACGCGCCGGGTGGTATAGCTCGCCCCACCCTTAACCAAAGAATGGGAGCATCCCTAATGAAAAAACTGGGAATGCGCATGCCGCAAAGAGTCAACGGCAAGATTGGCTATCCTGCGGGGGGAAGTGGAAAACCCCTACCCGGTGGCTCCGGCCAGGTTCCCCCTGCTGCGACTCCACCCTCGAACGATTCAACTTGGCTTTCCAGTGCATTTACTACCGCCAAAAAATCACTCATGCCCGGCACTCAAAAGCCGCCGATGGAGGCGATCCCAAACCGTACTGCGCTTGCCGAACAGCTGATAAATGCCGAAAGCAACAAACCATTCAGCCAGGCAGTCAATATGGTGAACTCAAACCTGGCTTCCAACGGATATGCCGATATTTCAACAGCGAAGCTAGGGCAGTACGTACAACTCACGCAGGACGTAGATGCCGGAAAAATCAGTAGCACTACAGCGTTCTTTGAGTCAGCCGGTGGATGGGTAGGCGATAAGACTTCGTCGGTCCCTGACCGAATGGTCGGCGCATTGTTCAACTTTGGAGGCGCGATGTTTTCAGGTGCACAAGAGGCTGATAACCTGAAGAAAGGACTCATTTTCACAAGCCCTTCGAAATAGTGTTCATAGCTTTTCTTGTTCTGGCGCCTGTACCGGCCTTATCGCGGGTAAATCCGCGATAAGGCTCTGTACGAAAAGGATTGTCGAAAACACCGCATGGAACAAGCCAGTGAAACTATGGCGGCATAGCTTTTCGCGAACTTGTTGAAGCGTGTCACGATCCTGCGATTCTCTTTCAGCCAGCCAAACATGCGCTCGATGATTTTACGTTGTCGGTAGTTGGGCCGATCAAACAGCCTGGGTAAGCCAGGCTTGGGTTTGCGCTTCATTGATCGCAGCAGGATGACGGGCTGCATTCGATATTGATCGCAGTAGTGGGTTAGCGCTTCGGCGTCGTAGCCCTTGTCGGCAAGCAGCCATTACAGCGTTCACCCGGACGACCACGCTGGCTTGAGGGAATGCTGACTTCATCCAACAGAGGCTGGGCGTAGCTAATGTCACTGGCTTGACCGCCATAGAGAAGAAAGCGCAACGGTGTCCTGTTGGCGTCGCAGAGCATGTGGATTTTGGTTGTCAGGCCGCCTCGACTGCGGCGTAGAGCGTGATCGTCAGGCCCGTCAGCCTCCTTTTTTCCCGGCGCCAGATGAGGCTCGGGTTGCACGTACTGCGGTTGAGTCAATCATCCAGGTTTGCAGATCGATCAAACCTTGTTCATTCAACCTCAGGTGCAAGCGTTTGAGCATCTGATCGAATGTCCCTTGGTTTCGCCAGCCCCGAAATCGTTGATACACCGTTGACCACGGGCCAAATCGATCCGGCATATCTCGCCAAGCAGCACCGGAGCAGGCCTTTTCATAACTCACCGGCATTAGCGCATGCCCGCACAGGTACAGCTTCAACTCGTAGGAGCGGGTTTACACCGCGAAGCAAGCAACACGGTGCATGGCACCGGCTGCGCCGATGTTCGCGGCTAAAGCCGCTCCTACATAAGCTGTGTGGGAGCTGGCTTGCCGGCGATGGGCTGCGTAGCAGCCCCAGTAACGTGCGGTTAGCCCGCCTGCACGATGATCTGGCTTTGCAAGTCACGGATCATCACCTCCAGCGCCAGCTTCATGGCGCTGAAGTCGTCAGGCGAGCACACCACGTTGGCCGCGCTGACCTTGAAGTGCCGCTCCACCACCACGGCATTGCCGTCCTGGGTATAACGCGCACTGTAGTCGACATCACCGTCATGCAACTTCACGGGCTTGGGGATTGCCAGTACGTTGACCTGGGCCGGGAACTCGATGCGCGAGGTCTCCACCGTGTCGTTGCCCATGCACACGAAACTCTGGCTGCGTTGCTTCTCCAGGGTAAAGCTGTACACGTTCTGCGAGGTACCACCGGCCAGGCTGGTAAGCGTCGCTACGCCAACCAGCCCGGGCAGGTTGACCAGGTTTTCCGTGCGACCATCTACAGTGCTGACAAAGTCGCCGTCGGCAGCAGGCGGCGCAATCATGCGTTAGTGGTTGCCGACCAGCTCCGCCAGCACCTCGGCCGAGGTGGTGACCTGGCGGAAGTGGTGCTGCCACAGTTGGATGCCCAGCTTGCCCGAGCGGTCCAGCGAAGAGCCTACCGTCATGTCGGTGACCAGGGTCGGCGTCAGCCCGGCATCGAACAGCGCAAAGCCGGCAGCCAGCACGCAGGTTTCGGTCTGCAGCCCACACACCAGCACCCGCTCCACGCCCAGTTGGCGGATGTACGCGATCGCCTCGGCGCTCTGCCCGTAGCCATGCTTGACGAATACCTGGTCGGCCTCGACCAGGCTCTCGTCATCGGCCGCCGGATGCCAGCCCAGTTGGCGCTCGAAGGGCGTGACCTGTTCGTCATGCAACTCGACCGAGGCAACGGTGGGGATGTGCGCCGACAACCGGCGCAGGCCATCAACCAGCCACTCGGGAGGGCTGAAGGTGGACTGAACATCGACGATGAGCAAAACCTGGCGCATGAGCGGATTCCGGCAGGGGCAAAAGCCGCGGAGTATAACGCGGGGCCAACGCAGTGGTCGCCCGGCACGCTAGGGCACGATACTTCTAGCCAGCCCTGCAGCCCATGCAGCGGCCATTTTCGCGCCCACTTCATCAAACGCTGGATGACTGCGCCGGTAGGCCGACATTTCTGCCATTGCCTGCGTCATGCCAGCCTGCACCCTGCCCAGCAACTCATTGCAGCGAGCTTCAGTAAGGTTGCAGGCGGTACGCCCGAATTGCACCAGCAACTTGCGCTTGGGCCACGCTTTCGAGCCCCCCAGCAGCAGCCCCATGATGTCGTGGCTGCTGTACACCGTCGTTGTCACTAGGTCATACGCAGGCGCCAGCCAGATGTCTGCGTCTTCGGCGCAATGCTCATAGAGCAGGCCGAAGTTCTTCAAATGCGCATCACCGTTCTGGATGCCCGCGCACAACGCTACCAGGGTGAAAAAGTCTTCCAGCGCGCGTGGTACTCGGCTAGGCGTGACATACAGCTTGATCAATTGCGCACAGCCTTGGTAGCTGCCGTCGTACTTCTTACGTGTGCCCCACCCCGACAGCACGCACATGTCCTCAAACCCGAGGTAGGCGTTTTCGCCGATGTCAAAGCGCTGAACCACCAGAAACCTGCCTTGCTGGCTGAGCTGGAATTCAGGCACTTCAAGGCCACAATGCAACGCCGCCCGCATGCAGAAAAATTCGTTGGCCGCCAACTGCGGGAAGTCTGCTTCGTTGAATGCCTTCACCAGGTGCGTGGCGCCACGGTGGGTAAGCCGGTCAACAGCATGGGCGGCAGCATCGATATCCCGCACCAGCACTTTGGGCTGAACGCCCGACACGCCGGAGTACGCCGCATAGGTGCCTAGCAACTCGGCGAACAGGCCTTCGGCACCGTCGTGAACCAACAGGTTGGACAGCGTTATCCCCGGCATCGGGTCGTCGCCCTCCTGCTGGGCGATGCTGATTCGACCAAGCTGGTGGGGGCCGACGATGCCCAGCAGCGCGAAATCATCAAACCCGCGCAACGACTTGCTGAAGCGCCGCATGAGCTCTTCTTTCAGGTGCCCTTCAGGCAGGTTCATCTCGAACAAGGGGTGTATTCCATACTCCCACTTATAGCTCTCCAGTCGCGTCGGCATGGTCAACGAGACGGCTTGAGCTTCTTCAGCTGCGGGGTCATAGGTGAAGACCGTGTCACGCGGGTTCTTGTCACTGCGCCCCAACGTGCCGACAGTGCTGCCGCCTGCACCGATGTACAGGCGATCATTCGGCCTGATCATGGATACCCCCGGCTTTCAGTTCATCCAGTGTCCTGCGTCGGCGCTTGGGCGTAGCGGTCAGTTCATAGCCCAGGCCCTCCAGGATCGCGACAACCTTGCGAATGCCGACTTCGGGGATCGAATTGTTTTCGATCCCCGAAATGGTTGCCCGGCTCATGCCGTGACGTTGCGCGAGCTGGGCCTGAGAAAGCCCGGCGTCTTTACGCAGTCTCTTGATCAATGCGCCCAAGTCATTCATACACCACTGCACCATATACAATGCATTTCTGGTAAAAACCACATAAGTGCATCGTATTTGATTCAACAAAGGCTGTATAGGTGTTTCTCGAAGCAAGGTGTTCGGCGTGATTCTCGCAGCGCCTGTCAGCCCCTACTCCTTGACTGAGCTGAAAAGCCTTACTGCCACGCCGCAAACTGATCGCCTTCGCGGAAAAACGCACGCAGATGCTCGACAAAACACGACACCTTGGCCGACAGGTTGAGGCGCTCCAGGTACACCGCATAGATATCCGCCGGCGGCGTCTGGTAGTCGCCCAGCACCTCCGCCAGGCGCCCGCTGCGCAAATGGTCGGCCAGGTTCCACTCGGCGCGCAGCAGAATCCCCTGCCCGTCAAGCGCCCAGTTCAGGGCCACCTCGCCATCGTTGGTACTGAGGCTGCCATGCACCTTTACCGACTCACTCTGCTTGCCACGGCTGAGCCGCCAGATGCCGAACGCTGCATCGTTCTGGCGCAGCACGATGCAGTTGTGGCTGGCCAGGTCTTTCGGTGCTTCGGGGGTGCCGTGCGCCTCCAGGTAGCTGGGCGCGGCACATAAACGACGGCGGTTGGCCGCAATCTTGCGGGCAATCAGCCGCGAATCCGGCAACTCGCCAAAGCGAATGGCCACGTCGATGGCATCGTTCGGCAGGGCAATCGGCCGGTCGGTCAGGTGCAACTGCACTTCCACCTCGGGGTAGCGCCGGGCAAACGAGGACACCGCCGGCCCCACATGGGTACGACCAAAACCCAGCGGTGCATTGACCCGCAACAACCCCTTCGGCTCGGCACGGCTGCTGGACACCTGGCGCTCCATTTCTTCGATTTCGCCCAATATCCGCCGGGCATTCACCAAATAGGTCTCGCCCTCGGCCGTCAGGCTGATGCTGCGTGTGGTGCGGTTTAGCAGGCGCACACCCAGGCGCTGCTCCAGCTGTGCCAGGCGCTTGGAGACCGCCGGCGGGGTCAGGTTCAGCTCGCGGGCGGTACCCGCCAGGCTGCCGACCCTGATCAGCTGGGTGAAGAAGGCCAGCTCCGATACCGGATTCATAATTAACCTGAGGGAAACAATGAGTTGAATTTCATTGTATTACAGCATTTTTAAAAAACCATTACCTTCTGCCCTGCGTGATTAACCCCAAAAAAGCTGGGCTCTTCGGCCGCCAAGGCCAGGTGTGACCCGCACCCCACAAGCAGCCCGGCCGCCAGATAAATCCGACTCACAACAATAATTCGGAGACGGCAATGGCCAAGCGATTGTTCGGCAAGCTTTACGTACAGGTATTGATCGGCGTCACCCTCGGGGTGCTGATCGGAGTGTTCTGGCCACAGGCGGGTGCAGACCTGAAGCCCATCGGCGACGCCTTCATCAAACTGATCAAGATGGTCTTCGCCCCGATCATCTTCGCCACGGTGGTACTGGGCATCGCCAAGATGGAAAACATGAAGGAACTCGGCCGCGTGGGCGTGCGCGCACTGATCTACTTCGAAGTGCTGTCCACCTTTGCCCTGGTGCTGGGGCTGGTGGTGGTCAATATGGTGCAGCCCGGCCAGGGCATGAATGTCGACCCGGCCACCCTCGATGCCAAGAGCATCTCCACCTACACCGCCGCGGCAGCCGGCAACAGCGGTGGCTTCATTGACTTCATGCTGCATGTGATACCCGGCAGCGTCACCGACGCCTTCGCCAAGAACGAGATCCTGCCGATCCTGCTGTTCAGCACCTTGTTCGGCATCGCCCTGTCGCACCTTGGCCCTCGGGGCAAGCCCCTGGTCGATGTGCTGGAAGCGTTCTCCCACGGCATGTTCTTCATCGTCGGCATGATCATGCGCGTGGCCCCGCTGGCCGCCTGCGGCGCCATGGCCTTTACCGTCGGCAAGTACGGCCTGGGCTCGATCGTGTCGCTGGGCAAGCTGATGGCGACCATGTACCTCACCTGCTTCCTGTTCGTGGTGATCGTGCTGGGTGCCATCGCACGGCTGTCCGGTTTCAACCTGTGGAAGTTCCTCAAGTACCTCAAGGAAGAACTGTTCACCGTGCTGGGCACCAGCTCGTCCGAATCGGTCGTGCCGCAGTTGATGAACAAGCTGGAAAAGGTCGGCGTGTCCAAGCCGGTGGTCGGGCTGGTGATCCCTTCGGGCCTTACCTTCAACCCGGACGGCCAGTGCATCTACTACACCATGGCCGCCATTTTCATCGCCCAGGCCACCAACACGCCGCTGACCCTGATGGACCAGCTGATCGTGCTCGGCGTGCTGCTGCTCACCTCCAAAGGCTCCGCAGGCGTGACCGGCTCGGGTTTCATCACCCTGGCCGCGACCCTGGCGACCATGGACAACATCCCGGTGGCCGGCATGGTCCTGCTGCTCGGCGTGGACCGCTTCATGTCCGAAGCCCGGGCCATCACCAACACCATCGGTAACGCCGTCGGCACCGTGGCCATCGCCAACTGGGTCGGTGCACTGGACAAGCAGCACATGACCAAAGTGCTCGACGGCCAGGTACCGCAAGAACAACCCGAGCCGGTGGCGACGCGCCCTGCCCTGGCACACATGGAGGCTGGCACACCAACACCCTGACCTTTCGATAACAGCAAGCACTACCCGCCTTGAGATGCAGTGAGGAAATAATCATGGACAAAGAAACCGCCGTGTCATCGCTTACCGACGTGATGGCCAAGTTCACCGCCTATATCGGCAAACGCCTGCCCCGCGACGTAAAGGCCAAGACCGCCAAGTTGCGCGCAGCCGAAACCAACCCGCTGGCCATCGCCGTGTACGACTCGATGGCCGACAACCAGGAATATGCCGACAAGCTCAACCGCCCCAGTTGCCAGGACACCGGGGTAATCCAGTACTTCGTCGCGGCCGGCGCACGCTTCCCGCTGTTGGGAGAGATGGAAAGCATCCTCGAGAACGCCACCAAGGAAGCCACCATCCAGGGGCCGCTGCGCCACAACGCAGTGGAAACCTTCATCGAGAAGAACACCGGCACCAACACCGGCTCCAAGATCCCGTGGCTGGACTGGGAAATCATCCCCGATGCCGACTACGCCATCGTCGATGTGTACATGGCCGGTGGCGGCTGCACCTTGCCGGGTTCGGCCAAGGTGCTGATGCCGGGCCAAGGGTATGAAGGGGTCACCGAGTTCGTCTTCGATGTCATCACCTCGCGCGGTGTCAACGCCTGCCCGCCGTTGTTGGTGGGGGTGGGGGTTTCGACGTCGGTGGAGACTGCGGCGCGCCTGTCGAAAAAGGCCATCTTGCGCGAAGTGGACTCCAGCCACCCGAACGAAAGCGCGGCGATGATGGAAAAGCTGCTGGAAGACGGCCTCAACGAAATCGGCATCGGCCCGCAGGGCCTGACTGGCAACAGCAGCGTGATGGGCGTGAACATCGAGTCTTCGGCGCGTCACCCCTCGACCATTGGTGTTGCGGTATCCACCGGCTGCTGGGCGCACCGCCGCGGCAAGATCCGCATCAACGCCGACCTGACCTATGACATCCTCTCCCACGAAGGGGTGATCCTGTGAAGAGCCCTGTGAAAAAGATCATCAGCACCCCCATCAGCGACGAAGACCTGGCCAGCCTCAACGTGGGCGATGTGGTTTACCTGACCGGCCAGTTGGTCACCTGTCGTGACGTTGCCCACCGCCGGCTCATCGAGCTGGGCCGCGAGTTGCCGGTGGACCTGCGTGGCGGCGCAATTTTCCACGCCGGCCCCATCGTCAAGAAGAAAGAGGATGGCAGCTTCGAAATGGTTTCCATCGGCCCGACCACCAGCATGCGCATGGAAAAGTTCGAAAAGCAGTTCATTGAACAGACCGGTGTGAAGCTGATTGTCGGCAAGGGCGGCATGGGCCCGGAAACCACCACCGGCTGCCTGGAGAACAAGGCCGTGCATGCGGTATTCCCCGGCGGCTGCGCGGTGCTGGCGGCGACCCAGGTGGAAGAGATCGAACGCGCCGAATGGCAGGACCTGGGCATGCCGGAAACCCTGTGGGTGAACCGCGTGCGCGAGTTCGGGCCACTGATCATCTCCATCGATACCAAGGGCAACAACCTGTTCGAGCAGAACAAGGCCCGTTTCAATGAGCGCAAAGGGGCAGTGATCGAGAAGATCAACAGCCAGGTGCGGTTTATCAAGTAACCGAACCCTACGCGGTCATTTGTAGGAGCGGCCTTGCGTCGCGATAGGGCCGCAAAGCGGCCCCAGAATTTCAGCGTTAACACATGAATTGCTGGGGCCGCTACGCGGCCCTATCGCGACGCAAGGCCGCTCCTACAAAGACCGCGTAGCCGCTCATGCTTTTGTCAGCTCACCAATCTTCTCCAGCCGCGCCCGCACGATGTTGCGGCTGATGTTGAGCAACCGCCCTGTCTGCAACTGGTTCCCATGGCAGTACCGGTACGCTGCCCTGAACACCGTCTCCTCGATATGCTCATACAAATTCGGCACATTCTGCTCGAACAATGCCAGCAACGCGCTTTCCAGATCAGGCGCCGCCACGCCGGGCGCCGGCAGGTGCGGATGCGCAGCTTGCGCGGCTACGGCAGGCCGCATATCCACCAGGTGCAGGTCCGCCGGCGCCACCACCTGGTAGCGGCACACCAGCAACGCATGGTGGATGGCATTCTCCAGCTCACGGATGTTGCCCGGCCAACTGTGCGCCAGCAACTTGCGCTCGGCATCCGGGCTCAGCGATGCACGTTCATAACCCAGGCGCCGGCAATGTTCCTCGATGAAGAATTCCGCCAACGGCAGGATATCCCCCGGCCGCTCGCGCAGCGGCGGCAGGCGGATGGTCGCCACGTGCAGGCGGTAGAACAGGTCTTCACGGAAATGCCCCGCCACCACCGCATCGGCCAGGTTGACGTTGGTCGCCGCCACCAGCCGCACATTGATCGGGATCGGTGTACGTGACCCCAGGCGTACCACTTCGCGCTCCTGCAGCACCCGCAGCAACTTCACCTGCATGTTCAGTGGCAAATCGCCAATCTCGTCGAGGAACAGCGTGCCGCCATTGGCCGCCTCGAACCAGCCGGCCTTGTTGGCCGTGGCGCCGGTGAACGCGCCTTTCTCATGGCCGAACAGCTCGCTCTCCACCAGGGTTTCGGCAAAGGCCCCGCAGTTGACTGCCACGAAAGGCTCACGCCCTCGGCGGCTGAGGTGATGGATATGCCGGGCGACCAGTTCTTTGCCGGTGCCGGTTTCGCCAATGATCAGGGTGTTGGCCTCGCTGGGCGCCAGGCGCTCGATACGGCTGAGCAGTTCCTGCGAGCGCGGGTCCTTGAACACGAGCACGGTGGCACGCACCGACTTGGTCAGCTCGCGGGCATTGGGGTGGGTGATCAGCGACATAGGGGCATTCCTGGCAGTTGACGCGCTGGCCCATAGTGCATGAAACAAATTAGATCAAAAAATTATTAATTAATATTTATATATTCAAATTAGGAATATACGATTTTCCAGCAGCGGCCTGCTGCTCCAGCAGCAACCCGCCAGCACTCACCTGCCCGCCGATCAGCAGGCCCGCCTTGCCTCCTCCCCGCCGCGGTTGATTGAAAGCCACGTAATCAAAGGCCTGCAGCCAGTTTCAAAGAGGCTGGCATGCATTTCGCTCCTGGCCCGTAGAACCTTTGCCTGGAGCTGCACATGAACAATCCCTGGCGTCATGCCCTCGCCCTGCTGGGCGGCCTGTTCCTCAGCCTGGTTGCGCTGGCAGCCGAGCCACCGGCGGCGGTGCGCATCGCCATCGTCGCCTTCACCCAGGGCGGTACGCCGGTATTCGGCGGCATCCCCGGCCGGGTGATCGAAGAAGGCTGGCTGGAAAAGCAACTGGCCGCCCGCGGCGTAAAACTGCAATGGACCGCCTTGCCGCATGCCGGCGCCGGGCCGCAGATCAACGAAGGCTTCAGCAACGACAGCCTGGACTTTGCCGTGCGCGGCGACCTGCCCTCGGTGATCGCAGGCGCCGGCCAGGTGCCGGGCAAGCTGGTGGTGCCAGGCGGCAGCGGCAACAACATCTACCTGGTCGTACCCAGTGACTCCACCGTGCGCAGCATCCACGACCTCAAGGGCAAGCGCCTGGCTATCCACCGTGGCCGGCCCTGGGAGTTCGCCTTCAGCAACTTCCTGCAAAGCCAAGGCCTGCAGTTGAGCGATTTCAAGATCGCCAACCTCAACCCGCAAGTTGGCGCCGCAGCGGTGTCCGCCGGCAAGGTCGATGCCGCCGTGCTGCTCAACGAAGCTTATGCCCTGGAAGACAAAGGCGTGGCACGCATTCTCTGGTCAAGCAAACAGGGCGCCAACGACTGGCGGCTGGTCTCGGACCTGTGGGGCACCGACCGCTTCGTGCAGCAGCACGCCGACCTCACGCAACTGGTGGCCACCGCCTGGGTGCGCGCGGCCTGGTGGATCTCGCAGGAACAGCACCGCGACGCGTACTACGCGCTGTCATCGCGTGCCGGCGTCAGCGAAAGCGTGCTGCGTCGCGACGACCAGGACGACCCGGTGGCGTGGCAGGCGCGCTGGGCGCCGAAAAGCGATGCCCAGCTCAAGGCCCACTACGACGCCCTTGGCCAGTACGCCCTGGCCAATCGGCTGATCCGCACGCCTTACGACATCACCCACGACCTGGCCACCGGCTTTACCCGCCAGGCGCTGATCGACCTGCAACTGACCCACTACTGGCCGTCCCTCGACGCCCAGATCAGCCAACAACCTTGAGAGCCTTACCCATGAAACTGCCTGCTTCGCTCGTCTTCGGTCTCAGTGCCCTGGCCCTGTCCATCGGTGCCATGGCCGCCGAAACCTATGCCCCCAAACCTGACACGCAGCAGGGCGATGGCCGCGTCTCGGCCTTCTACACCTGGAGCAAGGCCATCCCCGCCACGCCCGGCAAGCTGCTGCGCAGCGAACCGCTGGAGCAGGCGCTGAGCCTGCCCCACGCGGCCAGTGCGCAACGCATTCTCTACACCTCGCTGGACGGCATCGACGGCAAGACGCCGATCGTGGTCTCCGGCGCGCTATTCATTCCCAAGGGCAAGGCACCGGCTGGCGGCTGGCCGGTCGCCAGCTGGGGCCATGGCACCGTCGGCGTGGCAGACATCTGCGCACCGTCGTGGGCCGGCCGCAGTTACCGCGATGTGCAGTACCTCAACCGCTGGCTGGACGAGGGCTATGCCATTGTCGCCACCGACTACCAGGGCCTGGGCGTGCCCGGTGGCCACCCGCTGCTGAACAACCGCATGGCCGCCTACGGCATTCTCGATGCCGCCAAGGCCGTGGTCGCCGGCGTGCCGGGGCTGGCCGACAAGGTGCTGATCATCGGCCAGTCTCAAGGCGGTGCCGGCGCCTTTGCCGCCGGAGCTTATGCGGCCACTTATGCACCAAAACTGGGGGTCAAGGGCAGCATCGGCACCGGGGTGATCTACACCGTGGGTTCGAAGAGCGTCGGCGAGCAGGACCAGAACAAGGTCGACCCGGCCCTCGCCTACGGCTTCTACACCCTGCTTGCAGCTCAGCAGTACGACCCGAGCATCGACCCACGCGATTTCTACACCGACAAGGCCCTGCCGCTGTTCGAACAGGCGCGCAGCAGCTGCCTGTCGTCGCTGGTCAGTGATGTGGTCGGCACCGGCCTGACCCCGGCCAACGCCAAGAAGGACTATCAGGGCGACCAGCTCAAGCCATGGCTGGCACAGGTGTCGTACCCGACCCTGAAACTGGCGCAGCCGATCTTCATCGGCACCGGCGCCGAGGACAAGACCCCAGCTGCCGCCACCCAGGTGGCGCTGATGCAGGACGCCTGCAAGGCCGGCTCGGTGGTACAGGGCCACTTGTACAAGGGCCTGGGCCACAGCGAAACAGTGAATGCCTCGCTCAAGGACTCGATCCCCTTCGCCCGCCAGGTCATCAGCGGCCAGCCGGTTACCCCCAACTGCAGCCCAAGCGTTCAGTAAGGAGCACACGCCATGAGCATCGAATTTTTCACACGCCTGCCCCTGCACGGCGAAACCCAGTTCCTGCCCGGCGACCCGCGCAACCGTGGCGATTGGCATGCCGGAGGCCCCAGTACCGGCGCAGTATCCGGCTTTGCCGTCGGGGATCATTTCACCTACATCGACTATCTCGGGCAAATCGCCCGTGCCGCTGAAATCAACGGCTTCGGCGGCGCGCTGATGGTCAACGCACCCACCGGAGAAGAGCCCTGGACAGTGTGCTCGCTGCTGGCCCGGGAAACCCGCACGCTGAAATTCGTCACCGCCTTCCAGCCCTACCACTACACGCCCTGGGTGGCCGTGCAACAGGCCGCGACCTACCAGCGCGCCACCGGCAACCGCCTGGTGTGGAACATCATCAATGGCGGCTCGGATGCCATCCAGCGCCAGGTCGGCGACGTTGAGGACCACGACCAGCGCTACGCCCGCGCCACCGAGTTCATGGACGTGGTGCGCGGCTATTGGCACAACGAGCAGTTCCACTATGAAGGCGCCTATTACCGGGCCGAAGGCGGCGGCCTGCGCGGCCCGCTGAAAAAGGCCGAACTGCCGCTGATCTGCACGGCCGGCTCGTCGGTGGCGGCGCGCGAGTTCGCCGCCAAGCATGCCGACTTCTACCTGATGCGCGCCGAGCACCCGGACGAGATCGCCGCGCTGGTCGCCGATATCCGCGCTCGCGCGCTGAAGTGGGGGCGCAGCGACATCCGCTTTGGCCTGTCCATCGACGTGATCGCCCGCGACAGCGAAGAAGCGGCGCGGGCAGAGGCCAAGCGTTTCTTCGACGAAGGCGTGGCCAAGGGCACGGTCAAGGCCCGCGCCGCCCACGCCGGCCTGCGCACCGCGCGCAAGCTGAGCTACGAGCACGGCTACGGCGACCAGGACGAAGCTAAGGCCTTCGACGACTTCTTCATCCACCCCAATGTGTGGACCGGTTTCGGCTACATCGGCATCCCGCCGGGCTGCGCGCTGGTGGGCAGCTACGCCAACGTGGTGGCGCGCATCCGCGAGTACCACGGCATCGGTGTCGACCTGTTCTTCCTGGCGGGCTACCCGCACCTGGAAGAAGCCTACCGGATTGGCGAGCACATCCTGCCGCACTTCCGCGAGCAGCGTGCGCCCTTGGCCCGCCAGCCCGTCGCCTCCGTGCAACTGCACGCCAGCAACGGGGCCTGACGCCATGGCCTGGGACGGATACCCACTGAGC
Source organism: Pseudomonas sp. NPDC089408 (assembly GCF_044749445.1). Lineage (NCBI taxonomy): Bacteria > Pseudomonadati > Pseudomonadota > Gammaproteobacteria > Pseudomonadales > Pseudomonadaceae > Pseudomonas > Pseudomonas sp. NPDC089408. The sequence goes on from NZ_JBIVHY010000020.1 coordinate 32,255, forward strand.
CGGCGCAGCTTTCTCGGCCACGCCGGCGTACTGGCCGGCGGGGTGCTGGCCGGCTGCGGCCCGGCCGACAGCCCGACCCACGTCGCAGCCGACCAACCGCGCCATGGCGGGCGCTTGCGCCTGGGCATCATCGACGGCAACCAGAGCGGCAACCTCGATGCTCACAAACCGATCGGCAGCGGCATCGTCCGTGGCTTTGCCCTGTACAGCAAGCTGTGGGAATGGGACGAGCAGATGCAACCGCGCCTGGCCTTGGCCGAGTTCGCCGAGCCCAATGCCGATGCCAGCAGCTGGACCCTGCGGCTGCAACCCGGGCTTGAGTTCCACCACGGCAAGACCATCGACGCCGACGACCTGATTTTCTCCATCCGCCGCCTGACCGACCCGCAACTGGCCTCGCCCTACGCGGCACTGCTGCATTGGGTCGACCGCGACAACCTGGTCAAGCTCGACGCACGTACCGTGCGCCTGGGCTTCCGTGAAGGGCGCAGCTACCTGCCCCTGCCGGAAACCTGGGTCAACTTCGGCGGCATCGTGCCGGTGGACTACCACCCGGTGACCAACCCGGTCGGTGCCGGGCCCTATAAACTGAAAAGCTTCACCCCCGGCCAGCGTTCGCTGTTCACCCGCTTCGACAACTACTACAAACCCGGCAAGCCCTATGCCGATGAACTGGAAATCATCGATTTCAAGGACCAGACCGGCCGCCTGGCGGCGCTGCGGGCCGGGCAGATCGACATGGCCAATGTGATGTCCACCGAGCACCTGCAAGTGCTGCAGGCCGACCCTCGGTTGCGCCTGCTGAAGTCGGTGAGCGGCAACTGGCTGTCGTTCGACATGAACACTGCCAAGCCGCCGTTCAACGACCCACGGGTGCGTGAGGCGTTTCGCCTGCTGGCCGACCGCGACGAGCTGGTGCGCCGTGCGCTGAACGGCCAGGGCCGGGTGGCCAACGACCTGTATGCACCGTTCGACCCCACCTTTGACCACAGCATTGGCCCGCGCCCGCATGACCCACAGCGTGCTGCGCAGTTGCTGCGCCAAGCCGGGCACGCGCAGTTGCAGGTGGAGTTGGTGACCACGCCAGGGCCGGGGCTGGCTTCCGCCCTGGTGCTGGCCGAACAGGCGCGGCGCATCGGCGTCACCGTTAACGTGCGCCAGGTCGACCTGGCGACCTTCCAAGGCCCGCAGCGTGATGACTGGACCTTGAGTACAGGTGGCAGCATCGGTGCCCCGTTCCTGGCCAGTGCCATCCATACCGACGCGCCGTTTGCCGTGGCCAACAAGACCCATTTCAACGACCCCGAATTCAGCGACGCGTTCCTTGCCGCCATGGCCCAACCGGACCTGGAGCAACGCAAGGCGCTGGTGCACCGTGCGCAACGTATCCAGTACGAACGTGGCGGCATGCTGATCTGGGGCTTTGCCGACCTGCTCGACAGCGTCAGCACTCGCGTGGGTGGCGCGCAGGCCGAGCAGTCGCTGTTCAGTACCTGGCGGTTCGAGAGCTTGTGGCTTAAAACCTGAGCCCGCTGTTACGCGGTCGTTGTAGGAGCGGCCTTGTGTCGCGATAGGGCCGCAAAGCGGTCCCAGCAATCCATGCACCGACGCTGAAATCCTGGGGCCGCCTTGCGGCCCTATCGCGACACAAGGCCGCTCCTACAACGACCGCGCCAATTCCAACACCAACCGCAGGCGCGGCTGCGCCCTCGCTTCCCCCCCAATCCCTTATCCAACGAGGCCCAGCCAATGCCCCGCGTTACCTTGCTGCACCCCAAATTCCAGCCCAGCGCCCTGGCGCTGGCCATCCTCACCGCCAGCGCGCCGCTGGCGCATGCCGAAGACACCCAGCTGCAAACCGTCACCGTGCAGGCCGAACAGGCCGACGACGAAGCCCTGCCAAGCCGCCCTCCCGCCTCGATCTACGGCGGCCTGGAAGCCAAGGTGCTCGACACCCCGCGCTCGGTCACCCAGATCAACGCCGATCAACTGGCCCGCGACCCGATACGCAGCTCGGACGACCTGGTCAAGTACGCCCCCGGCATCACCCGTGGCGGCGGCCAGAACGCCGGCATCGCGCCGCAGATGCGCGGGCAGAACAGTGAAGTGTTCCAGGACGGCCAGCGCGCCTACGGCGTGCGCCACCCGGCCAACTTCAATGCCTACGAAGGTGCCGACATTGTCGCCGGACCGTCGTCGGTCACCTACGGCTCGGTCAGCGGCAGCGGCGGCTATGTCAACTACCTGAGCAAGAAACCCGACTTTAACCGCTTCCGTACCAAGCTCAGTGGCGAGATCGGCAGCTGGATCCCCGACGGTGAATCACGTGATGCCACCAAATTCAGCATCGACAACACCGGCCCGCTGAGCGACAACCTGGCCTACCGGGTGAGCATTACCCGCCAGCGCCAGGAAGACTTCTACGACAACGTCGAAAACAACTTCGACGCCTTCTACGGCGCACTCGCCTGGCGCAACGACAACCTGCGGGTGGACTGGAACGCCGCCTACGACGATTACTACGACTACAACATCACCCACGGCTGGAACCGCGCCACCCAAGACCTGGTCGACCACGGCAAATACGCCGCCGGGCGCGCCACGCCGATCATCCAGAACGGCAATACCCTGTGGTCGCCGGTATTGTCCTCCGGCGCGGCCGACGCTCAGGTGCTGGGCTGGGTGCAGCGCCAGCGCAATGCCCAGGGCCAGTACCAGGTGGTCGATGGCAGCTTCCAGGGCGCCTCGCCCAATACCCAGGCCAGCCCTGGCAGCCTGCGTGGCTGGGTCTACGACCCGTCCCTGGCGGGCAACGGCCAGGCGTCGTTGTCGTCACAGACCGGCCAGCGCGCGCAGGATGAAAACCGCTCGCGGCGCTTTACCACGCAACTGCGCGTGGAAGGTGACCTGAGCCCGTCGATCACCCTGGCCAACAGCACCTTCTACCAACACTCCACCGACACCACCGATGCAGTGGGCGCGTTCCAGGTGCAGGGCAAGGACGACATCTTCGACAACCGCTTCGAGTTCCGCGCCCGCGGCCAGTGGCAGCTGGGCGCTCTGACCCTGATCGACGACAGCAACAGCGGGCTGATCTACCGCCGCGAGCGCAACGAATCGATTGCTGCCAACAACCACTTCGGCAGCACCATCAACGCCTATGACCTGACCCTCGACCCAACCTTGAAAAACCCCGGCGACCTGCTCGGCCTGGGCGGGCGCAACCCTGCCGGCGGCAATGGTGCGTGGATCGGCCAACCTGGCGTGCCGCAGTTATCCAGTTACTACGGCTGGCTCAACCTGCCGGCCATGTACCCGGCCGGGCATGGCCTGTATGCCGAGTCGGTGGCGCCGTACACCGCCGACAGCACCTGGAGCACCAAGACCCTGTTCAGCCAGCACAATTTGCGCCTGGGCGAGCATGTGGGGCTGAACATCGGCGCCAGCCGCAGCTGGATCGACGCGCGCATTGACAACCCCTTCGTATTACCGGGCGGCAACCCGCGCAAGGACTCGAACAACTACCGGTTGTTCTCGGTGCAAGTCAGCCCCTATGTCAAACCCACGGAAAACAGCACCCTGTACTACACTTTCGACCGCTCGCTGGCGGTGAACACCGGCTTCTTCACCAATGGCCTGGGCTGGGGCAGCGGTGCCGGGGCCAACCAGCTCAACCCGCTGGCCTTCGAAAGCCTCAGTGTGTTGCATGAAGTGGGCGTGAAGGTGGAAGCGGTGCCCGACCAGCTGTTCCTGACCCTGGCAGCCTACCGCCAGGCCCGCGACCAGGCGCCGGACAGCAACAACAACATCGCCCGGCTGATCGTCAAAGGCTGGGAGGCAACCTTGCGCTATCAGGACCAGAACCTGCGCAGTGGCCTCAACCTCAGCCGCATCAGCGCGTACAACGAATTCACCAGCCAGGCCGGGTTCGCTTCGGCCGGCTTCATCCCCGACAACGGGACGGTGTTCGGCGACAACAACAGCCTCAACCAGCGCCCGTCTGGCAAGTTCGATGCAGTGCAGATACCTGAGTACAACGCAGGTGGCTATGTCGACTACCGGTTTGATTCAGGGTTTGGTGTGGAGCTGTCGGGCTGGTGGACCAGCAGCTGGTACCTGAACCTGAGCAAGACCGTGAAAGTGCCGGACGAATACAACCTGGACCTGGCGGTGTACTACCGCCAACCGCAGTGGGGGGTGACAGTACGCATGCTCAATGTCACCGATGAGCTGAATTTTGTCAGCGGGCTGGCGGGGTCGACCAATACCTTCCTGCAACCGATGCCGGGACGGACGTTGTTGGCGCAGGTGGATTATCAGTTCTGATTTGCCACCCCAGACGGGCTTTCTTGTGGGAGCGGGCTTGCGCCGCGTGGGCGGCGCTCGATCGCACAGGCAATGCAGATGTCACGGCAGGCGACGGCGCTCACATCGTGCCAGGCAGGCATAACCCAGGCCAAGCAGGCCAAGCGCCAGTACCCCCAGCAACACCATCAGCTCGCGGCTGTAGCGGGCCACTGTTGCCGGGAAACCGATGACCTCGCGGTACACCTGCACATTGGCCGCACCGTCGGCATGCCGGATGCCGACCCCACCCTGACGGATCTGCGTAAAATCAGCGTCGAAATACACCCACACCTTGCAGGCGCCACCTGGCTCGATGGCCGGGATCTCCACTTGCGCAGTGGCATGCTCCAGTAGCGTGTCATTGCCGGCAGCGTCGCGCACCTGCACCAGGCCCTTGGCTGGCAGGCGGATCTGCACCTGGCGTACCTGCGCGTCACCGCTGTTGCGCAACTCTATGAGCAAGCCGGTTCGGTGGTCGACCAACCCGGCCTCGAACGGTTTGGCGAACAGCTGGGCATACGGCGCCTGGGCCATTTCGATCAGGCGCTCGACCTGGTCGTGGCCCAGCTCACCCTGGCTGATACTGTTTATGCGCCCCTGCAGCTGCTCGTACTTGAGCTGCTCGCTGGCCTTGCTGATGCGCTCGCTGAACTGGCCGGGGTAGGTGAGGTAAGCATAGGTCAAGGACGCTTCCAGGCGCGGGTTGCCCCTGAACAACGCGTAAGCAGCCAACAGGACCATCAGGCCAATCAGCACGGTGACCAGAAGCTTCCCCACCTTGTCCCAGCTCAATGCGTACTTCCTTCTGACGTGGTACAGACGATTAAAACCGCTAAAGGGTGCCAACTTCGCGCCCCCCAGGCAACCCTGTCTAGGGTTTGTACGAAAAGTGCCTGCGCGACGATCATGCTGCGTTGAAAACAGGCTCGGAATGCTCATTTACAACCCGTAAAGTCGGGCGCGACCCCGGCCGTTCCTCGCCTGTTTTCGCCTTGCCTGATCGCCGCTCGGCGACTTTTCGTACAAACCCTAGGCTTCGCCCTCGCCTTCGCGCGCCTGACGCATCTGCTGCAACTGGCCATCGATCAGGGCCTTGGCCATGCCGGCCAGGTAGAACGTGGCCTTCATCATCACCTTGCGGTCGCCAGGCCTGTCAATGGCCTTGCGGGTGATTTCGGTGATGCAGCCCATGATGCCCGATGCTTCCATCAGCGCTGTACGCATTGGCAACTGCGGCCGCATTTGCACCAGTTCGGCATCGGGGTTGCCAAACCGGCTGGCGGCACGCACGACATTCAGTTTGCTGTTGTCTTTCGGGGTGTCGTTTTCCATGTCCATTCCTCGGGGGTTGAGCGTGCCGAGACTAGGCGCCAACCTGCCTCACCACAATGACCTATGGAGTGGAGTGGGTTACTTTCGGAAATGGACTACAAGATTCCTACAAAGCGCACGCTGATCCGTTGATCGGCCCCTTGACCGGCACCCGGCAGTGGCGGACGATCAACCACCCCCACATCAGGACGAACACCATGCTACGGATACTCGGCAGAGCCTCATCCATCAATGTGCGAAAAGTCCTGTGGGCCTGCGCTGAGTTCGAGGTAGCGTTCGAGCGCGAAGACTGGGGCTCGGGCTTCCAGCCCACCGACAGCGCCGAATTCATGGCACTGAACCCCAACGCCATGGTCCCGGTGATCCAGGATGGCGACTTCACGTTGTGGGAGTCCAACAGCATCATCCGCTACCTGGCCAACCGCTACGGCGCCACCGCGTTCTACCCGGGCGAGGCGCAGGCGCGGGCCAGGATCGACCAGTGGATCGACTGGCAGGCTTCGGACCTCAACCGCTCCTGGAGTTACGCCTTCATGTCGCTGGTCAGGCACTCGCCCGCTCACCAGGACCCGCAGGCGCTCGCCGCCGGTTGCGCAGACTGGTCGCATTACATGCACATCCTCGACCGCCAACTGGCCAGCACCGGTGCCTATGTGGCGGGCAGCCAGTTCACCCTGGCCGACATCCCGATCGGCCTGTCGGTCAACCGCTGGTTCGAAACACCGTTCGACCACCCGCACTTGCCCGCCGTGCGCGATTACTACGAACGCCTGAGCGAGCGCCCGGCCTATCACCTGCATGGCCGTAACGGTACGCCGTAAACTAAAAAAGGGGGCGCTAAGCGCCCCCCGATACCTCAAGCCGTTACACCGCAAGCTGCCCCGCCGCCGCTCGCCCACGCCAGGCAAACAGCAGCACCATCACCAGCCCCACCGTCGCCATCGCCGCTCCCGCCTGGGAAATTGCCGGGTAGCCCAGGCCTGCGTTGATCACCGCGCCACCCAGCGCCGCGCCAATCGCATTCCCCAGGTTGAACGCGCCAATGTTCACTGCCGACGCCAGGTTGGGCGCATCCTTGGCCGCCTCCATCACGCGCATCTGCAGCGGCGGCACCAGGGCAAAGCTGGCAGCGCCCCAGACCAGGATTGCCAGCGCCGTCGGCAGCGGCCAGTCCAGCACCAATGGGAACACCAACAACACGGCAATCAGTACCGCCAACGACAGGATCAACGTGCGATCGATCGAGCGGTCAGCGGCTTTGCCGCCCCACACGTTGCCCAAGGTCAGGCCGACACCGAACAGCACCAGCATGGCCGTGACGAAAGTAGTGGACGCCGCCGCTTCGCTCTGCAGGATTGGCGCAATGTAGGTGAATACCGTGAACATCGCACTGGAGCCCACCACGGTCAGCAGCAAGGCTGCCAGCACCGGCCCGCGGCCAAGCACGCGGATTTCGGCCATGGCGCCATCGCCTTTGGGCGTCGGCACATTGGGCAGTGCGTACCAGAGCGTGGTCATTGCGATCAGACCAAGCCCGGCAATGCCCCAGAACGCCGTGCGCCAGCCGAGCATTTCACCAAACCAGGTTGCCAGCGGCACCCCGCCGATGGTGGCCAGGGTCAGGCCCATGAACATCGCCGCCACCGCCCCGGCGCGCTTCTCGGGCGGTACCACACTGGCTGCGACAATCGCGCCAATGCCAAAGAACGCACCGTGGTTGAGTGAGGTGACCACGCGAGCCACCAGCAGGCTGGTGTAATCGCTGGCCAGGGCCGACATCAGGTTGCCCAGGGTAAAGATGGCCATCAGCCCGATCAACAGGTAACGCCGCGGGATCTTCACCGTGGCCAGGGTCATCAGCGGTGCGCCGATCAGCACACCGATGGCATAGGCGCTGACCAGCAGCCCGGCAGCGGGAATGGAAACGCCAAGGTCAGTGGCGATACTGGGCAACATGCCCATGGGGGCGAACTCGGTGACACCGATGCCGAAGGCACCGATGGCAAGTGCGACAAGAGGTGGATTGATACGCATGGCAAGCTCCTTATCTATGCCGCAAATGCTACGATCCGTTTCAAAATCGCACTAGACTGCATTTTTGCGAACCACCTTTGCTTATGAGGCACAAATGGACTTCAGTGGAAGATCCGGCGAGATGGAGATATTTGCCAGGGTGGCGCAGGAAGGCAGCCTGTCTGCTGCCGCCCGGGCGTTGGGCCTGACGCCCTCGGCAGTCAGCCGCATTCTCGCCCGCACCGAACAGCGCCTGGGCACGCGCCTGCTGCTGCGTACCACCCGGGCGCTTACCCTTACCCCCGAGGGCGAGGCGTACCTGCGTGGCGCGCGGCGGGTGCTGGCCGACATGCAGGAGGTTGAAGAGGCGATTACCGACCAGGGCGTGCCACGCGGGCGCTTGCGGGTCAGCGCGGCACTGGGCCATGCCCGGCTGACCGTGGTGCCGCTGCTGGCAGCGTTCAGTGCGCGCTACCCGCAGGTGCTGGTGGACCTGACCCTCAGCGACGAAGTAGCCGACATTCTCGGCGGCCAGGCCGACGTCGCGCTGCGCTTCGGTCACCTGCCGGACAGCTCACTCAGTGCCCGCGCCATTGGCGAAACCGGCCAGGTGGTGGTGGCCTCGCCAGAGTACCTGGCGCGCTGTGGTTCGCCGCAGGTGCCGGAAGACCTGGCCAGGCACAACTGCCTGCGCTTCAACTTCCGCCGTGCAGCGCCGGACTGGCCGTTTCGCCGTGACGGGCAAGTGTTCTCGTTGAAAGTCGCAGGGAACATTGAATGCAGCAGCGGCGAAGCACTGGCGCAACTGGCCAGGCTTGGCGCGGGCATCGCGCGTATTGGCACCTTCACCGTGGCCGATGACCTGGCCAGCGGGCGGTTGCTGCCATTGCTGGAAGCGTACAACCCCGACGACCGCGAGCCGATCCATGCAGTGTTCGTCGGTGGCCCGGCGATGCCGGCGCGGGTGCGGCTGTTTGTGGATTTTCTGGTGGAGCATTTGTCACGTAATGCCTAGGTGGCACTGCTGTTTCGCCATACCTTTTGCATCGCCTGTGAGATCGAGCGCCGCGCGGGCGGCGCTCGATCTCACAGGCACCGGACATCTCAAGGCAAGCACCTGTAAGCCCCTACTGCTTAACTGACGGGCCGCCAGCTGGGTTATCTTTGGTGCCTCACCGTAAAACCAGGGCCAGGCCACCATGCACATTGTCATTCCCGACGATTACCAAAATGTGATCCGCACGCTCGACTGCTTCAGCCGCCTGAACGCACACACTGTCAGCGTCTTGCATGAACGCCAGCCGGCAACGCTGGAGCAATTGGCAGCACGCTTCGCCGATGCCGATGCGCTGGTCCTCACCCGTGAACGCACGCGCATCGACGCCGCCTTGCTCGACCGTCTGCCCAAACTGAAACTGATCAGCCAGACCGGCAAGGTGTCCAGCCACCTCGACCTGGCTGCCTGCACCGCACGTGGCATTGTCGTGACCGAGGGGCGCGGCTCGCCGGTAGCCCCTGCAGAGCTGGCCTGGGCGCTGATCCTCAATGCCCGCCGGCAACTGGTGCCGGCCATCGATGGCTTTCGCCAAGGCCACTGGCAAGTCAACATGGGCCAGGCGCTGGCCGGCCAGGTGCTGGGCATCTGGGGCTACGGCAAGATCGGCCAACGCCTGGCGCGCTATGCGCAGGCCTTCGATATGCCGGTACTGGTGTGGGGTAGCGACAGCAGCCGCGCCGCCGCCGAGGCAGACGGCCACCGGGCGGCAACCTCGCGTGAGGCGTTTTTTGCTGAAGCGGATATTGTCAGCCTGAACTTGCGCTTGTCGGGACAGACGCGCCATAGGGTTACCTTCGATGACCTGTCGCGCATGAAGACTGACGCTTTGCTAGTCAATGTCAGCCGCGCTGAACTGATTGCACCGGGGGCGTTGCTGCAGGCACTGGATGCGGGGCGGCCGGGTTACGCAGCGGTGGACGTGTACGAGGACGAGCCCGTGCTCGACCCCGGCCATCCGCTGCTGCGCCACCCCCGAGCGCTCTGTACGCCGCACTTGGGTTATGTAGAGAAAAATGGCTACGAGCTGTACTTCGGCGACGCCTTTGACAATGTGCTGGCGTTCTTCGACGGCGTGCCGCAAAACGTCGCCAACCCGCAAGCGCTGCCTGCCCGAACCTGATCCAGTGGAAGGCTCACCTACTCTGACAAACCCAGCCACTTGCAGGAGCAGCTTCATGCCCTACCCCATTGAAGAAAAGCTGGTGATCGGTGTCGCTTCCAGCGCCTTGTTCGACCTCAGCATCTCCGACGACATCTACCAGACCGAGGGCGTCGAGGCTTACCGTCAGCATCAGCAGCAGAACCTGGACGACCCCTTCCCCAAAGGCGTGGCGTTCCCGTTCATTCGCCGCTTCCTGAGCATCAACCAGGCCTTCCCCGCTCAGTTGCCGGTGGAAGTGGTGCTGCTCTCGCGCAATTCGCCAGAAACCGGCCTGCGCGTATTTCGCTCGATTAGCCATTACCAGCTGGACATTACCCGCGCAGCCTTCATGTCGGGCCGCTCGCCCTACGAATACATCCCGGCGTTCAATGCCTCACTGTTTCTCAGTGCCAACGAGGAAGATGTGCAAAAGGCGATCGACGCCAACTATCCGGCCGGGCGGGTACTGCCAACGCGCATCTACGACGATGAAATCGACACCGAGCTGCGGGTGGCCTTTGACTTCGATGGCGTGATTGCCGACGACGAAGCAGAGAGCGTGTTCAAGCGCGACAACAACCTGGACGACTTCCAGGAGCACGAGCGTGTGCACATGGGTACCCCGCATTCGCCGGGGCCGTTGGCAGACCTGTACCGCAAGCTTTCGCTGATTCGCATGCTTGAAGACCGTAGGCTGGCCGAGGACCCGACATACAAGCGTATCCTGCGGATTGCCATTGTGACGGCGCGCAATGCACCCTCGCATGAACGGGTGGTGACGACCTTGAAGAATTGGGGCGTGTCGCCGGACGAGTGCTTCTTTCTGGGCGGGATGGAAAAGCCCAGGGTGCTGTCGATCCTCAAGCCGCACGTGTTCTTTGACGACCAGCGCAGCCACCTGCAGTCGCCGGCAGGGGATTTGCCGATGGTGCATGTGCCATTCGGAGTGGCGAACCGGGGTCTCTCGGTGTAGGAGATCACCCAGCCCTTCAGGCTACGCTGTCTCGCAGGAAACGTTGGCAATTGTGGGAGCGGGCTTGTCCCGCGAAGCAGGCAACGCGGTGTCTGGCACCGGCTTTGCCGGTGTTCGCGGGACAAGCCCGCTCCCACAAGTTATCGCCAAATCAATCAAGAAGGCCCCTCATGAACCTTATCCCTGGATTGTCCGGCAAAGCCAATGTACTGATATGCGGTGCCAGCCAAGGCATCGGCCTGGCAACGTGCCGCGCGTTACTGGCACGTGATGACATAAACCGCGTCTGGGCCGTGTCGAGACGGGCCAGTACCTATGAGCCTCTGCAGGCACTTACCCGGCAATATGGCGAACGCCTGCGGCTGGCAGACTGTGATGCGCGCAATGAAACAGCACTCGCTGCGCTGGCGAACCAAGTGGGAGGTGCAGATGACCACCTGCATCTGGTCATCTGCGCCTTGGGCATCCTCCACCAGCAAGGCGCCAAAGCCGAGAAGTCGCTGGCCCAACTGGACCTCGCCGGCTTGCAGGCCAGCTTCGCCACCAATGCATTTGCCCCCATCCTGCTGCTCAAACACCTGCTACCGCTGCTGCGCAAACAGCCCGCAACATTCGCAGCCCTGTCGGCCCGGGTCGGTTCGATCAGCGACAATCAGCTGGGCGGCTGGTACAGCTATCGGGCGAGCAAGGCGGCGCTGAACCAGCTGTTGCATACCGCAAGCATCGAACTGAAACGCCTGAACCCGGCCGCTACCGTGTTGGCGTTACACCCGGGGACCACTGACACCGAGCTGTCACGCCCCTTTCAAGGCAACGTGCCAGAAGGCAAGCTCTTCGAGCCGGCGTTTTCCGCGCAGTGTTTGATCGAACAGATCGGCCGGTCAGGACCGGCGGAAAGTGGCAGCTTCTGGGGATGGGATGGCCAACGTATAGCGTGGTGACAGCCTTGCCTCGTGCCGGGTACGCTGTTGCAGCCCGGCCGAGGCAGTGCGCTCCATCGCGGGGCGGCTTAGCGCGGGCCGCCGCCCTGATGGCCACCAAAGCCACCCCCACCGCCATGGCCACCACCGCCGTGACCACCGCCACCACCTGGCGGCATGAACATCCAGCAACCCGACAACGCGGATACCAACGCAGCCACCAGCGCTGCGCGGAAAAGGTGTTTCGACTTCATTGCAACGCTCCACAAGGCTAGATCGGCTGCCCGCCGTTGGCTGATTCGGCAGCGGGCGGATTTTAGGGCTGAGGGGTGATGGCACGGTGAAACTTTGCACATCTTTACCGTTGCTGCCGACAGTTCGCGTAACCTGTGGGAGCGGGCGCGCCCGCGAAGCGTTCAACACGGTGTATGGCGCCAGCTTTGCCGCAGGGCGCACGCCCACACAGTAGGGATACTGCGCGATGACCTTGTTCTACCTGAAACTCATCATCACCCCGCTGCTGATGTGGGCCATCTCCCTCGCCTCGCGCCGCTGGGGCGGCCTGCTCGGCGGGCTGCTGTCCGGCATGCCGATCACTTCGGGGTTGGTGATCACCTTCCTGTGTCTGGAGCAAGGTACGGCCTTTGCCTTGGGCGCTTTGCCCGGCGCCCTGGGCGGCTTGGCGGCGGTGCAGGCTACTTACGCTTTCTATCTGATGGTTACGCGCAGGCTCGGCATCGCTCCGTCCGTGCTGCTGGCGTTGCTGTTCTATGGCCTGATTGCCTATGCATTTACCCATTGGGGCAACCTGTACCTTTCAATTGCCGTAACGCTGGTGCTGATCGGAGTGCTGATACGCGCCAGCGGCCGCGAGCCCAAACCAGGCACTCTGGCTCGCCCCGGGCAACGATTCTGGGAGATCCCCCTGCGCATGGTGTCTGCCACGGGCTTGCTGATGATCATCACCAGCCTGGCCAGCTGGCTGGGCCCGGCGACCAGCGGGATGCTCGCGCCGATACCGATGATTGCCTGGCCGCTGGTGGTGTTTGCCCATGTGCAGAATGGCCGGGCCGGCATGGCGGCAATGGTGCGGGGCAACGCGATCGGCGCGGTGGGGGTGATTGCGTTTTACCTGGTGTTGGCGGGGCTGCTTGAAGCGTGGGGCGTGGGCATTACCATCAGCCTGGCCATGCTTTGCGCGGTGGTGCTGACGGTTGGGCTGGCCACTGTGTTGCGGCGGCGTTGAGCAGCTCGCAGGGCTTTTAGCATCGCCTATGCGATCGAGCGCCGCCCGCGCGGCGCTTGATGGTGGGCTGACTGACCCGGGCTGGCAGACCCGCCCCCTACCCATCGGCGCTCGCCCCGACCTCATCCATGAAGCCTGCAAGAAACACTTCAAGCCGCGCATGGCGTTCGGCAGCCAGGCGCGCCCCTTCTCGGGTTTTAAAGCCTGACGCCAGCTTGAGCAGCTTGGTGTGGAAATGCTCGATGGCATACGCCGTATCCTGATACTCCCTGCCCCGCGCAGCAGGATTCTCGAAGTCATAAAGCGCCGAGCCCATCCGCCCGGACACGTAAAAGCACCGGGCAATCCCCACCGCACCGATCGCGTCCAGGCGGTCACTGTCTTGCAAAATCCTGGCCTCAAGCGTCTGCGGCTCAAACCCGGCCGAGTAACTGTGAGCTTTCACCGCGTGCGCTACCTGCTGCACACGCATCAACGGCCAGCCCATGTCAGCGAGGATCGCTGTGGCCTTGTCCGCCGACAGCGTCGACGCCTGGCCACGCAACGGCGAGTTTTTTTCCACCGCCACGCAGTCATGCAGCACCGTCGCCGCAAGCAGTACCTGCTGGTTGCCACCCTCCGCCCGCTGGATGCGCTGCGCATTCGCCCATACACGATGAATATGGGCCAAGTCGTGGGAGCCATCATTCAGGTCAGGCGGCAGGTGTTTCAGCAGCTCAGCGGCAAGGCGCTGAAAAGGAGCAAAAGCTTCGCTGGTCATGTTTTCCTGTTTTTGAGTTTGCTTCCAGGCGCACGGAAGCAAAGCACTTTTTACTGGCTAAGATCGGCGATCGGCCGCTCGACAAAGCGAATACTGTCACGCCCTCCCCGTTTGGACTGATACAACGCCACATCCCCCTGCTCGATCAACGCCGCCAGGCTTGCGGGCGGCTGGTCGAACAGGTTGGCGCCAATGCTCAAGGTAACCGCCGCAGGCGTCGGCACCGTCTTGCCAGCAAACTGCTGAAACTGCTCACGCAACAACCCGCACAGTTCAACCACCCGCTCGCTGCTGGCCCCACCCAGCAAGATGACAAACTCGTCCCCGCCCAAGCGCGCCGCCAGCGAGCGCTCGGGCAGCACCGAGCGAATCATCTCGCTCAAGGCTATCAGCAACCGGTCGCCAGCAATATGCCCATGCAGGTCATTGACCAGCTTGAAGTTGTCGATGTCGATCAATAGCAACGCCCCGGGCTGGGTCGGGCTCACGTCCTTGAAGAAATGCGCAGCCCGCACCTCCAGCGCCCGCCGGTTGTACAGCGCGGTCAACGGGTCCCGCGCCGCCAGCCGGGCAATCCGTTCCTCACGCCGGTAACGCACGGTACCGGTCATCGACAAGGCAATCAGCATGATCGCCATCGCCCCTTCAACCAGTGAAACCTGAATGATCAGCCCGCCAAAGGTGGCCAGGTCAATCAAGGTGCCCGGCGCGATGGCAATGATTGCCTTGATTACATAAAACTGCCCATGGATCAGCAATACATAGCGCAACTGCACCGCACCAACGCTCAGCGATTTGCCATGCGGGCGCAGCAGAAAACTGGCCTTGAGCGTCAGCGCGGCCACCAGCAACGAGTTGACCATCAGCATCAGCTTCGACCACTGCGGCCCCACGGGCAACAGCAGCAAGGCGAACCAGACCAGCACGATCATCAGCCAGCCACGCGACAAGCGCTCCTGGGTAAAGCGCAGGACGCCCATCAGGAAGAATGCGTGGGCAACCACCAGCAAGCCATTGGCGAACCAGATGCCGATGAACAGCAAACCGATCCCGCGCAACAACGCCAGGATGCAACCAACAGTAATAGTGGCGAAACCTGCGCTCCAGAACAGCAAAGAGGGTTCGCGGACACTGCGCCATTCAATTGCCAGGTACAGCGCAGCAGCCGCTGCCAGGGCAACCGAAATGGTCAGCATCGTGGGTGGATCTAACGCCATATACGCATTGGCCTATCTGGTTAACGTGGAAAAGGCCGGATTGTATGCGCTCGTGATGACTTTTCAGAGGGCGCTTGGTCCGGTTGCCTGCAATTGCCAGTTCGGCCCCTGCAGATGCCCGTGCGAGCGAAATATCATATTGCCACTACTGAGCCATTCAAACCACTGCCGCAACATGCCGTTGGCCGGATAAAAAGCTCACCAGTTGCCGCCCGTGTGAACTCAGGCGCTCCCAATCGCGAAAGCACAAGCGCAACTCCAGGGTGGCCCAGCTTTCTGCCAGCGCCACGCTCCATCAGTTGCAGGTCGACTTCGGAGTAATCGGCCAGGAACGGCCCCAATATCGCCGGCAACAGCGTACTGTTGGACACCGTGGAGGCTGCCAGGCGCAGGGTGATGCGCTGCTCGCCAGCCAGCTCCTGCAGGGTACCCTGCAGTTTCTGCGCCTCGGCCAGCACACTTCGCGCCCCCTCCAGCACCAGGCGGCCGGCAGGCGTCAGCTGCATGCCAGCAGCATTGCGGGTGAACAACGCCAGGCCACAACGCTCTTCCAGCAGACGCAGGCGATTGCTGGCAGCCGATACCGCCACCGGGAAGCTTGCAGCGGCCTTGCTCAGGCTCCCTGAGGCTGCAATGGCCAGCAGCAGGCGTAAATCAGTCAGGTCGAACGGCATGCCCCTTCCCCTTATTCAAAAACGAACACGGCGTTCGATAAAAAGCGATTTTAGCGCAGGCGCCTTCTGTTCAGAATAAGCCCTGACTTTCCTCTGCCATGAGTACTCCATGAACGCGTTACGCAGCCTGATCCAGCGCCAACTGCAAAGCGGCGCCCTGTACGCCGTACTGGCGGCCTTGGGCTTCAGCTTCAAGGCCATTTTCGTCAAGCTTGCCTACGCCGCTGGGCCGGTGGACGCCATCAGCCTGCTGGCCATGCGCATGGGGCTGTCGCTGCCGCTGTTTGCCTGGCTGGTCTGGGCCAGCCGCAGCCAGGGCAGTACGGTGCTCAACCTCGGTGACGGCTTGCGCGTGGCCATGCTCGGGTTGCTGGGCTATTACCTGGCCAGCCTGTTCGACTTCTATGGCCTGCAGTACATCAGCGCCGGGCTTGAGCGTTTGATCTTGTTCACCTACCCCACCCTGGTGCTGGTGTTCCAGGCGGTGGCCCTGCGCGAACGGCCAAGCCTGCGCACCTTGTCGGCCATGGGCCTGTGCTACCTGGGGCTGGGCATTGCCTTTGTCCACGACGTCAGCGTGGCCGGAGCCGGCCAACAGGTGGTGCTGGGTTCGCTGTGGGTGTTCGCCAGTGCGGTGACCTATGCGCTGTACTACTCCGGCACCGGGGTGATGCTCAAGCGCATGAACTCGATGCGCCTGGCCGGGCTGTGCGGGACTGCATCGTCGCTGATGGTGCTGGCGCATTACCTGCTGGTGGCGCCAGTCGGGCAACTGTGGCAACTGCCGAGTGCGGTGTGGGTCAATGCCGGCTTGATGGCGGTATTTTCCACGGTGTTGCCGATCTACTGGGTAGCGCTGGCGATCCAGCGCCTGGGGCCGACCCATACGGCGGCGGTGGGCAACCTTGGGCCAGTGCTGACTGTGCTGGCGTCGTGGGCGCTGTTGAGCGAGGAGATTTCGTTGTACCAGGTGATTGGGCTGGCGGTGGTGCTGTTTGCTGTTTCGCGGCTCAAGCCGAAGGGCAACCAGGTAACCAAAGCGGCACAGCCCGGCGCAGTCAGTGTAGGAGCGGCCTTGTGTCGCGATCGGGCTGCAAAGCAGCCCCAGCAATAGTGGCGGTGACGCTAAAATCGAGGGGCCGCTTTGCGGCCCGATCGCGACGCAAGGCCGCTCCTAAAAAAAGCGCACCTGGCGGGGTCACAGCACCCGCTTGATTAGCGGCTCCAGCCGGCTATAACGCAACCGCCGCAAGAACTTGCGCACTTCCTTGGGGTGCTCGGCCTTGACCCCCAGCGCCTCTGCCGAGCCAATCTGCGGGGCAAACCGGCGCAGCTCGTTCAACTCCGCCTCGCGCGGACCCAACCATTGCCCTTGCGGGTCGTCGATCAGCAGGCCGTTTTCCAGGTCCAGGTTGAACCCGCGCGGGTTGAGGTTGTTGCCGGTCAACAGCGAATAGCGCTGGTCAATCCACACCCCCTTGGCGTGGAAGGTATGCCCGGGATCGTTCCAGATCCGCACTTCAAGCTGGCCACTGGCGATTGCGGCATGCCGACGCCGGACGAAGGCGCGCAGGTTGTCTTCATACAGGTAGGGCAACGCACCACTGGCACTGAACGGCTCGCCAGGTGCGATATAGAAGTCGTTGGCCGTACGATCACCGACAATCAGTTCAACGCGCACACCCCGTTGCAAGGCATGGTCAAGCTCGCGCATCACCACCCGCGGCGGGTTGAAGTATGGCGTGCTGATGATGATCTGCGTGCGCGCCGCCGCCAGCAAGGCGCACAGCGCCCGGTTCAGCGGGTTGCCACGGCCCACGCCCAGTAGGGGAATCACCCGCAGGCCCTGCCCTGCAACGCTGGCCGGTGCCTCGTAGGCCATGCGCCGCAACCGCGCACGCAAGCGCCGAATATCGCCGCGCAGGCTGCGGGTTGAAGGAGGCGCCGGGAGGTCGAGGCGCGGTGTGGCGGTGTGGTGCAGCAAACGCTGCACCAGCTCGGCCATGGCATCGGCCAGTGCCGGTGACTGGAACAGGTGATAGCGGTCCAGACGGTAGCGGTCGAAACGGTGCAGGTACACGTTGTTCAGGCTGGCGCCGGTATAGATCACGCAGTCGTCGATGATGCTGCCCTTCAAATGCAACACCCCGAACAGCTCGCGGGTCTGCACCGGCACCCCGTGGATGGCGATATCCAGCCCGCGCATCTGCCGTTGGGCCTGGTACCAGGCTGCATTGCCCGGTTGGCGCCCAGCCCCCAGCAGGCCGCGGCGGGCGCGGAACCAGTCGACCACGATGGTGATTTGCAGGCCAGGCCGTGCGGCTTTGGCCTGGTACAAGGCATCCAGTATCTCCTGGCCGGCCTCGTCTTCCTGCAGGTACAGGGCGACGATGACGATGCGCCGGGTGGCCGCGCGGATGCGCTCGAGCAGGCAGGTGCGGTAGGCCTTGGCATCGGGCAGCACCTGGATCGATTCGGGCGCGATGGCGTAGCCTGGCAAGCCTGCCAGCAAGGATTCGGGGTTCACTGACGATCACCTTCTCTGTGCAATCACTGTCGGCCCTGCCAACCGGCGGGGCCATTCCTGGCCGTTATGCCCGGGGTGTAAGATCGACCCGGCAACGACCTATAACAACAAGAACCACGCGAGGCCCGGTTTCTCACTGCCCCTGAACAACATGCCTCAGCTTGCACAGGAACAGCGCAATGGTCCACCCCACTTCTGCAAACCTATCGCCTTCTATTGTAAAGAGTTGTTCGGTAAAGACCTTCGGTTTCCTGATTCTGCCCAATTTCACCACCATCGGCCTGGCATCGGCAGTAGAAACCCTGCGCATGGCCAACCTGGCTGCACGCAAGCCACTGTTTCGCAGCGTGCTGATCGCGGCGGACGACGCGCCGGTAGTGGCCAGCAACGGCATGCGCGTGCTGCCCGACTACAGCATCGCCAACGCCCCCGCATTGGATGCGCTACTCGTGGTCGGCGCCAACCCGATCGATCGCGGCCGAGGCAACCGCCCGCTGATCGACTGGTTACGCCAATTGGCCCGGCAGCGCTTGCCGCTGGGCGGCATCTGCACCGGCAGCTACCTGCTGGCCAAGGCCGAACTGCTCAAGGGCTACCGCTGCACCATCCACTGGGAAGACCTGCCGACGCTGCAGGCGCACTTCCCCGGCATCGTCATTTCCAGCCAACTGTTCGAGCTGGACCGCGACCGTTACACCTGCTCGGGCGGGGTGGCGGCGATGGACATGATGCTGCAACTGGTGGCCCGCGAACCCGGCGGCCAGGACATCGCGGCCAAGGCTGCCGAATTGCTGCTGTGTGACCGCGTGCGTGGCGAGCGCGATCGCCAGCGGGTGCCGCTGCGCACCCTGCTCGGCAGCGCCCAGCCCAAGTTGAGCCAGGTGGTGGCAATCATGGAGGCCAACCTGGAAGAGCCACTGGCGCTGGAGGAACTGGCCAGCCTCAACGAGGTGACGGTGCGCCAGCTCGAGCGGCTGTTCCACAAGTACCTGCAGCGCACCCCCAGCCAGTATTACCTGGAGCTGCGCCTGTCGCGGGCACGGGAGCTGCTGCTACGCAGTGATGTGCAGGTGCGCGAGGTGGCGCTGGCCTGCGGGTTCAGTTCCCCGGCGCATTTTTCCAAGAGCTATAGCCGGTTCTTTGGTTTGTCGCCGTTGGGGGAGCGGCGGCAGGCTTCTTTGCATTGACTGAAATGTTGTGTCGGCTTTGCCGGCCTCTTCGCGGGTGAACCCGCTCCTACAATGATCGCGTCGTGATCGCTTTCTTGTAGGAGCGGGTTCACCGGCGAAGAGGCCGGTGCAGTTCACCTAATCTTCAAGAGCCGTATACGCGGTCTCCCGGCACATCAGCATGGCCACCAGCGCCACCAGTGCCGCCGCCAGCAAATACCCCGCCGGCGCCAGCTTGCTGCCGGTCACGTGGATTAACCAGGTGGCAATGAACGGCGCCGTACCGCCAAAAAACGCGTTGGCCACATTGAAACTCAGGGCAAAACCGCTAAAGCGCACCCGCGTCGGAAAAATTTCCGCCAGCAGGCACGGTAAGGTACCGTCGTTCATCGCCAGCATTGCACCAAAGAAAATCTGGATCGCCAGGATTACCAGCAGCGGTTGCCCGTCCAGCAGGCGGAACAACGGCACGGTCAACCCGAGAAACAACAGCGAGGCCACCACCAGCATGGTCTTGCGCCCAAAATGGTCAGACAGCCGCCCCATGAGGAAAATCAAGCCGATATAGGTGGCCAGCGACACCGTCGAGGCAATGAACGAATCGCGCTCGCTCATACCCATTTCATTGGACAGATAGGTGGGCATGTAGCTGAGCAACAGGTAGAACGCCACCGCATTCAGGCAGGTGACCCCAATGCCGATGGCCAGGCTGCGACGGTGCTGGCCCAGCAGTTCGCGTAGCGGCGTCGGGGCCATGCCTGCCTTGTGCTCCAGGCGCTGCTCCATCTCCAGAAACTTGGGCGTGTCCTGCAGACTCATGCGGATATAGCGCCCCACCAGGCCAAACGGCGCGGCCAGCAGGAACGGCAGGCGCCAGCCCCACTCATGCAGGGCTTCGCTGCTGAGCAGTTCCTGCAGCACTGCGACAAACGCCGCACCAAACAGCAAACCCGCCGCCGTGCTGGCCGGCACGATGCTGGTGTACAAGCCACGCCGCCCAGGCGGCGCATATTCGGCCAGGAACGCAGCAGCACCGGCGTACTCGCCTGAGGCGGAAAACCCCTGCACCAGGCGGATCAGCAACAGCAGCGCCGGTGCCCACAGGCCGATTTGCGCATAGCCGGGCAACAGGCCGATGCAAAAGGTGGATACCGACATGATCAGAATCGACCACGACAGTGCGTTGCGCCGACCATGGCGGTCGCCGAAATGGCCCCAGACAATGCCGCCCAGCGGGCGCACCAGGAACGACAGGGCGAACACCGCGAAGGTGGCCAGCAGGCCGGTGGTCTTGTCGGTTTGCGGGAAGAAGGTAGCGGCGATGATGGTGGCCAGGTAGCCGTAGGCGGCGTAGTCGAACCACTCGACGAAGTTGCCCATGAAACTGGCCCGGGCGGCCTTGCGCAAGGCCTGGCGCTCGGCGTTGTGCGCGGGGCCGGCGACAGCGGATGGGTCAAGGGTGGTGCTGGACATGACGGGTACCCTCTGGTTCTTTTAATTGGAGGCAGGGTCTGGTGGTCATACAGTGTTTTTTTTGTTGTCTGGGCTGGCCTCTTCGCGGGTAAACCCGCTCCTGCAACAAATCTCTGTAGGAGCGGGCTTGCCCGCGAATCAGGCGACGCCGATGCTTATTTGCGAATGATGTTGTGCTCCGGCCCATACGGGAACCGGGTGATGTTCTCGGCGCCGCTGTCGTTGACGATCAGAATGTCATGCTCGCGATAGCCGCCCGCCCCCGGCCGCCCTTCGGGCAGCATGATCATCGGTTCGATCGACACCACCATGCCCGGCTCCAGCACCGTGTCGATGTCTTCGCGCAGCTCAAGGCCCGCCTCACGGCCGTAATAGTGGCTCAAGGTGCCGAACGAATGGCCGTAACCGAAGGTGCGGTACTGCAGCAGGTCGTGGCGCAGAAAGATTTCGTTCAGTTCGCGAGCAATGTCGCTACAGCGCATGCCCGGGCGTACCCGTTTTAGCCCAGCTTCATGCACTTCGACGTTGGCCTGCCACAGGCGCAGGTACTCGTCCGGGCAGTGGTCGAGGAACAGCGTGCGCTCCAGCGCGGTGTAATAGCCGGCGATCATCGGGAAGCAATTGAGGCTGAGGATTTCGCCCTTGCCCACCCGGCGGCCGGTCACCGGGTTGTGTGCGCCATCGGTATTGAGCCCGGACTGGAACCAGGTCCAGGTGTCCATCAGCTCGGCATCCGGAAAGCGCTTGGCAATTTCGCGGACCATCGCCTGAGTAGCATGCAGCGCCACTTCGTACTCTGGTACATCCTCGCGCAGCGCCTCGACCACCGCCGCCCCGCCAATATCGGCCACCTGCGCGCCGTGGCGGATCAACGCCTGCTCCTCGGCCGACTTGATCATGCGCATGCGCATGCACGGTGCGCCGATGTCCACCAGTTCGGCCTTGGGGTAGCAGGCGGCAAGCTTACTGTGGTTCTGCAGGTTGAGGTGATCATGCTCCACGCCGATGCGTGAAGCCAGCGGCAGCGCCTGCTGGATGGCAACGAAGTAGTTGTCGCGCTGCCAGTCGGTATAGACGATGTTGTCGGTGCCGACCGTGCGCCGCCAGGGTTGACCACCATCGATGTTGGCACTGATCGAGGCCACCTTGTCCTGGGTTATCACCAGCGCATACGGGCGGCCGAACGAGCAGTAGAGGAAATCGCTGTAGTAGTTGACATTGTGGTAAGAGGTGAAAATCGCCGCCTCGATGTCCTGCTCCGCCATGTAGGCCCGCAGCCGGGCATGACGGGCGGCGTATTCCTGGGCAGAGAACGTTGGCTGCACCTTGTCGCCGTTGCGAATTTTCAGGGTCTTGGGCATTTGCATGGTCGGGGTTCCTTGTCGTTGTTTAGCACGCTGTTCAGGCCGGCCGCCTGAGAAGCATTGCAACAGAACCGACGAGGGGGCTTTTGTATCTATCCGACCTCAAATTGGCGGGATCGCCACTGGCCTCAGGGGCTGCTTTGCAGCCCTTTCGCGACACAAGGCCGCTCCCACAAGGCCCTGCATATGCCTATCAGTGTGGGAGCGGCCTTGTGCCGCGAATGGGGCGCAAAGCACCCCAGTTCTTCAACGCTGCTATTTCAGGTCAAAACGGTCCAGCTCCATGACCTTCTCCCAAGCCGCAACAAAGTCGCGCACGAACTTGTCGCCACCGTCGCCACTGCCATACACCTCGCTCAACGCCCGCAGCTGCGCATGCGAACCAAACACCAGGTCAACCCGGCTACCGGTCCACTTCACCTGCCCGGTCTTGCGGTCGCGGCCTTCGAAGGCTTCGTTATCCGCCGAGGTCGGCTTCCATTCCACGCCCATGTCCAACAGGTTGCGGAAGAAGTCGTTGGTCAGCGTGCCGACCTTGTCGGTGAATACACCCTGCGTGTTGCCACCATGGTTGGCGCCCAGCACCCGTAGGCCACCGATCAGTACGGTCAGCTCTGGTGCGGTCAAGGTCAGCAGCTGAGCTTTATCCAGCAGCAGTTTCTCGGCCTTGACGCTGTAGCGGCTTTTGCTGAAGTTGCGGAAGCCATCGCTCAGCGGCTCCAGCACGGCGAACGACTCGACGTCAGTCTGTTCCTGCGAGGCATCGGCACGGCCTGGCTGGAACGCAACGCGCAGGTTATGCCCGGCGTCCTTGGCGGCTTTTTCCACAGCCGCGGCACCGGCTAGGACGATCAGGTCGGCCAGCGAGATCCGCTTGCCGCCGGCATTGAACTCGGCCTGTACCTTTTCCAGTGTCGCCAGCACCTTGCCGGTGCCCTGGTTGGCCGCCCAGTCTTTCTGCGGCGCCAGGCGCAGGCGGCCACCGTTGGCCCCGCCACGCTTGTCCGAGCCACGGAAGGTCGATGCCGCCGCCCATGCCGTAGCCACCAACTCGCCAACACTCAGGCCGGTTGCCAGCACTTTGGCCTTGAGCGCAGCAATGTCCTGCTCACCCACCAGCGGGTGCTCGACTTTCGGGATCGGGTCTTGCCACAGGAGCTCTTCGTTGGGCGTTTCCGGCCCCAGATAGCGTGCCAGCGGGCCCATGTCGCGGTGAATCAGCTTGTACCAGGCACGGGCGAAGGCATCCGCCAGCTGATCGGGGTTATCCTTGAAGCGGCGGGCGATCGGCTCGTAGATCGGGTCGAAACGCAGCGCCAGGTCAGAGGTGAGCATCGACGGCGCATGGCGCTTGGCCGGGTCATGGGCATCCGGCACGCTGCCCGCGCCCTTGCCGTCCTTCGGCGTCCACTGGTGCGCACCGGCCGGGCTCTTGGTCAGCTCCCAGTCGAAGTTGAACAGGTTGTTGAGGTACTCGTTGCTCCATTGGGTGGGGGTCGAGGTCCAGGTCACTTCCAGGCCGCTGGTAATGGTATCGCCGCCCTTGCCGGTGCCGAACTTGTTGGGCCAGCCCAGGCCTTGCAGTTCCAGGCCTGCTGCTTCCGGCTCGGGGCCGACGTTGTCGGCAGGGCCGGCACCGTGGGTTTTGCCGAACGCGTGACCGCCGGCAATCAGCGCCACGGTTTCTTCGTCGTTCATGGCCATGCGGCCAAAGGTGTCACGGATGTCCTTGCCCGAAGCCACCGGGTCGGGGTTGCCTTCCGGGCCTTCCGGGTTCACGTAGATCAGACCCATCTGCACGGCGGCCAGCGGGTTTTCCAGGTTGCGCTCACCGCTCAGGTCACGGCTTTCTTCTTCCGGGCGCTTGGCAGGTTCGGCCACCAGGTCCCCCTGCCCCGGCGGCTGGGCCTTGACCTGCTCCTTGCCGTAGCGGGTATCGCCGCCCAGCCAGACCTTCTCCGAACCCCAGTACACATCCTCGTCGGGCTCCCACACATCGGCGCGGCCACCAGAGAAGCCGAAGGTCTTGAAGCCCATGGATTCCAAGGCGACGTTGCCGGTGAGCACGATCAGGTCGGCCCAGGAAATCTTGTTGCCGTACTTCTGCTTGATCGGCCACAGCAGGCGCCGGGCCTTGTCCAGGCTGACGTTGTCCGGCCAGCTGTTGAGCGGGGCGAAGCGTTGCTGGCCAGAGCCCGCACCGCCGCGACCATCGCCAATGCGGTAGGTGCCAGCGCTGTGCCAGGCCATGCGGATGAACAGCGGGCCGTAGTGGCCGAAGTCGGCTGGCCACCAGTCCTGCGAGTCGGTCATCAGGGCGGTCAGGTCTTGCTTCAGGGCCTGGAAGTCGAGGCTCTTGAACGCCTTGGCGTAGTCGAAATCCGCGTCCATCGGGTCGGACTTCGACGAGTGCTGATGAAGGATTCTGAGGTTGAGCTGGTCAGGCCACCAGTCACGGTTGGTGGTGCCGCCACCTGCGGTTTGATGGAACGGGCATTTCGATTCGTTCGACATCTGCGGGTACCTTTGGGTCGGTTATCCAGATTTCCGGTCTATGCCAGGTGTTCTTTCAGCCGAGCGTGTGGGCTCGTGCTACCCCTCATCAGGTGTATACGGGGCTTGCGAAACTGCCACGGTGGGTGAGCGCGGTCTTGCACGCAGGTGCTGGCACGCCGCCCGCACGCGGAATTCGCGGGGCCAGGGGAAAGACTAGCCGAGCTTGAGCAGAGTTCTAATAGAGTGGGTATTGGAGGGTGATAGGTTGGCTCTGTCAGCTTTCCTGTGCCGGCCTCTTCTCGGGTGAACCCGCTCCCACAGGATCACCACAGGTCATGGGCGCTGTGCAGTACCTGTGGGAGCGGGTTCACCCGCGAAGAGGCCGGCACATCCGTACAAGGCAACAAGGCTTGCTACATGCTTCAATACACCGCCACCCCCTACACTCCGGAACCCGACCCCTCATGAACCGCAACGACCTGCGCCGCGTCGACATGAACCTGCTGGTGCTGTTCGAAGCCCTGATGATCGAACGCAACCTGACCCGCGTCGGTGAAAAGCTGTTCATCACCCAGTCCACCGTCAGCGCCGCCCTCGCCCGCCTGCGCGAGCTGTTCGACGACCCGCTGCTGATCCGCAGTGGCCGGGCCATGGAGCCCACGCCAAGGGCCATGCAGATCTTCGCCGAGCTGGGCCCGGCCATGGACGTGATTTCCGCTGCCATCAGCCGTGCCCGCGAATTCGAGCCTGCCAACAGTTGCAACGTGTTCCGCCTGGGCCTGTCGGATGATGCCGAGTTCGGCCTGTTCCCGGCCCTGCTGCAAGCCCTGCGCGAAGAGGCGCCGGACATCAGCGTGGTCGTGCGCCGGGCCAACTTCCTGCTGATGCCGGGCCTGCTGGCCAGCGGTGAAATCTCGGTCGGGGTGAGCTACACCACGGACCTGCCGGCCACTGCCAAGCGCCGTAAGCTGCGTGACATCGGCGTGCGCGTGCTGCGCGCCGACGACCGCCCCGGCCCGCTGACACTCGACGAATACTGCGCCCGCCCGCATGTCATGGTGTCGTTCTCCGGTGACATGAGCGGCAACATCGACCTCGACCTGGCGCGCATCGGCCGCTGCCGCAAGGTGGTGCTGGCCGTGCCGCAGTTCGGCAGCCTGCGCGCCCTGCTGCGCAACACCGAACTGATTGCCACGGTACCGGACTACGCTGCCAGCGCCTTGACCGACGACGGCAGCCTGCGCGCCGACCCGGCACCGTTCGACATCACCGAAGCCGAGCTGTCGATGGTGTGGAGCGGCGCGCAGGACAACGACCCGGCCGAACGCTGGCTGCGCGAACGCATCCTGCAGTTCATGGCACGGTAGATTGGCTTTGTCGGGGCGGCTGTGGATCGATTAACGGCTGCCTGGTGATCGCCGCAAGGGTTTTGGTGCCTGTGAGATCGAGCGCCGCCCGCGCGGCGCACGATCTCACAAGCGCATGAGAAACTCAGCCATGCGCCTCTTCGCACCAACGCAAAACTTCACTTACCCCGCTGCATCCACGCCGCCCCCAGCCCACTGAGGCAGATCACCGAAATCCCCACCAGGCTCAAGGTATCCGGCACCTGGCTATACACCACCAGCCCAAGCAAGCCGGCAAACACGATCTGGCAATAGCTGAACGGCGCCAGCAATGCCGGCGCCGCATGGCGGAAGGCCTGGGTCAGCAGCAGGTGCGCGGTCATGCCGAAGCCACCCAGCGCCAGCATCAGCAAGGCGTGGTCCCAGCGCGGCACTTCCCAGAAGAACGGCACCAGCGCACTCATCGCCAGGGTATTGCACAGCCCTGCATAAAAATTGCTGGTGGTCGGGCTGTCATGCGCAGCCAGGATGCGCGTCAGCAACTGGTAGAAACAGAAGCCCAACGCCGAACCGAACGGGTAGAGGATCGCCGGGGTAAACATTGCCCCACCCGGGTGCACCACTATCAGCACGCCGATAAAGCCCAGCACCACCGCCACCCACTGCCCGACCGTCACCCGCTCTTTCAATAGCGGCGCCGACAACGCGGTGACCAGCACCGGAGCCAGGAAGTTGACCGCCGTGGCCTCGGCCAGCGGCAGGTATTGCAGGCCAGTGGTGAACAGCAGGCTGGTGCTCAATAGGCTCAGGGCGCGTAAGGTCTGCAACAGCGGGCGGCGGGTGCGCAGTACGTTGAGGCCGGACTTGGGCAGGAAGATGCCGGCCATCAGCAGCGTATGCACCACATAACGCGCCCACACCACCATGACGATCGGGTACAGGCCGCCAAGGAACTTGGACAAGGCATCGTGGCTGGCAAACAGGAACGTCGCCACTACCACCAGGGCGATGCCGCGCAAGGGTTGGTTGACGCCGGACAGCGGTGTGCTGGAACTCATGGCTCTCTCGATGACGGCGCGGCGGCACGCTACGCCCAGGGAAGGCCGCACAGGCCTGGCCTGGCGGATGCAACAGCTCGGATTCTAGAAGAGATGCCGCAGGATAAGGAAGTTCATTTGCCGCTTGTCCAGGTCGAACGCAATTTGTGTTCGCTGATCGACCACTTTGTGCCTCGCACGCATGGCCCGTGCCGTGCTGATGATCGACCATCGACCGCCAACCCTGCCCACCGTACAAGGAATTTACATGCAAAGGCTTACCACCCGTAACGGCCTGGACCTGCCTGCAATCGGCCTCGGCACCTGGCCAATGACCGGCAGCGAGTGCACCGCGGCGGTACACCAGGCCCTGGACGTGGGTTACCGGCACATCGACACCGCCACCGCCTACGACAACGAAGCGGCCGTCGGCCAGGCCCTGCGCGACAGCGACGTTCCGCGCGAACAGATCCACCTGACCACCAAGGTGTGGTGGGATCGCCTGGAGCCCAAGGCCATGCGCCAGTCGCTGGAAGACAGCCTGCGCGCCCTGGGTACCGAGCAGGTCGACCTGTTCCATATCCACTGGCCTGGCCAGGACTGGGACCTGGCCCGCAGCATCGACACCCTGGTGGCCCTGCGTGACGAGGGCAAGGCGCGCCACATCGGCGTGGCCAACTTCCCGCTGGGGCTGCTGCGCCAGGTGGTGGAAACCCTGGGCGCGCCGCTGTCGGCTATCCAGGTGGAATACCACGTACTGCTCAGCCAGCAACCGCTGCTCGACTACGCCCGCAGCCGTGACCTGCTGCTCACCGCCTACACCCCGCTGGCCCGGCGCCAGGCGGCGGCGCAGCCGGTGATCCAGGACATCGCCCGCAAGCACGGCGTACTGCCTAGCCAGGTGGCGCTGAAGTGGCTGCTGGACCAGGACGGTGTGGCAGCGATACCCAAGGCCAGCAGCCGTGAAAACCAGCTGGCCAACCTGGCAGCATTGACCGTGCACCTGGATGACGAAGACCGCGCAGCGATAGCCGCGCTGCCGAAGGACCAACGCGTGGTCAGCCCGGCGTTTGCGCCGGACTGGAATAGCTGAGCCTTGCTCAAGCCCTGAAAGCTTGCGCGGCCCATTGCGCGAGCGGGTTCACCCGCAAAGGAGGCCGGTACGCCAATCAAGGCTGCCCAGTCAGTGTGTCAGCGCCTCGCGGAAGCGTCGGGTGCTGGCCATTGCCAGCAGCAATCCGACCACCGCCACGCTACCGCCCACCAGCCCGATATCCGCCACATCCATCTGGCTGCTGACGATACTGCCCAGCAACGCACCACCACCAATGCCAATGTTGTAGATGCCCGAGAACAGCGCCATGGCCACGTCGGTAGCGTCAGACGCCAGTTTCAGCGTCTTGGACTGCAGCGACAGGCTGAAGCTGAGAATCGCCACACCCCAGAACATGCTCAACACCGCGAAGAGGTAGAAGTTGCCCGACAGCGGCAACAGCAGCAGCAGGCATGCCGCCAGCACGCCGATCGAGCCCACCAGGAAGCCATGCGGAAAGCGTTCGCTGTAGCGGCTGAACAGCAACGAGCCAAACACCCCGGCGCCGCCGAACAGCAGCAACAACAGCGTGGTGCGCTCGCCGCCGATCTGTGCCACGTGCAGGGCGAACGGCTCGATGTAGCTGTACGCGGTGAACTGCGCCGTGATCACCAGCGTCACCAGCAGGTAGGTAATGACCAACGCCGGGCGCTTGAACAGGATCGGCAAGCTGCGCAGCGAGCCGGAGTTCTGGCTGGGCAGCAGCGGCAGCGATTTCATCAGGCACAGCATGGTGGCCAGCGCCACCCCGGCAATGCTCAGGAAGGTGATGCGCCAGCCCAGCGCCTCGCCCACCACGCGGCCCAATGGGATACCCAGAACCATGGCCAGGGTGGTGCCGGTGGCCAGCAGGCCCAGCGCCTTGGCCTGCTGGC
The DNA here is from genome assembly GCF_044749445.1 of Pseudomonas sp. NPDC089408. NCBI lineage: Bacteria > Pseudomonadati > Pseudomonadota > Gammaproteobacteria > Pseudomonadales > Pseudomonadaceae > Pseudomonas > Pseudomonas sp. NPDC089408. The sequence goes on from NZ_JBIVHY010000020.1 coordinate 61,315, forward strand.
CTGGCGGCGCCACGCGCACGGCCAGCGAGGCGGTGATGGCCCAGAACACCGCATGCGCCAGGGCAATGCCGATACGGCTGACCAGCAACATAACAAAGCTTTGCGACAGCCACGACAGCAAGTGGCTGACGATGAATACCAGGAACACGAACAGCAGCAGGCGCCGCCGTTCGATATTGCGGGTCAGCAACATCATCGGCAACGAGGCCAACGCCACCACCCAGGCGTAGATGGTCAGCATCAGGCCGACCTGGGCGGTGCTCATGTCGAAGCTGCGGCCAATGTCGCTGAGCAACGCCACCGGGACGAATTCGGTGGTGTTGAAAATGAAGGCCGCCAAGGCCAGGGCAATGACGCTCAGCCAGCTGCCGCCGCCCGTCGTGGGCGGCATGTGGGTGGGAGTGGGTCCGTTCATGGGTGAAAAATGCTTCTCCGCAGACAAGGCAACAGGTCGCACGCCAGCCACCCGCTTGCAAGGCTGCCGACGTACGCTTTGTTATGAATAGGAATGCCCGGCATGGTACGCGTCAAGCCGGGGCCTCACAACCGCAAGTCAGGCAGAAGGAGTACCATGCGCGCTTTGTATGAAACGCATGTGTAACAAGGAGCCCGATCCGCTCATGGACAAGCAGCACCCCCAGCAGCAATGGCAACAGGCGGTTACCGCCTATGCCCAGGCCGTCAACGACTACATCGCGCAGGGCCGTGCGCAAGGCTGGGACAACCTTGAAGAGCCACCGGTGCCAGCCACCGGGCACCTGCTCGACGCTTGGCTGGCGGCCCTGCAGGTGGCCAACCGCCCGGGTGCCGACGAGCAGCAACGCCAGGCCTTCCGCGCCGCCTGGCCCCCTGCGCATCAACCCCTGCTGCCGTTGCTCGATGACCACGGCCAAGGTATCAGCAACGTCCTGCTGCTGGATGACAACAGCCTGCTGGCACGCATCGGCATGCCCTACGACAAGGGCCAGGTGGTGCGTATCGACCACCATGGGGTGACCCCGGTGATCGGCATCGAGCACTTCGGTCGCTGCCCGAAGCGGCGCTACTTCGCCCTGGCCAATGCCGAAGGTGTGCGCGTGACCGATGGCTGGGGCGGCCCGCAGGTGCAGCGCCTGGCCTGGCCGACCGGGTTGGAGGGGTTGCCAGCGGGTTACCCGTTCGAACCATTCGACTTGCCGCCCACGCCGACCACGCTGACGCCCTTCCCCGATGGCCAGCGCGTGCTGCTGGTAAGTGCCGAAGGCACCTTTGTATTGGCCACCGAGGGCGCGACTCGCCTGCTGCCAAACCAGACGCGGATTTTCGATGAGTTGGCTGAAGGTACCGAGCCGGAAGACATCAACCTTGGGCTGAGCATGGAGCATGGTGCAGTGTCGGCGGATGGCCACTGGATCGTGGTGGGTGAGCAAGGCAGCCGGCATCGGGTGCTGGACGACCAGCTCAGGCTTGTGGCCGAGATCGGCCCCGGCAGCGAATACCCGCACTTTGCGCTGTTCAACCGGGCCGGTGACCAATTGATCCTGAACGCCTGCCACTTCTACAGCGGTGCCACGCTGGCAGCCCGGGTGGCTGATCTGCCAGGGCTGCAAACCGACTACTACAGCCAGGACCCGCGTACCCCGCTGGTGCAGGACGGCGCGCGGGTGTATGCCGGGGTAGCGCGCACTGGCGAGTACATCGTAGGGGATGCCTATGGCTACCTGCGGGCGTTTGGCGAAGACGGTAGGGAGCATTGGGAGCACTACCTGGGGTCGACCATCAGTGCCATGGATATCAGTGTCGACGGGCGCACACTGGTGGCGGCGAGCCATGCGGGGATAGTGTCGGTGATTGCACTCGACATTGGGCGGCCAGCATGGCAGATCGGGACCGGGGCGCATGGCGAAGTGCGGCGGTGGTTGTTCTGGAAAGGCTGGGACAGGGCGATGGTCTGGTAGCCGATCCAGCACCTTTGGTACCTGTGCCGGCCTCTTCGCGGGTGAACCCGCTCCTACAGGGGACGCAACAAATTTCGGACTCTGTGCGGTCCTTGTAGGAGCGGGTTTACCCGCGAAGAGGCCGGCCCTGGCAACCGATCAATCAACCCTGCAAAGTGGCCATATCGATCACAAACCGGTACTTCACATCCCCCGCGATCATGCGCTCATACGCCTGGTTGATATTGCGAATATCCAGCATCTCGATATCGCAACGGATATCGTGCTTGGCGCAGAAATCCAGCACTTCCTGAGTTTCCGCAATGCCGCCAATCAACGACCCCGCCAGCACCCGGCGCTTGAGTACCAGGTTGGCCGCGTGCACCGCCGGGTCGATCGGCTCGATCAGGCCGACCAGAATGTGCACACCGTCGAACTTCAGGGTTTCCAGGTACGGGTTCAGGTCGTGCTGCACCGGAATGGTGTCGAGCAGGAAATCGAAACGGTCGGCTGCAGCGCGCATCTGCTCGGCATCGGTGGACACGATCACATGGTCGGCCCCCTGGCGCCGGGCTTCCTCGGCTTTGGCCTGGGAGCGGGTGAACAGGGTCACTTCCGCGCCCAGGGCCTTGGCCAGTTTGATGCCCATGTGGCCCAGGCCGCCCATGCCGAGGATGCCGACCTTGTGGCCCGGGCCGACGCCGTGGTGCTTCAGCGGCGAATAGGTGGTGATGCCGGCGCACAGGATGGGCGCGGCGCTCGGCAGGCCCATGCCGGCCGGGATGCGTACCACGAAGTGCTCGCTGACCACGATGCTGCTGGAGTAACCGCCCATGGTGTTGCTGCCGTCGACCCGGTCCGGGGTGGCGTAGGTCATGGTCGGACCTTCCAGGCAGTATTGCTCCAGGTCCTTGGCGCAGGCCTCGCAGTGACGGCAGGAGTCGACCATGCAGCCAACGCCGACCAGGTCACCGACTTTGTGCGTGGTGACCTGATCGCCCACCGCCGTGACCCGGCCGATGATCTCGTGGCCTGGCATCAGCGGGTACACGGCAATGCCCCATTCATTGCGCGCCTGGTGGATGTCGGAGTGGCACACGCCGCAGTACAGGATCTCGATGGCGACATCGTCCGGCCGCGGGCTACGGCGCTCGAACGTCATGGGGGCCAGTGGGCTGGTGGGGGTTTGGGCGGCGTAACCGATGGCGGTGTACATGCAGGGCCTCGCAAGAAAGTGAAACGATTCAGGCGGCGCATTCTGCGCGCCGTTTGTTGCTTCGCCCACGGCTGATTCTCCGGCATGCATGCCTGATTCTCCGAACATGCCAAGCGCCATCTGGCGCTATGCAGTCAATCTGCGATGATTAGGCTGTCTGATTCTCTGCCCTCTGGTTGACCATGCAACTGACCCGCCACGTCGACGCCAACGCGCCGCTTTGCGCACTGATCCGCTGCCTCGCCGTACGGCCAGGCTTCGTACCCACCCACCTGCCCCAGGTACAGGTACTGAGCTGGGACCACTACGTGGCCAGCAGCCCGCAGATCTACGAACCCAGCCTGATGATCCTGGCCCAGGGCAGCAAGCTGGCGCGTTTGGGGCCGCGCACCCTGGAATACGGTGCCGGGCATTACCTGGTGCAGGCGCTGTCGGTACCGTTCATGTGCGAAACCTTCGCCACCCGCGAAGCGCCCCTGCTGGGCGTGGCGGTGGACATTGACCGTGGCGTGCTGGGTGAGTTGGTGCAGAGCATGGACCTGGCGCCAGACGCTGCGGTGCAGGCGCAAACCCCGCAATCGATGACCTCGGCAGCGCTGGATGCGCCGATGCGCGAAAGCGTGGAGCGGCTGCTGCATTGCCTGCAGGACCCGCTGGATGCCAAAGTACTGGGCCCGGCGCGCGTGCGCGAGGTGTTGTACACCGCCCTGCGCGGCCCGCAGGCTGGCGTGTTGCGGGCGCTGGTGGAACAGCAAGGGCACTTCGCCCGCATTGGCGCAGCCCTCGCCCACTTGCGTGAGCACTACAGCGAGCCATTGAGCGTGGAAGCCCTGGCCGCGCGCGCCAACATGAGCGTTTCGACCTTTCACGAGCACTTCAAGCGCTGCACCGACATGGCGCCGATGCAGTACCTCAAGCGCCTGCGGCTACTCAAGGCGCAGCAGATGCTGATTGGCGAAGGCCTGGGCGTGGCGCAGGCGGCGCACCGGGTGGGCTACCAGAGCACGTCGCAGTTCAGCCGCGAGTACAAGCGCCAGTTCGAGCGCAGCCCGGGGGATGAGCTGCCGTATCAGAGTTTGCCGGTGTAACGAAGCCAATTTGCAAAGCATATGTGTTCGCCGTGCCTTTGGCATCGCCTATGCGATCGAGCGCCGCCCGCGCGGCGCTTCGCGGCGCAAGGCCGCTCCCACATCTGTTTCGGGCCAATCACTCCTGTGGGTTCACCGCTGGCCGCCTTGTTTGTTCCATTCGATACCGGCGGCGCCACTGCTCTTCAGCATTCTCCAGCCATGCACCCAGGGTGCACGCGCCAAACGCACAGGAGTAACTGGCCCGAAACAGATGTGGGAGCGGCCTTGCGCCGCGAAGCGCCGCGCGGGCGGCGCTCGATCTCACAGGCACCCAACATTTCAAGGCAAGCACCTGTCAGCCCTCACTGCTTAACTGACGCCCCATTGCAGGACATCAAACGACCCGGCTACTATTGAGAACGATTTTCACTCACGACGGATGCCAGGCGTTGGACAGCACATCAACCCGAAAACTGGGCTTCTTCTTCAGCGACCATCATCGCTGGTTGCTCCAGCACATCCACAAACGCCTGCGCAACCACGCCGATGCCGAAGACACCGCGGCCGAAACGTTCTGCCAGATGCTTGGCGCACGGGTCGACCCGGACAGCCTCCAGCAGCCGCGCGCCTACCTGACAGTCATCGCCCGCCGGCTGATCTTCGACCGCCATCGCCGCCGCCAACTCGAACAGGCCTACCTGGAACATCTGGCCCGGCTGCCCGAGGCTGTCGCCCCCTCCGCCGAGGAGCAGTTGCTGCTGATCGAGGCCTTGGTAACCATCGACCAAGTGCTGGATGGCTTGCCAACGGCGGTTAAAGCCACTTTCCTGTACAGCCAGCTGGACGGTATGACTTACGCCGACATCGCCGTAAGACTGCAGATCAGCGAGCGCTCCGTCAGCCGCTACATGAAGCAGGCGTTGCGCCAATGCTACCTGTGCGAGCTTGAGGTATGAGCAGGCCCGACCTGGACCGCGTCAGCGAGCAGGCCATCGACTGGATGGTCGCGCTGCGCGCCGCCACACCAAACCAGGCATTGCTGCAACGTCTGCAAATGTGGCTGCAGCAACACCCTGCCCACCAGCAAGCCTGGCAGCGCCTGGAGCAACGCCTCGGCTATTCGTTCGCCACCTTGCACCGCCTGGAGCAACGCGCCCCTGGCCAAGCCGCAGAAGCACGCCGCTTGCTGCTGCAACCGACCCGCTCACGCCGTGAAATGCTGGGCGCCATGGCCAGCCTCGGCCTGTTCGGCTCGGCCCTGTGGGGCGGATGGCGCAGCGACACGGCCCAAGGCTGGCTGGCCGACCTGCACACCGGCCGCGGCGAGCGGCGCAGCTTTACACTGGCCGACGGCAGCCGCCTGAGCCTGAACAGCGCCAGCGCCGTGGATGTGCAGTTCGATGGCGGACAACGGCTGTTGCTGCTGCGCCACGGTGAGTTGTTGATCCAGGTGGCGCGCGACCCACAGCGGCCACTGCGGGTGCGCACGGCACAGGGGTACGTGCAGGCGCTGGGCACGCGTTTTCTGGTCAGCCAGGAAGCCAATGCCACCCGCGTGGTGGTGCTGCAACACAGTGTCCGCGTCAGCCTGGTCGATGGCCAGTGGGCAGAGCTGCAACAAGGTCAGGCAGCCTTGCTGCACAACCACGGCATCGAGCGCCTGAGCGGCGAGCAACTGCAACGGGCCGCTTGGCTGGACGGCCGCCTGGAGGTGCTCGACCAGCCACTGCGTGCCGTGGTCGAAGCGCTGCGTCCCTATCAGCGTGGCTACATCCGGCTTGCCCCCGCCGCACGTGACCTGCGTGTGCAAGGTGTGTTCCCGCTGGACCAACCGCAACAGGCCCTCTCGGCATTGGCTGAAGCGTTGCCGATCACCGTAGAACGCTACGGCCCATGGCTGACCTTGATTGATCGAAAAACCAGCCAATGAAAATATTTCTGAAAATCATTCGCAAAGCTGGCAAGTTTTCGGTGCTCGTCCCACATACCTCCTGAAAGCCACTTCATTCGGGAGTAATCCGTGTACAACCCCTGGCCCCGCGCCCTGCCTCTTGTCGCCGCCTTTGCCAGCTTCAATGTGCTAGCCCAGGCGCAAACCCTTGCATTCGACCTGCCGCCCGCCAGCCTTGCCCATACGCTCAACCGTATTGCCAGCCAGAGCGGGCACATCATCGCCCTGGAACCTGGGCTGGTGCGCGACAAGCAGGCGCCTGCCGTGGTTGGCCAGATGAGCGCCGAACAGGCGATGCAGGCCGCGCTTGCCGGCAGTGGCCTGCAGTTGCGAGTGTCCGCCGAGGGCCACTTCAGCGTGGCCCCTGCCAGCCTGGGGGATGACGTAATGGAGCTGGGCACAACCAGCATCAACGACAACTACCTGGGCGCCACCAGCGAAGGCAGCGGCTCGTATGCCGCGCGTGCAGTGACCTTGGGCAAGGGCAGCCACACGCTCAAGGAAATCCCCCAGTCAGTCACCGTCATCACCCGCAAGCGACTGGATGACCAAGGCATCACTGACTTACAGGACGCGCTCAACCACACCACTGGCATTGTCGGCGCACAGGGCATTGGCCCAGGCGTGGTGGTGACTTCGCGCGGCTTCCAGATCGACGACTGGCAGTACGATGGCGTGCCGATTCCGCGCAACAACTACTCGCTGGGCAACTGGGCGACCCAGGACCTGGTGTTCTTCGACCGCGTCGAAGTGCTGCGCGGGGCTTCGGGCCTGCTGCAAGGCACCGGCAGCCCAGGTGGCGCGATCAACCTGGTGCGCAAGCGCGGCCAGGCAGCACCGACCGTCACCCTCACCGGCAAGGCCGGTTCCTGGGACCATTACGGCCTGCAACTGGATGCCGGCGGCCCGCTGACCAGCGACGGCCGGGTGCGCGGGCGGATTGTCGCCGACGAAGACCAGAGCGACAGCTTCATCGATTATGTGTGGACCAAGAACCACTCGCTGTACGGTGCGCTGGACATTGACCTCAGCGATGCAACCACCGTAGGCGGCGGTATCAGCTACAGCCGACAGCAGTCCAGGCCGATGCTGCGTGGCCTGCCGCGTTACGCCACCGGCCAGGCCATCGACTTGCCGCGCTCAACCTACACCGGCGCGCGCTGGAGCCGCGCAGAGAACGACGTCACCACCTACTACCTGGACCTGGAACACCGCCTCAACGATGACTGGGCGTTCAAGGCCGCGGCCGTGCGTATGGACGAAGTGAACACGTCCACTCACCAGCGCGTGCAGAGCACCGGCGTAGGCGTTGAACCCGACGGTAGCGGCATCACTTACGCCGACTGGCTCACTGATTTTCACTCGACCAAACTCGGCCTGGACATGAACGTGGTCGGCCACTTCGACACTGGCCCCTTGGCCCACGAAATCACCTTGGGCGGCAACTACTCCAAGCTGACCTCGGACGACGCCTACTGGCGCAACTTTGATGCTGGCGGCAACATCTTCGACATCGACCATGATCGCCCGGAGCCCAGCCGTGACAGCGTCTTCGACGGCGACCTGGCACGCTCCAACCGGGCCAGCTATGACATCCGCCAGAAGGGCCTGTATGGTGCCTGGCGCGTCAAACCGACCCAGGACCTTACGCTGATTCTCGGCTCGCGTGTCAGCTGGTTCGACTACAGCTGGGACTCGATCGACTTCAACAGCCTGACCGACCCGGGTACCCGCTACCCGACCAGCCGCATGACCGAATCGGGGCAAGTCACCCCCTATGCCGGCTTCATCTACGACCTGACCCGCGAATGGGCCTGGTACGCCAGCTACACCGATGTGTTTGTCCCGCAAACCGAACGCGCGGTGGGCAATACGCCACTCAAACCGATCATCGGCAGCAACTACGAAACGGGCCTGAAGGGTGAGTTGCTCGACGGCCGGGTCAACGCCTCGCTTGCCCTGTTCCGCTATGACCAGGAAAACCGCGCAGTCACCGACGTGGCCTCGGGCTTCGCCTGCGACGACTGGTACTGCTCTACCGCTGCCGGCAAGGTGCGCAGCCAGGGTGTTGAGGCAGAGATCAGCGGCGAAGTGCTGAGCGGCCTGCAACTGTTTGCCGGCTACACCTACAACACCACCAAGTTCCTGGACGACCCAGACGAAAAAGGCCGCACCTTCAGCCAGTGGACCCCAAAGCACATGCTGCGTGCATGGGCCGACTACACCTTGCCGCTGGACAGCCAACGCTGGAGCACCGGCCTGGGTTTCACCACCCAGAGCCACACCTTGGGCTACGAGCGTACCTACACCGTGCCCGGCTACACGGTGTGGAGTGCACGCCTGGCCTACCAGCTGACGCCTGAAGTGAACGTTGCCGTCAACGCTAACAACCTGTTCGACAAGAAGTATTGGGTCGCAGGCTTCAACCAGCTCAATGGCAGCAACAACTACGGCGAGCCGCGCAACTTCCTGTTGACGGTCAAATACACCCCCGAGTTGTAAGCCACGGTCATTGCGCCAGCGGCCACTGTGCCAGGGGCCAGTAGGCGCCCTTGCGTGACTCGTACAGGCCGAAGTGACGGGCGCCGAGGAAAAATTCCGGCGCACTGGCAGCCTCCGGCGGCTGGCCGCGGTAATCCCTGGACAGGGTCAGGTGCGGGCGATAATCGCGGCTGGCCGCTTCCACCCCCAACGGCAGCAGCGCCTGCTGCAGGCCGTACACCAGTTGCAGCAGTGCCGGCGGTACCTGCTGCGCCTCCAGCACCAGGGCGCCGACCCGCGGCCACACCTGCAGGCGGTCGAGCAGCAAGCGTGGCGCCGAGCCTGGTAGCGTCAACTGGTCGACCGCCGCACAGATTGCAGGCACCTGAGCGGCATCGACGTCACCCAGGAACAGCAACGTCACATGGAAGTTGGCAGCCGGCACCGGCTTGCCACTGCGCAGGTTCAGGTTGCGCCGCCACTGGGCCAACGCCCGGCGCTGGGCATCGCTGACCGGCAAGGCGAAGAACAGCCGCTTGAACGGGCTGCCGCTGGGGCGTAGATCCTGAACCATACGAACTCCTGAACCTGAAACGTTTGCGCAAGACTGTAGGGTATTACACCAATGTCGCCCTGCAGTTTCGCAACAATAAGTGCAAATAACCCTCATGATTGTTTATGCTGGCGGGCTAATGCCATCAAGCATGGCCATTTTTCGACAAGTAAACGTCCATGAAAATTGCACTCGTACTTATCTTCGTCCTCTCGATCGCCTATGTTCACCTGCGCGGTCGGGTGCGCCACAAGCTGACCCGTCAGCTGGGCGACCACTCCAGTTTCCTGGCCCCGGTCAACAGCTTCCTGTACCTGTTTTCCAAACATCCGGCCAAGCCCTATCTGCCGGTCGAGGCGTTCCCCGAGTTGAAACCGTTGCAGGACCACTGGCAGGAAATCCGCGAGGAGGGCCGCCAGTTGCTGCAAGTGGGCGAAATCAAGAAGTCCGAGAATTACGATGACGTCGGTTTCAATTCATTCTTCAAGACCGGCTGGAAGCGTTTTTACCTGAAGTGGTACGGCGAGAGCCACCCATCGGCGATGGCCCTGTGCCCCCGTACCACCGAGCTGCTGCAAGGCATCGGCACGGTCAAGGCGGCCATGTTCGCCACCCTGCCACCGGGCGCCAAGCTGGTGCGTCACCGTGACCCGTATGCCGGTTCGTACCGCTACCACCTGGGCCTGGACACGCCGAACGATGACGGTTGCTACATCGACGTGGACGGCGAGAAGTATTCGTGGCGCGATGGCGAGGGGGTGGTCTTCGACGAAACCTACATTCACTACGCGGCCAACAACACCGAACACAACCGCATCATCCTTTTCTGCGATGTCGAGCGCCCGCTCAAGTACCGCTGGGCAACCGCGTTCAACCGCTGGTTCAGCCGCAACGTCATGGCCGCTGCCGCCGCGCCGAACACTGCCGGCGACAAGACCGGCGGCATCAACCGCCTGTTCACCCGCATCTACAAGATCCGTGAGCGCGGCAAGGCGCTGAAGAAACGTAATCGCATGCGCTACTACCTGGAGAAGTGGGCCGTCGTTGCTGCATTGGTGCTGGTGTTCATCTACATCTGAAGGCTGTACGCAATCCCTTGTAGGAGCGGCTGTAGGAGCGGCTTTAGCCGCGAACACCGGCACAGCCGGTGCCATCCACCGCATCGCCTGCTTCGCGGGTAAACCCGCTCCCACAAGTACTGCGCTGGCTTCGAGTTCACGCAGTACCCTGTGCACACCCACCAAAGTACAAGCCTCACACCTGCCACTCTTCGGCTAGCCTGAAAGCTCCACTCGCAACCACCCCAAGGTGACGACGATGAGCATGATGGACTGGGACGCCTACCGTAAGCAGTTGATGGCCGGCATCGGCGACCTCAAGCAACTGTCCCCCGACACCGTGGCCGGCTACATGACCGCCAGCGGTGCCGGGGCCAAGACCAACCACCTGGACGCCAAGACCCGCGAGCTGATCTCGTTGGCCGTGGCCGTGACCACCCGCTGCGACGGCTGCATCGCCGTGCACTCGCAGCAGGCGGTCAAGCATGGCGCCAGCCGCGAGGAAATTGCCGAGGCACTCGGCGTGGCCGTGGCAATGAACGCCGGTGCCGCGCTGGTCTACTCGGCGCGGGCCATGGATGCCGTGGGCAACGCCAGCAACTGAGCCCGAACGGCACCGCCGCCCTTGCACGACGGTGCCGTGCCCTCCAGACTGGGCCCCTTAGCCCGCGCAGGAACCCGCATGATCCACATCCGCCCCATGACCGCCGAAGACTTCGAGCGCTTCTGGCCCACCTTCCGGGCCATTGTCCAGGCCCGTGAAACCTACGCTTTCGACCCCGCCCTGAACATCGAACAGGCCCGCCAACTGTGGCTGGAGCTGCCCTTGCACACGCTGCTGGCCGAAGAGGACGGCGCACTGCTCGGCTCGTACTACCTCAAGGCCAATGCGGCCGGGCCTGGCGCGCATGTGGGCAATTGCGGCTACATGGTCTGCGAACAGGCGCGGGGGCGCGGCGTGGCCCGGTTGCTGTGCGAACACTCGCAGAAGCTGGCCCGCCAGGAAGGTTTTCTGGCCCTGCAGTTCAACTCGGTGGTCGCCAGCAATGAGGTGGCCGTGGCGCTGTGGCACAAGCTGGGCTTCGAGACCGTTGGCCGCTTGCCCAAGGCCTATCGCCATGCCCGCCTGGGGCTGGTGGACTGCCTGGTGATGTACAAGTGGCTGGCCGATGAGCCAGTAGTGGAGAAGCCGCCGCTGCTGATCGGGCGCAAGAATATCGAGGCGCGGGTGTCGCGGCGACGCGGGCGCTGATCTTCACTCGCAGGTTCGGCCTCTTCGCGGGCTTGCCCGCTCCCACAGCACTGCACATAAGTCATTGAATTAGCGAGGACACTGAGGGAGCGGCTTTAGCCGCGAACACCGGCAAAGCCGGTGCCATGCACCGCGTTGGATTCTTCGCGGCTAAAGCCCCCGCAGGGTATTGCTAACCGCTCTGGCTCAGAACGCCAGGCCCACCTTCACGCCGAACTCGTCACGCTTGAGCTTGGTGTTGTCCGCCACCGGGGTGTCCTCGTCCAGCTTGTACTCGGTACGGGTGTAATAAACCCCGGCCTGCACCGGCAAGCCACCCTGCTGGTTCATCAGCAACGTGACCTCGGCATAGGGGTTGGTGCGGTCCTTCAGGTCGACCGTATCGCTGCCAAAGTCGTCAACCTTCAGCCGGGCGCGGCCGTCGAGAGTATGGCGCGCGCCTACTTCCACGCGCAAGGTCGAGGCATCGAACTGGTGATTGTAGCCCAGCGCGGCCTTGGCAAACGGCGACTTCACAGTGAGCTTGGTATCAAGGTCGTTGATCTCCGGCTCGAAACGCGACCAGCTGTAGCCGCCCCCCACAGTCACGTCGACAAAGTTGCGGGCGTCCAGCGCCGCGCGCCAGCCGAGGTCAAGGTCGGCTTGGGCTTCCTTGAGTTTGTTGTCGTTCTTCTTACCATACTTGGCTTCTGCGCCGAGCTGGTAGATGAAGCCGGACTCAGCGGTCATCTTGTTGCCGAAGGTTGCGAATACCCCGCCCTGGCCCATATGTTCCTTGTCGCTTTCGCTACCGCCTTCGAACTTGAATGTGTCGTAGGCACCCGACAGGCCAAGGGTGAACAGCGGGTCGGTGCTAGGTGCGGCGATGGCCGCCAGCGGCGCGGCGATCAGGGCGAACAGGCAGGTGTGGCGCAACAGTTGACGAGCAGGCATGCGTGAAGTCTCCATGACTTGATAACCAATGACGAACGACCGGTTCGAGAACAGCGGCACTGAGAAAGTTCGAAAAAAAGTGAGCTGAAAAGTGCAACCTCGCGTTCACACAGATCATTCACCGCGCGCCAGTATTTGACGCCCCAACGTTTCGATGCTCAGATGCACGCCAGTTTCAGGTGTCCTGCGCCGCCGCGCGCAGGGTGAAACGGGAAGCCGGTGCGTCGTATTGCCCACGACAAGTCCGGCGCTGCCCCCGCAACGGTAAGCGAGCGAACCCTTCGACATACCACTGTGCACACGCATGGGAAGGTGAAGGTTTCATGCCCCTCGCAAGCCCGGAGACCGGCCTGAAGCATCACTTGGCAACCCGCGGTGGGCGGGCGCAGGCCGGTATCCGTGCGCGCGCCTGCCTGCACGGAACGCCTCCTTTGCGTGTTTTCCACCGGGATCCATTCATTCCTGCAGCAGTGGAACGACATGTCCCGTATGTTCAAGCTTCACCCCCTGGCGGCCTGCCTGGCCGTCGCCCTGCCGGCCCTGGCCGATGACTGTGAGCCGCAACCCCTGGCCTTGCCTTCAACGGCCATTACCGGCAGCCTCGACAGCCGCACTGTCGACTTGGCCACACCCACCCAGGCCGGCTCGCGCCTTGGCCTCAGTGCCCTGGAAACACCCGCCAGCACCAGCAGCATCAGTGCCGAGCAAATCCAGCAGCGCAACAACCTCACTGTGCAGGATGCCGTTACCCGCTCGCCAGGCATCACCTTCGTCGGCTCCCCGGGCGATGGCGGCACCGGCCTGTCCGCCCGTGGTTTTGCCGGACACAGCTCAGTCATGACCTTGTTCGACAGCGCGCGCCTGTTCACGGGTGCCGGCACCCAGACCTTCCCGGTCGACCCGTGGATGGTCGAGCGCATCGACGTGATCCGTGGCCCCGCCTCTGTGCTGTTCGGCGAAGGCGCCACGGGCGCGGTGGTCAACGTGATCCCGAAGAAGCCGTTTGCCGGCGAGGTGCGCAACCACCTGCGCCTGGGCTACGGCTCGTGGGACCGCCAGCAATTAGGCCTCGATAGCGGCGGCAGCCTCAGCGAGCGCCTGAGCTATCGCCTAACCCTGAACCAGCAGGCCGGCAATGGCTGGGTCGACCGTACCACTTCGCGCAGCCTGGCCCTGAGCGCGGCACTGCGCTTCGACGCCAGTGAAGACCTCAGTTTCACCCTTGCCCATGACCGCGGTGAGGCACAACCTGCCAACTACTACGGCACCCCGCTGATCGACAGCCACTACCGCAGCAGCCTGCACAAGAAAAACTACAACGTGCAGAACGACGTGCAGCGCTACGACGATGAGTGGACCCGGCTGACCACCGACTGGACGTTGAACGACCACGTCAGCGCCAGCAACCAGCTGTACTACATCAAGAGCCGCCGCCACTGGCGCAATGCCGAGAACTACGACTGGGATGCCGAGCGCCAGCAGTTGCAGCGCGGCAGCTACCTGGAAATCAAGCACAACCAGGAGCAGTTCGGCGACCGTCAGACGTTCACCTTCGATCACTCGCTGTTCGGCCTGGCCAGCAAGACCGTACTCGGCGCCGAGTACAACAAGGTGCGTTTCAACGTCGACAGCAACGCCCCTTACAACGATGTCGGCGGGGATTACATCGACCCGTGGCAACCCCGGCCAGGCTGGTTCCACAGCGCCTCGCCACTGCGCCCGCAAACCCTGTCCACTACCCACACATTTGCCCTGTTCGCCGAAAACCGCCTGCTGCTGAGTGATCGCCTGTCGCTGGTGACCGGCGTGCGCCGCGATCAGAACCACATCGACCGCGACAACCTGACCAACAACAGCCGCAGCGACCGCAGCCTGCATGGTGGCAACTGGCGCGTCGGGCTGGTGTACGCGCTCAGTGACGAGCTGTCGCTGTATGGCCAGTACTCCACCAGCGAGGACGGGGTGAACAACCTGATCAGCCTTAGCCCGAGCCAGATGCACTATGACCTGACCGAAGCGAAGCAGACCGAAGTGGGCCTGAAACAACGCTTCTGGGACGGCCGTGGCGAATGGACCCTGGCGGCCTACCACATCGTCAAGAAAAAGCTGCTGGTGGACGACCCGATCACCCACGAGCAACAACAAGCCGGCCAGCAGACATCCGATGGCCTGGAAGCGACCCTGGAGCTGGCGCTGGCGCACCAGTGGCAGGTGTCGGCCAACGCCTCGCTGGTGCGCGCCAGGTATGACGACTTTGACGAGGTGGTCGGTGGCGTGGCGCAGAACCGCGCCGGCAACCGGCCAACCAACGTGCCACGGCGTACGGCCAACCTGTGGCTGAGCAAAGGCTTCGGCCAGCAGGTGGAGGCTGGCATTGGAGCGCGCTATGTGGGTGAGCGCTATGCCGACACCGCCAACACCCAGAGCGCACCCGGCTACACCGTGGTCGATGCCAATATCGCCTGGCAGGTGCTACCGGATGTGAAGCTGGGCTTGCAGTTGAACAACCTGTTCGACCGCGAGTATGTGCAGTCGGCGTTCAGCGGGCAGCAGTGGCTGATGGGGATGCCGCGGTCGTATTTTGCGACGGTGGATTACAGCTTCTGATCTGAGCTGGCCTCTTCGCGGGTAAACCCGCTCCTACAACGGACAGCGTCAATCTGGAGGGTGTGCTGTGCCTGTGTAGGAGCGGGTTTACCCGCGAAGAGGCCCGCACTGCCAACACAAAAACCACTACCAACCCCTAATCAATTAGTTATAAGATAACGTTTCACTTGACATCAATTCCCATCAGCGACCCTCCATGACAAGCGCCAGCGCCACCCCTACCCTGCTTACCCAGCGCCTGCAGAGCATCGATGCCCTGCGCGGCCTGGTGATCCTGTTCATACTCCTGGACCACGTCCGCGAGACCTTCTTCCTGCACCGCCAGGTCAGCGACCCAATGGCCATCGACACCACCGAGCCGTCGCTGTTCATCAGCCGCACCCTGGCCCACTTGTGCGCGCCGGTGTTCGTCCTGCTGACCGGTCTTTCCGCCTGGCTGTACGGCGAGAAATACCAGGGCCGTGGCGATGTCTCGGCGTTTCTGTTCAAGCGCGGGCTGTTCCTGGTGGTGCTGGAGTTCACCCTGGTCAACTTTGCCTGGACCTTCCAGTTGCCGCCCAGCGTGATCTACCTGCAGGTCATCTGGGCCATTGGTATCAGCATGATTGCCCTGTCGCTGCTGGTATGGTTGCCACGCGCCGCGTTGCTGGCGCTGGGGGCGGTGATCATCGCTGGCCACAACCTGCTCGACAGCCTGCACTTTGGCGTGGAATCGGCCCTGCATGTGCCATGGGCGATCCTGCATGACCGCGGCTGGCTGGAATGCTCCGACAGCCTGCGCCTGCGCACCTCGTACCCGGTGCTGCCGTGGATCGGTGTCATCGCCCTGGGCTATGGCCTGGGCCCCTGGTTCGCCCGTGGCAGCGAGGCCGGGCAGCGTCAGCACCGCCTGCTGCTGGCCGGGTTGCTCGCGCTGCTGGGCTTTGTCGTACTGCGTATGCTCAACAGTTATGGCGAAGCACCGTGGAGCGGCTACCCCACCTTCATGCAAACCCTGATGAGCTTCTTCAACATCACCAAATACCCACCGTCGCTGCTGTTCCTGGCGCTGACTCTGGGCTGCGGCCTGCTGTTGCTGCGCGCCTTCGAACGCGCCGGCCAGGCACGCTGGATCAGTGCCCTGGCGGTGTTCGGTGCGGCACCGATGTTCTTCTACCTGCTGCACCTGTATGTGCTGAAGCTGCTGTACCTGGCCAGCGTGGCTCTGTTCGGCCTCAACCACGGCGACTACTTCGGCTTCGACGGCATCGCCGGGGTGTGGCTGGGCGCCGTGCTGCTGGCAGTTTCGCTGTACCTGCCGGTGCGCTGGTTTGCCCAGCTGAAACAGCGCCGTCGCGACATGCGCTGGCTGAAGTACTTCTGAAAAGCGTTTTCACCCGGCGGCGCGATGGTCTACCATGCGGGCCGCCGGTTTCCACCACGGAATTAATAGGGAATCCCGGGCCCGTCCTTTCGGGCCAATCGGAACTGCCCCCGCAACTGTAGGTGCCGAGCCTGCTCCATCGATGCCACTGGGTGTAACTGCCCGGGAAGGCCGGAGCCGGGCCGTGACGCACCAGTCAGGAGACCTGCCGGCCTACATTCACCAACCGGCGGGGTGTCCGGGATTGGCTATCAGTGTTGCCCCTGCCGCCAGCGGGGGCGCGGCGATGCCTGTCCGTGCGTTCATTCCGTGAACTGTCCGATAGGAGATCGCCCAGCATGCTGCCCCGTTTCGCCACCCTGCTCGCCGGCCTCGGCCTCACCGGCCTGGCCCAGGCTGCCGCCACCCACTACCCGCTGACGGTCGACAACTGCGGCAAACCGCAGACCTTCGCCCAGGCGCCGCAGCGCGCGGTCACCATCGGCCAGGCCGGTACCGAGATGCTTTACGCACTGGGCCTGGGCGACAAGCTGGCGGGTACCTCGCTGTGGTTCAACAACGTGTTGCCCGAGTACCAGGCGGTGAACGCCAAGGTGCCGCGCCTGGCCGACAACGACCCCAGCTTCGAGGCGGTGGTCGGCAAACGCCCGCAGCTGGTGGCGGTGCAGTTCGAATGGATGGTCGGCGCCCAAGGCGTGGTCGGCACCCGTGAGCAGTTCGATGAGCTGAAGATCCCCACCTACCTCCTGCCTTCGGACTGCGAAGGCAAGGACAACCTGGTCGGTGCCGACGGCACCCGCTTGCAGGCGTTCCAGGTAGACAGCATCTACAAGAGCGTCAGCCAGCTGGCGGAAATCTTCGACGTGCAGGCGCGTGGGGCGGCACTGAACGCCGAGCTGAAAGGCCGACTGGATGGCGCCAAGGCGCAACTGGCCGGCAAGGACCTGTCGGGCACGTCGGCACTGTTCTGGTTCTCCAGCGCCGATCTGGATATCGACCCGTATGTGGCGGGCCGCCAGGGTGTCGCCGACTTCATGCTGCGCACCCTCGGCGTGCGCAACGTGGTCGAATCCAGCGAGGAATGGCCAACCGTAGGCTGGGAAACCCTGGCCAAGGCCAACCCGACCTGGCTGATCATCGCCCGCATGGACCGCCGCCGCTTCCCCGCCGACGACTACCAGAAGAAACTGGCATTCCTGCGCAGCGACCCGGTCACGCGCAACATGGACGCGGTAAAACACGACCGCATCATCATCCTCGATGCCGACGCCATGCAGGCTGGCATCCGCCTGTTCACCGGGCTGCAGACCTTGTCCACAGCCTTCGTCAGCGGTAAAGCAACCCAGTGATGGCGCGCCTGTTACCCTGCATCGCAGTTGCCCTGGCAGCCTTGCTGGTCGCCCTGCTGGCCGGTACTGCCATCGGCGAAACCAACCTGCCGCCCAGCGTGGTCGGCCAGGTACTGGCCAACCACTTGTGGCAGGCCGGCTACCCGGTCGACCCGATCGACGCCGGCATCGTCTGGAACTACCGTCTTACCCGTAGCCTGGTCGCGGCGGCTTGCGGTGCTGGCCTGGCCACGTGCGGGGTGATCCTGCAGGCGCTGTTGCGCAACCCCTTGGCCGAACCCTACCTGCTGGGGCTGTCTGCCGGTGCCTCGACCGGGGCCGTACTGGTCGGCCTGCTGGGGCTTGGCAGCCTGGCCTTGAGCATGTCTGCCGGGGCCTTCATCGGCGCCCTGGCCGCCTTCGCCCTGGTGCTGGTGCTGGCCCGCGCCGCTGGCCCCAGCAGCAACAACGCCCAGGTGATCCTCGCCGGGATCGCCGGCTCACAACTGTTCAACGCCCTGACGGCGTTCCTTATCACCAAGTCGGCCACCGCCGAGCAGGCACGCGGCATCCTGTTCTGGCTGCTGGGCAACCTCAGCGGCGTGCGCTGGCCTTCGGTGTGGCTGGCGGTGCCGGTGGCGCTGTTCGGTTTGCTGGTGTGCCTGTGGCATCGTCGTGCGCTGGATGCGTTTACCTTCGGCACCGATTCGGCAGCCTCGCTGGGTATTGCGGTGCGGCGTACCCAATTGCTGCTGATCAGCTGTGCGGCACTGGTGACGGCAGTGATGGTGTCCATCGTTGGCGCCATCGGTTTTGTCGGGCTGGTCATCCCTCATGCCCTGCGCCTGCTGCTTGGGCCCGGGCACAGCCGCCTGCTGCCCGCCAGTGCGCTGGGCGGGGCGTTGTTCCTGATTGCCGCCGATATCCTTTCGCGCACACTGATCAGCGGCCAGGTGATCCCGGTGGGTGTGGTCACTGCCCTGATCGGTGCACCGGTGTTCGCGCTGATCCTGGTCAGCCGCCGGGGGCGCCCATGACGGTCATGACCACTGTCGCCATTGCGCCACTCAGCTGCCAGGGCCTGGGCCTGCAACTGGCCGGCAACCCAGTACTCAACGGTATCGACCTCAACGTGGTCGCCGGCGAAACCCTGGGCATCGTCGGCCCCAACGGCTCTGGCAAATCGTCGCTGTTGAAATTGCTGGCTGGCCTGCGCAAGCCGGCCAGCGGCCGTGTGCAGTTGATGGGCGAGCCACTGGCCCAGATGCCCCGCCGTCGTGTTGCCCAGACCCTGGCGCTGGTCGAGCAACAGGCCGACACCCTCGATGCCATCAGCGTGTTCGACGCGGTTGCCTTGGGGCGTACGCCGTGGCTGTCGGCGCTGGCACCGTTCTCCCGCGAAGACCGTGCCATCGTCGAGCAGGCGCTGGCCGAC
The DNA here is from genome assembly GCF_044749445.1 of Pseudomonas sp. NPDC089408. NCBI lineage: Bacteria > Pseudomonadati > Pseudomonadota > Gammaproteobacteria > Pseudomonadales > Pseudomonadaceae > Pseudomonas > Pseudomonas sp. NPDC089408. Next base: position 80,478 of record NZ_JBIVHY010000020.1, read on the forward strand.
CTTGATGCCTTGCACCTGCGCACACGCCTGTGGGGGTCGCTGTCCGGTGGTGAGCGCCAGCGCGTGCACATCGCCCGCGCCCTGGCCCAGCGGCCACAAGTGCTGCTGCTGGATGAGCCGACCAACCACCTGGACATCCAGCACCAGCTGAGCCTGCTGCAACAGGTACAGGCCCTGCCGGTAACCACCCTGGTGGCCCTGCATGACCTCAACCAGGCGCTGACTTGCGACCGTGTCGCGGTGCTCGACAAAGGCCGCCTGGTCGCCCTTGGCACACCGTTCGAGGTGCTTACCCCCGAACGCCTGCTGAGTACCTTTGGCGTTCACGCCCACTACCTCATCGACCCTTTCGACGGCGCGCGCATCCTGCGCTTTCGCGCCCCCTGAACCAGGAAGTTCAACCCATGCTGTTACGCCCCTTCGCCCTGCTGCTTGCCAGCACCTTGCTTGCCCCTGCCGCGCTGGCTGAAGTGCATGAAGTAAAAATGCTCAATCGCGGCAGCGACGGTGCCATGGTCTACGAACCGGACCACCTGCACATCGCCCCCGGCGACAGCGTACGCTTCCTGCCGACCCAGAGCGGGCACAACGCCGCCAGCGTGGCGGGCCTGCTGCCCGCCGGGGCCGAACCGTTCAAGAGCAAGCTGAACCAACCGTTCGAGCAAATCTTCACGGTACCCGGCTTGTATGGCATCCAGTGCATTCCGCACCTGGCGATGGGCATGGTGATGGTGGTCCAGGTGGGTGACGCAACGGCTGCCGAACTGCCCGCCAGCTTGCCGGCCCGGGCAAAAGCCCGGTTCGCAGCGCAACTGCAGAAACTTGAGGCAGGCCAGTGAGCCGCCTCTGGTTGACGCTGCCCCTGCTGGGGCTGGCACCTTTCGCCCTGGCCGACCCGGCCCAGTCGCAAAGCAACGGTTTTGTCGAGGACGGCAGCTGGAGCATCCTCAACCGCAGCGTGTTCGACCAACGCGACTACAAGCACGGCGGGCGCAACAGCGCTGCGCGCAACGCCTACAAGCCGCGCAACGACCGTAATGGCAAGGCCGAGGAATGGGCCTATGGCTTGATGGGCAGCTTCCAGTCCGGCTTCACCCAAGGGTTGATAGGGGTCGGCGTCGATGCCCACGCCTACCTGGGTGTACAACTCGACAGCGGCGGTGGGCGCGCGGGCAAGGCACGCTTGCTGGGCGTCGATCACGACGGGCACCCGAAGAACGTATACAGCCGTGGCGGCGCGGCGGTGAAGCTGCGCCTTTCCAATACCGTGCTGTCCTACGGCGAGCAACGGGTCAAGACCCCAGTGTTCAGTTCCTCCGACAGCCGCCTGTTGCCCGAGACCGCCACCGGTTTCTTCCTCACCAGCAACGAATTCGACACGCTCAAGCTGGTGGCCGGGCATTTCAACGAAAGCACCGACCGCAACGCCTCAAGCCATGATCAGGGCTTTGTGGTGAACTACTCCAACGGTCGCCAGGGCAACAGCTTCAACCTGGCCGGCGCAGTGTGGAACCCAAGCGCCGCGCTCAGCGCCAGCCTGTACACCTCGCGCTATGAGGACAGCTGGAACCAGCATTACCTGGGCAGTACCCTCAGCCATGCGCTGGATGACCACCGCAGCGTCAGCCTGGACCTCAACCTTTACCGCACCACCGACACCGGCAAGGCGCTGTCCGGGCGTATCGACAACACCACCTGGAGCCTGGTCTCGCGCTATAACCAGGGGCCACACGGCTTCAGCCTGGGCTGGCAGCAGGTGGACGGCAACACGCCATTCGACTATGTAACGCGGGGCGCGATCTTCATTGCCAACGCAGTGCAGATGTCGGACTTCAACGCGCCGAACGAAAAGTCGTGGCAGGCGCGTTATGACCTGAACATGGGTGCCTACGGCGTGCCAGGCTTGAACTTGACGGCATTGTACGTGCGCGGGTTCGACATCGATGGCACCCATGTCGACCCCAACGGCGGGTATGCGTACCTGGGCTATGGCAAGGGTGGCAAGCATTGGGAGCGCGACCTGGAAGCACGTTACGTGGTGCAGAGCGGCAAGGCCAAGGGCACCACGTTTTCACTGAGGCATAACGTGCACCGGGGGAATACGGCGCAGGCGGAGCTGGATGGGGACCAGATCCGGCTGGCGGTGGAATGGCCGATATCGGGTGGGTTCTGATAGACCGCGTTGCCTGAGATGGGGCTGCTTTGCAGCCCATCGCGATGCAAGGCCGCTCTCATAGAACAAACTCTAACTTATTGATTTGGTGAAACTTGTGGGAGCGGGCTTGTCCCGCGAACACCGGCAAAGCCGGTGCCAGACACCGCGTTGCCTGCTTCGCGGGACAAGCCCGCTCCCACAATGGCCATTGTTCTCTGCGAGACAGCGCAGCCCGGAAGGACTGGGTGATCTCCTACAGGGATCGCGCACAGTTCGGTTTGACGCGATCCCCTGTAGGAGCGGCCTTGCGTCGCGAAAAGGCCGCACAGCGGCCCCTGGTCTGTCAGGCAACCGAGCTTCCCGCAGGTAGCAACCCCCACTCCACACGCTCCTGCTCACTCATCGCTGCCACCACCTCGGCAAACGCACGCTCCAGCGCCGGACTGACATGGCCAAAAGCCCGGTAATGCGTCAGCAAGTAGCGCTCCACGGCCCTTGGCCAGAGCCTTTCCTTATGCGCCGCCTTGATGAGGCCCTTGGCGTGGTGCGGCTTTGCCCCACGCCACAAGGCCATCAACCGGCGCTCGAAATCTTCATAGGTCCACAGGTCTGTGCGGTCGTCGAACTCATCCAGCAGTTTGAGCCTGTAAAGGGCCATGTATGCCATCGTGAAACTCCCCCCTGATGCCATGAAATAATCGTGCACAGGGGAAGTTAAGCAAGGCGTAGTGCCATGGAAATGAACGTGTAGATCACGCGTAAAGCACCGTTGTAGGCGCTTTCCCACAATTCACCCCAGCCGCAGCTGCATGTGTGTGGTTTGCCAGACCGGGTCTTGCTCCACATCCACCACAGCAAACCCTTGCCGCTCCCAGAACGCAATCGCGCCCGGCAGAAACGGATGCGTATGCAGGTACAGGCAGCCGATGCCCGCCTGTACCGCACGCGCGCGCAATGCACTGAATAACGCGGCAGCCAGGCCATGCCTGCGGTAGGCCGGCAGCACGAACAGGCGCACCACTTCGACCACCTGCTCTGCGCGATAATCAAGTTGGGCAAAACGGTGGTCATAGGGCAGGTAACCGATCACCGCTACCAGTCGCCCGTCATCGCGGGCCTCCAGGAAGCAGCCCTCACCCTCCAGGTAGGTTTCGGCGAATTGCGCCAGGTCACGCGGCAACGGCGCGTTGGCGAGCATCGGGAACAGCGCACGACGGGCGCTGTCGACAAACGCCAGCACTTCGGCAATGGCATCGCGCGGCACAGGTTGCAGGGTCCAGTTCGGCATCAGGCACTTGGCAAGGGTTGGGAGGCCAAGGTTCTACCGCAGCAGGCCGCTCAAGGCAAATCACAGGGCTCGTCGCAGCCTGGCAGACATCGGTATAATCGCCAGCCTTTACTGCCCGACCAGGCCACGCCATGCCTCGCTTCCAGAAGTTGCTGTTGCCGCTGTTGATGACTGTTGCCCTTGCCGCCTGCGACCAGAAGCCCTCCCGTGAAGAACAGATCCTCGCCCAGCTGCCGCTGCAGGATGCCTACACCCACAACATCGAACGCATGGCCGAGCTGCTCGGCCGCACGCACCCGCGGCTGTCGCAAGCCACTATCCAGGAGGTGCTGCGCAAGCACCTGACGGTCGAGGACCAGCGCCAGGACCTGTTCCGCCTGTACAGCGAAAAGAACTTCAGCGATGCCGAGTTCGCCAGCATCGTCGCTGCCACCCAGGACCCGGCCAAGGCCCGCGCCCTGGAAGACACCGAGGACGGCAAGCGCCTGAGCGAAAAGCTCACTGCGCTGATGCGCGAGACTGCCCGCGATGTGAAGGTGCAAGCCCTGGTCGAGCAGCGCATGCAGCAGGTGGAAGACGAGCTGAACGCGCTGGACATGGCAGGCTCTTGAAACGTGGCCGACAAGGTCTTCCCCATTTCGTAGCCCTCTTTAAAACAACCGAGGTCAGGATTGCCACACGCCAAGCACGGATTGCGCCTGGATCTACGTACACTCATTCTGGTGCTCTGCGCCCTTACCGCCGTGGTCATGCTGTGCGCCAGCTATTTCGCCAGTTACCGGGTGCAGCGCCAATTGCTGATCGACCATGCCCTGGAAGCCAACCGGGTGTATGCGACCAAGCTGGCCAGCATCACCGAAACCTTCATCGCCAATGCCTTGCAGCAACTGACTTACAGTGCCAGCGTACAGGGCCGGCAACAGAGCGACCCCGCTGCACTGCAGGTAGAGACCGACCGCGTGCTGGGCCAGAGCATGGCCTTCAATTCCACATTCGTGGTCGATGCCAACGGCGTGTTGCTGGCGATATCCCCTGCCCCGTTACGCCACTTGGTCGGCACCCTCGTGCAAACACCAGGCGCTCAGGAGGCACTGCGCGAACAGCGTCCGCTGGTTTCCACACCCTACCTGTCGGCTGCCAAAAATCTGATAGTGGCACTGTCACAACCCATTTTCGACAGCAACGGCCGTTACCTGGGGTATGTCGGCGGTAGCCTGTACCTGCGTGAACGCAACATCCTCAACAGCCTGTTGGGCGAACACTTCCACCAGGACGGCTCGTACCTGTATGTGGTCGATCGCAACCGCCGTCTGCTGTACCACCCCGACAGCCAGCGGGTGGGCACGGTGGTAGAGGGCAACGCGCTGATCGACCAGCTGGCGACACTGACCAGCGGCACCCGGCAACTGAGCAACAGCCTGGGCGTGGAAGTGCTCGCCGGTTACGCCACCGTCCCCAGTGCCGGCTGGGGCATCGTGGCACAGCAGCCGTTGGCGCAAACGATCATGCCGCTGAGCCCGCTGATCCAGAATGTGGTGGGCACCTCTGTCCCGTTGGCACTGGTAGGCTGCCTGCTGCTCTGGTGGCTGGCAATGACCATCGCCCGGCCACTCTGGCAACTGGCTGCCGGTGCCCGCTCGATGGACCGGGTTGGCACCGCCGAGCGCCTGCATCGGGTGCGGGCTTGGTACTTCGAGGCGGCAGAACTCAAGCGCGCCTTGTTGTTTGGCCTGAATTTGCTGCAAGAGCGCATCGGCCGGCTCAACCGTGATGCCCAGACCGACCCGTTGACCGGCCTGGGCAACCGCCGCAGCCTGGAACTCAACCTGTCGCTACTCGAAGCCGAAGGCCGGGCATTTTCGGCCATTGTGCTGGATATCGACCATTTCAAACGGGTCAATGACAACCACGGGCATGAGGTGGGCGACCAGGTGCTGCGCCGGCTGGCAGAGCTGATGCGCCGTTGTTGCCGCGAAGGTGACCTGCTATGCCGCACCGGGGGTGAGGAGTTCCTGATGCTGCTGCCGGGGGCCAGCCTGGAGGTGGCGGCAGTGGTGGCCGAACGGTTGCGGGTGACGGTGCAGGATACGCCGGTGGAGCCTGTTGGGGCGGTGACGGTTTCACTGGGGGTGGCGCGCTGGGATGGCGAGGCAGGTAGCGAGCCAGGGGAAATATTGAGTGAGGCTGACCGGGCGCTTTACCGGGCCAAGCAGGCGGGGCGTAATCGGCTGGTGATTGCCTGAGTGTGGTGCTTCTGCTGAACCGGCCCTTTCGCGGGTAAACCCGCTCCTACATCGACAGCGTTGCCCCGTAGGAGCGGGTTTACCCGCGAAAGGGCCGGTACAGGCAAAGATGAAAGTGCAGGTTGTAACAATCCTTGTCATAAAACTGCAGTGTTTCAGTCATAGGATTGACCCCAACCTGACATTTTCATTTCATGGATGAGCGTCTCATGCGTCGTGTGGTTTTCAATCAGAAAGGTGGCGTCGGAAAATCCAGCATCGCCTGCAACCTTGCTGCAGCCAGTGCTGCCGAAGGCTACCGGACCTTGCTGGTCGACCTCGACCCGCAGGCCAATGCCACCTACTACCTCACCGGCCTGGTCAATGACGCCATTCCTGCCGGCATTGCCGACTTCTTCCGCCAAACCCTGTCGCCAGTCACCGCAGCCGGCAAGAAGCACCGCGTGGCAATCACCGAAACCCGCTACAGCAACCTGCACCTGGTCACCGCCAGCCCCGACCTCAGCGACCTGCAGAGCAAGCTGGAGAGCAAATTCAAGATTAACAAGCTGCGCAAGCTGCTGGTGGAGCTGGGCGAGGAGTATGAACGGATCTACATCGACACCCCGCCGGCGCTCAATTTTTACACCTTCAGCGCCTTGGTGGCGGCCGAGCGCCTGCTGATCCCGTTCGACTGCGACAGTTTCTCGCGCCAGGCGCTGCACAGTGTCATGGCCGAGGTCGAAGAGCTGCGCCAGGACCACAACCCGGCGCTGCAAGTGGAGGGTGTGGTGGTCAACCAGTTCGCCGGTCGCACCGCCTTGCACCAGACCTTGGTCGAGCAGTTGCGCAGCGAAGGCATGCCGGTGCTGCCGGTGTACCTGAGCAGCTCGATCAAGATGCGCGAATCGCACCAGGCTTCGGTGCCGCTGGTGCACCTGGCACCGCGGCACAAGCTGGCGATGGAGTTTGTCGATTTGCTGGATGTGCTGGAGCGGGCGGCCTGATAGGTCGCTGGGCGCGCTGTGGGAGCGGGCTTGTCCCGCGAACACCGGCGTAGCCGGTGCCAAATAACGCGTAGCCCCATTCGCGGGACAAGCCCGCTCCCACACAGCGCAGCCCCAAAATTATCCGGGCAAAGCGCTACCCGACCGTTCATCAGGGTGGTAGATTCGCCCCCCATGAAAACCACCCAGCACACCCGCACGCTGACTGCCTGGACGCTCTATGCCAGCGTTCTGTTCAGCCTGTTGCTGTGTGGCTTGCACCACGGCCAGATGGGCGGCCTGCGCCTGGCCGGCCTGGAAGGTGGCTTCTGCTCGGTCAACAGCGAGCACGGCGTGGCCATCGACCTCGACGGTGCCGGTGGCGACCAGCACATGGCCCAGCTCGACTGCCCGGTGTGTTCTTCGTTCGGCCTGGCCGTGCCGCTCAGCAGCGGCGGCTGGTCGTTCACCCCGGCGCAAGCCGTGGCCACTTCGCCCATCGTCGTGCGCAGCTGGGCACAACCGCCACCACGCTATCAACGCCCCGCCCTCAACCCCCGCGCCTCCCCCGCCGTCTTCCCCGCTGCCGTTTTTCATATCGCCTGACTTCAGCCGGGCGCACTTGCCTGCGCGCTCGCCGTCAGCCATGACCTTTGCGTGGAAGACCTACCAACATGCTTCGCAATACTTCACTGGTGCTCCTGATAAGCACCTGCAACTTTGCCTGGGCGGACAACGCCGCCGTGGAACTCAGCGCCACCACCATCGACGGTGAACGCGAAAACGCCAGCGGCGTGCAACTGGACGAGCCGATCCGCACCGGCTCGCGCCTAGGCCTTACCGCGCGGGAAACACCCGCCTCGGTCAGCGTTTCCGACCGCCGCTTGATCGAAGAGCGCGGCGCCAACGACAGCCAGGACGTGATCAACGCCATGACCGGCGTCAACGCCTCGGCCAACCCCGGCTTTGGCGGCTTCGTCGCCTACCGCGGCTTCACCCAAAACCAGGTCACCCAGTTGTACAACGGCATCAACCTGGGCTACAGCAGCGCCACCCGGCCGGTGGATGCCTGGGTACTCGACCGTGTCGAACTGATTGGTGGGCCGTCCTCGTTCCTGCATGGCGCAGGCGCCGTGGGCGGCTCGATCAACTACATCACCAAGCTGGCCAGCCGCGACGCGCACATCATTGACGGGCGTATCCGCTACGGCAGTTTCGACGACAGCGAAGTGGCCTTCGGCATCAACCAGGCACTGGCCAGCAACCCCGCCGATGCGCGCCACTTCATGCGCCTGGACTTCAGCCGCGGGCACGGCAACGGCTATGTCGACCGCAACGAACGCAACACCGACAGCCTGGCCTTCTCGCTACTCAGCGACCTGGCACCCAACCTGACCCATACCCTGGCGCTGGAGTACCAGGAGGACCGTGAAGACAGCCCTTACTGGGGCTCACCGATCCTGCCCGGGCGCAGTACGATGAAGATCGACAAGCGCCGCCGCTTCGAAAACTACAACGTCGGCGATGGCCGTTATGAGCAGCGGGTGCGCTGGCTGCGTTCGATCCTCGACTACCAGATCAGCGACAGCACCAGCGTGCAGAACACCCTGTACCACTACAACGCCCAACGCGATTACCGCAACCTCGAACGCTACGCCTACACCACCAATGGCCAGGTAGAGCGCAGCAGCCCCTACCTGCAGCGCCACGACCAGAACCTGCTGGGCGACCGCATCGAACTGCGCCACGACAACCAGCTGTTCGGCCTGGCCAGCCAGTGGTCGCTGGGGCTGGATTACTCACGCATGCGCCAGACCCTCTACCCCACCTCCAGCAGCTGGACCGACGTGGTTGATGCCGACCACTTCGACCCCGGCAGCTTCGATGACATCCCCGGGGTGAATGCTGGCGTAACCAAGCAACGCCGCCACGTGGTGACCAACCGCGCAGTGTTTGCCGAGAACCGCCTGCAACTCACCGAGCGCCTGGCCCTGCTGACGGCCCTGCGTTACGACTACCTGGACATGGAGGTAACCAACTACGGCGCGGTGACGCCAACCTCGCCGGCGTATTTCGAACGGCGCTGGGAACCGCTGTCCGGGCGTATCGGCCTTACCTATGCGCTGACACCTTCGGCCAGCGTCTACGCGCAGTACAGCTCCTCTGCCGACCTACCGGCCGGGTCGCTGGCAGCGGCGACTTATTCCAACGTCGGCCTGTTCGACCTGTCCAAGGGTGAGCAATGGGAAGTGGGCAGCAAGTTCGACTTCCTCGACGGCCGCGGCGCGGCCACGCTGGCGCTGTACCAGATCGTGCGCAAGGACTTTGCCGTGCGCGACTCGAACGATGCCAACCTGACCGTGCAAGCCGGGCAGCAGACCTCCCGCGGTGTCGAGCTGTCCGGGCGCCTGCAGGTAACGTCAAAGCTGCTGGCCGAGGCCAACTATGCCTACGTCGATGCCCATTACGATGAGTTCAACGAAGCGGTCAACGGCGTGTCGGTATCGCGCAAGGGCAATGCGCCGGTGAATGTGCCTGCCAATGTTGCCAACCTGTGGCTGACCTACAGCTTGTCGCCGGCCTGGTCGGTGGGCGCGGACGGGCGCTACGTGGGCTCGGTGTATGCCGACAACGCCAACAGCCTCAAGGCCCCAGCCTACACCCTGTTCGGCGCGTTCGCCCGTTATCGGCTGGATGAACACACCACCTTGACCGGGCGGGTGCGCAACCTGACCGATGAGGTGTATGCCAAGCAGGCTTACAACAGCCAGTACTACATGGGGCCGCCGCGTACCTTCGAACTGGCGCTGGATATGCGTTTCTGAAGATCCTGCATAAGAATCCCTGCCAACACTGATACATGTAGGAGCGGCCTTGCGTCGCGATGGGCTGCGCAGCAGCCCCGGCAATTCGTGCGTCTGTGCGGAAACCTGGGGTTGCTGCGCAGCCCATCGCGACGCAAGGCCGCTCCTACAAGTCTCCACACAAACCACACAAAACCCTGAGCAGGCTCGATGATACGATTTACTCTCATTCAACCCGGCACGATGCCGACGCTCATCTCAAGGAAGTTTCTGTGTTCAGATGGTTTTCTCCAACAGTCGCAGCTGTTGCGCTAATCGCTCTGGCGGGTTGCCAAAGCCGGTCTACCTCCGAGGCAGACAAGCTGGCGCGCCAGGCATTCGTCAGCGACATGCAACAGGCCTTGAAACTGGGCATCGTCACGGCCGATACCGGCAAACAAATCGGCGTAGTCATGCTCGACGTCACCCTCGACCAGAACTCCGCGCCCATCGGCTGCAAAGCCCGCAAGGCACCGATGAAGTACGCAATGGTGCTGCCTGCCGAGCTGGTCCGTACGGACTTCAAGGCGTTGGCCAGCATGGTCGAGGCGCAATGCTGGAAAACCGTCTACCCCGTGATACCCAAGTCGCTTCGCGAAGAGGACGGTACGGCAAAGGTCCGCGCGCCGCTGTTCATCGAGCTGCCCGCTGCCGCGCAGGCACCGGACACCGCAAGGCGTCAGGCCAATGCCCAGCGTGAGTTCTTCTGGCAGCATCTGTTTCGCGATCAGCCGGTAAACAGCATCGGCAGGGCCTCGCTTTACTATGAGGCCAATGCGCAAGGCAAGGTTCAAGGTTGCCTGGTGCAAATCTATCCCCACCCCAACCGGCCGGACGATTTCCGACTCGATGGCCAACTGCAGGCCGAACTCAACCGCCGCTGCATGGCGCTGGACCTAGTCAGCCTGCCGGGCTTCAAGGCCGACGAGCACGGCCAGGCCAAAGGCTACAGCGAGTTGGAGTACGCCCCCTGGAAAGTCGGCCGGCTGTAAACCGTGGCAGCTCCATCGCCGGCAAGCCAGCTCACAGGATTACCGTTGCCCTGAAAATTGCGCGATACCTGTGGGCTGGCTTGCCCGGCGATGGGGCCATCATGGTCGGCCCATCACTGCGGTTGAATCAGGTATCCCGAGGTCGCCCTCGACAAAGCGCCCTGCAGCGCCCGGCTATCTACTGGCAAGCACAACAATGATGGCGCGGCCCGACCGCGCCACTCTCATCATGGCTGCCAATGGAACCGGAGCACCCACATGCCCACACCTCATGAGGTATCCCCCGCCACGCTGCGCCGGGTGATCGCCGCCTCGGCCATCGGCAACTTCGTCGAATGGTTCGACTTCGCCGTCTACGGCTTTCTCGCCACGCTGATCGCCAGCCAGTTCTTTGCCAGCGAAGACGCCAGCGTGGCCTTGCTCAAGACCTTTGCCGTATTCGCCGTGGCCTTCGCCCTGCGCCCGTTGGGCGGCATCGTGTTCGGCGCCCTCGGCGACCGCCTGGGGCGCAAGCGCATCCTGTCGCTGACCATTTTGCTGATGGCCGGCTCCACCACCCTGATCGGCCTGTTGCCAACCTACGCCAGCATCGGCCTCGCCGCCCCGGCGCTGCTGACGTTGGCGCGCTGCCTGCAGGGCTTTTCGGCCGGCGGCGAGTATGCCGGCGCCTGCGCCTACCTGATGGAGCACGCGCCCAATGACAAACGGGCCTTCTATGGCAGCTTCGTGCCGGTTTCGACCTTTACCGCGTTTGCCTGTGCAGCGGTGATTGCCTACGGCCTGGAAGCCAGCCTGTCGACCGAGGCGATGAATGCCTGGGGCTGGCGCATACCGTTCCTGATTGCCGCACCGCTGGGGCTGGTCGGCCTGTACCTGCGCTGGCGCATGGAGGAAACCCCGGCGTTCCGCGAAGCCGTGGCCCAGGGCAAGGAGCACGAGCATTCGCCGCTCAAGGAAACCCTGCGCCACCATGGCCGGGCGATTCGCAACCTGGGCGCGTTCATTTCGCTGACTGCGCTGTCGTTCTATATGTTCACCACCTACTTCGCCACCTACCTGCAACTGGTCGGCAACCTGACCCGCGCGCAGTCGCTGCTGGTAACCACCGTAGCCCTGCTGTTTGCCGCCATCTGCTGCCCGCTGGCAGGGGCATTCTCGGACCGGGTCGGGCGGCGCAAGACCATCGGCTTTACCTGCCTGTGGGTGATGCTGTGCGTGTTCCCGGCGTACTGGCTGGCCAGCTCGGGCTCGATGGCGGGCGCGCTGCTGGGGGTGATTCTATTGGCGGTGGGGGCGTTGTGTAGTGGTGTGGTCACGGCGGCGCTGCTGTCGGAGAGCTTCCCTACCCGCACCCGCTACACCGCTTCGGCGATTACCTACAACGTGGCGTATACGCTGTTCGGTGGTACCGCGCCGCTGGTGGCGACCTGGCTGATCGGGCAGACCGGCAGCAGCCTGGCACCGGCGTTCTACCTGGTGGTGATTGCGCTGGTGGCGTTGGTGGGTGGGTTGGCGTTGCCGGAGACTTCGCGGATTTCGCTGCATGATGAGGCGGGCGTAGAGGGCGTCCGCCAAGGCGTTCATCGCTCGGTGTGAAACCCTGGGGCTGCCTTGCAGCCCATCGCCAGCAACAGGGTCGGAACTGACCACCTGTGCCTGAAGTCAGTCCATGTATGCGCACGCCCCTGAGAACCTACATCGCCCTCGCCATCCTGGCCTTGATCGCCGCTGCGGCGCTGCTCGGCTCGCCATGGATGAACCAGCGTTTCCACATGCCCGCCGAAAAACACCAGGCGCAACAACGCGAAACGGCCGGGTCCCCAAGGGAGCCGGCCGTTTCCACACACAATTAGCGCTTAGTGCTTAGTGCTGCTTGCTGCCAGAGCGGATCTGGTGCACCACACCCATCGCCACCACGATTGCCGCGGCAATACCGGTGGAGATTACCAGGATCTGGTAGTCAGGCATGAAGGCCATGGTCACCAAGGCTGCCACGATGAAGGCGATCACCAGGTAGGTCAGCCAAGGGAACAACCACATCTTCAGGCGCACTTCTTTGCCCTCGGCGATCAGCTTGCGGCGCATGCGCAGCTGCGAGAAGGCAATCACCAGGTACACCAGCAAGGCGATCATGCCAGTGGTGTTCATCAAGGTGTCCAGCACGTCTTTCGGGCGCAGGGTTTCGCTGAAGTTGATCAGCGCACACACCACGGCCACGGCGCACGAGCCCATGATCGCGTACACCGGTACACCGGTGCCGGCACGGGTAATCTTGAAGAACGACGGCGCGTCGCCACGCTGGGCCAGGGAGAACAGCATGCGCGAAGCGGTGTAGTGGCCCGAGATCAGGCAGCTGCTCACCGAGGTCAGCACCACGAAGTTCATCAGCAGCTCGGCATACGGCACGCCCAGCAGTTCCAGGGTACGGCGGTAGGCGCCATAGCCGGAAACGCCCAGGTGCGGGTCGTTCCACGGTACCAGGCAGACGATCAGGAAGATCGAGCCGACGTAGAACAGGCACACACGCCAGACCACCGAGTTGGTCGCCTTGACGATCTGCGCAGCAGGGTCCTTGGCTTCGGAAGCGGCGATGGTGACGATTTCGGCACCGAGGAAGGCGAACATCACCCCGAGCAAGGCACCCACCACAGTGGTGATGCCATTGGGCATGAAGCCTTCGGCGGTAAGGTGGCTGATGCCACGCACTTCACCGAACTGCCATACGTTCATGACCGCAGCGGTACACACGATCAGGAAGCAGACGATCGCGATCACCTTGATCAAGGCGAACCAGAACTCGAACTCACCGTAGTGCTTGACGTTGAAGAAGTTGACGGTAATCAGCAGCAGGGTCGTGGCCAGCACGAACACGTTGACGCTCACATCGGGGAAGAAACCGTGCAGGATCTTGCCCGCCACATAGGCTTCCCAGGCCATCAGAATGACCCAGTACCACCAGTACAGCCAGCCGATGGTGAAACCGGCCCAACGGCCAATGGCGCGGTCGGCGTAGGTGGAGAACGAGCCGGTGTCTGGCGAGGAAGTCGCCATTTCACCCAGCATGCGCATGATCAGCACCACCAGAATGCCGCCTGCCAGGTAGGCCAGGACAGCGGCTGGGCCGGCGCTGTGGATCACGCTGCCGGAACCGACGAACAAGGCGCCGCCAATAACCCCGGCGATCGACATCATCGTCAGGTGGCGCGACTTCAGCGAGGCACTGAGCTTGCTCTCGTGCCCGCTTTTCGCGGTGGTGGTTGTGGATGTTGCGTCCATCAGTTGTGTACCCCGTGCTTCTTTTTATCCAAGGAAAACCGTGAAACCCCGATGGCTGGCGGTTTCACCTGTACATCAGTGCTAATGCGGGCAGGATGGTGTGAGCAAACACACGCAGGCCCTCCATGGCGGCCTGCTGACGCGCCCGAAGGTTTGCCCTTCGAACGAACTGAACATGCTTTATGTGGCGATATCCGACACCTAATGTAAAAATGTCCGACGCAGAGAGCCATGCACAGTGGCATGAATCTCGCACTGCACTGTACAGGTCGCCCATGCAATACACCCTGCAAATGCCTGGCGATACGCACCCTGAAGGCCCCGAATGTTCGAATTACATCCAGACTCCTCGACCCCGTTGGTGAACCAGATCATCGACGGGCTGCGCGAGGCGATCGACAACCAGACCCTCAAGCCTGGCGCCAAGGTCCCGTCGATCCGCGCCTTTGCCGCGAGCTATTCGGTGAGTACCTTCACCGTGGTCGAGGCCTACGACCGCCTGGTCGCCCAAGGCCTGCTGGTGAGCCGGGGCAATGCGGGGTTCTTCGTCAACCGGGCCGCAGGCGAGCTGCTGGAACAGCACAACGCCGAGGCCGACACCACCCGACCAACGTTCAACTCCGAATGGTACCTGCAACAGATCTTCGAGATCCGCCAGTTGCCATTCAAGCCGGGCTGCGGCTGGCTGCCCAACGACTGGATGTACGAAGAAGGCCTGCGCCGCGGCTTGCGCCAAGTGGCTGGCAGCCCGCTGGAACTGTCGGGCTACGGCGACCCCATGGGCCTGCTGGAGCTGCGCGCCCTGACCGCGCAGAACCTGCAGCAGGAACTGTCGATCGTCGCCAACCCGGCGCAGCTGATGCTGACCCATGGCGCCAGCCAGGCGCTGGACCTGGCGGCGCGCACACTGGTACGCCCGGGTGATGTGGTGCTGGTGGACGACCCGGGTTACCCGAACCTGATGAGCATCCTGCGCACCCAGGGCGCGACCCTGGTCGGCGTACCGCGCACCCCGGCCGGCTACGACCTGAACCAGCTGGAGCAACTGCTCACCCACCACCGCCCGACGGCGTTCTTCACCCAGCCGCACCTGCACAGCCCGACCTGCTCGCGCACCCCGCTGCCACAGCTGCACCGCCTGCTGCAGCTGGCCAGCCAGCACGGCTTCCGCCTGGTGGAGAACAACCTGTACGCCGACATGGTCGCCGAGCCGCAACCGTGCCTGGCCAGCCTCGACCACCTGCAGCAAGTGGTATACGTGGGCAGCTACTCGAAAAGCATTTCGCCCAATGTGCGGGTCGGCTACATGCTGGCCAACCCCGAGCTGATGCAGAAGCTGCTGCACCTGAAAATGCGCTCGGGCCTGACCACCTCGCAGGTGATGGAGCGCGTGGTGTATGCCGCGATCATCGACGGGCGCTGGCGCAAGCACCTCAAGCGCCTGCGCCAGCGGCTTGCCGAGGCGCATCAGGAAGTTGGCCGGCATTTGCATCGATTGGGTTTCGAACTGTTCATCGAATCGGACGAAGGCATGTACATCTGGACCCGCCACCCGGCGATTCCGGACAGCGCCGCATTGCTGGATGATGCGTTGGAGAAAGGCATCATGCTTGGGCCTGGGCAGCTGTTCATGGTGGATGCCAAGGCGACCGGGTGGATGCGCTTCAATGTGGCGTTCAGTACCGATCCTGCGATGTGGGAGTTGTTGGAGAAGGTGCTGGTGAAGCATGTGCGGCGGGGTGGGATGTAGTTCGCCGCAACCTTTTCAGCGCCTGTGAGATCGAGCGCCGCCCGCGCGGCGCTTCGCGGGGCAAGCCCGCTCCCACATCTGTTTCGGGCCAGTCACTTCTGTGAGGCCTCCTCTGCCGCCTTGTTGGTTCCATTCGATATTGAAGGTGGCGCTGCTCTTTTTCGATTTACAGCCATGCACCCAGGGTGCGCGCGCCAAAGGCACAGGAATAACTGGCCCGAAACAGATGTGGGAGCGGGCTTGCCCCGCGAAGCGCCGCGCGGGCGGCGCTCGGTCTCACAGGCTCTGAAAACCTCAAGGCAGGCTCTTGTCAGCCATACCACTCCCCCAAGCCGTCCTCCTCGCATCCATTCGCATACCCACCCTGGCGCGATGATGGCAAACGGCTACGCTCTCCATGACCCCATGGAGCCCCGCGCATGCCCCACGCCCCTCGCTTTTTCGAACACTATCGTAAAGCCGACCGGATCATGCTCGGCCTGATCTGGCTGATGTTCATCTTTTCTCTGGCCCTGGCGCTCTGGCACGACACTTTCATCCAGGCCTTCATTGTCGGCGGCGGCACCAGCGTGGCGCTGACCGCGCTGTACCAGGCCCTGGGTGGCAAGCGCCTGATGCGCTGCTGCCTGGCCTTTGGCCTGATGGTCATGGCGGCCTTGCACATCAACCAGGCCGAGGGCGTGATCGAATCGCACTTCGGTATCTTCGCCCTGCTCGCGGTACTGACCTTCTACCGCGACTGGCTGCCGATCCTGGTCGCGGCAGCGGCCATTGCCGTGCACCATGTGGTGTTCCATGTGCTGCAACACCAAGGCTACCCGGTGTACGTCATGGCTCACCATGGCGGCTGGGCAATGATCTTCGTGCATGCCTTCTACGTGGTGATGGAAACCGTCGCCCTGCTCTACCTGGCCGTGCACAGCCGCCGTGATGCCGACGAAAGCCAGGACATGCTGGACAAGATGCTCGCCACCACCTCGCAATTCACCGCCGAAACCACTGCCGATACGGCCGCGCATGTCTCGCTGGCGCAACGCTTCGACCGCTTCCTCACCCAGATCACCGACCTGGTCGATGGCGTGGTCCGCGATTCGCAAGGCCTGGGCGAGCTGGGCCAGGAACTGGCCAAGACCAGCACCACCCTGGAGAAAGGTGCCCAGCACCAGCTGAACGAGATCGCCCAGGTTACCGGCTGCATGCAGCAGATGGGCAATGCCATGGGCGATATCGCCATCCACGTCGAACACGCCGCCGAACATGCCGGCCAGGCCAGTGACCAGGTCAGCCGTGGCCAGGCCAGCGTCGAACGGGCGCGGCTGGAAATCGTCCAGCTGGCCTCAAGGCTGCAAGGCACCAACGACACGGTCGAGGTACTGGCTGGCCAGGCCGAGCAGATCGGCAGCGTGCTAGAGGTGATCAGCAGCATTGCCGAACAGACCAACCTGCTGGCCCTGAACGCCGCTATCGAAGCCGCCCGCGCTGGCGAGCAAGGCCGGGGCTTTGCCGTGGTTGCCGACGAGGTGCGCAACCTGGCCAAGCGTACGGCCGTGTCGACCCAGGAAATCAGGACCATCATCCAAGCCTTGCAGCAAGGCAGCCGGCAGGCGGTCGAGGCCATGCATCACAGCCGAGAGGGGGTAGAGCGCTGCGTCGAGGACAGCCAACTGGCGGTGACGATGTTGCAGGCGGTGAGCGGTGATATTGCACATATCGACGCACTTAACGGGCGAATCGTGACGACTACTCGCGAACAGTCGGCGGTGAGCCAGGAGATTGTCGGGCGCTTGCAGTCGGTACAGGGGATTGCCCAAGGGACGGCGCAGGATGTGCAGGCGCTGGCGTCCAGCAGCCGGCGGTTGCCGCCGATTGCTACCCGGCTGGATGCGCTGGGGCGAACGTTTCACCCTTGAGGCCGCGCTGGCCTCTTCGCGGACATGCCCTAATGCCAGTCAGTTAAGGCTACTGGGGCTGCTGCGCAGCCCATCGCAGGCAAGCCAGCCACACCGATTGCACTGATCTCAAGCCATGCGCCGTACCTGTGGGAGCAACTGTCTTTAAGGGTTTATTTTCAAACGATCCTTTCAGGCATGGCTTCGCTGGCGATACCGCAGAGCGGTGTCGCCGGCGAAGCC
>NZ_JBIVHY010000021.1:0-42621 GCF_044749445.1 Pseudomonas sp. NPDC089408
ACTGTTCGGGCTTCTGGTCAGAGTGAGAGGTGGGTGGCGACTTGGCTCCCACTCGTGCTTTAAGCACCGCTGGCTTTCAGTCTGCCACCCACTGCTCTCACCCTTCTGAGTTTAAGAGGCCTTGAAGACACAAGCTGGCTTGCCGGCGATGGGCCGCAACGCGGCCCCAAATTGCTTAACTGACTGGCATTAGGGCATGCACGCTCCCACAGGGTTGAGTCCGACGCGGTCAGTGTAGGAGCGGCCTTGTGTCGCGATAGGGCTGCCCAGCAGCCCCGGCCATTGCTGTTTCTGCGCTGAAATCCTGGGGCTGCTGCGCAGCCCTTTCGCGACACAAGGCCGCTCCTACAAAGGGCCAGTCAATCCTGAAAGGTTGTAAATGAGCATTCCGAGCCTGTTTTCAACGCCGCATGATCGTCGCGCAGGCATTTTTCGTACAGGCTACTATTGATCCAATAGCTTAACCCCTCTTCTTACGCCCACCAGCCACCGGCATCTACGATTTGTATTTCAGGTGTCGCGTTTGCCACTTAGTAGCAGTGCATCTATTCCCTGTGCCACCCCTCTTGCAAAAGCCTCAACGTTTAGTAACTCAAGGCCTCTTCAAGGGAAACAGACGTGACCTCGCGCAGAACACTAACAAGCCAGGAGCTGCAAGAAATATATCCAGCCGCGCCTTTTAGCTATGACTTTGAAAGCATCCTTTCATGGGACAGCCCATACACACTGCCTATAGCACCGCCGAACATAGCATCGCTCTCAAAAGAGGCGCTCAGAGTCAACTCAGCGACCATTGCGAAAAATGTGATACAGGAAATCGAGGCCACTTGCCCAGAGGGAACCCCTGGATTTGAAAATTACTTGACCAAACACTATTCAGAAATAAAAAAATCCCACCCAAACCAGACAAACGATCTTTACGCCCAAAAGAAATTCCTGCTGCTTCTCTATAACAAAATCTACAACCAAGCAATCCACCATAATAATCTTTACATGGCAGAACACATATACACCACAGGCATCGACGATGCAGCCCTGAATTTTGAAAACATCGTAAGCGATTACGGCGGGCGCGAAAAAGAATTCTTTGTTATCGAGGAAGACCTGCACTTACTAATGAGCAGCATTACCGCCGCGCAAATTGAAATAGTGCTAAACCGCTGCCTTGAAAAAGTCAAAAAGGAATACGAAAATCTCCAAAAAAAAAAAAAAAAAACAATAAGAATTTTACAAAACAACCACAACAAACACAGTGAAGACAACTCCATCACCCTAAACCCGAACTCCGCAATTGAGCTGAGCACAACACTAACAACAATATCAATCGACCCAATCAGATTCGACAGACTCAACTGGAAACTCTCAAGCGGAATAGAGGAAATCAAAAGACTAGCCCTTGCTGCAACTCCAATATTCAGGCTAGGCATAGGTTTATTTTTTTACTCGTCAGAATTAGGCAACGCTGATTTGTATCACGAATCAGCCCTGAGCATGCCTGCCGAACAACTCATTCCTGATTTGCCTACGAACATTCATGACATCGCGCTCAAGCACGGAACAATCGAATCTCCGCTCCGAATAAAGGCCAATCTGGACACGTATATACTTACGAACAATGCAAACTCCGCAAACGCTGAAAAAAAGGTGCCTGTACGCCCCTTAGTAATGGATAAAAGTGGCAATAGCTACACATCGATTCCATCGAGCGACTTTCCAATCAGGCTCAGCTTCCCCATTCATACCGTGAATGGGACGTCAACTACAACCCCCAGTAATCCGATAACGTCGGATCCCTATGAGGGTGTCAATCTCAGACCCGTATGGATAGACGCGACACCACTCCCTGCCCATGAGTTACCAAACTATAAAGACTGCATCTATTGCTTCCCGCCAGAATCTGGCCTATCACCATTGTACGTAGTTTTCAATTCTCCCTATCCCGGCGCGACAACAATAGGCACTTTCAGCGGACGCCCTTACAACCCAGACAAAGCGGGTGGACCTATCGAGAAACTGGATTGGCGAGAGGCTAGGATCACGGCGACCGGTGTCGAACTGGTCAAGCTACACATAAGTCGCTTCACATCCTCTGACGCAAACAAGATTATGATTGATAGGCTTGAGAAAATCCTACAGGGCGAAGTACAAGCATCCGACATCGACAAGCGATTTTTCACGCACGAAATAAGGGAGCTTGAGCGCTTCCGCGCCCTTGGTATTGCTGATAAAATTTTGCCAACTGATCGTGGCGAGGCATGGAACAACACGCATGCAGCTACTTTAGAAGACTACCAGCTTGGCTCAGAGGCCGAATTACTATATACGACAGAAGCTCTGGAAGCAGACCTGAAACAGCTTGAGCGGGAATATTGATGAATACCATACGCGATGTAATTCAAAACGAAACTCCTACTGACGTAATTCTTTTCATCACAAGAGGCACTGGCGTTTCCCACCCGCAGATAGATAGGCTCTACACTCAATGCAATTGGATTCATCTCGGCGATTGCAATGGCCTTCTGAATCTGATTAAAAAAATGATAGAAGATGGTCTTATTAAGGAAGAGGGTGGGGGGTATGTGAAAGGCCCAAAATGGACAGCACCTAAATTCATGCTCGAACAAAAATATACGTTCAATAATGTTTCATAGGGATTAGCCCTTAATCGCGCCGGCAGCCGGCGGTTGCCGCCGATTGCTACCCGGCTGGACGCGCTGGGGCGCACGTTTCACCCTTGAGACCGCGCGGGCTTCTTCGCGGGCATGCCCGCTCCCACAGGTACTGCGCAGGCCTCAGGCTGGTGCGGTCCCTGTGTGAGCGGCTTTAGCCGCGAACACCGGCGCAGCCGGTGCCATGCACCGCGTTGGATTTTCGCGGCTAGAGCCGCAGGGTATGCGGACCGCTCACGAACCCAGTTCTCTGCGCGACAGCGCAGCCCAAAGGGCTGGGCGACCTCCCCAAGGTTTGAATCCGGCTCGGTCGATGTGGGAGCGGGCTTGCCCGCGAAGAGGCCGGCAGCTGCACTACCGCTACTGGCACCACGCACTCACAGCCAGTCCGCCTTGTCAGCAAAAAACGCCTGCGCATTCGCCTCCAGGCTCTCCAGGTGATACCCCCCCTCCTGCACAATCAGGCACGGCAAGCGCAACGCCCGAATCCGCTCACCCAACGCAGCAAACCCTTCAGTCGTCACCGCCACCTTGCTCTGCGGGTCCAGTTCGTAAATATCGAACCCCAACGACAACACCAGCACCTCGGCACCAAAGTCCTTCACCGCAGCCAGCGCAATGTCCAGTTGCCCCATGAAGTCCGCTTCGCTGGCCCCGTGCGCCATCGGCAGGTTGAGGTTGTAGCCCTCCCCCTCACCGCTGCCACGCTCATCCTCGAACCCGGCCACGCCTGGGTAGAAGTTGGTCGGGTCGCCATGCACCGACACGTACAGCACATCACGGCGATCGTAGAAGATCTCCTGAATGCCCTGCCCATGGTGCATGTCAGTATCCAGAACCGCCACGCGGCTGTAACGGCTGCGCAAGGCCTGGGCGGCCACGGCGGCGTTGTTGATGTAGCAGAACCCGCCCGCCGCATCGAACCGTGCATGGTGCCCCGGTGGCCGGCACAGGGCATAGGCCGCCGGCTCGCCATCGAAAATCGCCTTGGCCCCGGCCACCGCGCTCTGCGCCGACCAATAGGCCGAGTGCCAGGTGCTTTCGCCTACCGGGCAGCTGCCGTCGGCCAGGTAACGCCCGGCCTGGGCGAGAATGCCGCGCAGGGCGTTGGGCTCGCGCACGAAAATGTTCGACATGACTTCATCGCCCCAGTCCTCGGGCACGTCCTTCCAGCGTGCATGGGCTTCTTCGAGGAAGGCCAGGTAGGCCTCGCCATGCACCGCCGTGAGCGGTTCCAGGCCGGCGTCGTCGGGCCGGCGGATGTCAAAGCCAAGGTCCTTGGCCGCCTGCAACAGGCGCTGGGCGCGTTCGGGGATTTCCTGCGGGGTGCGCATGGCACCGCGCGAGTAGTAGCTGCGCGGGTGGTGCAGCAGTTGTTCGGGGTGGAAGTAGCAACGCATCAGGCTTCTCCTTGTTCGACACGGCCGGCGCGGGCCAGCACGGCATTCAGCAGCACATCGACGCCTTGGCGGGCATCCTCGGGCAACACGTCTTCGGCTTCGTTGTGGCTCAGGCCGCCAACGCAGGGGATGAACACCATCGCCGTCGGGCAGTAGCGGGCCAAGAGGATAGCGTCATGGCCGGCGCCGCTGACGATACTTTGCTGGGCATAACCCAGCGCATCCACCGCTTGCTGCACGGCGGCCACGCAGTCGGCATCGAACGGGGTAGCCGGGCTGACCCAGTGGCGCTCGATGCGCACCTGCAAGCCACGCTGGCTGGCGATGGCTTGCAGCTTCAGGGTCAGGTCACGCTCCATCGCCTCGATGGCTTGGTCACGGTGGTGGCGCAGGTCGACGGTGAATTGCAGCAGGCCCGGGATGGTATTGCGCGAAGATTTGGCGATGGACAACTCGCCCACGGTGGTCAGCCCTTCGGGGGCAAAATCCGCCGCCAGTTGCTCGACCGCCTGGATCATCCGTGCCGCGCCGTACAGGGCATCCTTGCGCAGCGGCATTGGCGTGGTGCCAGCATGGGCCGCCAAGCCTTCGACCGTCACATCCAGCCAGCGGATGGCCTGGCCGCCGCTGACCACGCCGATGGCCTTGGCGTTGTCTTCAAGGATCGGGCCTTGTTCGATATGTGCTTCGAAGTAGGCATCCACCTGACCACCCAATGGGCGCTGGCCGGCGTAACCGGTACGTTGCAGCTCATCGGCAACGCTGATGCCATCGGCGTCGCGGATGGCTAGCGCCTCGGCCAGCGCAAGGCTGCCGGT
Source organism: Pseudomonas sp. NPDC089408 (assembly GCF_044749445.1). Taxonomy (NCBI): domain Bacteria; kingdom Pseudomonadati; phylum Pseudomonadota; class Gammaproteobacteria; order Pseudomonadales; family Pseudomonadaceae; genus Pseudomonas; species Pseudomonas sp. NPDC089408. The sequence continues at coordinate 4,888 of NZ_JBIVHY010000021.1, forward strand.
GAACACCGCCGAGCCGAACATGGCCGGGGTGAAGCGCGCGCCCTCCTCGTTGGTCCATACCGCAATTTCCAGCGGCTTGCGGGTCTGGATATTCAGGTCGTTGAGTCGGCGCACCACTTCAAGCCCGGCCAGCACGCCGTAGACACCATCGAAACGGCCGCCTTCAGGCTGGGTATCGAGGTGGCTGCCGATCATTACCGGGGCGGCATCCGGGTCACTGCCAAGGCGCCGGGCAAACAGGTTGCCAATGGCATCCACGGTCAGCGTCAGGCCGGCTTCGCGACACCAGTGGCTGAACAGTTCACGGCCGGCCTTGTCCTCATCGCTGAGGGCCAGGCGGCAGCTGCCGCCGCGGGCGGTGGCGCCGATTTCGGCCATGGCCATCAGGCTCGCCCACAGGCGTTCGCCATTGCTTTTCAACATGTGCGGGTACTCCAGAATAAATCGGTTCGATCAGGCCAGTTCAAGCTGCTGGCTACGGGCGTACTGGCGCGCCAGGGCAAGCACGCAGAGCAGCGAGATAGTGGCGATCAGGGTGTAGAACACTGCCATCGGCCACCACTGCCCAGTGAAAGCGTGGGCCAGCCAGGTGCCGATCAGCGGGGTCAGGCCGCCGGCGATGGCGCCGCAAATCTGGTAGGCCAGGGAAATGGCGGTGTAGCGCACGCGGGTTTCGAACATGCCGCTGACGTAGCCGGCGATCACCGCATAGAACGAGGCCATGCAGGCTGCTGCCAAGGCGATGCCGAGCACGATCAACGGGCCTTGGCCCGAGCTGACCAACACGAACATCGGGTAAGGCGAGGCCATCGCCAGCAGCGCGACCAAGGCCAGGAAGCGCGTGGCGCCGATCTTTTCCGACAGCCAGGCGGCCAGCGGCTGCACGCAGAACTGGATGATCGCCACGAAGAACAGGCACTCCAGGATCAGCGAGCGCTCCAGGTGCAACTGCTGGGTGGTGTAGCTGATCATGAAGGTGTTGGTGAAGTAGACCCCGGCAATGCCCAGCGTATTGGCGCCGATGCACAGCAACAGCGGGCGCCAGGCGGTGCGTAGCACCTCGAACACCGGTGCCTGCTCCTTGCGCCGGGCCTTTTGCGCCTGCTCGCGGCTGGCAATGAATTCGGGTGACTCATTCACCCCCAGGCGAATCGCCAGGCCTACCAGCAGCAGCAACGCGCTGGCCAGGAACGGCACACGCCAGCCCCAGCTCATCAGGTCCTCTTCTGGCAGGCGGGTGACCGCGCCGAAGGCCAGCAACGACAGGATCAGGCCTGCCGGGCTGCCCAGCTGGGCGAACGAGGCAAAGAAGTTGCGCCGGCCCTTGGGGGCGTGCTCGCCAGCCATCAGCACCGCCCCGCCCCACTCGCCGCCCACCGCGATGCCCTGGACGATGCGCAGCAAAATCAGCAGCACCGGCGCGGTGGCACCGATTTGCGCGTAGGTCGGCAGCAGGCCGATGCACACGGTGACGATGCCCATCATCAGCAGGGTGATAACCAGCGATTTCTTGCGGCCGATTCGGTCGCCAACATGGCCGAAGACGATGCCACCCAAGGGCCGGGCAAAAAAGCCCACGGCGAAGGTGCCGAACGCAGCCATGGTGCTGAACAGGCTGTCGTCAGAGGGGAAGAACAGCGCGCCGAACACCAGGGCGGCAGCGGTGGCGTAGATGTAGAAGTCGTACCATTCGATCATGGTGCCGATGAACGCGGCGGCTGCAGCACGGCGCGGTTGGGCGGAAGCGGTGGGCTTCATGGGGGCTCCTTTGCTTGTTGTTCTGGCAGGAGTTGACGGGGTCACGGTGGCGCTCTGTTGGCGCTTGGCTTGTTGGTTGGGTGTTGGCTTCTTCGCGGGTGAACCCGCTCCTACAGGGATCGCACAACCCCTGTGGGAGCGGGCGAGCCCGCGAAGAAGCCAACACCGATACAACAGGCCTCAATACCTGCGATTTATCGGCCCAGGGCTATGATTAGTCAATTTTCTATTTATTATGCGCACTATTAGTCACGCTTATTATCGAGCCCCGCCATGTCTGACCGCCTGCTCAACGACCGCCTCGACTGGAACCTGCTGCGCACCTTCCGCGTCATTGGCCAGGAGCTGTCCATCAGCCGCGCCGCCGCCCGCCTGCACCTCACCCAGCCGGCGGTAAGCCAGGCACTCAAGCGCCTGGAAGAGCAGCTCGGCCGCCAGCTCATCGCCCGCCGCGGGCCGCGCTTCGTGCTGACCGAAATGGGCGAGCAGCTGTTCCAGCTGGCCGGCGAGGTGTACGGGCAGATGTCGCAGATTGGTGGCTTGCTGGAGCAACCGGCGGACGAACTGGTGGGCAAGGTGCGCCTGCTAATGATCAGCCGCATCGTCAGTGAACGTTTCGACGATTTCCTTGCGGACTTCCACCGCCAGCACCCTCGCGTGGAGCTGGAGATCGACGTCATGCGCAGCTCCGACATCGTCGCCGCCCTGCAAGAAAAAACCGCCACCGCCGGCCTTAGCCTCAACCGCCGCGCGCAGCCACGACTGGAGCAACGGCTGTTCCTGCGCCAGCGCTATGCGTTTTTCTGTGGCAAGCACCATGCCCTGTTCGGCCAGGCCGAAGGCGACCTGCAACGGGAGAACTTCGTCAGTTTCACCAGTGACCAGATTGGCGGCATGCTGTCGCCACTGACCATTTTCCGCGACCAGCAAGGGTTTGCCGGGCGGATCGTGGCATCGTCACCAAGCCTTGAGGAAGTGCGCCGGCTGGTGATTGCCGGGTTTGGCATCGGCTGCCTGCCGGAGCATGTGGTGGCGCCAGACGTTGCAGCGGGGTTGCTGTGGAAGCTGCCGCCACAGGAAGGCATTGCCGATGTGGATATTCACCTGTTGTGGAACAGGGAGCAGCGGCTCAGTCGGGCGGAAGAGGTGTTTATCGAGGCGTTGCAGGCGAGCGTCGCTTGAAAGCTTTGTGCGGTCATTGTAGGAGCGGCCTTGTGTCGCGATAGGGCCGCAAAGCGGCCCCGGCAATGTCAGTGGCGAAGCTGCAATCCAGGGGCCGCTTTGCGGCCCGATCGCGACACAAGGCCGCTCCTACAAGAGACCGCGCAATTTCTGGTATCAGGCAGTTGCCATGGCCGGGTAATCGGTCAGGCCATGGGCATCGCCGCCAAACAGCGTGGCCCGTTCGTGCTCGGCCAGCGGCGCATGCAGCTTCAGCCGCGCTGGTAAATCCGGGTTGGCTACGAACGGCCGGCCAAAGCCGATCAGGTCTGCCCAGCCCTCCTCCAGCGCCTGCCGCGCACGTTCGCCGGTGTACTTGCCGGCATACACCATCACCCCTGGGAACACCGCCCGCAGCTGTTGCTTGAAGTCCCTCGGCATGTCCGGCGCATCGTCCCAGTCGGCTTCGGCAATGTGCAGGTAGCCAATGCCGATTTCGCCCAGGCGTTTGGCGGCTGCGGTGTAGGTGGTGACGGGATCGTCATCGACACAGCCATTGAGCGTGGTCAGCGGTGCCAGGCGTACACCCACACGCTGGGCGTCGCCCGTGCCATCGACCAGCGCACGGGTCACTTCGTCAAGGAAACGCAGGCGGTTCTGCAGTGAACCACCGTAGCGGTCGGTGCGGTCGTTGGCGCCGGAGTCGAGGAACTGGTTGACCAGGTAGCCGTTGGCGGCGTGCAGCTCGACACCGTCAAATCCGGCCGCCATGGCATTGCGCGCGGCCTGGCGGTACTGCTCGACGATCTCGGCGATTTCCGCTTCGCCCAATGCACGCGGTTTGGAAGCCTGGACGAAGCCCGGGGTGCCGTCGGCAGTGTCGATGAACACATTCACCCCTTTGGCCTGCATGGCCGAGGACGATACCGGTGCCTGGCCGCCGAGCAGGCTGCTGTGGCTGAGGCGGCCAACGTGCCAGAGCTGGGCGAAGATGCGCCCGCCGGCGGCATGCACCGCGTCGGTGACCAGACGCCAGCCGTCGACTTGCGCCTGGGTGTGGATGCCCGGGGTGCGCGCGTAGCCCTTGCCCAGCGGCGCGATCCAGGTGCCTTCGCTGACGATCAGCCCGGCACTGGCGCGTTGCGCGTAGTACTCGGCCATCAATGCGGTCGGTACGTCGCCAGGCTGGCCAGCGCGTGAGCGGGTCATCGGCGGCATCAGTACGCGGTTGGGCAGGTTCAGGGCGCCAAGTTGCAGGGGTTGAAACAGCGGATCATGAGTCATGGTGTTTATCTCCGTAAGTTGAATGAGGGGTCAGGCGCGGCTGATGACAGGTTGTGGCTGGGCCGGCACGCGGCGGTCGAGGCGGCCGCTGTACAGGGTCAGGGCCAGGGCACCGAGGGTGACCAGCGCGGCGATCCAGGGCGTGTGGCCAAGGCCGAGCTGCTGTACCACCTGGGCACCGCCCCAAGAGCCACCGGCCACACCTAGATTGAAAGCGGCGATGTTGAAGCCAGCGGCTACGTCGACCGCGTCCGGGGCAACCTTTTCCGCTTGCTGTACCACGTACACCTGCAGGCCCGGCACGTTGCCGAAGGCCACTGCGCCCCAGGCCAGTACGGTCACCACCACCAGTACCGGGTGCGGCGCGGTGAAGGTCAGCGCCAGCAGCACCACGGCCAGCAGCAGGAAGATTATCGACAGCGCCTTGACCGGACCTTTTCGGTCGGCCAGGCGGCCACCCCAGATATTGCCCAGGGCAACCGAGACCCCGTAGGCGAGCAGCACCAGGGCGATGCTGTTGGCCCCGAAGCCGGCGATGTCCTGCAAGATCGGCGCAAGGAAGGTGAAGGCGATCAGCGAACCGCCGTACCCCACAGCGGTCATCGCATACACCAGCAGCAGGCGCGGTTGCAGCATGACCCGCAGCTGGCGCAACAGCGGTGCCGGCTGGCTGTGCTGGACGCCTTTAGGCACGAACAGCAGTGCGCCGAGCAGCGCCACCAGGCCGAAGGCCGCCACCACCAGGAAGGTCACGCGCCAGCCGAAGTGCTGACCGATGAAGGTGCCCAGCGGAATGCCGGTGACGAAGGCCACAGTCATGCCGCTGAACATGGTGGCGATGGCGCTGGCGGCTTTTTCTTTCGGCACCAGGCTGGTGGCGATGATCGAACCGACCGAGAAGAACACGCCATGGGCCAGGCCGGTGAGGATGCGCGCCATGATCAGCGATTCATAGCTGGGCGCCTGCCAGGCCACCAGGTTACCGGCGGTAAACAGGGCCATCAGGCCGACCAGCAACAGCTTGCGCGGTACGCGGCCGGTCATGGCGGTGAGCAGCGGCGCGCCGATGGCGACGCTGAGGGCATAGAGGCTGACCAGCAGGCCGGCCGAAGGCAGGGTGACGGCCAGGTCGTTGGCGATGGTCGGGATCAGGCCGACGATCACGAACTCCGTGGTGCCAATGGCGAAGGCCGCCAGAGTCAGGGCTAACAGGGCGAGAGGCATTTGAGAATCACCTGTGGAAGGTTGGGATGGGTGAATTCTCGGGGGATGCGAGGGCGGGAAAAAGATAAAGCCGGGACAATGAGTTTTGACTTGAAGGCAAAGGTATTGGCCAGGCTGTTGCGGAGGGGTCAAGCTTTTTGGTTGCCTGGGCAGCCTCCTTCGCGGGTAAACCCGCTCCTACAAGGCACGCGGTCGCTGTAGGAGCGGGTTTACCCGCGAAGGAGGGCAAAGCCCTCCCCTTACCCACTATTAAACCGCAGGCACCGGCGCATGCTGTGCAATCAACCCCAGCTCACGCAATTCGGCCCAGAACGCCGCCGGAATCACCGCGTTGAACGCCGCCAGGTCCTGATCAGCATGCAGCGGCCGGGTCGCCCCAGGGATCACCGCCGCCACCGCCGGGTGCGCCAGCGAAAACTGCAGTGCCGCCGCCTTGATATCCACCCCATGACGCGCCGCCACTTCATTCAGGCGCTGCACACGCGCACGGATCTGCGGGCTGGCCTTCTGGTACTCGTAGTGGTCACCCCCGGCAATCACACCCGAGTTGTACGGGCCGCCGACAACAATGCCGAGGCCTTGCGCCAAGGCACCCGGCATCACCCGTTGCAGCGCACGTTCGTGGTCCAGCAGGCTGTAGCGGCCCGCCAGCAGAAAGCCGTCCGGGCGTGCTTCTTCCAGGTCCAGGGTCAGTTCGATCGGCTCGACGCGATTAACCCCCAGGCCCCAAGCCTTGATCACGCCTTCTTCACGCAGGCGGGTCAGCACGCGGAAGGCACCGGTGCGAGCAATTTCGAACTGGCTCAGCCATTCGTCACCGTAGAAGTCCTGGGCGATGTCGTGAATCCAGACAATGTCAAGGTAGTCGGTGCCCATGCGCTTGAGGGTGTCTTCAATCGAGCGCAAGGTGGCATCGGCGCTGTAGTCGTTGACGATGCGGTTACGGTTGCCATGCTCGAACAGGCCGCTCTTCTCACCCAGTTCACGGGCCGCCGGGTCTTCCAGTTCGTCGAGGATCACCCGGCCTACTTTGCTGCTCAGCACGTACTCATTGCGAGGGCGCTTGGCCAGGGCCTTGCCCAGGCGGATTTCCGATAGGCCGGCACCGTAAAACGGCGCGGTATCGAAGTAGCGCACGCCATTGTTCCAGGCTGCGTCCACCGAACCTTGCACTTCGGCGTCCGGCACGTTGCGGAACATATTGCCCAGTGGCGCGGTACCGAAGCCCAGAGGGTTGGCGATCAGGTCTTTCAAGCTCATGGAATGTCTCCAGTAAGGGTGCGTAAAGTCATCAAGCGACGACGTGAGCACATCCTAGGCTGGCCAAATCGAGACCGTCCAAGTCATAATTCGTCACAGTTAAGTCCCTGGAGGTCTCATGCAAGATCTACGTCAGTTGCGCTACTTCGTGGCCGTCGCCGAATGCGAGAACGTCGGTCGGGCCGCCGAGCAGTTGCACATCTCCCAATCGCCGCTCAGCCGGCAGATCGCCCAGCTGGAGGACAACCTTGGCCTGGCACTGTTCGAACGGCGCAACCAGCGCCTGTACCTGACCAACGACGGGCGCACCTTCCTGGCCGAGGCGCGTGGCCTGCTCAAGCATGCCGAGCGCCTGGAGTCGCTGGGCAAACGCCTGGGCCGTGGCGAAGAAGGCGGGCTGTGTATCGGCTACGTCAACCACGCCATCCATGCCGGCGTGCTGCCCGGCGCAGTGCGAGCGATTCGTGGCGAACGCCCGAACATTCACATTGCGCTGTACAACATGACCCCTAACGAGCAGTTCGAAGGGCTGCGCCAGCGCAGCCTGGACATTGCGCTGGTGTGCGAGCCGCCACCGAAGAACGACCCTGACCTGCGTGCGCAACCGGTGTTGGACGACCCGATGCTGCTGGCCATCCCGGCGCTGCACCCCTTGGCCAGCAAGGCCGAACTAACCCCGGCCGACCTGCATGAACAGGAATGGATCATCACCGGCGGCCAGCCCGACCAGGTCAACAAGCGCGATGATTTCATTGCCCGCTGCGGCGATGCCGGCTTTACCCCGCGCCTGTCGCTGGAAGCCACCGACCCGCTGAGCGTGCTGGGCCTGGTGTCTGCCGGCCTGGGCCTGGCCATGGTGCAAAGCAGCCTGTCGGCCAGCGCCGGGCCAACCGTGGTATTGCGCCAACTGCAATGGTTCCAGCCCAGCGTGCAACTGTGGGCGGCCTGGCATCAGGTCGACCTGCGGCCGATCGTGGGTATTTTTCGCCAGCGGGTGCTGGCATTGGCAGTAGAAGGGCTTGATAAGTCCATGCAGGTCTGAACTCAGTCGAATTACGTCTTTTACAGTCTTAAAGCGCTTCACTAGCATGGCTCCCATCGATGCAACTCACCCACAGGAGCCATTCCATGAACATCGACCTCGGCGGACGCACCGCCATCATCAGCGGCTCGACCGGCGGTATAGGTCTGGCCATCGCCCGCGGCCTGGCCCGCGCCAACGCCGACGTGGTCATTGCCGGGCGCAGCCAGAAGTCGCTGGATGCCGCCTTGGCCGAACTGCGTGAGCAAGGCGGCCAGGGCCAGGTTCACGGCGTAATCGCCGACCTGGGCACCGCTGCAGGTGCCGAAACCCTGTTTGCCGCCCACCCGCGGGCCAATATTCTGGTCAATAACCTGGGCATCTATGACGACGTCGACTTCTTCGACGTGGCCGACAGCGAGTGGTCGCGCTTCTACGACACCAACGTACTCAGCGGCGTGCGCCTGGCCCGCCACTATGCCCCCGGCATGGTCGAGAAAGGCTGGGGACGGATACTGTTCATTTCCTCGGAATCGGGCATTGCCATCCCGGCCGACATGATCAACTACGGCGTCACCAAGGCCGCCAACCTGGCCGTATCGCATGGCCTGGCCAAACGGCTGGCCGGTACCGGCGTTACCGTGAACGCGGTACTGCCCGGCCCGACCCTGACTGACGGCGTGGCCGCGCTGGTGGCCGATGCGGCCCAGGCGTCGGGGCGCAGTATTCGTGAAGAAGCCGACAACTTCGTGCGTACCGCGCGGCCAAGCTCGATCATCCAGCGCGCAGCCGATGTCGACGAAGTCGCGCACCTGGCGGTGTACCTCGCCTCCCCTTATTCCTCTGCCACCACCGGCGCGGCCCTGCGGGTCGACGGCGGTGTGGTCGACAGCCTCGCTATTTGAGTTCAACTGGAGAATCACCCCATGGCAACTGCCTACGCTTCCCTGCAAACCAACCACAGCCCTGAACACGTCTGGGCCTTGATCGGCGGTTTCGACAGCCTGCCGGACTGGCTGCCGTTCATTCCCGAGAGCATTTCCAGCGAAGGTGGCCGAGTGCGCTCGCTGAAAGACCCGGACGGCAACAGCATTGTCGAGCGCCTGGTGGCGTTTGACGAAAAACAGCGCAGCTACAGCTACACGATCCTGACCAGCCCGTTCCCGGTGACCGGTTACCTGTCGACCCTGCGGATCAAGGCCAATGGCCAGGGCAGCCTGGTCGAATGGTCTGGTGAGTTCACCCCGGCAGGGGTCAGCGATGCCGAGGCCCAGGCGCTGTTCAAGGGCATCTATGAAGGTGGCCTGGAAGCCTTGGCGAAAACCTTGGGCTGACACCAGTCCCCTGTAGGAGCGGGTTTACCCGCGAAAGCGTCAGTCGCCAAAACAGTGGTGCCTGAGCTGACGCATTCGCGGGTAAACCCGCTCCTACAATCATCCACCTCTGTATTTTTGCCTCGCCGTCAAAACACCTTGCCCGTATCACGCCTGTTTCCCCCGCCCCAATCTCCGCTAGCCTCGCGCCCACACCCGTCTTACAAGGACCCGCACCATGCCAACCGATCATCAAGCCTGGGCCTGGACCCCGAACGCCGGCCTCGACGGCCTGCAACTGCTGCGTAAGCCCCTGCCACACCCCGGCCCTGGCGAAGTGTTGGTGGCTAACCGCGCCATTGCCCTCAACCCGGTGGACTGGAAAATCTGCGAGTGGGGCCACCCGGCTTGGCAGCAAGGCACCGTGCCAGGTGTAGATGGTGCCGGCGTTATAGTCGCCGCTGGCGCAGGCGTCGACCTGCCGTTGGGCAGCCGTGTCGCCTACCACCAATCGCTGGCCCGCGACGGCAGTTTCGCCGAGCACTGCCTGCTCGATGCCAGCCTGGTGATGCACATTCCCAGCGCCCTCAGCGACAGCGCCGCTGCCGCAGTACCCTGCCCCGCCCTGACCGCCTGGCAGGCCCTGGCCAAAGTCCCCGAAGGTGCCAGCCGCGATGTGCTGGTGATCGGTGCCGGCGGCGCAGTGGGTTTCTACCTGGCGCAACTGGCTGCACAACGTGGCCTGCGCGTCTGGGCGACAGCCGGCCAGCGCCATCACGCCACGCTCAAGGCGCTTGGCGTAAGCGCTGTGTTCGACTACCAACGCGCCGACTGGCAACAGCAGCTGCAGGCCTCCCTGGGCGAGCGCCCGCTGCATGCCGTGTTCGATACCGTCAGCGGCGCCCATGCTGGCAGCCTTGCCCACCTGCTCGGCTACAACGGCCACCTGGTGTGCATCCAGGACCGCCAGGAAAGCGCGCCAACGGCGGCCTTCAGCACGGCGATTTCGCTGCATGAGGTGGCGCTGAACAGCATTCACGCCCATGGCCAATTGGCAGATCGCCAAGCCCTGCGTGTGGCCGGCGAACAACTGCTGCAGGCGGTAGCCAATGGCAGCCTGATCGCACCACAGCGCCGCGAGTTCGCCTTTACTGCATTACCACAGGCGCTGCGCCAGCTGAAAGACGGCACCGGTGCAGGTAAATGGGTGACGCGCCTGGATTAAGCGCCACTACATTGCCACCCGATATTTTTGCCAGTAGCCCGAATGCCTGACGCGGTTCACCATCGCGTCAGGTTAGCAAGAGGCTCTGCGATGGACTGGCTCATTTTGTTTCATCTGGCAAGCTACGGCGCCGCACTGCTCATCATTGCGGTCTTTGCCCTCATCTATGCGACCCGCTCGCAATTCATGCCCTACCACGCTGCGGCAATTGAACGCCCTTGGCACACGCTGGATGCCCCTTTGCAACTGCTGCTGTTAGCCCTGGTACGGCTGATCGGCTGGGGCTGGCTGGCCATTGCCTGCGCAGGGTTGATGATGCTGTACCAAGTATTCGTCCTGCGTGTTCCGCTGCAACTGCTGGTGCTGTTACAAGCGTATTGCCTGCTGGCGATCACGCCGATTATCGCGGTAAGTGGCCAAGTGAAACGCCGTACCAATGGATCACCACCGGTCATGGCCAGTTGGGTGACCATGATGCTGTGCTGGCTGGGCTTTTTCTTCGGGCTACTGGCCCGGGCTTGCGCGTAGGGAGATAGCGATGAAAGAACCTGTTCTGGAAAACGAGCGAAGGGCTGCTGCCGATGCCCAAGGCGGCACAGCTACTTGGCTGGAAGCTGCTCAAGCATGAGCAGCACACGCAAAGGGCGGACCCTGGCAACTGCGACTGCTTGTTACAAGATAATCGACCTGGCGGGGCACCACTCGACCGAGGTGTAATGCTACAACTTGGATCCGATCTTGTGACGGGGTATGCTGGGCAATAGCTAAACGCCATTACCCAGGCAGGCCTCGTGCCCGCCTTCAAGGACGAGCCTGTGCCCAGCCACCCTACCCGCCATACCATCGCCCGCCAGTGGCAGTTGCTCAAGCTGCTGCCAGGTCGCCACCCGGGCATGAGCTCGACCCAGTTGCAGGTCGCCCTGCGCAGCGTGGGCCATACCACCAGCAAACGCACCGTCGAGCGCGACCTGGTCGAACTCGCCGCGCTGTTCCCACTGCAATGCAACAGCAAAGGCATGCCTTATGGCTGGTACTGGCAACCAGGCCTGAGCCTGGGCGAAGCGCAACAATTGCAACCCGACGCGCTGACGCCGCCGGCACAGGTTGAACTGCACGCCTGGGTGGATGACGCCCTTGCCCGTCGCCTGGTACAAGCGCCGCTGTCGGCAGACATGCAACTGACTGCGCAAACCAGCGGTGGCGCGGCGCTGGTGGCCACTGTCGATGACAACCGGGCGTTGATGGGCTGGTTGCTGTCGCAGGCCGGCTCGATCCGGGTGCAAGCCCCCGAGGCGCTGCGTGTGGCCATGCTCGATCAGTTGCGCCAGAGCCTGGTGCTGCACGATGGCGGTTGTTGACCGGCAGGCAAAAGTCATTGTCCCGCGGGCCGCTTTTTCCCCCTGCCGGCCCTGCGCAGAATTCGCTCCTGACAACGCAACATTTTCAGGAGTACACGATGAAACGCTTCAAGCCCCTGCTGCTCGCCGTCGCGCTGGCGACCACTGCCCAAACCACCTTGGCCGCGGACTGGCAGACTTCGCCATACGGTAAACAGGATGAAATCGGCGCCGCCAACTTGCTCACCCCAGAGGTGGTCAAACAGGCGGTCGGCCTGGTCAAGACCGGCAAAACCTACCCACTGGCAGTACCGGTGAGCAAGGACTTGCCAGCGTTCCGCCACCGCAGCTTCCACCTGTACAACATCCAGCCCGGCGAGCAGGCTGGCCAGACCCTGGGCCGCAACAAGTTCAGCTTCAACGATGAGCTGGTCAACGGCTGGACAGGCGTCGGCACGCAGCTTAACGGCATCGGCCATATCGGCATCGACAACGTCTACTACAACGGTAACAAGGCTGCTGACTTCGTCACTGTCGAAGGCGTGACCAAACTGGGCGTGGAGAAAGTACCGCCGATGGTCACCCGTGGCGTGGTGCTGGACATGACGGCCTACTACGGTAAGGCCATCGTACCGGGCGGTACCGCGTTCACCGTTGCCGACATCAAGCGCGTGCTGAAGAAACAAGGCATTACCCTGCGCAAGGGTGATGTGGTGTTGTTCAACACCGGTTGGCTAGAGCTGATCGGCAAGGACAACCAGCAGTTCCTCGCCACCGAACCGGGCATCGACTTGCCTGCGGCTGAATGGCTGGCAGACCAGGGCATCGTTGCCTTTGGTGGTGATACCTGGGCCTCCGAGGTGTACCCCAACCCGACCGGTGAAGAGTTCCCGGTCAACCAGTTCATGCTGGCCAAGCGGGGTATCTACAACCTGGAGCTGATCGACACCCGCGCGCTGGTAAAGGACAAGGCGTTCGAGTTCCTGTTCGTGTTGGGGCAACCGCTGTACAAGGGCTCGACCCAGGTGAACATCAACCCGGTGGCGATTTACTGATCACCATCCTCCAAGGCTGACTCGATACCTGTGGGAGCGGGCATGCCCGCGAACACCGGCGCAGCCGGTGCCATGCACCGCGCTGGCTAAAGCCGCTCCCCACAGGGTATTCAACCTGGGCGGATTCAGAAGGTGCCGGGATACGCCCCGCCATCGATCAGCAGGTTCTGCCCGGTGATGTAGCCGGCATGTGCACTGCACAGGAACGCGCAATACGCACCGAACTCGCCGGCATCGCCAAAGCGCGCCGCTGGAATGGCCTTGCGCCGGGCTTGGGCAGTGACCTGCTCATCACCGCCTGCTGCCTTCAGCGTCTTTTGCAACCGCGCGGTATCAAACGCCCCTGGCAGCAGGTTGTTCAGCGTGACATTGCTGCCCGCCAAGCGCTGTTGCCGGGCCAGGCCGGCTATGAAACCGGTCAGGCCGCTGCGGGCACCGTTGGACAACCCAAGGATATCGATCGGTGCCTTGACTGCACCGGAAGTGATATTCACCACCCGCCCGAAACCCCGCGCGGCCATGCCATCGACCACTGTCTTGATCAACTCGATAGGCGTGAGCATGTTGGCGTCCAGCGCCTTCAGCCAGTCTTCACGCCCCCAGTCACGAAAGTCCCCCGGTGGCGGGCCACCGGCGTTATTGACCAGAATGTCGACCTGCGGGCAGGCAGCCAGCAGCGCCTGGCGCACCTCGGCGTCGGCAACATCACCGGCCACGGCCCGTACTTCGATGCCCGGGCAGGCGGCGCGCAATTCGGCAGCGGTCTGCTCCAGGGTGGCCTGGGTGCGGGCATTGATGACCAGGTTGACACCTTCTTTGCCCAGCGCCTCAGCGCAGCCTTTGCCCAGGCCCTGGCTGGCCGCGCAGACAATGGCCCAGCGGCCGCTAATGCCTAGATCCATAGGGTTGCTCCTTGATGCAATACGGTTACAGGGTCACTGGATGGGTGAGAACGCGGCAGGCATCAACAGTTTCGACTCCATCCGCACCAGCATCGGGAACGCCACGGGAATGAAGCGCTCCAGCCAGTCCGCATCGCGGTAAAGGGCGGCGCGGCGTTCGATGCGCGCGTCAAGGCTCTCGTAGGCCCAGATATGCACGACCTGGTTCAGCTCGCCAATTTCGGTGTACCACCAGCCCACCAGCTTGGCGTAGCGCGAGATCACCGGCAAGCCTTCCTTTTCAAAGTGTTCCAGGTACTGCTTCATCTTGCCGATGTGCAGGGTGTAGGTACGCATTTCATAAAACATGGTCGTGGTTCCGCTTCAGGTTCAGAGGTTGCCGTGATAGGCATCGGTGATCAGGCGCTCGACATCGTGCGCCGTGGTCAGCCGTGGGTTGACCAGCACATTGCCGCTGCGCATCGAGTCGCTGACCATCTGCGGCAAAAACTCCAGGTCCACGCCCAGCTCTCGGATGGTCGCCGGGATGCCAATGGCATGGTTCAACGCCACCACCGCGTCCACGGTGCGCGCTGCGGCCTGCTCCAGGCTGAGCCCGGCAACATCGGCGCCCAGGGCGATGGCGATGTCGCGGAAACGCTCCGGGCAGGCTGGCAGGTTGAACTTGATCACGTAGGGCAGCAGCGCGGCGTTGGCGATGCCATGGGGGATGTTGAACACCCCGCCGAAGGTGTGGGAAATGGCGTGTACGTTGCCCAGTTTGGATTGCGAGAACGCCACCCCGGCCAGGAACGAGCCCAGCAGCATCTGCTCGCGGGCAACCCTGTCTGTACCCACGAAGTAGGTCTTCTCCAGGCTGGCAGCGATCATGCGAATCGCCTGCAGGGCCATGGCCTGGCTGATCGGATTGGCCTGGCGTGACACGTATGACTCAATGGCATGAGTCAGCGCATCCATGCCGGTGGCAGCAGTGATGGCTGCGGGCAGCTTCAGGGTCAGCGCCGGGTCGAGGATGGCCAAGCGTGGGAACAACCGCGGGCTGACGATGACGGTCTTGAACAACGTGCGCTTGTTGGTGAACACGGTCGACGCCGTGCATTCACTGCCGGTGCCCGACGTGGTCGGAATGGCGAAGATCGGCAGTGGCGGCTGCGCCAATTTGTCGTAGCCCTCGTAATCGAGGATGTTGCCGGGGTTGGTGGCCATCGCCGCCACACCCTTGGCGGTGTCGATGCTGCTGCCGCCGCCTACGCCGATCACCGCCGTGCAGCCGCGCTGTTTGAGCAGCGCCACCGCAGCATCCAGCACATCGGTGCTGGGGTTGGCTTCAACCGCCGAGAACAGTTGATAGTCGATACCCGCTTGCTCCAGCGAAGCGAAGAAGCCCGCAAGGATGCCGGCATCGATCAGGCCCTGGTCGGTCACCACCAGCAACGGGCCGTCAAGGTAGGGCTTGAGCAGCGCACCGGCCTGGTCGGCAAGGCCCGCGCCGCATTTGGCAATGGTCGGGAAATGGAACTGGAATTGGCTCATGAGGGGTCCTCAGGCAACTGCGTTGTTCTTGTTGTGCCCACCGTGACGCTGGCGGACCGTGCCGGGGCAATCTAGAGCGCAGGCCGGGGCCACCGATAATGAAAAGAGCTGATCCGCCAATAACCCCTGCTTATCCCCCGCAAGGCAATAAGCAGGCGTTATTGGCGGATCAGCTCTTTTCATTACCCGCCCTGCCGGCAGTGCTCCAACAATCGGCCTGCGTAGCCACTACGCCTCCCGATAATCACAACAACGAGCTCCTGCGATGAAGACCTCACCCTCCCCGTCTGCCCTGGCGCTGCCTGCTGCAGCACCGATGACCACGGTGCGCTGGCGCATCTTCCTGATCCTGTTGCTGCTGACCGCAATCAACTACATCGACCGCGCCTCGCTGTCGGTGGCACTGCCGCTGATTGCCCCCGAGTTCGACCTGACGCCGGCCATGGAGGGGCTGATGCTCAGTGCCTTCTTCTGGTCCTATGCGCTGATGCAGATCCCCGGCGGCATGCTGCTGGACCGCTTTCACACCCGCGGCATCATCGGTACAGCCACCGTGGCCTGGGGCTTGTTCCAGGCGCTGGGCGCGGCCTCGCACAACTGGCTGGTACTGCTGCTGACGCGCATCGGGCTAGGCGTGGCTGAGTCGCCAATCATGCCGGCTGGGGCCAAGCTCAATGGTGCCTGGCTGACACCCAACGAGCGCGGCCGCGGCGCCGTGCTGGTGGATGGTGGCGCACCGCTGGGCAGTGCCCTGGGGGCGATCCTGATATCCGGCCTGATCGCCTGGCTAGGGTCGTGGCGCCTGGCGTTCGTGGTGGCCGGCGTTGGCACGGTGCTGGCCGGCATCCTCGCGTACCGGTATATCCGCAACCACCCCAGCGAGCACCACGGGGTGAACGAAGCCGAACTGCGCCATATCACCGAAGGCAACGCCAGTGCCCATGCCGCCGCGGCCAAGGCCAGCCTGCCACTGCGCGAGCTGCTCAAAGACCGTTCGATCTTTGCCATGTTCGCCGGCTACAGCTGCATCCTGGCCGTTTTCTACGGTTTGCTGACCTGGATGCCCAGCTACCTGCACAAAGCTCATGGCCTGAACATATCGGCCATGGGTGGCGCAACCTTCCTGATCTTCATGTGCGGGTTTGTCGGCGAGCTGATCGGCGGCTGGATTGGTGACCGCTGGCGCGCCAGCGGTGCCTCGCCCAACCTGGTAATGCGCAGCATGTTCAGCGGCTCGGCGCTGGTGGCGGCGGTGTGCATCCTGGCGGCGGCCTATGTGGGCGAAACCGTTGCGGTGATCAGCCTGCTGTGCGTGGCGATGTTCTTCATTCGCTGGTGCGGCATGTACTGGTGCCTGCCGGCGATCATTGGCGGGCCGTCGCGCACCGGGGTGCTGGGCGGTACGATGAACTTCTGCGGCAACATGGCCGGGGTGCTGGTGCCCATCGTGATCGGGCTGATCGTTCAGTACACCGGGGACTACTTCTATGCACTGATCTTCTTTGTTATCGCAGCGGCGTTGATTGCGCTGTTTTCGAGCTTGATCGATTACCGTGAGCGGCAGTTCTGAACTTGAGTCGGTCGGGGCTGCCTTGCAGCCCATCGCCGCAATTCGTCGGCACGACAAGCCAGGCCTCAATCGGCCGTCAATTCTTCCACCAGCAACCGCGCTGCCGGCGACAGCGGCGCGGCCACCCGATGCACGATGCCAAAAGGCTCGCTCAATGCTCGCAGCTGTACTGCCAACGACACCAGCAAGCCGCGCTGTTGGGCGAAGGCTGCTACCGCGCTGGGGATGACCGCCACCAATGTCGGGTCGTCTTGCAGCAGCATGAAGGTGGCAAAGGTGGAAAACGTCTCCAGGGGATAGCGCGGCACTTCGACCCCTGCTTCGCTCAACTCGCGCTCCAGCGCCTGGCGCATGGGCGTGTTGGCCGGGTAGACCGCCCAGCGGTACTGGCTCAGGTCGCCGACCTCCAATGCCTTGGCCCCGGCCAGCGGATGCTGCGGGTGGGCGACGACCGCCAGCGGCTCCTGGGCCAGCTCGACAAAGGCATAGTCCGCAGCGTTGCGGCCCAGGCTTGGCCGGCAGATAGCCAGATCGAGGCGCCCCTCATCCAGTTTGGCCAACAGGTTGGCGCTGGTATTCTCGGCGATTTCCACCGCCAGCTGCGGCTGCTTGCGGCGCAAGCGCCCCAAGGCACTGACCAGCGTCGGCATGGCGCCCATGATGCTGCCAACCGCCAGCCGCCCACCCTGGCCCTGGACGATGCCAAGCACCTCTTCGCGCAAATGCCCCAGGTCACTGTGGATCAGCCGCGCATAACGCACTACGCAGCGGCCTACGTCATTGGCCACCAGGCCACTGGGCTGGCGCTGGAACAAGGCAACCCCCAGCACCTCCTCTACTTCGCGCAAGGCCTTGGTTGCCCCAGGCTGGGAAATGGCCATGGCTTCGGCCGCCTTGTGCAGTGAGCCGCAGCGGTCAAGTTCGATCAACAAACGCAACTGGCGCAGGCGCAGGCGGGAGAAAATGGAGTCCAGGGAAGGAATCATCAGGCAGCTCGGCATTGGTTTTGTAATGCCGAGCACTATAGAGGGTCGTCAACCGGCGATTGTTGAGTTTGCGGCAAATGACCTTTGACCTGAGGGCATGCAAGATGCATGGCTAAGGCTAAAGGCTGGCGCTCGATCTCACAGGCGCCAAAAATCTTCAGACAAACAAACATCAAACCCGGTCAAGGCTAGGCGAATGCGCCACCAGGTTGCGGGTATAGGCATCCGCCGGCCGCTCCAGCACCTGCCCGGCACTGCCCTGCTCCACCACCCGCCCTTGGCGCAGCACCAGCACGCGGTCGGCAATTGCCCGCACCACACCCAGGTCATGGGTGACAAACAACAGGGTCAAACCCTCGCCCTGCAAACGCCGCAGCAAGGCCAGGATCGACGCCTGCACCGACACATCCAGCGCCGAGGTGATCTCGTCGCACACCAGCAACTTCGGCTCGCAGATCAACGCGCGGGCAATCGCCACGCGCTGCCGCTCACCCCCGGAGAGCCCCTGTGGGTACAGGTCCGCGACCCGCGCCGGCAACGATACCCGCTCCAGCACCGCCTCGACCCGTTGCCGGGCCTGGGCACCGCGCAGGCCAAAAAAATGCGCCAACGGCGTGCTCAAGGTTTGCCCGACCGTCTGCCGCGGGTTCAGAGCCCGGTACGGGTTCTGGAACACATACTGGACCTGGTGCCGCAACCGTGCAGCACGCTGGCGGGCAGCAAAGGCCAGTGGTTGCCCGGCATAGCGCAACTGCCCCTGCACATTCTCGCCCAGCCCGGCAATCGCCCGGGCCAGGCTGGTCTTGCCCGAACCGGACTCACCGACCAAGGCCAGGCACTCACCCTCACGCACCTGCAGCGAAACGTCGAATAACACCTGGCGGTCATAGGCGACATCCAGGCCCCGCACTTCCAGCAGCACGGCACCCACCACTGCGGGGGGTGTTTCGATCGCCGTCGACTCCAGGGCAGCAGGCTCCGGCTGTGGCAGCAGGCACGCCACCTGATGGCCGCCCCGGTGCTCCCGCAACGCCGGTTCCAGCACCGAGCACTGCGCCCGGCGCTGGCCGCACCGCGGGGCAAAGGCGCAGCCATGCGGGCGTTGCCCCGGTGCTGGCGCATGCCCGGGCAGCGCTTGCAATGGCTGGCGCCGGGCAATGTCGGGAATGGCCGCGAGCAAGGCGCGGGTGTAGGGATGCGCCGGGGCACGGAACAGCGCGTCACGCCCGGCCACTTCCACCAAACGCCCGGCGTACATCACCATCACCCGGTCGACCAGGTCGCGCACCACTGCCAGGTCATGGGTCACATACAGCGCCGCCACCCCCTGGTCACGGCACAACTGCTTGAGGGTCTGCAGCACATGCGCCTGGGTGGTGACGTCCAGTGCGGTGGTGGGTTCGTCGAGCACGATCAGCGTTGGCCGCAAGACAAACGCCAGCGCCAGCATCACCCGCTGTTGCTGCCCACCAGACAACTGGTGCGGGAAGCGCCGCAGCAACGCTTCATCGTCGGGCAAGCCGACCGCTACCAGGGTTTGCGCAATACGCTGGCGCGATGCCTCCGGCGACAAGCCCGGCAGGTGCGCCAGCAGGGTTTCGCGCAGCAAGGCACCGATGCGCAACGCCGGGTTCAGCGCCGTTGCCGGGTCCTGGGCGACATAGCCGACCAGCCCGCCACGGGCCAGGCGCAGGGCCTCGCCTGACAGTTCGAGCAGCGGCTGCCCCGCCACGACCACCTGGCCGCCGACAATGCGCGCGCCCTGTCGGGCATGGCGCAACAACGCCGTGGCCAAGGTGGTCTTGCCCGAACCGGACTCACCGACCAGGCCCACGATTTCGCCAGCCGCCAGGCTGAAGGACACGTCGGCCAGCACATCGACCTGCCCCGCCAGCTCCACCCGCAGGTCACTGACCCGCAACACTTCACTGGCAACCTTCAATGGCGCATTCATGGCTGCTTCTCCCCGATCCGGGCACTGGCCCGGCCAATGCCTTCGGCCAGGATGTTGGTGCCATAGGCAAACACCCCGATCAGCAGTGCCGGTGCCAGCACAGCCCATGGCTGCACCAGCAGCCCGGCCTGGTTTTCATTGATCATCAAGCCCCAGTCGGCAGCCGGTGGCGCTACCCCGTAACCGAGGAAACTCAAACCCGACAACATGCCCACCGCCCAGGTCAGCATGTTGCCGAAGTGCACCAGCAACGGCGTGAGGATGTTCGGCAAAATCTCTTGAAAGAGAATGCGCCAACGCGGGTAACCCATCATCTGCGCCGCCTCGACAAACTCCTGCCCGGCCACCGCCACCGCACTGCCCCGGGCCAGGCGAATCACCCCGGGGGTGAAGGCAATGGCCACGGTCAGCACGATCAGCCAAGGCGCCCGACCCAGCATGGACACGATCAGCAACACCAGGATCAGGTCGGGAAACGCCAGCGACACATCGGCCGCCCAGCTGATCGCCTGGTCCAGGCGCCGCCGCGAGAACCCCGCCAACAGGCCCAGGCTGCCGCCAACCAGCAAGGCCAGGGTGGCCGCTGCAAGCGACATCCACAGTACCGACAGGCCGCCACTGAGCAGCCGCGACAAGAGGTCGTGGCCGAGAAAGTCATGCCCCAGCGGCGCGCCGGCAGCCGGTGGCCCATACACCGGCCCGACCATCGCCGTGGGCGCATGCGGTGCCAGCCAGGGACCGAGCACGGCCAGCAATGCCACCAGCAAGGTAATTACCGCACCACGACGGATCTGCGGGTCGGCCAGCCAACGGGAATCAGTCATGGGTCGCCTCCTGGGCAGGGGTGCTGCGCGCCCGCCGCCACCACGGGCGGATGCCACGGCGAATACGGCGGATCATTCGCACGCGGCGGGCGGTACGCAGTTTGGGGGTAAGCAATACGGTCAGCAGGTCGGCCAGCAGGTTGATCAACACCACCGCCAGGGTGATGACCAGCACCACGCCCTGGATCATCGGTAGGTCGCGCATCTGGATCGCCGCATTCAACGCCGTGCCGATGCCCGGGTAGCTGAAGATCACCTCGGCCAGCAGCGCACCGCCGACCAGCGTGCGCAAGGTCAGCGCCACGCCCTGGATTGCCGGGGTCAGGGCGTTGGGCAAGGTGTGCCGCCAGACGATGCGCCGCTCGGGGATGCCGCGCAGGCGCGCCGCAATCACATACTCGGACTCCAGCGCCTCGATCATCGATGCCCGCACCATGCGCGTAAGGTACGGCAGTGCCGACAGGCTCAGCGCCACCACCGGCAATACCAGCGACGGCCACTGGCGCCACAACGGCAGCTGCGGGTCGAGGATCGACACCGCCGGCAGCCAGCCCATGCCCGGCATGGAGAACAGCAGCACCAGGCCGATGGCCAGCAGAAAACCTGGCGTGGCCTTGAGCAGGATCAATGCCGACAGCCCCCAGCGGTCCAGCCGGCTGTCGCGGCGCAGGGCCAGGCTCACCCCCAGCAGCAGCGCCACTGGCACCACCAGCGCCAGCACCCCGGCCAGCAAAGCCAGGGTATGGCCCAGGCGGCCGAACAGCAGCTGCGCCACCGGCACCTGGGAGTCCAGTGAAACACCCAGGTCGCCGCGCAACGCCGCGCCCAACCAGCGCAGGTACTGCAGCAGGATCGGCTGGTCGAGGCCCAGTTGCCGTTGCAGGGTGAGGATGCTTTCCAGCGGCGCATCCGGGCCGAGAATCACCCGTGCCGGGTCCGATGGCAGCGCCTGGGTGGCGATGAACACCACCAGGCTGATCACCCAGGCGGTGAGCAGCCCATAGCCGAGGCGACCGATGAACCAGGCCAGCCAGGCCGGTGTGCGCGGGGTGTGCGGGGTGTCAGGCATTGGGGTTCAACCAGAGTTCGTCGAAGCGCCAGGAGGCGAAGGTGGTCTGTTCCGGGGCCAGCCCGCCGACCTTGGCCGACGCCGCATCGAGCACGTCGGAGAAGCCCCAGATCAGCAACCCGCCACGTTCGTGCTGAATGGCCTGGGCTTCGTGTACAAGTGCCTTGCGCTGCGCAAGGTCGGGCTGGGCCAGGGCCTGCCGGAACAGTTCGGTAAAGCGCGGGTCATGGAAGTTGCTGCGGTTGTAGATGGCTTGCGGCGCATCGTTGTGCAGCGCCGAAGCCAGAAAGCCGCGCGCCGGGGTCGAGCCGGGCGACAGCTGCCACTGCTCGCGTTGCGGGCCATTGAACACCGAGCCATCGACCTGGTTGACCTTCACCTGCACCCCGGCTTTCGCGGCCTGCTGGGCAAACACCAGCGCCGCGTTGACACCCGGCCCGGGTGTGGTGGTGAGCTCGACGCGCAGGTCGCTTTGCCCGGCCTGGCGCAGCAGCGCACGGGCCTGGTCGAGGTCGTACGGGCGCTGGGCGATGGCGTGGTTGTAGGTAGGGTCATGCGGCGAGTACAGGTCGTTGGCAACCCGGCCAAAGCCATTGAGCCCGCGCGCCACCAGCTCCTGGCGGTCGGCCAGCAGGCGAAATGCCTGGCGCACGCGCACATCCTGGAACGGCGCCTTGGCCAGGTTCAGGTTGAAGCCGGTGAACGACGTGGTGGGCGAGGCATACAGGCGCAGCCGTGAGTCGGCCTTGAGCAGTGCGCTGTGTTCGGCCTGCACGCCGCTGGCCACGTCGATCTGCCCGGCGCGCAAGGCTGCGGCTCGCGACACCTGGTCTTTAAATTCGATGATTTCCAGCTCATCGGCATAGGGCCGGTTGGGCTTGTAGTAGTTTTCGAAGCGGGTGTACAGCGAGCGCTGGCCGGGGATGAAGCTTTTCAGTCGATACGGCCCGGCGCCGACCGGGTTGGTCACCGGGTGGTAATCGGTGGGTACGATGCCGCCGAAGCTGATCAGTGTTTCATCCAGCGGGTAAAAGCTTTGCCCCTGCTTGAAACGGATCTCGAGGGTGCGCTCATCCAGCTTGCGCAACGCTTGCCGGTCGATGGCGCCGACCAGCCCGGCAAATGGCGAGGCCAGTTGCGGGTCGGTCAGGCGCAGGATCGAGAACAGCATGTCATCGGCGCCGATGGTTTTGCCGTGGTGGAACTCCAGCCCAGGCTTCAGGCGGATGGTCCAGGCACTGGCATCGGCGTTCGGCTCGGCGAATTCGGCCAGGGCCAAGCGGGTGCTGACATCGGCGTTCCATTCCCAGAACTTGGCGTAAAGTGCCCAGCCACGGATGATCCCGCCGCCTACAGGTTTATGTGCATCGAGGTTGCCGGCCTGATCGCCATCGATAATGCCTACCCGCAAACGCCCACCACGCACCGGCGTGCCTGGCAGCACTGAGTTGGCAGTGGCCGGCGCGCCGCTGTCGCAGCCACTGAGCAACCCGCCGCCGAGCAGCAGGCTGCCACCCACGGCCAGGCTGTTGCCGAGAAATACCCGGCGCGAAAACAGCTCGCTCATTGCCCTCTCCTTACGCCGGTTGCGCCACGCGCGGCTTGCTCGCCGCGCCCAGCTGCGGCACCTCGAAACCATGGTCCAGGTCCAGCAGCGGGAACAGCAGGTCGGCCACCCGGTGCGCCTCGTCGATCAGCGGGAAGCCCGAGAGGATGAACGCCGAGGTGCCCTGGGCTTCGTACTCGCGGATGCGCTCGGCAACTTGCTGGGCGCTGCCGACCAGGTAGGTACCGGCAGCCGGGCCGAGGATGTTGAAGCCGAACAGGCTGGGGCCCAGCCAGACGTTCGGGTAGATCTCCAGCTCGCGCGCCGTGGGCAGGTGCCCGGCGCGGATGCTGTCGAGGTTGCGCTGGATGCGCGGGTCATCGCTGACGTAGCTTTCCAGCGTTTGCCCGGGTGGCAACTGGCGCTCGATGGCAGCGCGGGCGGTGGCCAGCGAGGTACGCTGCAACAGGCGCTCGGCATGGGCCCAGGCTTCTTCTTCGGTCTCGCGCACGATCACCTGCAGGCGCGTGCCATAGGTCAGTTCGCGGCCGATCTTCGCCGCCTCGGCCGCCACCCGGCGGAACTTGTCGCCCAGTTTTTGCGGGGTGTCGGCAAAGCTCAGATAGACGTCCAGCAGTTGCACTGAGTGGGCCACGCCCGGCGCCGAAGTGCCGGCACCCCACAGCGGGATACCCGGCTTTTGCTTCGGCGGGTGCCAACCGCCCAGTGGGTGGCTGGCTGCCGCTGGCGAGCGTGGTGCGAGCTTGACGTAGCGGCCGTCATAGCCGGCGGTTTCACCCGCGTAGAAGCCCTGGAAGGCGCGCCAGTACTCCAGGCTGAAGTCGTAGCGTTCGTCGTGCGGGTAATGCACGCCCAGGGTGGCCAGGCCGGCATCGTTGCCATTGACCACGTTGAACAGCAGACGGCCGCTGGAGAACTGGTCGAAGGTCAGCGCCCACTTGGCCAGCACGGCCGGCGACAACTCACCCGGGTGCTGGGCAACCAGGAAACGCAGGCGCGAGGTGGCGTCGATCAGCGCCGCCGATACCGCCAGGCTTTCGTTGGGGCTGGAGCCGAGCAGCGAGCCATAGAAACCCAAGCGGTCGGCGGCGATGGCCAGTTGCTTGAGGTGTTCGAAATCGGTGTGCCAGCGGCCCTCGGGCTCCCAGGGGTGGGGGCCGTCGGGGGTGGTGAGGTACCAGAGGATTTTTACTGCCATGGGGGAATGTCCATTTCAGGTGGGTTTGAGGGCATTGGGGCTGCTTTGCAGCCCATGTGGGAGCGGCCTTGTGTCGCGAAAGGGGCGCACAGCGCCCCCGGCAATCCGCTCAACTGCGCCGATCAATACCTGGAACAAGGCCCAGCTCGCTCGCCCGCTCATACAGCCCGCTCATCTTCCACTGCTGGGTCAGCACCCCCGGCCCATAAGGCCGTGACCCGCCGAGGGCATCGGCCAGCAACTGGATCTGCGCGCCCTCCTCCAGCAACAGGATGAACTCCGCCGTGGCCCGCAGCCCTTGCTTGCCCCACACCGTCGAGCCGCCATTGGCTTCGAGAATCGCCAGGTTGAACGGGTTCTCGGCGATCTTGTCGAGGATGAAATCGACCTCGGCCTGGCGGCGGTCGGTGTACACCGGCAGCTCGCGCGCCAGCTGGTAGCGCTGCACCGGCACGTAGTGGAACGGCAAGGTGCGGTGGGTCTGGGCCCAGGCACCGAGGTAGGGGCTGTGCACATGCGACACGGTGGTGATGTCGGGGTGGGTCTGGAACAGCTTGGTGTAACGGCCCAGGCCACCTTTGCCCTTGCCGACGATCACGTTGCCGGAAAAGTCGGTAACCGTTGCCTGCAACGGTTTGCGGTGGTTCCACGGCCCGCCGTAATTCACCGACACCAGCAGCTCTTCACCGGGCACACGCTCGATGAAACCCACCGTGCCGTTGGCCGTGATGGTGTTGGTTTCGCGGAACACGCTGAACGCCGCTTCGGCTTCGGCCACTACCTGGTCGACGAAGGTTTGCAGTTCGGCAGTGACGGGGCGTTCGTGGATGAGTACGGTCATGGTCAGTCTCCAGAAAGGTCAGGCGCGGCGCTGGGCCAGCAGTTGGTGGGCAGCTTGCAGAGGCCGCGGGTCGACCCAGTCGGCAATGGCGAAATCGGCTTCGAGGAAGCCATGCAGGTAGAGGAAGTCTTTTTGCGTGCCGAGGAACGCCAGGCGCTGTTCGGACAGGTCTGGCGCCAAGGTCGTATGGAAGTCGCCACGGTAGGCTTCGGCGACGCCCTGGCTGCCGGCGCGGGTTTCTTCTTCGAGGATGCGGTTGAGCGCATCCCGGTTGCTGGCGGCCCACTCGGCGGCGCGCAAGGTCTGGGCAAGGAACCGCACCACCAGGTCGAAGTGGGTGTCGAGCAGGCGCTGGTGCACGGTGATTGGCCGCGGCGTGCCGTTGTTGATGCGGTGGCGCGGGTCGGCCAGCAGGTCGAGGTCAACGCCGACCACGAGGCCCAGGCGGCGCGCCGCATCGGCGGCTGCCGCGCCCTTCACGTACACCGCATCGACTTCGCCACGGGCCAGGTAGTCCAGCCCCGACCACAGCCGTTGCAGGCCCAGCTGCGGGGTGGCAGCGCCGGCCTGGTCGAGCAGGGCCACTTCCACCAGTTGCACGTCATCCAGGTGCAGCCCGGCCGAGGCCAAGGCGCCCTTGTAGCCGTGCAGGCTCATGGCGCGGGCAATGCTACCGGGGCGGCTGTCACCCCAGGCCGGCAGGGCCAGGCGCTTGCCACGCAGGTCGGCGGCGCTGCGAATGCCCGAGTCCGGGCGGACCAGAATGGTTTGCCATTCCTCGATCCAGGTCAGGCCGATCAGCCGGCTGGGCGAGCCTGCAGCCCGTGCGGCCAGTGCCGGCACGTTGCCGCCCTCGCGGAACAGCCCGGGCAGTTGGTGATCGTAATGGTGGTGGCCCAGTTGGCGGGCCTCCTGCAAGGTCGAGACCGGCAGGCCATCGGCGGCGAATTCCTGCTCCAGCCAGCCGAGCTTGTAGGCGATGCCCGAGGCGGTAGGCACCGGGCAGCGGGTGAACCAGATGCGTTCCAGGGCGGACGGGTCGTCTGCAGGGCGTTGTACGGAAGCGGTTGCGAGGGTCATGGGGTGGCTCCTTGGGCGTCGTGCAAGCAGCATTGCAGTGTGCGTGCCAACCGCTGGAGGCCTTGATTTACGCGGGGTTTGCTGTATCAGCAGGGGGCTGGTTGCTGGGCTGGGAGCAGGATTGCGGGTGGGGTGTTGCCAGATCAGCAAGGAGGCTGCTGCTGGGGCAGCACAAGGTTGTGCAAGCCGCGCAGGATGGGCCCTGGCGCGGGGTGGCAGAGATATTGCTCAAGGGCTTTCGACCGCGGTGTGGCCATTCGCGGGTGAACCCGCTCCCACAGGGACTTCGCAAAGCGAAGGCTATGCAGTCTCCTGTGGGAGCGGGTTCACCCGCGAATCAGGCGCACTGGCCCATACAGACAAACCGAGACCCCTCCATGAGCGCCATAGAACCCTCCCCCGCCCGCCGCCTGACCAGCGAAGCCGAAGCCATCGAAACCGCCCGCCAGGTCGCCGCGCAAATCGCCGAGCTGGCCGCCGACCCACGCAACAACGGGCAACTGCCGCGCCGCCAGGCCGAGCTGCTGTCCAGCAGCGGCCTCACCGCCATCGCTGTGCCCACCCAGTTTGGCGGCCTGGGCGCTTCGGTGCAGACCGTGGTGGAAACCGTACGCCTGATCTCCATCGCTGACGGTGGCGTCGGCCAGTTGCTGCAGATTCACAATGTGATGCTGCGCGGCATTTTTACCGGCTACCCCGACGAGGTCCGTGACCGGCTGATCGCCGACGTGCTCGCGGGCAAGCGCTTCGGCAATGCCCTGGCCGAAGTCGGCGGCAAGAACAAGTTCGCCCTCAAGACCCGTGTCGAGCGCAACGCAGAGGGCCAGTGGATACTCAACGGCAGCAAGTTCTACTCCACCGGCTCCTACCTGGCCGAGTGGATTTCGCTGACCGCCGCCAGCGAGGACGGTGGCGTCGGCGTGCTGCTGCACCGTGACGCCCCCGGGCTGACCCTGGTCGATGACTGGCAGGCTTTCGGCCAGCAGAACTCGGTGAGTGGCACCGTCAACTTCGACAACATCGTGCTCGACGAACGCTACCTGACCCGCCGCAGCGGGCCGATGAAACGCACCGGCCTGACCTTTCCGCAAATCCTCCACGCCGCCATCGACACCGGCATCGCCGCAGGTGCCTTGCAAGCTGCCGTCGAGTACCTGCGCGAGCACGCCCGCGCCTGGGTGGAGAGCGGCGTCGAGCGCGCCAGTGACGAGCCGCACGTGATTCGCCAGGTGGGCGAATACGCCGTGGCGCTGCGCGGTGCCGAGTCGGTGCTGCGCGAAGCGGCGCGGGTGTTCGACGAGCACGAGCGCGACCCGGAGAACAAAGTTTTGCAGGATGAGCTGATCCTGTCGGTGGCCACCGCCCGTGCGCATTCCGATGCGGCGTCGCTGAAGATCTCCAGCGATCTGTTCTCGTTGCTGGGGGCCAGCGCTTCGCTGAGCAAGTGGAACCTTGACCGCTTCTGGCGCAATGCCCGGGTGCACACCACCCACGATCCGATCCGCTGGCGGCTGCACAACGTCGGCAACTACTACCTGAACGGGGCCGACCCGGGGGAGTACACGGCGGTGCTCAATGCCAAGGAAAACAAGGGCGCTACACGTCGTTGATACGGGGGTTGGACGGGGGCGCTTTGCGCCCCTATCGCGACACAAGGCCGCTCCTACAAGGGGCGGTGCAGCATTCTGATCGAGCATTTACATGAACCACCCGCTTCTTCGGGCTTTGGCCATTTATCGCGAAATGCCCTGGCGCTTCGCGCTGGTCACGGCCTTGTACATTGCCGGCAACCTCGGCCTGGCCTGGCAACAGTGGCTGATCGGCCATGCTGTCGACGATGTCAGCACCGGCCGCGCCGTGCAGCGCCTGGCCGACGGCAGCCTGGACGCCCGCGTGGCCTGGCACTGGCTATGGCTGCTGCTGGCCATCGCCTTTGGTCGTGGCCTGCTGCAATATGCCGCCGCCGTGCTGTCACTGGTACTCAGCCAGGCCCTGCTCACGCGCCTGCGTGAGCGCATTCTCGACCAAGTACAGCGCCTGCACCTGGGCTACCACTGGCGCCATGGCATGGGCGAACTGGTCACCCGTACCACCCGCGATGCCGACAAGGTACGCGACGCACTGATCACCTTCTGGCGGCAGATCATCGAAACCCCGCTTGTGGTGATCGCCGCCGTCGGCCTGCTGAGCTGGTACGACCCGTTGCTGGGCCTGGTGCCGTTGCTGCTGACCGGTGCCGGGTTGTGGCTGTTCGTCATACAGACCGACCGCCTGGTCAGCCTGGACCGCGCAGTAGGCACGGCCTATGACCAAGTCAGCCAGGACCTGGCCGAAGGCATCGGTGGTGTGCGGGTGATCAAGGCCTTCGGCCTGGAAAGCCAGCGCATTACCCGCTTCGCCAGCCAGGTCGAGGTGTTCACTGGCCATGCCCGCGTCGCCCTCGCCTACGCCAGTTCGCGCATCCCGCTGCCGCAGGCCGTGGTGGCGCTGGGGCATGTGTGGATCCTGGTCTATGGCGCCCACCGGGTGGCCGCAGGGGCGCTGGGCATCGGCGAGCTGGTCACTTCGCTGCTGGTAGCCACCACGCTGGTGTTCCGTATCGAAGGCATTGGCCGGGTGATGCAGACCTTTGCCGACGCCCGCGCCAGCGCCGAACGCATCTGGCAACTGCTGGACGAACGCCCGACCATCGTCGGTGGCAAGGCCACCCTGCCCGCCGGGCCACTGGGGCTCAAGATGAACAAGGTACAGGTCAGTGCTGCCGAGGCTGACCGGCATATCCTGTGCGACTGTTCGCTGACCCTGCAACCCGGCGAGGTGGTGGCGCTGGTCGGCGCCACCGGCACCGGCAAGAGCCTGCTGGCCAGCCTGTTGCCGCGCCTGGCCGATGTGCAGCTCGGCAGCGTGCAGGTTGGTAGCGATGCCAGCGGCTGGCACGATGTACGCAACCTGGACCTCGCCGACCTGCGCCGCCGCGTGCAGGTGCTGCCGCAAGAAAGCTTTCTGTTCTCCGACAGCCTGGCCGCCAACCTGCGCCTGGCCGCGCCACAGGCCAGTGACGCCCAGTTGCGTGAAGCGCTGCGCCTGGCCGCCGCCGAGGATGTGCTGGAACGCCTGGCCCACGGCCTCGATACCCCGTTGGGCGACCGCGGCGTTACGTTGTCTGGCGGCCAGCGCCAGCGCCTGTGCCTGGCCCGGGCGCTGCTGGCGGCGCCCGACATCCTCTGCCTGGACGACGCCACCAGCGCCCTGGACGCCTTGGGAGAACGCCAGGTGCTGCACAACATCCGTCGCCTGCACAGCGCAGGCGGCCAAGGCCCGACCTTGCTGCTGATTACCAGCCGGCTGTCCACCCTGCTGCTGGCCGACCGCGTGCTGATGCTGGAAAACGGCCGCATCAGCGCCAGCGGCAGCCATGCCGAACTGAGTGCCACCAACGCCCATTACCGAGACCTGCTGGGGATCGACCATGACTGATGTGCCGCACACCCCCGCCAGCGATATCGACATCGAACAACGCCTGGCCCGTCAGGCGCTGGACCGCGGCATGTTCCAGCGCCTGCTGCCGCTGTTGCGGCCGATTCGCCGGCAGATCCTGGCGGTGATCGGCATCGAATTGCTGCTGGTGTTTACCGTGTTCCTGCGGCCATGGTTCGTCCGCGAGCTGCTGGACAAAGGCCTGGTGCCCAATGCCGGGCACTGGCTGCTCGACGAGCGCCTGGTGCTGTGGCTGGGCCTGGGGCTGGCGGCGAGCTGGCTGGGGCGCTTCCTGCTGGCCGGGGTATCGCAGTTCATTGCCGGGCGCGCCGCGATCCGTGTGCTGAATGATTTGCGGGTGAAGGTGTTCGCCCATGTGCAGGCGCTGTCGGTGAGCTACTTCGACCAGACCCGTGCCGGGCGCATCATCTCCCGCGCTGACCGCGACGTCGACGCGCTGGAGCCACTGCTGGTACAAGGCCCGCCGGAGCTGCTCGGGGCCTTGCTGCGCTGCGGCCTGGCGGCGGTGATGCTGTGGCGTATCGAACCCGGCTTTTTCTACAGCCTGGCCGCTACCGTGCCGTTGCTGGCCGTGGCCACCTGGCGTTTCAAGCGGGTCTCGCAGCGCAACTGGGCCAAGGTGGCCGAGCAACGCAGCCGCTTCACCGCGCACCTGGTGGAAAGCGTCAGCGGCGTGCGGCTGATCCAGCAATGCGGGCAGCAGCAGCGCAACCAGGCACGCTACCGGCGCCTGCTGGAAGACTTCAACCAGGCGCTGATCCGCGGCAGCCTGCGCGCCGGCTGGTTCGCCCCTTTCACCGCACTGTTGAGTACTGCTGGCATGGCGGTATTGCTGCTGGTGGGTGCCCATGGCCTGGCCGAAGGCAAGGTCAGCGTGGGCCAGGTTGCCGAAAGCCTGTTCTACGTGTTCCTGTTCCTTGGCCCGCTGCAGGAGTTGTCGGACCTGTTCGAACGCTACGCCACCGGCAGTGCTTCGGCGCAGCGCATTTTCCTGCTACTCGACACCCGCCCACTGGTGCTGGACCCGCCAGCGCCACAGGCACTGGCCAGGGCACGTGGCCAGGTCGACTTCGACCGCGTCGGTTTTGCCTATGCGCCGAACAGCCCACGGCCGGTGATCGACGGGCTCGACCTGCACATCCGCGCCGGCGAGGTAATGGCCATTGTCGGCCCCTCGGGGCATGGCAAGAGCACCCTGGTGCAGTTGCTGACGCGCTTCTACGAGGTGCAGCAGGGCGCCGTGAAACTGGACGGTATCGACCTGCGCGCACTGGCCCAGCATGACCTGCGGCGTAACGTGGGCGTGGTGCTGCAGGACAACGTGCTGTTCAGCGGCAGCATTCTTGACAACCTGCGCCTGGCCGCACCTGCTGCCAGCGATGCCCAGCTGATCGCCGCCGCCCGCGAGCTGGGCGCCGACGAAGTGCTGGAACGCCTGCCACAGCGCTACCACAGCGAAGTCGGCCCGCTGGGCGCGCACCTGAGCCATGGCCAGCGCCAGCTGGTGTGCCTGGTGCGCGCCTACCTGGCCGACCCGGCAGTGCTGGTGCTGGACGAGGCCACCTCGGCGGTGGACGTGCACACCGAGCGACGCATCCAGCGCGCCCTGCGCCGGCTGTGCCAAGGGCGGACGGCGATCATCATCGCCCATCGCCTGGCGACCATTCGGGATGCTGACCGCATTGCCGTGGTGAAGCATGGGCGTGTAGTGGAGCAAGGGGCGCATGCCGAGTTGATGGGCCAGGGTGGGGCGTATTCAGCGCTATATGAAGCGTACCTGCGCAGTGCCGGGGAGGCGACAACAGCCAATATCGAAGTCTGACTTGCCGCCCTCTTCGCGGGTGAACCCGCTCCCACAGATGCTACGCCGCCTGTAAGACCTGCGCTGTTCCTGTGGGAGGGGCGGTGCGGCGATCCGGTTCACCCGCGAAAGGGCCCGAACGGGTACACGCCACACGATGCTGCTGCCCCAACACCCACTGCTGCCCCACTGCTGCCACAGCAGCACCCCTGCTCCTGCCCAGCCCGCAAGCCCCCGCCCCACAGGCCCTGCGCCCCCATGGCACAGCCGTTGCACCACCCTCCCCACTCGCACACCTCCCCCTTCAGGAGCCCCCATGACCACCGAATTCTTCTGGCGCCTGCCCTTGGGCACCGACGGCCCGCAGCTGTCCACCGACCGCCATAATCGCGGCAACCCCGTGCACCGCGCCGGCAACTTCGCCCCCGGCCGCCTGCCCGATGGCCAGGCCGACGGCTTCACCTACATCGACTACATCGCCCAGGTGGCCAAGGCCGCCGAACTAGCCGGTTTCGAGGGCGCGCTGCTGCCCACCGGCCCGGAGCCATGGATTGCCGCTGCCGCGCTGGCCCGGGAAACCCGGCGCATCCGTTTCCTTATCGCCTTCCAGGCCACCTGGACCCTGCCCGCCTATGCCGCCCAACAGGCGGCCATCCTGCAGAACCTCAGCGGCGGTCGGCTGGACTGGAACATCATCACCGGCGGCAACCCGGCCAGCCAGCGCGCCAATGGCGACTTCCTCGAACATGACCTGCGCTACAAGCGCACCGGCGAGTTCCTCGACGTCATCCAGGGCCTGTGGACACAGGACAAATTCTCCTACGACGGTGATATTTACCGCCTGGAAAACGGCAGCCTGCCACCTGGCCTGCAGCACGAACGCAAGCCAGGGGTGTACTTTTCCGGCTTTTCCGATGCGGCATTGCAGGTCGCCGCGCGCCATGCCGACGTGTACCTGAACTGGGCCGAACCGATCGACAAGCTCAAGCCGCATATCGAGCGGGTGCGCGAGCTTGCTGACAAGCAAGGGCGCACGGTGCGCTTCGGTTTGCGGGTCGACCTGTTCGCCCGCGAAACCGAAGAGCAGGCCTGGCGTGAGCTGCGCCAGCAGTTCGAACGCCTGGAAGGCAAGGCCAGCAGCACCGCGAAGCATTTCGTGACCGGCTCCGACTCGGTCGGCGGCGCGCGTCAGGCGGCCTACCACCAGCACCTGCAAGGCTTCGACGAGCTGGTGCTGGCGCGCAACCTGTGGGCCGGTTTCGCCAAGGCCAAGCCCGGCCCGACGGTGGGCCTGGTGGGCAGCCACCAGCACATCGCCGAACGCCTGGCCGAGTACCGCGACGCCGGTTTCAGCACGTTCATCCTTGCCGCCAACCCGCACCTGGAAGAAGCCCTGCGCATCGGCCAGGAAGTGCTGCCGCTGGTTCAGCAGGCCGCCACCCCCCCTTTGCAGGCCAGCGCCTGATCCCGACCGGAGCCCGACGATGAGCCAACCCCTCGATACCTTGTGGTACACCCGCTGTCCGGTCCCCACCGGCCTGGGCATTGCCGTGCAGCAAGGCTGGCTGCAGGAAGACCTGGCCAGCCTGGGCACCCAGGTACAGTCGCTGCGCGAAGCCGAGCAGCAAGCCGTACGCGAATCGCACTTCGACCATAGCCTGCGCAACTCGGTGCGCCACGGCGGCAGCATTCCGGCCATCTGGGCGCGCGCCCAGGGCCGTGAAACCCGCGTGATCGGCTTGTCGTGGGCCGATGAAGCGCAGTTGATCCTGGCCCGGCCAGACAGCGGTATCCAGACCGTCAAAGACCTCAAGGGCCGCCGCTTCGGCTTGCCCGACTGGTCGGCGGCGCAGATCGACTTCACCCGTGCCCAGGCCCTGCGCGGGTTGGAAAACGCCCTCAAGCTCGAAGGGCGGCAGGTGGGTGACGTTGAGCTGGTCAACTTCCGCTACGACGGCACCTTCAGCGACCGCCCAGTGCGCAACGTGGCCGGCACGCCGGTGTCCAGCACGCAAAGTGAAGGCCGCAACCTGGAACTGGCCGGCCTGCTGCGCGGCGAAGTGGACGCAATCTTTCTTAAAGGCGCCAGCGCCGTGCAGCTGGCCCACGCCTTTGCCCTGCATACGGTCATCGACACCGGCAGCCACCCCGACCCGCTGATCCGCAGCAACAACGGCACGCCACGCACCCTGGCGGTAGACAGCCACCTGTTGGCGCAGCACCCGCACGTGGTGAGCACCCTGCTCGGCTCGGTACTGCGCGCCGAACGCTGGGCCCACCAGCACCCCGACGAAACCCGCCGCTACCTGGCGCGGGAAACCAACAGCAGCGAGTACTGGGTGCAAGTGGCCTACGGCAACGACGCTCACCTGCGCCTGGGCACCCGCCTGGACGAACAGGCCATCGACGCCTTGCAGGACTTTGTCGAGTTCCTCAAGCGCTGGCGCTTCATCCCGGCCCGCTTCGAGGTGCGCGACTGGATCGCCCGGCAACCGCTGGAGCAATTGTTGGCCCCCACCCCCATGGACAGGAAAACCGTTAGCCCATGACCAAGCCCCTGGAAACCCTCTGGTACACCCACAGCCCGGTGCCCACCGGCCTCGGCATTGCCGTGCAGTCGGGGCGCCTGGCCGAGGCCTTTGCGCCGTACGGCACCAATATCCAGTCGCTGCGTGAGTCCAGCGAACGCGAAGTACGCGAGGCCCACTACGACCATCACCTGCAGAATTCGGTGCGCCACGGCGGCAACATCCCGGCGATCTGGGCTTACGCCAGCGGCGTTGAGACCCGCGTGCTGGGCCTGTCGTGGAGCGACGAGGTGCAGTTGATTCTCACCACCGAAGAAAGCGGCGTGCGCAGTATTCGCGACCTGAAGAACCGCCGCTTCGGCCTGCCCAAGTGGGCCAACGTGCAGATCGACTTCACCCGCGCCCAGGCCCTGCGAGGGCTGGAAAATGCCCTGAAGCTGGAGGGCCTGGCGGTGGCCGACGTGGAACTGGTCGACTACCCCTACGGCGGCACCTATAGCGACGATGCCAAGCAGCACCTGTACGGTGCCGAAGTGAGCCTGGACACCAGCCGCTTCAGCCGCCGCAACAACGAGCTGATCGGCCTGCTGCGCGGCGACATCGACGCCATCTTCCTCAAGGGCGCCCACGCGGTGCACCTGGCCCATGAGTTTGGCCTGCGCGTGGTGGTCGACACCGGCAGCCACCCGGACCCGCTGATCCGTAGCAACAACGGCACGCCGCGCACGTTAACCGTGGACCGCCACCTGCTGGAGCAGCATTTCGAGGCCAGCCGCACGCTGGTCGACACGGTGCTGCGCACCGAGCAATGGGCCTGGGCCAACCCTGAAGAAACCCGGCGCTTCCTGGCCCGCGAGCTGAATACCAGCGAGTACTGGGTGGCGGCGGCCTATGGCGACGATGCGCACCGGCGCTTGCGCACCACCCTGGACAGCCGCTCGATCGAAGCACTGCAGGACTTTACCGAGTTCCTGTTCAGGTGGGGGTTCATACCGCGGCGTTTCGATGTGCGTGAGTGGATTGATTTTCGTGTGCTGGAGAGTGTGATCGGCTCGACTTCGCGTCTGGCGGTTTGAGATTTTGGGGCTGCTGCGCAGCCCAATCGCGACACAAGGCCGCTCCTACAATAAATCGGCGTATATAGGGCCATTGTAGGAGCGGCCTTGTGTCGCGATAGGGCCGCAAAGCGGCCCCAGCAATTTCAGCCCCCACTGCTGCCCCAGCAGCACCCGCCCAGCACCCCACTGCTGCCCAACCTGCAACAAAGCCCTAATAACCCAGAAAAACCATTACAAAACAGTAACTTACAAACATGGCACAGTCCCTGCTCTAACCCTCCCCAACAACGCTTTACACACGGGGAGATCCACCATGCACCAGCTCAATCCACTCGCCCGCCAGGTCAGCCTCGCGCTGCTGCTGGCCGGCAGCGGCAGCCAGGCCATCGCCGCCAGCGAAGAAAACAACAAAGAAGCGGCCCTGGAGACCGTCACCGTCACTGCCCAGCACCGCGAGCAGACCCTGCAGGAAGTGCCGGTCGCCGTATCGGCGATCAAGGGCACCAGCATTACCGCCGACGGCGTGCGTGCCATGGGCGACATCACCACTTTCGTGCCCAACGCCTCGGCCAAGAACCCCGACGGCGACGGCCGCCCGCGCTGGTACATCCGTGGCCTGGGCACCGGCGACACCGGCGCGGCCACGGTGTACCCGGTGGGCATTTACGCCGACGACGTCTACCTGAACGCCCCGGTCGCCGGCGGCGGGCCGCTCTTCGACCTGGAACGCATCGAGATCCTGCGTGGGCCACAAGGCACCCTGTATGGCAAGAACACCACGGCAGGTGCGGTCAACGTAATCTCGAAGAAGCCCGCTTTCGACACCGACGGCTACGGCACGGTCGGCTTCGGCAGCAAGAACGAGCGCATCGTCACCGGAGCCATCGGTGGCGCCCTGGTCGACGAAAAACTGGCCGGGCGGGTGGCGTTGTACTCCGAGGAGCGCGACGGTTTCCAGAACAATGACTTCGACGGCAACACCTACGGCGACGTGAACAAGAAGGCCATCCGCCTGCAGTTCCTGGCCCAGCTCAACCCCAACCTGGATGCCTTGCTCAAGCTGCACAGCCGCCAGTACAAGGGTGACGGCAGCAACGGTTCGCTGCCGGTGGGCCGCTACTACAACGTGGGCTACGAGCGGCCGCATGGCCGCGATATTTCGCTGAACGTCAACGAAGACTACCGCCTGGACCATGACGGCGCGTCGCTGACCCTGAACGGGTACCTGGGCGACTACACGCTGACCTCGATCAGCGCCTACGACTACATTCGCAACCGCTCCACCAGCGACGCCGATTACACCCCCTACGAGGTCAATGGCGCAGCCATCACCGACAACAGCTACCGCCAGTGGTCGCAGGAGCTGCGCCTGGCCTCGCCGGAAGACCGCCCGCTGCACTGGCTGCTGGGCGCGCACTACTTCCACGAAGACCTCGACAGCTCGGCGCAGCGCATCGTCACCCCCGGGCCAACGCCCAACGGCACCGGCTCCAACCAGGTGGGCACCACGGCCTTTCGCGACTTGGGCTACGACCACCGCACCGACAGCTACGCGCTGTTCGGCAACCTGACTTACGACTTTACCGATGACTTCAGCGTCACCGGCGGCCTGCGCTGGACCCAAGAGAAAAAGGACATCGACCTCGACCTGGTGCAACTGACCCGCGCCAGCGCCAATGGCCCGCTGATCCCGCTGGGCGGCGTGGGCAGCAACGGCAACCGCCAGGAAGACAAGACCTGGGAAGCCTGGACCTACGACCTGACCCCTGAGTACCGCATCAACGACAACCTGCGGGTGTTCTTCCGCTACGCCCATGGTTTCCGCTCGGGGGGCTTCAACACCGGGCTGTCGACCAGCCTGGCGCAGCTGACCACGGTCGACCCGGAAAAACTCGATGCCTACGAAATCGGGCTGAAGTCAGAGTGGTTCGACCGCCGCCTGATCGTCAACGCCAACGTGTTCTACTACGACTACTCCGACATCCAGGTGAACCTGCTGACGGTGAACAACGGCGTGCTCACCACCGCGCTGACCAACGGCGCCAAGGGCAAGGTCAAGGGCGCCGAGCTGGAGATCGAAGGCCAGCCGACCGAGCGCCTGCACTTGCGCGCGGCGGTGTCGTTCCTCGACACCGAGTACACCGACTTCAAGAACACCAACCCCACCACCGGCGCGGTGACGGGCGACTACAGCGGCAACAGCTTCGTGCGCTCGCCACGCAACGTGGTGTCACTGGGTGCCGACTACACCCTTCCGCTGGAGGTGGGCGGCAAGCTGGTGGCCGGTGGCGACGTGAGTTTCCGCGACAAGGAGTACTTCCTCGCCGACCGCCAGAGCAGCGCCGACGCTACCCTCAGCCAGCCCCACTACACCCTGGCCAACGCACGCCTGAGCTGGTTCAGCCACGACGACAAACTGAGCGTGACCGGCTTCGTCAACAACCTCACCGACCGCCGCTACCAGGTACATGGCCGGCCCAACGGCACCGCCGGGCAGTACGTGATCACCTACGGCGACCCGCGCACTGTCGGGCTCAGCGTTACCAGCCGGTTCTGAACATTCGGGGGCCGCTTTTTGGCCCATCCGACCGGTCCGGCGCTCCGGCAAGGCCGCTCCTACAAGGGTACGCGGTCCCCTGTAGGAGCGGCCTTGCGTCGCGATGGGCCGCAAAGCGGCCCCAAATTCT
>NZ_JBIVHY010000021.1:42631-90989 GCF_044749445.1 Pseudomonas sp. NPDC089408
TTTGGCCCCACCCCCCGGGGCGGGCGCGCGGGCTGGGCCGCACCTACAGGAGAGCGCGTTCCCTGTGTAGGAGCGGCCTTGCCGGAGCGCCGGACCGGTCGGATGGGCTGCGCAGCAGCCCCAATGGCCCCACGCCGTCCACAAGGATTACCCCATGCCCCACCACACCCCCTTGTCCAGCGCCATCGCCCTGGCCATCGCCGGCCTCGCCGTGCCCACTTTTGCCGCCGAAAGCAACGACCGCCTAGACACCGTGGTCGTGGTCGGCACCCACCGCAGCGACGTCACCGCCCTGCAAAGTGCCGCCCCGGTTGATGTGCTGAGCGGCGAAAAACTCCAGGAAACCGGCGCCAGCGACCTGTCCGCCGCGCTCACTGCGCTGTCACCTTCGTTCAGCTTCCCGCAATCGCCACAAGGCGCCTTCGCCGGCTCCATCGCCCAGGGCGCCTCACTGCGCGGCCTGGCCTCCGACCAGGTGCTGGTGCTGGTCAACGGCAAGCGCCGCCATACCAGCGCCAACGTTACCCGCCAGGGCCTGGTCAATGCCCGTGGTGCGGCGGCAGTGGACCTCAGCCTGATCCCGTTATCAGCCATCGAACGGGTGGAAATCCTGCGCGACGGAGCCGCCGCCCAGTACGGTTCGGATGCCATCGCCGGGGTGATCAACATTGTGCTCAAGGAGCGCGACGAAGGCGGCAATGCCGGCTACCGCTTCGGCGGCTACAAGAAAGGCGACGGTCTGCAACGCAAGCTCAGCGGCTGGAAGGGCCTTGCCCTGCCCAACGACGGCTTCCTGACCCTGGCCTTCGACGCCGGCAGCCAGGACCCGGCCAGCGATACCCGCGACGACAACCGCCTGTTCTACCCAGGCTCTACCAGCATCGACACCCCGCGCGAGCAGAACAACCGCTACCGCAACTGGCGCTGGGGCTCGGGTAATGTCTCGGACCAGTACAACTTCACCGCCAACGCCGAAATGGGCGTGGGTGAGGGCCTGAGCGCCTACGGCTTTGCCACCTACGCGCACAAGAACACCGACGCCGAGAACTTCTTCGACCCGCCCACCACCCTGCGCAGCAACTACGGCAGCGTGGCCCTGGCGCGCTACCCGGACGGCCGCCTGCCGGTCACCCGCTACGGCCTGGAAGACTTTGCCGTCACCGGTGGACTGCGCTTCGAGGACCAGACGCTGGGCAAGTTCGACCTGGCGCTGAACTACGGCAACAACCGCGTCGACTCCACCGACCGCGATGCTATCAACCCCAGCTGGGGCACGGCCAGCCCGTCGACCATCTACACCGGCCGCCGCGAAGCCGACCAGACCAACCTGACCCTGGACTGGACCCGCGATTTCGCCAACGACTGGCTGTTCAAGCCGTTGACCGTGTCTGCCGGGCTGGCCTGGCGCCAGGAGAACTACGACCTCAGCGAGGGCGACGCTGCCGGCTGGTCCAACGGGCCGTTGTTCAACACCCTCGACCCGGTCACTGGCCGGCGCATTCCGGGTTACTACTCGGGCATCACCCAGGTCGATGCCGTGTCGCTGGACCGCCGGGTGATCGGCGCCTACTTCGACGTCGAAGCCCAGCTCACCGAGAAATTCCAGGCGGGCGTGGCGGTCCGCAGCGAGCATTACTCAGACTTTGGCGACACCACCAACGGCAAGCTGTCGCTGCGCTACGACTTCA
Organism: Pseudomonas sp. NPDC089408; assembly: GCF_044749445.1. Classification (NCBI taxonomy): domain Bacteria; kingdom Pseudomonadati; phylum Pseudomonadota; class Gammaproteobacteria; order Pseudomonadales; family Pseudomonadaceae; genus Pseudomonas; species Pseudomonas sp. NPDC089408. The sequence continues at coordinate 44,320 of NZ_JBIVHY010000021.1, forward strand.
CCCCCGAGATTGCCGCCCGGGCTAGTGCCAGCACCGGCTACCGAGCACCGTCGCTGGTGCAGAGCGGGTTGTCGTCGTTCAGCGTGCAAGTGGTGGAGCAGCCACCGGGCAGCGGCAACTGGGTCGAGGTGCAGCAGCGCACGCTGCGCGCCGACAGCCCGGAGGCCGCGTTGCTGGGTGGCAAGGCGCTGAAGCCTGAAGAGTCGACCAACTTCTCCGTGGGCCTGGTGTGGCGGCCACTGCCCAATGCCTCGGTCACCCTCGACGCCTACCGCATCGACATCGACAACCGCATCACCCTGTCCGACCAGCTGCCGGCTGCGGTGGTGGGCCCGATCTTCGCCGGCACGCCCTACGCCAACATCCAGAGCGCGGCGTTTTACACCAACATCGCCGACACCCGCACCGACGGTTTCGAACTGGCCGGCCACTACCAGTTGGACTTGGCCGGCTGGGGGCGGCTGGACTTCAACGGCGGTTACGCGCGCAACAACACCCGCATCACCGGGCTGGACGACGTGGGCAGCATCCCCGGCAACCAGATCATCGGCCGCAACACCCAGGGCCTGATCGAGGACGGCACACCCAAGGACAAGCTGACCCTCAGCGCCAACTGGTTGTATGACGGCTGGAGCGTCACCGTGGCCCAGCGCCGCTATGGCGAGTGGCAGAGCCGCAATGCTGCCAACCCGGCACTGGACCAGACCTTCAGCCCGCAGTGGGTGACCGACCTGGACGTGTCGTACCGCTTCGATCTGGGCCTGACCTTGTCGGCGGGCGCGATCAACCTGTTCGACAGCCACCCGGACAAGCTGGAGGGCGCGCAGTTGTATGGGGTGCCGAAGTACTCCATTACCAGCCCGGAGGGGGCGCAGGGGGCGTTTTACTACACCAGCGTGAGTTACGATTTCTGATCCAGGGCCGGCTTGCACGGCTCATGTAGGAGCGGCCTTGTGTCGCGATGGGCCGCAGAGCGGCCCCAAAATTTCAGCTTTTCCGCATAAATTGCAGGGGCCGCTCTGCGGCCCATCGCGACACAAGGCCGCTCCTACAAAGACCGCGACAGCCTTTGAGCGACACTGCTGACTGACTGTTGCCATGGCAGCACCCCGCTGCTGCTGCAGCACCACCCTCTCCCTCCAACCCTGTAAATCAGGCCATGCTCAGGCTGGCACAGCTCTTGCGATACCCCCTCTACCCTCTGCTCCCTCAAGGCCAGCCATGCGCGTGCTCTTCCCCCTTTCCTGGTTCATCTCCCCGCTGGCCCTGCTCACCCTCTGGGCAGTGATCGCCAACGCCGGGCTGTTCCCGGCCAACCTGCTGGTCCCGCCGCAGGAGGTGTGGCTCAGCCTCACTGAGCTGCTGGCCAGCGGCGAATTGCAGGAGCACCTGGCCGGCAGCTTGTCGCGATTGGCCTTGGGCTTTACCGGCGGCGCGCTGGCCGGCCTTGGTTTTGGCGCAGCGCTGGCCTTGTCGAACACCGTGGAGGCCTACTGCGCCCCGCTGTTCCACACCCTGCGCCAGGTGCCGAGCATCGCCCTGATCCCGATGTTCGTGCTGCTGTTTGGCGTTGACGAAACCTTCAAGGTGGTGATCGTTGCCAAGACCGCGTTCTTTCCGGTGGCGCTGGCCACCTGTGAAGGCATCCGCGCCATCCCGCGCAGCCATTTCGAAGTAGCGGCGGTATACCGCCTGCGCTGGCCGACGCTGGTGGGCCGGATCGCCCTGCCCGCTGCAGTACCGGCGATTGTCACCGGCATACGCGTGGCGCTGACCCGTGCCTGGGTGGTGCTGGTCGCCTGCGAGCTACTGGCGGCCGACAGTGGCCTGGGGCAGATGATCGAGATGGGGCGGCAGATGCTGCGTATCGATGTGGTGATGGTCGGCGTGGTGCTGACCGGGCTGATCGGCTTCACCCTGGACTTCACCCTGCGCCGCGCGGAGCGGCGCCTGTCGGCCTGGCAAAGCCGCTAAGGAGGCTGTGATGAAACTGCACGATTTACGTGGGCTGGTGTTGCCGCTACTGCTGCTCGGCGCCTGGGAATATGCCTCTCGCCAGAGCGCGGCTGGCGCCTATGCCTTTGTGCCGCTGGCGCAGGTGGGCACGGCACTGGCCGAACTGCTGGCCAGCGGTGAACTGCTGGTCAACCTGTGGGCGAGCCTGTTGCGCACCTGCAGCGGCCTGGCCATCGGCATAGGCGGCGGCATTGGCCTGGGGGCGCTGATGGCCCTGTGCGCACCGGCCAACCGCTTGATTGCGCCGCTGTTCCACGCCCTGCGCCAGGTACCGATGCTGGGCTGGATCCCGCTGATTGCCTTGTGGCTGGGTAACGGCGAAGGCGCCAAATTGCTGATCGTCAGCCTGGCGGCGTTGTACCCGATGGTGCTGAATACCTTCGAAAGCCTGCGCCAGGTGGCTGGCCAGCACCGTGAAGCCGCACAGGTGCTGATGCTCAGCCGCTGGCAGCAACTGTGGCTGATCCTGCTGCCCGCCGCCCTGCCAGGTATTGCCGCCGGGGTATTGCAAGCCCTGGCCTTCGCCTGGGTGACGTCGGTGGGCAGTGAGCTGTTCCTGTCCGCCGGGGCCGGCCTTGGCAGCCTGATGATGAATGCCGAAGCGGCCGCACGCATGGAAATCATCGTCGTCTGCGTGCTGTGCATCGGCCTGTGTGGCTACCTGATGTCCTGGCTGTGCTCCCTGCTTACCCGCCGCCTGCTGCGCTGGCGCCCTACCCGTTGAAAGGCCCGACCATGAACGCCATCGCCCACGCTCTACCCACCAGCGCCAGCACCGGCGCCCTGACCATTCGCGGCCTGAGCAAGGCCTACCCGCTCAAGGGCAAACCGGTGCCGGTGCTCGAAGGCATCGACCTGGACATCCGCCCCGGCGAGTTCGTCAGCATTCTCGGCGCCAGCGGCTGCGGCAAGTCGACCCTGCTGCGGCTGATCGTCGGCCTCGACCAGGACTACCAGGGGCAGATCCTGCTGGACCAGCACCCCGTGTGCGGGCCGGGCCTGGAGCGCGGCATCGTGTTCCAGGACCACCGCCTGTTCCCGTGGATGACCTTGCAGCAGAACATTGCCCTGGCCTTGAAGAACCATGCGCTGCCGGCCGCCGAAAAAAACCGGCTGGTGGCAGAACATATCGCGCTGGTGGGCCTGAGCGGCTACGAGCAGGCCTACCCGCACCAGCTTTCCGGCGGCATGGCCCAGCGCGCGGCAATTGCCCGGGCGTTGGTGAACAAGCCCAAGGTGCTATTGCTGGACGAACCACTGGGCGCGCTGGATGCCCTGACCCGGGTGCGCCTGCAGCAGGAGTTGCAGCGCATCTGGGTGCAGGAGCGCTGCACGGTGATCATGGTGACCCATGACATCGAAGAAGCGCTGTACCTGGGTGACCGGGTGATCGTGATGGACGCGCACCCGGGGCGGATTCGCGAAGACCTGCGCATTGACCTGCCGCATCCGCGTCAGCGCGATAGCCAGGTGTTGCAGGGGTATAAGCAGCGATTGCTGGGGGAATTGGTGGGGCACTGAGCGGCGCTGCCCTGAGCGAATGCCAGGGGTACTTGGGGCAGCGGGTGTCTGTCTTGGGTTTTGAGGTGGTGCGCAAATCGAGCGCCGCCCGCGCGGCGCTTCGCGGCACGAGGCCGCTCCCACATTTGTTTCGGGCCAATTATTCCTGTGGCGGAGGCGCGCGCACCCTTGGAGCATGACTGGAGATTGAAGAAGAGCAGTTGTGCAACCTTCGATATTGAAGGGAACAAACAAGGCGGACAAAGGTAAATCCACAGAAGAGACTGGCCCGAAACAGATGTGGGAGCGGCCTTGCGCCGCGAAGCGCCGCGCGGGCGGCGCTCAATCTCACAGGCACCAAACCTCTCAAGACGAACACCCCTAAAAACCCTTGCATACCCCTTGTCTCGCTCCCGCGACCAGCACCATAATGATAAATATTCCTATTTAAGTACCGCTGCGGACCGAATGAAAAAGCCCTGCATGGATGCACACGCCCAGGTCGATGGCCTTTACCGTGACCACCACCGCTGGCTGCGCAACTGGCTGCAACCGCGGCTCAGCTGCCAGCACCTGGCCACCGACATGGTTCAGGATGTATTCGTGCGTATCCTCACGGCAGACAATGCTGCCGAACGCCTGCAAGCCGTTCGTGAACCCAAGGGCTACCTGGCCACCATCGCTCGTCGGCTGATGATCGACCACTTCCGCCGCGCGCGCCTGGAGCGGGCCTGGCTGCAGACCCTGGCCGAACAGCCCGAGGCGCTGGTTATCTCTGAAGAGGACCGCGCCGTACTGCTGGAAACCCTGTGCGAACTGGACACCATGCTGGCCGGGCTGGGGCCGGAAGTGCGCCGGGCGTTCTTGCTGTCGCAACTGGAGGGCATGCCGTACAAGGCCATCGCCGAGCAACTGGGCATCTCGCTGTCCACGGTCAACCGGCACATGGCCAAGGCGCTGCACCATTGCCTGCTGTTCAGCTTCGAAGCAGGCCTGCAATGAGCCTGACCGACCCGGCGCAGCGCGCAGCACTGGAGCAGGCGGTGCAGTGGTACACCCTGCTGCAGAGCGGCTCGGCCGGGCCGCAAGACCACCTCGGCTGGCAACAGTGGCTGCAACAGGCCACAGCCAACCAGTGGGCCTGGGCGCAGATCGAGCGCCTGCAGCAACGCCTGCAAGGCGTGCCCGCTGCAGTGGCCGGGCGCACCCTGGACCTGGCCGGCCAGGCCCAACAGAACAGCCGGCGCAGCGTGCTAAAGGGCGTGGCATTGATGCTCGGTGGCAGCAGCCTGGGCTGGCTGGGTGTCGAGCAGTTCGAAAACGGCGCCTGGCTTGCTGACTACCACACCCAGGTGGGCCTGCGCCTGCCCGTTGCCCTGGCCGATGGCGGCCAACTGATGCTCAACACCGACAGCGCTGCGGATGTGCGCTATGACGCGCAACAGCGGCTGATCCAGTTGCGTCGCGGTGAGGTGATGGTCACGACTGCAGGCGATGCGGCGGGCCGGCCGTTCTTCGTGCAGACCGCGCATGGTCGGGTGCAGGCCCTGGGCACGCGCTTTTCGGTGCGCCTGCTGGGTGGGCAGACGCAGGTGGCGGTGTTCGAGCATCAGGTGCGTATCGCCCCTCTGCACGGCGCTCCGCTGCTGCTGCAACCCGGGCAGTACAGCCACTTCTCTGCGGCCGGTGCAGCACCGGTACGGCAACTGGCTGACGAACAGGATGCCTGGACCCAGGGCCTGCTGGTGGCCAATGAGCAGCGGCTGGACACGCTGCTCGCCGAACTGGGCCGTTACCGCAGCGGCTGGTTACGCTGCGACCCGGCGGTAGCCGGGTTGCGGGTAAGCGGCACCTTCCCGGTAGACGACAGCGACAAGGCCCTGCGCGCGATCACCAGCGTTTTGCCGGTAAGCATCGTACGGCGCACCCGCTACTGGGTGACGGTCAGCGCGTTGCCCGGCGCGTGAAATTTTTTTGCGCAGCGATGAGATTTCTTCTCTTTCTCATCCGACTCAGGGGTAACGGGTGCATGACCCGCTTGCCAACATAAGAGAAGCCCTCCATGAAAACGCATCATCCGCTCCGCCCGCTGGCGGCCGGTATCCGCAATGCCCTGCTGGTGTCGGCGCTGCTCGCTGCCACCCCTGCCTTGGCTGAATCCACACCCCGTGAGTACCACATCGGCCAGGGCGACCTGGGCCAGGCGCTGACCCGCTTCGCCACCCAGGCCGGCATTGTGCTGTCGTTCGACCCGGCCGCCACCCAAGGCCGCAAGTCGCCGGGCCTGGAGGGCGTGTACGGGGTGGACGAAGGGTTGCGGGCGCTGTTGTCGGGCAGTGGCCTGCGGGTGATGCGCGAAAGCGACGAGCGCTGGTTCATCCTTCCGCCAAGTGAAGAAAGCGGCGCCATGGAGCTGTCGGCGACGCATGTGAACAGTGTCGGGCTGGGCGCTACCACCGAAGGCACCGGGTCGTACACCACCGGAGTGACCAGTACGGCGACCAAGATGAACCTGTCGATCCGGGAGACGCCGCAGAGCATCAGTGTGGTCACCCGCCAGCAGATGGACGACCAGCATCTGGCCAGTATCACCGATGTGCTCAAACAGAACCCGGGCATCACCATGTCCCAGGACGGCGGCGAGCGCTTTCACATCTATTCGCGTGGTTCCGAAATCAGCACCTACCAGCTCGACGGGGTCAATACCGTCCAGGAATACCTGACCCGCAACATGCCCAGCACGCTGATGGACATGGCCATCTTCGACCGTGTGGAGATCGTGCGCGGGGCTACGGGCCTGATGACCGGTGCGGGAGAACCGAATGGCGTGGTGAACATGGTACGCAAGCGCCCCACACACGAGTTCCAGTCCTACATACAGGCTGGCGTCGGTTCCTGGGACTACTACCGCACCGAGGCTGACGTTTCCGGCCCGCTGGTCGAAGGTGGCAAACTGCGCGGTCGGCTGGTGGCCGCCAAGCAGAACAATCACAGCTTCATGGACTGGTACAGCCAGGACCGTGACCTGTTGTACGGCGTGCTTGAAGCGGACCTTACCGACACCACCACCGCGCGCCTGGGGGTGGACTACCAGACCTACAACGCCAACGGTGCCCCCGGTGTACCATTGTTCTACAGCAACGGCCAGCCGACTGACTTCTCCCGCTCGACCAGCAGTGGCCCGCGCTGGATGTATGAGGACTACACGACCAAGAACTACTCTTTTGGCCTGGACCAGGAGCTTGCCAACGGCTGGCAACTGAAACTGGCGGCCAACTACATGGACGTTGATCGCGACTCGCTTTCTGCGTTCTATCGCACCGGTGCCGGCGTGGCTACCCTCGACCAGGCTACGGGCCAAGCCACCCTCGACCTGCTGGAAGTCGAGGCGCATCAGGTGCAGCGCGGCATGAACGTTACCTTGCAGGGCCCGTTCGAGCTGCTTGGGCAATCCCATGACCTGATCGTAGGCTTCGATTACCTGGATTACCGCAACAACCACCTGACCGGGTCGGCGGGTTCGCCAACGTTCAACTTCTTCACCTGGGGCAACCGCATACCGCAGCCAGGCAGCTACACCCCTGTGCTGGATTACGACGTCAATATCCGTCAAACCGGCTACTTTGCTGCCACCCGGCTCAACTTTACCGATGACCTGCACCTGATTCTGGGCGCGCGGACCACCGACTACCGCTACGACGCCCACCAGGTTTCGCTGCCCAGCGGTTTCGACAGGCCGTCCAACCTGCAGGAGACGGGTGAAGTCGTACCCTACATGGGGCTGATCTATGACCTGACTGCCGATCAATCGCTGTACGCCAGTTACACCGACATCTTCAAGCCGCAGACCGCCCGGGACCGGACCGGCAAGGTGCTGGACCCCGTCACTGGCAACAACTACGAAATGGGTTGGAAAGGTGAATTTTACGAAGGCCGGCTCAACGCCAGCGCGGCGATCTACCTGATCAAACGGGACAACTTTGCCGAAGACGACACTGGCTTTGCCATTCCTGGTGAACCGAACTCAACGGCATCACGCGCAGTAAGCGGCGCCCAGACCAAGGGTATTGATCTGGAGCTTTCCGGAGAGGTGGCCAACGGCTGGAACGTGCATACCGGGTATAGCCATTCACGCACGGAGAACGCCCAAGGCGACCGCCTGACACCGCAACTGCCGCTGGATACATTTCGGCTGTGGTCAACCTACCGCTTGCCGGGTGAATGGCAGCGCCTGACCGTTGGCGGTGGTGTGAACTGGAACTCCAAACAGTCACTGGTCACCACACGCAGCACCCGTATCACCCAGGAAGACTATGCCGTGGCATGCTTGATGGCGCGTTACAAGCTCAGCGAAAACCTGGCCGCTACTGTCAATGTCGAAAACCTCTTCGACAAGAAATACTACGCCGGCCTGGCGGGCAACTATGGCCACTACGGGGCGCCGAGGAACGCCACGTTGAACCTGCGTTATGACTTCTGAGCCAACTGATGTGCTGTGCTACTGTCCTGCACCACCCTCAAGGAGTTGCACACATGGACGTACGTTGCACATCGATTGAAGAAGTTCGCTCGCGCATCGATCACATCGACCGCGACCTGGTCACCCTGCTCGCCCGGCGCGGTCAGTGGGTGGCCCAGGCAGCGGCCTTCAAGAAAACCACCGATGACGTGCGCGCACCGGCGCGGGTCGAGCAGGTAATTGCCAAGGTGCGCGGGATTGCCGAGGAAACCGGGGCTTCGCCGGAGGTGGTGGAGCGGGTGTACCGGGCGATGATCGCGGCGTTTATCGATGAAGAGCTGCAGGTGCATGCAGGGTTGACTGGCAAGTAAGCCGGGGGCCGCTTTGCGGCCCATCGCGACACAAGACCGCGCTCATACAACTGCATATAACTCATTGAGTTAACAGGGTATGCGGACCGCTTGCGAACTCAGCTCTCTGCGCGATGGGCTGCGCAGCAGCCCCAATGTCACTTTTGCCCAAGCGCCGCAATCGACACACCCGACGCCACAAACGTGGCCCCTGCCCCAAGGTTCAGGCCATTCACCAGCCTGGGCCGGGCGCGCAGGAAGCCGGTCAGCACCGTGGCAAACACGCCCATCAGGGCAAAGCCGACGGCCGTGAGCAAGGCAAACCACACCCCATACACCAGCATCTGCACGGTCACCGAGCCGCGCTGCGGGTCGACGAACTGCGGGATGAAGGCCAGCACGAACAACCCCGGCTTGGGGTTGAGCGCCGCCGACAGGAAGCCGGTAAGGAAGATGGTCGACAATGGCTGCCGCGCCGCGGGCTGGAAGCTGAACAGGTTACGGCTGCGCAGCACCTTGATGCCCAGCCAGATCAGGTAGCCCGCCCCCACCAGCTTGACAGCCAGGAATGCCAATGCGGACGTCTGCATCAACAGCGTGAGGCCCAGGGCGGCGGCGGCGACGTGGAACAGGATGCCGGCACCGGAGGAGAACCCCGAGGCAATCGCGGCAGCCCTGCCCTGGGTCAGGCCTCGACCGATGGCCAGCAGGTTATCGGGGCCGGGGGCAAGGACCAGCAGGACGCAGGCCAGGGTGTACATCAGCCAGGTATCGAGGGGAAACATGCGGCGACTCCTTTCGCGAGTGAACGGGGCCGCTTTGCGGCCCATCGCGACACAAGGCCGCTCCTACAGGAATTAAGCGATCCCCTGTAGGAGCGGCCTTGTGTCGCGATGGGCTGCGCAGCAGCCCCTGCATTTGAAGCAACAGCTTATCCCTCAGGCCCTCAACCCGCCAGGATGAAGTCCGCTGCGGTCACCGTGGTCGCATCCGCCACCCCCACCAGGCGGATGGAGTCGGCCGCGCCGATGCTGACCAGTGTATCCGCGCCAACATCGGCGATGATCACGCTGGCAGCAAAGGTGGCCGCGGTGATGTTGAGGGCGGTGATATCCAGCCGGTCCTGGCCACCCGCCGCGATGGCATCGAAGTTGATGATCAGGTCGTTGCCGAAACCGGCCGCAAACTGGAACACATCGTTGCCGTCAGTGGCCATCATGGTGTCGTTGCCGGCACCACCCGTGACCGTGTCGTTGCCTGCTGCACCGTTGAGGAAGTCGTTGCCGGCGCCGCCGAGCAAGGTGTCATTGCCAACATCACCAAACAGCGTGTCGTTGCCATCGCCGCCCTGCAGGGTGTCGTTGCCGTTGCCACCGTCCAGGCTGTCATCGCCAGCACCACCGTTCAGCGTGTCGTTACCGGCATCGCCCAGCAGCGTGTCGTTGCCGTCACCGCCATCCAGGCGGTCATCCCCCCCGCCACCGTTCAGGCGGTCGGCGCCCAGGCCGCCGAACAGCTGGTCGTTACCCGCATCGCCGTTGAGCGTGTCGTTGCCGGCATTGCCATTGAGGACGTCGTTGCCACCGTCACCACTGAGCGTGTCATTACCTGCCGCGCCATTGATGATGTTGGCCAGGCCATTACCGACACCGGTGAAGTTGCCCGCCCCGGTATAGGTCAGGTTTTCTACGTTGTTGACCAGGGTATAGCTGGCCAGCGTGGTACGTACCAGGTCCGTACCTGCCCCCGTAGCCTCGACCACCACATCGCCGACGTTATCCACCACGTAGGTGTCGTTACCGACGCCACCCACCAGGCGGTCAGCCCCTGCACCGCCGTTGAGCAGGTCGTTGGCAGCGCCACCGGTGATGGTGTTGGCCAAAGCATTACCAGTACCCGTAAAGGCGCTGCTGCCGGTGTAGGTCAGGTTCTCGACGTTGGCACCCAGGGTGTAGCTTGCCAAGCTGGTCTGCACCAGGTCGGTACCGCCGTTCAGCGCCTCGGTGACCGTGTCGCCAGCGTTGTCGACCACGAAGGTATCGTTGCCGGCTCCGCCGATCATTACGTCCGCACCCAGCCCGCCATTGAGGATGTCGTTGCCGTCCTCGCCGTTGAGCAGGTCGGGGTCGTCACCGCCGTTGAGGGTGTCGTTGCCGACACCACCAAACAGCTGGTCGGCGCCACCCAGGCCATTGAGGATGTCATTGCCACCCAGGCCCGAGATGATGTCGTTGCCCGCGCCACCGGTCAGCGTGTTGGCACCGTTGGTACCGACCAGCACCACGCCAGGTGGCACTGTCACCGCTGCGGTGGCTGCCGAAGTCAACGACTCCAGGGTGCCGAAGCCATCGGTGTAGCGCACGATCACCCGCAGCTGCTGGTTGCCTTGGGCAAAGCCCGGGGTGAAGGTGGCAGCGGTAGCACCGGCGATGTTGGCGAAGGTGCCGCCAGTGCCCTGTTGCCACTGGAAGGTGAAGGCACCCAGGCCGTCCAGGTCGGCAATGGCCCCCGTGAGCGCGGTCAGCGTCTGCCCTTGGTCGGGGGTGGTGTCGCTGATCAGCACCGCACCGGTCGGGGCGTCGTTGACGTTGGCCACCGGGTCGAGGATATCGGAGGCGACACTTTCCTGTACGCCAAAGTCATCCTCGTAGCTGACCACCACCCGCATGTTCTGCCCCACTTGCGCCTGGGTCAGGACAAAGGTGCTGCCAATGGCACCAGCAATGTTGACCCAGCCGACACCGCGGTTGGACTGCCACTGGAAGCTGAACTGCGGGTTGCTCAGGCCATCGGCATCGACGATGGTTGCCGGGTTGGCGGTGAGCGTCTGGTTCTGGCGCAGCAGCCCGGTCACTGTAGGGCCGGCACTCGGCGCGCTATTTGGCGACGAGTCGACGATTTCCAGCGTGCCTTTGGCGTCCTGGTACACCCCACGTACGCGGATGCTCAGGCCGGCCACATCGTCGGTCACCCGGTAGGTGCTGCCGATGGCCCGCGAAACCTCGCCGGCCGCGACGGAGGTGATGTCTTCGTACACCCCCGAACCTGGCAGGCGCTCGACCTGCCAGTAGTAGGCGATCGGGCCGTTGACGGCACCGCTGGCATTGGCCGCGCTGGCGTTGTCGGCATCGTGCACCGCCAGGTTGGTGACTTTCAGCAACTGGCCGCTGACCGGTGTGTCGTCCCGTACGCCGCTGGCTGCATCGAGAATCACCAGGTGCCCCGAAGGGCCTGCGTTCACCGCAGTGCCCACGCCAGAGGCCCGCGCAGTGTCCGAGAACTGCAGCCGCTCGATGCCAGTCAGGTGATCGACACCATCACGCCCGGCCACCAGGTCGGTGACGGTCACCGAGTTGCCATCGACCACCACGTTGTAGTCGGTGGACACCCCCGAGAACAGCGCGGTGTCGTAGTTGTCGGTACCGCTGAGAATTTCCCGCACGATCACCAGTTGGCCCGGGTTGTAGGTGCCATTGAGCATGAACGGCACCATCGGCTCCATGCTGTTGAAGCTGGCGATTTCCGGGCCGCTGCCGTCGTGGTTGGCGCGTACGCTGATGCGTACGTTCAGCCACTTGTCACCGTCGAGGATGTCGTCCCCGCCACGGCCTTCGAGCAGGTCGCTGCCGCTGCCGCCGAGGATGATGTTGCCGCCGTCGTAGAACGTCGCGCCAGCAGCCAGCAAGCCGGCCAGGCCGTCGATCAGGCTGATGTTGGTCAGCACACTGCCCGTCGCGCCAGCGGTAGGCAGTGAGGTGGCGTCTTCGTTGTCACCGCGCAGGAAGTCGCCATGCGCCGAACCCGACAGGCCTTCCATGATGTCGAAGCGCACCAGCGCCGAAGCGCCAGAGCCCGGTACCGGCGGTACATCGAAGAAGCGATCGCTGTAGTCGATGGTCACGCCCTGGGCGAGGTCCTTGAAGGTTGCCCAGTCATAACCCGAGCCGCCGATGTAGCGGTCGCCGAAGCCCAGGCTGCCGACCATGATGTCGTCGCCGCCTTCACCGTTGAACTTGTCGTTCTCGTTGCCGCCGATGAACACGTCATTGCCGATGATCGGGTCGTTGCCGAGCGGGTCGAAGTTGTCGCCGGGCGCGCCGTCCGAAGTGCCCTTCTCGATCCAGTCGTCGCCTTCGTTGCCCATGTCCTGCTCGTTGGCCTTGCTGCCGAGGATAAAGTCATTGCCCTGGCCGCCAATGGCTTCGGAGGCATCCTCACCCGTAACGATGAAGTCGTTGCCGAAACCGCCGATGATCAGGTTGATGCCGTTACCGCCGTGCAGCACGTCGTTGCCGTCGCCGCCCTGGATGTTGTCGTCACCGCCCATGTCGCTGATGATGTCGTCACCGGCACCGCCGCGCAGCTGGTCATTGCCGTCGCCACCTTCGATGCGGTCGTTGCCGGCATCGCCCCACACCGTGTCGTCACCCTCGCTGGAGACCAGGATATCGTCACCATTGGTACCGCCCAGCACAATATGCTCGGTACCGGCATAGCGGATGTAGTTGCTGTCCGGGCCAACCGTCAGCGGGCTGTCACGGAACACCACCTGCTGGCCGTTTTCGCCCAGCGGGTCGGCATTGCCCAGGCCATCGTTGTACTGCTTGCTCTGGTCAAGCTCCAGGTAGAAGCCAGGGTCGGAGAACACCAGGCCCGGCAGGTGCGTGGCCGAGGTGTTGGCCATGATCAGCTTGGCGAACGAGTTGCTTTCCAGCTCGGCGTTCATCGACAGGCCGGCGGTGCGTTCCAGGTAATAGAAGCGGTCGCCGTCCTGCAGTTTCTCCATCTGGTTCTCGAACACGAAGTTGAAGGTGGTGCCGAGCATGCCGCCGAACGGGGTTTTCTCTTCGGCCAGGCCACCGATCCACAGGTCGATGGCATCGACCCCGGTGATGGTCACCCCTTTCAAATCATCGACGGTGCCCAGTACGCCATCCTTGCCGGCCAAGGTCTTGTTGGCCCAGGCGCCGCTGCTGTTGAGGAAGTCCAGGCGGTCGGCCGGCGCACCATTGCCGCCGAACACCAGGGCCATGGCCGCAGCACGTTTTTCCAGCAGTGTGGTAGCCCCGGTGATGCTGCTGTGGGTGCCGTAGGCGGCGATGAAGTTGATCAGTGACTCCGGATGCTTCAGGTGCTGCACCAGGTCAACCCAGCTGGTGTACGGCTTGAGCTGGGTATCGCCGGTTTGCCCGTAGATATCACGGCGCAAGGCGTTCAGCGAGGGGATGCCGACGTCGCGGCCACGGGCGATGTTGATGGCCGGCAGGTCCAGCGGCAGGCCAAGCAGGTTGTTGCGCAGCGCCTCGGTGACGAACTCGTCGATTTCGTTGCCGGCCTGGCGGGTGACCCCCCGCACGATGGCGCTGGTGGCGTCCTCGGGGGTAACGCCACTGGCGGCATAGGCCAGCGGGTTGAGGAACGCCGCGATCAGCCCCAGTTGCTGGTCGGGGTTGGCACTGGACGGGTCCTTGATGACGTTGAAGTCGATGTCGAAACGGTCGACGGTCTCGGTCAGCATCGAGTGGCCAAAGCGGTACACGGTATGGGCGAACTCGGCGACGATCGAGGCGTCGAGGTCGACGTCGTACACCTGGGTCGGGGCGAAGAACAGGTCGACCCGTGGTTGCACGGTACGGGCGAACTCTTCGAACACCAGGTGCTGGTACTGCATTTCGGTGCCGAACTTGGCCGCCTGGAACAGCCGCTCGCCGTTCCACACCAGGGCGTCGACCTGGGCCTGGGTGGTGGGCAGCGCGGTGACCGGGTTGAGCAGCCATTCGTTGAGGAAGGCCAGGTCCTTCGAATCAAGCACGGTGTCCTTGGTCTGTGCCACCAGCCGGTTGTGCTCGGCGTGGAAGATCGCATGCACGGCGGTCAGGCCAATGTTCTCGTTGACCCGGCCATCACCGGCGATGTAGTGCGCGTCCAGCAGTTCGTTGTCGTAGGACAGGTTGGCCCCGGTATTCGGGTTGACCGGTACCGCGTTGCCAGCAACGTTGTCGGCATCCGGCGCCAATGCCCCAGCACTGAACACCGGCACGGCATTGTGGGCAATGTCGGCCAGGAACTGATGGCCGGTGCGTACGGCGTTGACCAGGCTGATCGGCGCCAGCGGGTTGCCCTCTATTTGTTGGTCATCGGCAGTACCGGCGATGCCGTCGGCCCCCTTCATCACTACCATCGGGTAGCCGTGCGGCCCTTTGATGAAGTTGCCATAGGCGTCGGTGGCCAGCAGCGGCACGTTGTCGACGTCGGCGTCGGTCAGGTTGATACCGAGCAGGTCACGGGCTTGTGCCTTGACCACCTTCCAGGTGGCCATGCCGCCGATTTCGTGGTCATCGGCAGTACCGAACTTGCCATCGGCGCCCAGGTCGCGGTTGGTGATCAGCTGGCCGGTAGCGACCGGGCCATTGGCCGTCATCATGTACGCGCGCAGGAACACCTGGTGCGAGGGGTGCGAGCTGTAGGTCTGGTTCTGGTCCACAAACGGCGTGGTGGTGTTGGTGTGCTCGTGGATGTCATCGGCCGTGCCGAGTACACCATCGGCGCCCGGCAGGTTGGTGGCACGGGTCACTACCATGAAGTTGGTGAAACCGTTCTGCACATACAGCGGGTCGTCAGGCTTGAGCGGAATGTAGATGGTGCCCGAACCGCCCTTGGTGACCAGGTCCAGGCCATGGTCGAAGAACTGCCCGAAGAAGGTCATCCAGGCATTGAACGGCGCGGACAGCCCGGCATCGGCGGCGGTGTTCTCGAACAGGTACACGTCATGGTCGTCAGCGGTACCGAACTGGCCATCCATGCCCGGGCTGGCGACAACGCGTACGCCGTCCTTGAGCACGTCGTCATTGCCTTGCGCGCCGAAGTCCAGCTTGCCGTTCAGGCCCGGGTCATAGGCGGTGGCATAGGCCGCCGGGTTGTTCGAGGTCTGGTCGACGATCAGGTTGCTGATGGTACGCGGCTGCGAATCGAACACCGGGCCGTTGGTCTGCTGGTACGAAGAGCCCGGAATGGCTGGCGAGCCAGGGCCGAAGAAGCCTGCCGGCGCGCCTTCTGCCGGGTTGAATACCGGGTCGGCGAGGCGCGGGAACACGTTGTCGGCAGCACCGTACTGGGTGTGGTTGTTGCCGTTGAGGTTCATCAGGTTGTTGTTCGAACCATCCACCGCGCGCAGGCCCAGCGGCGCGCGGATGTTGGGGATCAGCGAGAGGATGTCCTGGCCGTGGGCATCGGCCTCGGCGATCTTGATTTGCGCGAGGATGAAGTTGAGGTCGGAACGGACCATGTGCAGGCCTGCGCCACCGTCACTGGCATCCACCACCGGCACGGCCGGTGTCGGTACCACCGGCGCGCCCGGCAGCACGGCACCGGTGGGCTGGGAGAACAGCACTTCGGTGGTGCCGTGGGCATCCTGGTAAATGGCCTTGACCCGCAAGTTCAGGCCGGCCAGGTCTGGCGAGACCTTGAACGAGGTGCCGTCGGCACTCTGGAACGCCAGGTCGCCGGCGGGCAGCAATATGATGTCCTGGAACACACCGCTGCCCGGGTCGGCCTCGAACTGCCAGTAATAGGACACAGAGCTGTTGGCCAGCGTACCCAGCGGGTTGCCGGTGCCAATGTTGTCGGCATCGCGCACGCCGGCCACGCTGACGGTGAGCATGTCGCCCACCGTGATGGTACCCGCGTTGCCACCGGTTACGGTGGGGCTGCCGGTGGGCTGTGCGTTCACCCCTTGCACCAGCACGCGCTGGCTGTCGGCGAACTGCAGGCGCTCGATGTGCAGCAGGGTATCGACGCCGTCACGGCCGGCCACGGTGTCGGTCACGGTCCACACATCGTCGGCGGTATCGGCCGTACCCTTGTCGTTCTGGGTGACTACGTACTCGCTCTGCACCCCCGTGAACACCGCGGTGTCGAAGGCCGCGCCGCCCGTCGAGGTGCCGGGCAGGATTTCCCGCACAGCCTTGAGCTGGCCGGGGTTGTAGGTGCGGTCGAGCATGAACGGGATCATGTCGACCATGCTGTCGAAGCTGGCGATTTCCGGGCCGGTGTGGTTGACGTCGCCTGGGGCGTACACCGCGATGCGCACGTTCAGCCACTTGTCGCCGTCAATCAGGTCATCGCCGCCACGGCCTTCGATCAGGTCACTGCCGTTGCCGCCCAGCATGATGTTGCCGGTGGCAAAGCCGCTGGTTGGCAGGCCGGCATCGGTCAGGAACTGCCGCAAGCCGTGGATCAGGTCGACGTTGGTCAGGGCGCTGCCCGTGGCGCCACCATGGTTGAGGATGGTCACGGCATCGACGTCATCGCCTTTGAGCACGTCGGCGAACTTCGAACCGGACACCCCTTCCACCTCGGCAAAGCGGTCGAGGATGGAGGCCGGCGATGCACCGACCGGGTTGAATACCCCGGCGTTCTGGTTCGGCGCATTGCCATGGGGCTGGGCCAGGGCGGCCAGGCTCAGGTCGACGGTAACGCCCATCTGGTCATTCTTGTAGGTCACCCAGTCGAAGCCGGACATGCCGTCCATCTTGTCCTGGGCATCACTGCCGACGAAGATGTCGTCGCCGCCCTCGCCGATCATTTCGTCAAAGCCGCCGCCACCGACGAAGATGTCGTTGCCGACCACTTCGTCACCCAGCAGCGGCGCAAAGTTGTCGCCGGGCGCACCGTCCTGGGTGCCCTTCTCGATCCAGTCGTCACCCTCGTTGCCGGTGGGTGGCAGGTTGGTCTTGGCACCGAGAATGAAGTCATCGCCCTGGCCGCCGAAGGTGGTGCTGATGTCTTCGGTGGTGATGATGAAGTCCTGGCCATCGCCACCGAGGATCAGGTTGCCGGCCGCCAGCATGCTGCCGGCAACGATCACGTCGTTGCCGGCGTTGCCTTCCAGGCGGTTGTCACCGAACGAATCGGTAATGATGTCGTCGCCTGCGCCGCCGAGCACCGCGTCATTGCCCGCGCCGCCTTCCAGCACATCGTCGCCGGCATCGCCGTAGACGGTGTCGTCGCCGTCACCGGAGATGATGATGTCGTTGCCAGAGGTGCCGCCCAGCACCACGTGGTCTTCGCCGGTGTAGTGCAGGTAGTTGCTGTCTGGCCCAACCGTATCGGGGTTGTCGCGGATCACCAGCGGCACCAGTTCGACGCCGTTGATCATGATGCCGCCAGTCGGGTCAGCGCGGCCGTCGGCGCCCAGGCCGGTGAACTGGTTAGCCTGGTTCACTTCGAGGGTGAAGGTGGGCGTGAGGAACACCGTGTTGGACAGGTGGGTGACGTCGGAGTTGAGCATGATCAGCTTGGCGAACGAATTGTTCTCAAGCTCCGTGCCGAAGTTCATGCCCGCCGTGCGCGACAGGTAGTAGAACCGGTCACCGTTCTGCAGGGCTTCCAGCTGGGTTTCGAAAACGAAGTTGAAGCTGGAACCGAGCATGCCGCCAAAGGGCATTTTCTTTTCGGCTAGGCCGCCGACCCAGAAGTCGATGGCATCGACACCGGTAATGGTCACCCCGGCGTTATTGGCCCAGGCGCCAGTGCCGTTGAGGAAGTCCAGGCGGTCAGCCGGCGCGCCGTCGCCGCCCAGCACCAGCGCCACTGCGGCCGCGCGCTTGGCTGCTTCGGTGGTGGCCGCAGTGATGCTGCTGTGGCTGCCGTAGGCGGCGATGAAGTTGATCAGCGATGCTGGGTGCTTGAGGTGGTCGGCAAAGTCGACCCAGCTGATGTAGGGCTTGAGCTGGCTGTCACCGGTGGCGGCGTAGAACTCGCGACGCGCCTCATTGAGGCTGGGGATACCGGTGTCACGGCCACGGGCGATGTTCAACGCCGGCAGGTCCAGCGGCAGGCCGAGCAGGTTGTTGCGCAGGGCTTCGGTGACGAATTCGTCGATTTCGTTGCCCAGTTGGCGGGTGACACCGCGAATGATCGCGCCGGCCGCTTCGTCGGCAGTGGCACCACTTTCGGCAAACGCCAGCGGGTTGAGGAAGGCAGCGATCAGGCCCAGTTGCGGGTCGCCGTTTACCGTGTCGAAGTCAGCATCGAAACGGTCGACGGTTTCGGTCAGCATCGAGTGGCCGAAGCGGTACACCACATGGGCGAACTCGGCGAGTATCGCCGGGTTGATCGAAGTGTCGTAGCCGTTGGGCGCAAGGAACTCGTCGATCTGCGGCTGGATGGTGCGGGCGAACTCTTCGAATACCAGGTGCTGGTACTGCATTTCAGTGCCGAACTTGGCAGCCTGGAACAGCCGCTCGCCGTCCCACACCAGCGCGGCGATGCCGGCGGGCGTGGTGGGGATGGCGCTGACGTCATCGATCAGCCATTCGTTAAGAAACGCCAGGTCACCGGCAGCCAGCAGGGTGTCCTTGGTTTGCTGCACCAGGCGGTTGTGCTCGGAATGGAACACATGGTGCACGGCAGTCAGGCCGATGTTCTCGTTCACCCGGCCATCGCCAGCGATGTAGTGGGCGTCGAGCAGTTCGTTGTCGTAGGTCAGGTTGTTGCCGCCCTGCCCCACAGGCTGTGCGTTGCCGATGGCAGTATCGGCGTCGGCCTGCAGCACCCCACCGACCACCACGGGCGCGGCATTGTGGGCAATGTCATCGAGAAAACCATGACCGGTGCTCACGGCATTGGCCAGGCTGATGGGCGCGGCGCGGTTACCTTCAACCAGCGTGGTGACGTCGTCGGCGGTGCCCGCGATACCATCGGCGCCATTGTTCACGCGCATCACCACCTGCGGCATGCCATTGGGCCCACGCAGGAAGTTGCCATAGGGGTCGGTGGCCAGCAGCGGCACGCTGTGCACGTCGGCATCGGTCAGGTTGATACCCAGCAGGTCACGGGCCTGGGCCTTGACTACCGCCCAGGTGGCCATGCCGCCGTTTTCGCTGTTGCCATCGTCGCCAGTGCCGAACTTGCCATCGGCACCCAGGTCGCGGTTGGTGATGAGCCGCCCGGTAGCCACCGGGTCGCCAGCGGCGTTGAGCGTGTACTCGCGCAGGAACACCTGGTGCGACGGGTGCGAGCTGTAGGTCTGGCTCTGGTCGACAAACGGCGAGGTGGTGTTGGGCTGGCCATCGTCGGCGGTGCCTAGCACGCCATCGGCACCGGCCGTACGCACGGCGCGCGGTAGCACCATGAAGTTGGTCGGGCTATTGGCTTTGTACAGGGGGTCGTCCGGCAGCAGCGGGATGAACACGATGTCGCTGTTGCTTTTGGTGACCAAGTCCAGGCCGTGGTCGAAGAACTGGCCGAAGAAGGTCATCCAGGCGTTGAAGCCGGCGGTCAGGCCGACGTCCGGCGAGACGTTGGGGATGAAGAACACCGGCTTGTCGTCGGCGGTACCAAAAACCCCGTCGATGCCTGGGCTCATCACCGGGGCCGCGCCGCCATTGGCCTCGACGGCGGCCGGGTTGTTCGCCGTCTGGTCGACGATCAGGTTGCTGATGGTACGCGGTTGCGTATCGGTGACCGTGCCGGTGCCGACATAGTTGGCGCGGTACGAGGCATCGAGCAGGCGCAGGAACGAATTATCAGCGGCGCCGAACTCGCTCTGCCCTGCCACCAGGTTGTTGTAGCTGCCATCCACGGTGCGCAGGCCGAATGGTACCTGGCTGTTGGGCAGCAGGTCGATCAGGCTGGTGCCTGCGGCATGGGCTTCGGCGATGAAGATTTGCTTGAGGATGAATTCCAGGTCCGACTTGCTGAAATTGGCCATTTCAATTGCCCTCGATGTCGGGAGAAATCACAGGGCAACAGGGTCCTTCCCGCGCCCAGTCAGGTATGACGTGCGCAGTTTCTGGTGATGGGTTCTGGGGCTGCTGGGCGGTCTCATGCTGACGCCGCGGGCCTCATCGCCGGCAAGCCGGTTCCCGTTGAAGCAGAGGGAACCGTGTAAACAGTGCGATACAGCGGTGTAACGCACGTGCATCGCTCCCAGCTCACGCAGGGGCCGAATACATCAGACTAAAGTCGCAGGCGAAAAGCTTGTCAATATCCCGTCAAAAATATCGACCTGCAATGATAATGCGTTGCAACTCGCTGTTTTCAGGAGACTTATAAAAAGTTCAAAGATTTTATAGAGCAAAAAGATATTACAGGATGTTTCGCTGCAACCTACGCTGCTGCTTATAACAAGGCCGCGGTGGCCTAGCCGCCTGCGAGCCGCTCAGAAGCCACGACTACCGCTGTACGGGGCGCCGCAAGGGCTTCCCGTTTTGTGAAAAGGGAGGCCTTCGATGCAAAAGCCGCCGCGATCCCGCTCCGAACTCGCTGACACACTCTTTCGCCTGCGCCGCAGTTTCTACGCCCTGGCCGCGTTCAGCGGCGTGATAAACGTCATGATGTTGACGCCAGCGGTGTACATGCTGCAGGTGTACGACCGCGCCTTGGTCAGCCGCAATGTCACCACCCTGGCCATGCTCACCGTGCTGGTGGTGGGGTTGTTCCTGCTGATGTCGGCCTTGGAGATGATCCGCACCCGCGTGTTGGTCCGGGTTGGCAACTGCCTGGACATGGACCTTAACCGGCGCATCTTCAGCGCCGCGTTCGAGCGCAACCTGAGCCGCGCTGGCGGCAACCCGGCACAGGCCCTGCAGGACCTGGCGCAAGTGCGGCAGTTCCTGACCGGCAACGGCTTGTTCGCCTTCTTCGATGCGCCCTGGACGCCGATCTACCTGCTGGTCTGCTACCTGATCCACCCTTGGCTGGGGCTGGTGACGATGATCGGTTCGCTGATACTGGTGTTCCTCGCTTACCTCACCGAAAAGGCCACGCAAACGCCACTGGCCGAAGCCAACCAGGCAGCCCTGTCGTCAGCCAGCTACGCCAACAACAACCTGCGCAATGCCGAAGTGATCGAAGCCATGGGCATGCTGCCGGCCATTGGCAAGCGCTGGTACCAGGGCCACCTGCGCATCCTGCAGATGCAGACCCTGGCCTCCGACCGCGCGGCGCTGATCAGCAGCACCGGGCGCTTCGTGCGCATCACCTTGCAGTCGCTGATCCTCGGCACCGGTGCATTGCTGGCGATCGAGGGCAAGATCACCCCCGGCATGATGATCGCCTGTTCGATCCTCACTGGCCGCGCACTGGGCCCGGTGGAACAGGTGATTGCGTCGTGGAAGCAGCTGCTGGGCTGCCGCCTGGCCTGGGGCCGGCTCAACGACCTGCTGCAAGACTACCCACAGCGGCCACCGAGCATGTCACTGCAGCGGCCGATGGGCATGCTGGCGGTGGAAAACGTGATCGCCGGCGCCCCCGGCAGCAACACCAGCATCGTACGCGGGGTGAGCTTCAGCCTGGCTGCCGGCAACAGCCTGGGCATCATCGGCCCGTCTGCCTCGGGCAAGTCGACCCTCGCCCGCCTGCTGGTGGGTGTATGGCCAGCCCAGGCCGGCAAGGTGCGCCTGGATGGCGCCGACATCTTCACCTGGAACAAGGCCGAGCTGGGCCCATGGCTCGGCTACCTGCCACAGGACGTGGAACTGTTCGAGGGCAGCATCGCCGAAAACATCGCGCGCTTTGCCGAAGTGGACAGTGACGCGGTGATCCGCGCGGCCCGCAGCAGCGGCGTGCACGAGATGATCCTGCGCTTCCCACAGGGCTACGACACCCGCCTGGCGGCCGACGGCAGCCCGCTGTCCGGCGGCCAGAAGCAACGCATCGCCCTGGCGCGCGCACTGTATGGCGAGCCCAACCTGGTGGTGCTGGACGAACCCAACGCCAACCTCGATGACGTTGGCGAAAAGGCCCTGGTAGATGCCCTGGCCGAGCTGAAGGCACGCGGGGCCACGGTGATTCTGATTTCACACCGGCCCAATGTGCTGTGCGCCGTCGACCAGATCCTGATGCTGCGCGACGGTGGCGTACACATGCTTGGCAGCCGCGACGAAGTGTTCAACGCGCTGCGCAAGGCCGCAGTGATTCCGGCGGCCGCTGCGGCGCCGCTGGCTTCGGTAAAAGCCCGGGAGTGATCGATCATGCACATGGCTCAACATTCCGAATTGATCCCCGCCGAAGCCAGGGAGCTGATCGACCTGGATGCAGGCCGCCCGGCACGCTGGGGCGTGTGGCTGGTCATCGCCGGCTTTGGCGGTTTCCTGCTGTGGTCGTGCCTGGCGCCACTGGACGCTGGCGTGGTCGCCACCGGCACGGTGAAAATCACCAGCAACCGCAAGGCAGTGCAGCACCTGACCGGTGGCACGGTTGAGGCGATCCTGGTGCGCGAAGGCGATGTGGTGAACAAAGGCCAGGAACTGGTGCGGCTCGACTCGCTGCGCGCTGTGGCCGAACAAGGCGCGCTAAGCGCGCAGTACATCGTCAGCAAGACCGTGGAAAACCGCCTGGAAGCCGAGCGCGACGGCCGCGACACGGTCACCTTCGACCCGGCCCTGCTCAAGCACTATGGCAGCGACCCGCGCCTGCTGGCGGCCATGGACCTGCAACAGCGCCTGCTCGACACCCGCCGCGCGGGCCTGGCCGGCGAGCTGAGCATTCTTGAAGAAAACCTCACCGCCTCGGCCGTGCAGCTCAAGGGCCTGCAGCAGGTGTACGGTGCCCGCGCCTCGCAGATCGGCTTTCTCAACCAGGAACTGCAAGGCACCCGGGTGCTGGCCGCCGAAGGCTACGTACCACGCAACCGCCTGCTGGAGCTGGAGCGCAGCAATGCCGACCTGTCGGCCGGCCAGGCCGAGAACCTTAACAACATCGCCCGCGCCCGCAGCCAGGCCACCGAGATCAAGCTGCGCATCCTGCAGCGCCAGCACGATTACCTGAAAGAAGTGGAGTCGCAGCTGACCGACACCGCCAAGGAAAACACCACCCTGGCCGACCGCCTGCGCGCCCTGGATTACGAAGTGACGCATACGGTGATCCGCTCGCCGATCGACGGCATGGTCCAGGCCCTGAGCATTGCCACGGTCGGCGGTATCATCCAGCCGGGCGCAAAAATCATGGAAGTGGTGCCGCTAGACCAGCCGCTGCAGGTCGATGCGATGATCCCGGTGCAAGCCATCGACAAAATGGTCCCGGGCCTGGCCGTGGACATCGCCTTCCCGGCCTTCAACCACGCCCAGACGCCGAATATTCCGGGGCGGGTAAAAACCATATCCGCCGACCGCCTGCTCGACGAAGAAAGCAAGCAGCCGTTCTACCTGGCCCAGGTGGAAGTGACTGCAGCCGGCATGGGCCTGCTGGGCAGCAACCACATTCGCCCCGGCATGCCCGCCACCGTCACCATCAAGACCGGCGAGCGCAACCTGCTCAGCTACCTGCTCAAACCGATGCTCGAACGCGTCGACGCTGCGTTCAAGGAGCAATGACATGAAATGCCCGTGCCTGCTGTTGTGCCTGATGGGCGTGGCCGTGCCGGCCAGTGCCATGGACCTTAAAGAAGCCTGGGACCTGTTGCAGTACCAAGGCCCTATCTACCGCGCCGCGGTCCATGAAAAACAGGCCGGCGGCGAAAACCGCGCCATCGGCGAAGCCGGCCTGCTGCCGCAGATCAACGCGGCGGCCTACTTCAACCGGGTCAATGGCAGCCAGCGCCAGAATGGCCAGGACAACGACCTGGATTATGACTCCAAGGGTGCCAACGTGCGCCTGCGCCAACCGTTGTTCAACAAGCAGAAAATGGCCGAGTACCGCCAGGGCCAGCAACGCGCCGACTACAGCGTGGCGGTGTTCGACGCCAAGAGCCAGGATGCGGCGGTGCGCCTGGCCGACGCCTATTTCGACGTGCTGCTGGCCAGCGAAACCATCACCCTGGCCAAGGCCAAGCTGACGGCGTTCGAAGAACAGCTGGCTTCGGCGAAGCGGCGCAAGGAACTGGGCGCCGGCACCATCACCGACGTCGACGAATCGGTGGCCCGCCGCGACTTGGCCGAAGCCGACCTGATCGACGCGCAGGACAACCTGGTCAACGCCCGACGCAAACTGGAGGAATACATTGGCGAAACCCCGCAGGCGCTGACCACCTTGCAGCCGGGCTTCGCCACGCCACCGCTGATGCCGGGCAACCTGCAGGACTGGCTGGTCAAGGCCCAGGCCGACAGCCCGCTGATTCATGCGCGCCGGCACAACTACGAGCTGGCCGAGGAAGAGGTCAACCGCGCCCGTGCCGGGCACTACCCGACGCTGGATTTCGTGGCGGGTTACACCGCCGGCAGCAGCCAGTCGATCTCGGAACTGAACCAGCGCAACCACTACAGTTCGATCGGCCTGGAGCTGAACATTCCGCTTTACAGCGGCGGCAGCACCAGCGCCCTCGCCCGCCAGGCCAGCGCCAACAGCTCCAAGGCCCTGGACGAACTGGATGCCACGCGCCAGGAGGTCATTTCCGACACCACCCGCGAGTACCGCGGCGTGCAGAGCGGCGCCCTGCGCGTGCATGCGCTGGAAAAGGCCGTGGCCTCCAACGAACGCTCGCTGACCTCGACCCGCAAGGGCTTCAAGGAAGGCGGCACCAGCACCAACTCGGACGTGCTCAATGCCGAAGAACTGCTGTATGACGCCCGCCATGACCTGTTCGAGGCCAAGCTGAACTACCTGATGGCCAGGCTACGCCTGGCCTCGTCGGTCGGCAGCCTGGGGGATGATGATATCGAGCAGATCAACGGTTACCTGGGGCCGGAGTTGATGGTAAGCAATTGATGGCTGGGAAGATGGAGGCGGCCAATCGAATGCCCACCAATAACGGGTGAATGATCGGCTTTGCCGGGATATCCACTCCGACTCGGAACGGCCGTGCTTTTGCTCCTGCTTTTGATCTTGCATTTGATCTTGCTTCTAAGCGCGCGATAGTTCAGGCGCCACAGATTGCGACTTCAGGAGCCCTCCGCTCGGCCTCCTGAAGTCGCAATTTGTGTCGCCTGAACTATCGCGCGCTTAGAAGCAAAAGCCGAAGCAAGAGCAAGGGCAAGAGCAAGCGCAAGCGCAAGAAATGTGAGCTAAGCGCCTTCAGGCAGCAGGCTGCGGTCAAACATGAATGCCCGCTCGCCCTGCGGCGTGTACTGGTACAACTGCTGCGGCCGGCCCAGCTTGGGCTGGTTCTTTTCCCCGGTGTCCCTTACCCACCCCAACTCGCGCAAGCGCTCCAGGCGTTTGCGCAGCGAGGTGCCGTTCACTGCCTGCCCCAGGCACGCCTGCACTGCCCCCAATGCATCGAGCACGGTGAATTTCTCCGCCAGCAGGTACAGCGGCAGGCTGCTGTACACGGTCTTCGCCGCCAGCCGCTCGCGGGCGCGCTCCACCAACAGGTTGTGATCGAACGGCAACAGCACCTTGCGCGCCAGCACGCTTTCCAAGTCGAAAAACGCCAATTGCTCGCCTTCGACCACCTGCCCCGGGCCGAGCAAAGCCAGGTAATAGGTGCTGAGCGACCAGCCCCGTGGATCACGGAAAGCATTGCCCTCGGTGCCCACCTGCTCCATGTAGCGAGGCACAACCTGGGTTTTCTCACGTAACGCACGTTCGGCGGCAGCTTCCAGGCTGGTATCAGCGGTGCGGCCATTGACGATTACGCCGGGCAGCGCCCACTGGCTGGCATGCGGCTCGCGCTCTCGACGGTGCAACAACACTTGCAGATGCTGCGCACCAGGCGCCAGGCGCAGGGCAACGATATCGACACTGGCCAGAACTTCGACTGTACTCACCGGGCAACTCCTTGTTCAGTGCCGCAATATTCCATCAGAGCATCTAAGTAAGGCAACCAGAAAACGCGGCAACAAAGTCGCTTGACACACATAATGCACCAGGTGAATTATATTGGCATTCCAGCAAGGAGAACCGCCATGAAGATCGCCAGTTTCGATGTCGACGCCCAGAACGGCTTCACCCGCAACGCGCCGCAAGAGCTGCCCGTGCCCGAAGGCGACGAAATCGCGCTTGATCTGAATGCCATGGCCCTGCGTGCCGACCTGCGCCTGGGCAGCAAGGACGCCCACCCGGCCAACGCCGCCTGGGTGGTCGCCGAACCCGCGCACATGCTGCAGCCCTTGCAATTGACCAACGCCGACCTGACCTGGGTCAGCCATTGCGTGCCGGGCACCCCGGGCTTCGAGCTGCTGCCTGGGCTGCCCGCCCCCATCGACTACGACTATTTCGTGTGGAAAGGCGTCGAGCCCGATCTGCACCCCTACGGCGCCTGTTACCACGATCTGGCTGAACGGCGCTCCACCGGGGTAATCGAATACCTCAAGGTGCAGCAGGTAAGTACGGTGATCGTCGGTGGCCTGGCCCTGGATTACTGCGTCAAGACCACTGCCCGCCAGTTGCGCCAGGCCGGCTTTCAGGTGCTGCTGTATCTGCCGGCCTGCCGCGCGCTGACCCAGGCCGGTGCCATCGAGGCGTGTGGCGCCCTGGCCGCCGAGGGCGTGATCCTCTGCGGCGACGAAGCCGCGCTCGACCACCAGCTTGCCCAGATCAAGGAAGACCGCCCATGAGCGAAAGTGTTTTCGGCCCACGCATCATCCAGAACCTGCTGGACACCGACTTCTACAAAATCACCATGATGCAGGCGGTGCTGCACAACTACCCCAACGCCGAAGTGGAATGGGAGTTTCGTTGCCGCAATGGTGAAGATTTGTCCCCGTACCTGGCAGAAATCCGCTACCAGATAGAGCAACTGGCCGAGGTCACGGTCACCCATGACCAGTTGGCCTATCTGGAGAAAATCCCGTTCCTGAAACCGGACTTCATCCGCTTTCTAAGCCTGTTCCGTTTCAACCTGCGCTACGTGCAGGTGGGCCTGGACAACACCGGTCAGCTGGCAATCCGCGTCCGCGGGCCGTGGTTGCATGTGATCCTCTACGAAATCCCGTTGCTGGCGATCATCAGCGAGGTGCGTAACCGCTACCGCTATCGTGAAGTGGTGATCGAGCAGGTCGGCGAGCGCCTGTACCAGAAGCTCGACTGGCTGAAGGCCCAGGCCAGTGCCGATGAACTCGCCGGCTTTCAGCTGGCCGACTTCGGCACGCGGCGGCGCTTCTCCTACCGGGTGCAGGAAGAGGTGGTGCACATTCTCAAGCACGACTTCCCAGGCCGCTTCGTCGGCACCAGCAATGTGCACCTGGCCCGCGAATTCGAGCTCAAACCGCTCGGCACCATGGCCCACGAATGGTTCATGGCCCACCAGCAGCTCGGCCCGCGCCTGGTCGATAGCCAGGCGGCCGCGTTGGAGTGCTGGGTGCGGGAGTACCGCGGGCTGCTGGGCATCGCCCTGACCGACTGCATCACCATGGATGCGTTCCTCGGCGATTTCGACCTGTACTTCGCCAAGCTGTTCGACGGTTTGCGGCATGACTCGGGCGACCCGCTGGCCTGGGCGGAAAAGGCCATTGCCCACTACGAGCGGCTGGGGATCGACCCTAAGAGCAAGACCCTGATTTTTTCTGATGGGCTAGATTTTGCCAAGGCGCTGGGGCTGTATCGGGCGCTGCATGAGCGGATCAACGTGAGCTTTGGCATTGGCACCCGGCTGACCTGCGATATCCCGGGGGTGGAGCCGATGAACATCGTGATCAAGATGACCGACTGCAATGGGGCACCGGTGGCGAAGATTTCCGACAGCCCGGGCAAGACCCAGTGCCGGGATGAGAATTTTGTTGCCTATATGAAGCATGTCTTCAAGGTGAGTTGATGGTGCCTGTGCTGGCCTCTTCGCGGGTAAACCCGCTCCCACAGGGATATCACAACCCTTGAAACCTGTGCGGTCACTGTGGGAGCGGGTTCACCCGCGAAGAGGCCAGCACAGTCAACCCGCCTCTTGCAAACCAACACACAACTCAAAAAACCGCGCCGCCGCCCGCGACGGCGAGGCCGCATGCGGCATCAATATGGAAAACCGCCTGATCAACGCCTGCGGCACCACCTGCAACCGGTGCAACGCCCCATCTTCATGGCGGATCGACATCGCTGACACAAAACCGATCCCCATCCCGGCCCGCACCGCCTCTTTCACCCCTTCCACCCCGGCAATTTCCAGCGCCACACGCATGGCCACGCCATCCCGGGCAAACGCCCGCTCGACGATCTGCCGCACGCCCGAGCCGCTCTCACGCAGCACCAACGGGTAGGCACCAAGCGACGCCAGCGCCTGCTGTTCACTCCCTGCCAAGGGGTGCCCACGCGGCACAATCGCCACGATCTCGTCCTCGCGCCACGCCGTCACCTCGGTCCCCAACGGCAGCTCCTGCCCAGGCGGGCCTTCAATGAGGGCGATATCGACACTGTCCAGGGCGGCGACGATCTCGGTGGTGTTGCCATGCGAGGTAGTCACCACCACGTCTGGATAACGCCCATGAAAATCGGCGATCAGGTAAGGCAACAGGTAGCTGGCCGGCGTGGTGCTGGCGCCGATGCGCAAGGTACCTCGCTCCAGCCCATGCATGGCCTCGCGCAGCACCTGGGCCTGGCGGAAGGTTTCACGCAGGCGCTCGGCATGCGCCAGTAATTGTTCGCCAGCCGCCGTCAGCCGCACACCGCGCCCGGCACGTTGGTAAAGGGGCTCGCCAAACGCCTCCTGCAGCAGCTTGAGCTGGCCAGATACCGCCGGCTGTGACAAGTGCAGGGCCTGGGCCGCATGGCTGATGTTGCCGTACTCGGCAACCGTGGCAAACGTTATCAGCTGTTCTGGGGTCATGATTAGAAAATATCAGCTATCCGGATATTTGCCATCCTAAATTACGATTTTTTATAAGCTTATAACCCGATTAACGTAGGCCTTGTCGAAACACCTTTCCGGAGGACTCACATGGCCACGGTTCCGTCCAACCCTGCTTTTGCCCCTACCCTTTCTACCAAAGGGCGGCTCAATGGCATTCTTTTCGTCGCGCTGTTCGCGCTGGCGGTCACGCAACTGGCAGCCATGCCCGCCATCGCCAACCTCGGCATCAGCCCGCTGATTGTCGGTATCGTCGCCGGTGCGCTGTATGGCAATGCACTGCGCGACGGCGTACCGGCAAGCTGGGCGGCAGGCATCAACTTTTCCGCACGCGGCCTGTTGCGCATTGCCGTGGCGTTCTTTGGGCTGCGGGTTAGCCTGCAGGAAATATCCGAAGTCGGCTGGTCTGGCCTCATCGTTTCGCTGCTGGTGGTGAGCAGTACCCTGCTGATCGGCCTGTGGTGCGGGATGAAAGTGTTCAAGCTGGACCGCGATACTGCCTTGCTGACTGCCGCCGGTAGCGCCATCTGCGGCGCGGCGGCCGTGCTGGCTTTCGAGTCGGCACTGCGCAGCGCCCCGCACAAGAGCGCCATGGCGGTAGGTAGCGTGGTGCTGTTCGGCACCTTGTCGATGTTCCTCTACCCGCTGGCGATCAACGCCGGCTGGCTGCACCTGGACACCATGGGCGCCGGGCTGTTGCTGGGCGGCACCCTCCACGAAGTGGCGCAGGTGGTCGGCGCGGCCAGCAACGTCAGCCCCGAGGCTACGCATATCGCCACCATCGTCAAGATGACCCGGGTAATGCTGCTGGTGCCGGTGCTGCTGGTGGTGGGCCTGTGGATCAGCCGCTCGCGCCAGGCTGGCCAGGCGCAGGGCAACGGGCGCATTGCCATGCCCTGGTTCGCCTTCGGCTTCCTCGCATTGGTACTGGTGAACTCGCTGCAGGTGCTGCCCGGCAGCGTGACCCAGGCGGTCAACAGCCTGGACACCTTTGCCCTGACCATGGCCATGACCGCGCTGGGCATGGAAACCCGCTTCAGCCAGATCCGCCAGGCCGGGCCACGGGCGCTGGCTACCGGGGCGATTCTCAACCTGTGGCTGGTTGGTGGGGGTTTGGCGATTACCCTGGGTGTGCAGAAGCTGTTGGGCTGACCTTGGACCGAGTCGCCTGGTTCGCGGCGGTTCGACGCCTCGATAAACCCGCTCCTACACGTACAGCGCAAGCCTTAAGGGCAGCGCGCTCCCTGTAGGAGCGGGTTCACCCGCGAACCAGGCGACTCGGTCTCAAGCTTTTTCACAACCCCCCTCGTTGCCGTCCACATTTCTAGGTATGGTGTTGTCAAAGAAGGATGTTTTACCCGCACAGGAAAGACTTAGATGCCTCAACGCCATGTCATCAATGCATCCGTCAGCCCCAAAGGCAGCCTGGAGACGCTGTCACAACGTGAAGTGCAGCAACTGAGTGAAGTCGGCACCGGTAGCCTCTACACCCTGTTCCGCCAGTGCGCCCTGGCCATCCTCAATACCGGCGCCCATGTCGACAATGCCAAGACCATCCTCGAGGCCTATCAGGACTTCGAGGTACGCATCCACCAACAGGACCGCGGCGTACGCCTGGAGCTGCTGAATGCCCCGGCCGATGCCTTCGTCGATGGCGAAATGATCGCCAGCACCCGTGAAATGCTGTTCAGCGCCCTGCGCGACATCGTCTACACCGAAAGCGAGCTGGCCAGCCAGCGCATCGACCTGGAAAGCTCCCAGGGCATCACCGATTACGTCTTCCACCTGCTGCGCAACGCCCGCACCCTGCGCCCGGGCGTGGAGCCGAAGATGGTGGTGTGCTGGGGTGGCCACTCGATCAGCAGCGAGGAATACCAGTACACCAAGAAGGTCGGCCACGAGCTGGGCCTGCGCAAGCTGGACGTGTGTACCGGCTGCGGCCCGGGCGTCATGAAGGGCCCGATGAAAGGCGCCACCATCGCCCACGCCAAGCAGCGCATGCATGGCAGCCGCTACCTGGGCCTGACCGAGCCGGGCATCATCGCTGCCGAGGCGCCTAACCCGATCGTCAACGAACTGGTGATCCTGCCGGACATCGAGAAGCGCCTGGAAGCCTTCGTGCGTGTCGGCCACGGCATCATCATCTTCCCCGGTGGGGCCGGTACGGCAGAGGAATTCCTCTACCTGCTGGGCATCCTCATGCACCCGGACAACCACGAGCTGCCGTTCCCGGTGGTACTCACCGGCCCGCGCAGTGCCGAGCCGTACCTGCAACAGCTGCACGCCTTCGTCGGCGCCACCCTGGGCGAGGCGGCGCACCGCCTGTACGAAATCATCATCGACGACCCGGCCGAAGTTGCCCGGCACATGGTCGAAGGGCTCAAGGAGGTGAAGCAGTTCCGCCGCGAGCGCAACGATGCCTTCCACTTCAACTGGCTGCTGAAGATCGAAGAAAGCTTCCAGCGCCCGTTCGACCCGACCCACCAGGCCATGGCCGAGCTGGACCTACGCCGCGAGCTGCCACCGCATGAACTGGCGGCCAACCTGCGCCGGGCGTTTTCTGGCATCGTCGCCGGCAACGTCAAGGACAAGGGCATCCGCCTGATCGAAGAACACGGCCCGTACCAGATCCACGGCGACAGCGCCGTCCTCGACCCGCTGGGCCGGCTGCTGCAGGCGTTCGTCGACCAGCACCGGATGAAGCTGCCCGGCGGCGCCGCGTACGTGCCTTGTTACCAGGTAGCAACCTGACCGCGCCTTGCTGAAATCTAAGCTTGGCGTCATGCCCCTGTGGGTCGGTCATCGCTAGCCTGAGTGCCGCGATGACTGACCTCCAGGGGTTTGACAAAAAGTGATGTGCAGCGCCATGGGAGCGGGTTCACCCGCGACCGTGCCGGGCGGTTAGCCGTTCAATACCTCAAGCACTGGCGGGCACTTGCCGTGGCGCACGCACGCCCCACAACCAGTACCCCAGGGAAAGCAGCAGCAACCAGCCCACCCCGACATACAGGGCCGTGCGACTGGCCGGGAACCAGCCGAGCACGCCGAAGATGAACACCATGAAAGCAATCGCGCACGCCGGCCCTACCGGCCACAGTGGCACACAATAATCCAGTGCGGCCACCTCCTCCCGGGTCATGCTGCGGCGCATGGCCACTTGCGACAACAGGATCATCAACCAGACCCAGACAATCGAGAACGTAACGACGGCCGCCAGCACCAGGAACAGATCTTCTGGCACCAGGTAGTTCAACACCACGCCCAACAGCAGCGCCACGCCCATCACTGCAACCGTCATCCAGGGCACACCGAAGCGCGACAGCGAGGCAAAGCCTGCAGGCGCCTGGCCGTTTTGCGCCATGCCGTACATCATGCGCCCGGCGCTGAAGATATCGCTGTTGATGGCCGAAACCGCGGCAGAAATGACCACGATGTTGAGCACGGTTGCCGCTGAACTGATGCCCAGGCCACTGAAAATTTGCACGAACGGGCTACCGTGGCTGCCGATGGCGGTCCATGGGTAGATGGCCATGAGTACAAACAGGGTCAGGATGTAGAACAGCAGGATGCGCAGCGGCACCGAGTTGATTGCCTTGGGCAACACGCGCTTGGGGTCCTTCGCCTCGCCTGCAGTGATGCCGATCATTTCAACCCCGCCAAAGGCGAACATGACCACGGTGAATGACGCAATCATTCCGCCGATGCCATTCGGCAAGAACCCGCCGTGGCTCCACAGGTTGGAGACAGCGGCAACGGTGCCTGCATCGCTATCCAGCTGGATGCCCAAAAGCAACACCGCCGCGCCAGCCACAATCATGGCAATGATTGCAGTCACCTTGAGCAATGACAGCCAGAACTCCATTTCGCCAAACACTTTCACGCTGCACAGGTTCAGCGCACCGATAAAGAACACGATGCCCAGCACCCAGATCCATGCCGGTGTTTCGGGGAACCACAGCGCCATGTAAACGCCGAACGCCGTCACATCTGCAAGGCACACCACCAACATCGAGAAGGCATAACTCCAGCCTGTCAGAAAGCCGAAGTAGCGGCCCAGGTATTGGCTGGCATAGTGGCCGAACGAACCGGACACCGGGTTATGCACCGCCATTTCGCCAAGGGCGCGCATCATCATGTAAATGGCCGCGCCGCCGATCAGGTAGGCCAGCAATACCGAAGGCCCGGCCAGTTTTATCGCCGACGCCGAGCCGTAGAACAGCCCGGTGCCGATAGCAGAACCCAACGCCATGAAACGAATATGCCGGGTAGACAACCCCCGCTTGAGCTGGTGTGAGGATTGAGCGTTCATAGATACCTTCTTGATCTTATTATCAGGTCCGCACAACGCCGATGCCGTGCGGTTTATCAGGCACGCATGCTTTCAATCATCAAGCCCGGGGCCACAGCACCGGGAACAGTTCGTGGTTCATGGGGGCACCCTTGGCCAGTTGTGTTTCCAGCCCAGGGAATGGCGGCGAAGTGCTCCACTGGCGCGGTGCATGGGTAATGTCGTCGCCGAGGAAGCGTACCGAGAACGCCCGCCGCCGACGGTTGCCACCGACGCCGCCAGCGGCGTGCAAGGTCAGCATGTGGAAGAACACGGCATCGCCTGGGGAGAGCGCCCAGCCGAGGATGTTCCAGGCGCTGCGGTCGGCCTCGATATCCGGCAAGTCGGCCAAACTGCCTTCCGGGAACCATTTGGCCTGGCTGTCCAGAAACGTGCGCGGCATCAGCCACGGCCCGAGGTGTGAGCCTGCAACGAATTCAAGGGTAGACGCCCGTGCAACGGGGTCGATGGGCATCCACATGCTGCAGTTCTGGCGCCCGTCGATGTTGTAGTAGGGCTGGTCCTGATGCCAAGGCGTGCGTTGCCGGGTGTTGGGCTCTTTGACCAGCAAATGGTCGTGATAAAGCCGGGCGGTTTCGCTGTGCATGAGTTGCGCGGCAACGCTTCCCACGCGGCTTTCGAAGATAAACTGGCGATAGGCTGAAATATCGTTCCAGTTGCAGAAGTCTTCGAAGAACCAACCTGGGTCGTCTGGCCGGCTGGCCACTTTGGCGCGCTCGCTGGGGGTTTTGAGATTCTGTTCGATACCGGTTTCGAGCAGCGCAACTTCGTCTGGCGTGAATAAACCGCGAATACAAACGGCACCCTCACGCTGGAATGCTTCGATGGTTTCATCGCTTAATTGAAATTCGACGGACTGTTTCATAACGCACCCTTTAGTCTTTTTATTGGGCAACAGCACCACTGCCACGTGTCAGGCAGAACAAGCAAGGTGCGCAGCGAGTATTGCGTTCTGGCACCAATAGAAAAAGAATATATTTCCTAATACCGAGTATAGGAAAACATGATAGGTTTTTCGTTCAGGCAACTGGAGTACTTCGTCGCCGTGGCCGAGCATGGCAGCATCAGTGCTGCCGCGAGGGCCCGGCATGTTTCCCAGCCTTCGGTATCGGTGGCGATCGCGCAGCTGGAAGAGGCGCTGAACGAGCGGCTGTTCCGGCGCCAGGTCAGCCGCGGGCTGGAGCTGACATCGGCGGGTACACGGTTGTTGGCCCAGGCGCGTGACATCATCGGGTTGGCCATCGCCATGAACCAACAGGCAGAGACCTCGCATGGCCCACTGCGCGGCAACCTGTCGCTTATCTGCTTCCAGGACCTGGGCCCCTATTACGCGCCTCGGCTGCTATCGAGCTTTCGCAAACAGTATCCCGAGGTTGAGGTCACGCTGTTCGAGACAGACCTGGCAGGTGTGCACCGCCAGCTGAGTGCCGGTAAAGCCGAGCTGGCGCTGACGTATGACATCGGCCTTGATCCCTCGCTGCCGCGCCAGGTGCTGGCTGAGTTGAAGCCTTACGCGCTGATTGCCACCGACCACCGGTTGGCCCAACTGGCGGCAATACCGCTGCAGGAGCTGGCGCAAGAGTGCTTGATACTTGAGGACATCGCACAAACCCGCGAGTATTTTTTGTCGCTGTTCTGGGCGCATAACCTGCAGCCGCGTACTCAGCAATTTACCCAAACCTTCGAAATGCAAAGGGGCCTGGTTGCGCATGGGTACGGGGTAGCCCTGTCGTGTACCCGGCCCGCTGGGGACCATTGCTATGACGGAACCCCGCTGTTGTGCCGGCCCTTGCTGGAAGAGGTGTCGCCGCAGAAGGTGGTGCTGGCGCAGTCAGGTGCGATGCATCCCTCGCCGGTAGCGGAGGCATTCAAGGGTTGGGTTGCCCGGGAGATTGCTGGGGGGACTGGTTGAATTTGCCCGCAGGGCCAGAGGTTTCGCGAGCACTGGCGTAACCGCTGGCATGCACCGCGCTGGATCCTTCGCGGGTGAACCCGCTCCTACAAGGATCATCACAGCCCTCAAGGACTATGCATTCTCTGTAGGAGCGGCTTTAGCCGCGAACACCGGCGCAGCCGGCGCCATACACCGCGCTGGATTCTTCGCGGGTGAACCCGCTCCCACAAGGATCATCACAGCCCTCAAGGACTATACATTCTCTGTAGGAGCGGCTTTAGCCGCGAACACCGGCGCAGCCGGTGCCATACACCGCAGTGCATGCCTGCCGCACGCTGTGCGCCACGTCACGTTCTGCAAGCAGCTAGCACATGCGTACTATTCTCATCACAGAAAGCCCTCCCCGATACTCCCAGCGTTAATCCGTTGCACATATGGAACGCCATCGCCCCCAGCGCTGGCCGCCACTTGCGTGGCATCTAATGGAGTATCTGGAGTTGCTATGAATCCCCTTTTCCGACTTTCCCCACTCACGTTCGCGATCACACTCGCCATGCTGCCGGGCGCCCACGCAGCGGACTACATCCTCGACAGCGGTGAAGACACCATCAGCAGTGACCGCGCCTACGATGGCACAGTGTCCCTGCGCCCCGGCAACGGCGTCCCCGCTACCCTCACCCTCAACAACGGCGCCGAACTGACCAGCAGAGGTGGGCGGATCGGTGGCTCGTCCACCAACAGCGAAGCGGCTACCGCCATGGCAACGGTCACAGTCCAGGGCCCTGGAACCCGCTGGCTGGTGCCGCGCACCACTGCCGTCCTGGGTAACACCATCGTCGTCGGTGGTGCTGGTCAGGGTACGCTCAACGTGCTCGACGGCGGCGAAGTGCTCGTACGCGACCTGCAGATGGGCGACAACGGCAATGCCGGCAATAGCCTGTCCCGGGCAAACCTGCTAATAAGCGGTGAAGGCTCGAAAGTGGATGCGGTCAACGTGACTGCCAGCGGCACCTTCCGGTACGACACGCGCATCACCTTGAAGGATGGCGGCCAGCTTGCCAGTGAACGCGTGAACATCAACTCGACCAGCGAGCTGTCCGGGGCCAACACGCGCTGGGACAATACCGGCCGCTTCGTCAACCGCTACGACCTCAGCCTGAGCGACGGCGCAGTGCTGACCAGCGACACAATGGAACTGGGCTCGGTCAACCTCAGCCGCAATAGTGTGGTGAGCGTGTCCGGCGAAGGCACGCGCCTGGCCACGCGCGCGCTGACCTTGGGCACCACCACCAGGACCACCAACCTGGTGTTGGCCAACGGCGCCGAGCTTAGCAGCACCGAAGGCATCGACATCAGCGTACTGGACAACGTTAACTCGGCTGGGCGCGGTACCCTCAGCATTGGCGGTGGCGTGGTCAGGGACGAGAGCCGCACCGATATCGACGCCATCACCGCTGGCGAAGCACACGCCGCCGGCCGCCTCGCCCCGCAGACGGCAATCCGCTTCGGTGCCAGCGGCGGTGCGCTGGCCTTCAACCACACCGACAGCGACCTGCAACTGAGCAACACCATCAGCGGTGCTGGCCGTGTGTATGCCTTCAGCGGCAACACCACCCTAAGCGGCGACCTGACCGGGATGTCTGGCAGCACGGTAGTGCGTGGCGGGCGCCTGATACTGGCCGGCGATGTCGACCAAACCAACCCGCGCGGCACCTCGCTGCTGAGCGTCGGCAACGGCACCCTGGTGGTCAACGGCACCGTCGGCCATACCGATACTGCCGGCAACTACAGCAACCGTGCGCAGATACTCAACGGCGGTGTGCTGGCCGGTATCGGCCAGGTCGGCAGCACCCAGGTGGCCTCGGGCGGTACCCTGTCGCCAGGTGAAGGCGCGCTGGGCACCCTGAAGATCAACGGCGACCTGGACATGGCAGCGGGCTCGCGTTACGCCGCCGATATCGCCGGTGATGGCGGCTCGGACCGCGTCAATGTCAGCGGCACCGCGACCCTGCGTGGCACACGGGTCGATGTCACCACACTGAACGACGCACAAAGCTACCAGACCGGGCAAACCTACACCCTGCTGGCCGCCCAGGGCGGCGTGGTGGACGGCGCTGCCGCCGGCACGGCCTATGCCCAAGCGTTTACCAACTCGGCGTTCCTCAACGTCAGCCTGCAGCGCACGGCCAATGAGCTGAACCTGACCATCGCGCAGAAGACCACGCCACCCGTTGAGCCACCTGTTGAGCCACCGGTCGAGCCGCCTGTGGAACCACCGGTTACGCCTCCGGTAGAGCCACCTGTCGAACCGCCCGTTACGCCTCCGGTGGAGCCGCCTGTAGAACCACCGGTTACGCCTCCGGTAGAACCACCGGTACAGCCTCCAGTTGAGCCACCTGTGCAGCCCCCGGTACAACCACCGGTGCAGCCGCCAGAAACGGGTGGGCCAGGCACCCCGGGCATCTTCCAGACCGTGGCGCTTACCGAGAACCAGTGGAACACCGCCGGCGCACTCAGCGACCTGCAACAGAGCGGCGAACCGCTGCGCCTGTACAACAACCTGCTGGTGCTGGATGCCGACAGCGCTCGCGATGCCATCGACCAGCTTTCCGGCGATTACCACGCCAGCACCGGCACCGCGCTGATCGCCAATAGCCAGGTGGTCTCCGGCGTGCTGGGCACCCGTCTGCGCGACCTGTTCGACAGCAGCAGCGTGCGCATGCCGTTGGGTGCCTCGAACCTCATGCCAACCACCCCTGAAGCGCAGGGCGGCGCCTGGGCGCAAACCTTCGGCAACTGGTCGAAGCTGGACGGCAACAACGGTTCCAGCGGTTTGCACCAGCGCACCGGCGGTGTGCTGATTGGCGCCGATGGCAGCATCAACCCGGACTGGCGCGCCGGCGTATACGGTGGCTACAGCCGCACCAAGTTCGACGCCGACGACCGCGATGCCAAGGGCCACAGCGACAACTATCACCTGGGCCTGTACACCGGCGCGCAACTTGACGCCCTGCGTTTGAGCGCAGACGTCGGCTACACCTGGCACAAGCTGGACAGCAAACGCAACGTGGCCTTTGCCGGGTTCAACGACCACCTGAAAGGCAAGCGCGACGCCAGCACCTTGCAGGCCAGTACCGAAGCGGCGTACCGCATCGGCCTGGGTGCAGTGGCGCTGGAGCCGTTCGTGGGTGTTTCGTACGTGAAGTACGACGCCGACAGCTTCCATGAAAAAGGCGGTGCCGCAGCGCTGGACGTGTCCAGCGAGAAGCAGGACACCTGGTTCTCCACCGTGGGCATGCGCGCCTCGACACGCACCCGCGTGGCCGATCACGACACCCAGTTCTTCGGTTCGCTGGGCTGGCGTCGTGCCTACGGTGACCTGGACCCGAACAGCACCCAGTCGTTCGCCGGAGGCCCGGACTTCGCGGTGCAGGGCATCGCCCAGACGCGCAACGTGGCGATGACGGAGGTGGGCGCGAAGGTGCAACTGAACCGCCAGACTGATGTGGGGTTGTCGTATCAGGGGCAGTTTGGTTCGGACGCCCGCTTCCATTCGGTTAACGCGGGTATCACGGTTCGCTTCTGAGCCGTTGCGGTGGGGCCTGGTGCCGGGTGACGGCGCCAGGCTATGTAATCGAGGGCACCGGCTTTGCCGGTGTTCGCAGTTATAGCCGCGCCTACAAGGTGCAGCGCAAGCCTTCAGCCCAGCGCCTCACGGCTGTGCTGGCCATCGACCAGGCGTTGCAGGCCCAGCGGGTTGGCGTTTTTCAGGGCATCGGGAAGCAACGCGTCCGGGTAGTCCTGGTAGCACACCGGGCGCAGGAAGCGGTCGATGGCCAGGGTGCCGACCGAGGTGCCACGGGCATCGGACGTGGCCGGGTATGGGCCGCCATGCACCATCGCGTCACACACTTCGACGCCGGTCGGGTAGCCGTTGACCAACAGCCGCCCGGCCTTGCGCTGCAACACCGGCACCAGCGCGGCGAAGCGCTGGAAGTCTTCCGGCTCGGCGATCAAGGTGGCGGTCAGTTGCCCGTGCAGCGCGTGCAAGGCGCGGTGCAGTTCGGCTTCGTCGGCCACTTCGACCACCACGGTAGCAGGCCCGAAAACCTCCTCTTGCAGCAGCTCGTCGCCGTTGAGCAGCAGGCTCACGTCGGCCTGGAACAGCTGGGCGTGGGCCTGGTCACCGGCCTGCTCGGCACCGGCCAGATGGCGTACGCCCGGGTGCTGATGCAGGCGCTGCACGCCGCTGGCATAGCTGCGCAAGGTGCCGGCATTGAGCATGGTCTGCGCGGGCTGGTCCGCCAGTTGCGCAGCCAGTACCGCGACGAAGGTGCTGAACGCCTCGCCGGCAATGCCGATGACCAACCCCGGGTTGGTGCAGAACTGCCCGCAGCCCAGTACCACCGAGGCGGCCAGTTCCTTGGCCACCTGCTCGCCGCGGGCCTGCAACGCCGCTGGCAACACCAGCACCGGGTTGATGCTGCTCATTTCGGCAAACACCGGGATCGGCTGCGGGCGCGCTGCCGCCAGGTCGCACAGGGCGCGGCCGCCTTTAAGCGAACCGGTAAAGCCGACCGCCTGAATGGCCGGGTGGCGCACCAGCGCTTCGCCGACACCGGCGCCGTAGACCATGTTGAACACGCCCGCGGGCATGCCGGTGGCGACCGCCGCACGCTCGATGGCTTCGGCCACCTGCTCGGCCGTGGCCATATGGCCGCTGTGCGCCTTGACCACCACCGGGCAGCCGGCTGCCAGCGCTGCGGCGGTGTCGCCGCCGGCGGTGGAGAAGGCCAACGGGAAGTTGCTGGCGCCGAACACGGCCACCGGGCCTACGCCGGTCCGGTACTGGCGCAGGTCCGGGCGTGGCAGCGGCTGGCGCTGTGGCTGCGCGCGGTCGATGCGCGCCCCCAGGTAGTCGCCCCGGCGCAGTACCTTGGCGAACAGGCGCATCTGGTTGCTGGTGCGGCCACGCTCACCCTGGATGCGCCCAGCCGGCAGCGCCGTCTCGCGGCACACGGTGGCGACGAAGGTATCGTCCAGCGCGTCCAGCTGGTCGGCAATGGCCTCCAGAAACTGCGCACGGCGCTCGGGCGCCATGGCGCTGTATTCGGCAAAGGCCGACTCGGCGGCCTGGGCGGCAGCGGCCACCTCCTCAGGGGTGGCCTGGGTGAAGGCCACCGGCAATGCTTCGCCGGTACGCGCATCGAGGCTGAGCAGGCGCACGCTGCCGGCAGCGCTGCGCTGGCCGCCGATGAAGTTGCTTCCAGACATGGTTGACTCCTGTAAAAAAGAAAAAGGCACTGCATGCAGGGCCTTTGTAGGAGCGGGTTCACCCGCGAATGCGGCGGCAAAGCCAGCATCGCATTCGCGGGTGAACCCGCTCCTACAAGGTCCGAGAAAGGCTGGGTGATCTGCTACAGGCTTTTCACCAGCCCTGGGCGAACCTGATGGGGCGCGGCAGCAATGCCGTTGCGCAGCGGCTGGCCAAAGGCGTCGAGGCTGACCTCGAAGGTATCCCCCGGGCGCGCCTGGATGCCGTCGGCAAACGACAGCGTGGCGGTGCCAAAATAATGTACATGGATATCGCCAGCCCGCAGGAACTGGTCGTACTTGAAGTGGTGGAATTCAAGGTTCTCGAAGCTGTGGCACATATTCTGCTCACCCGACAGGAACGGCTTGCTCCACAACACCTGGCCATCGCGCAGAATGCGGCTGGTGCCTTCCAGATGGGCCGGCAATGCCCCCAGGCGCAGCTCGGGGCCGAAGCTGCAGGCGCGCAGCTTGGAATGCGCCAGGTACAGGTAGTTGCGCCGCTCCATCACATGGTCGGAGAACTCGTTGCCCAACGCGTAACCCAGGCGGTACGGCGTACCGTCGTCACCGATCAGGTACAGCCCGACCAGCTCGGGTTCTTCGCCCGCATCTTCGGCAAAGGCCGGCAGCGGCAGGTCGGCACCGGGGCGCACCACAATGCCGCCGTCGCCCTTGTAGAACCACTCCGGCTGCGCGCCCTCCTCGCCCGCTGGTGGTCGCCCGCCCTCCAGGCCCCACTGGAACATGCGCATGCTGTCGGTCACGGCGCCTTCGGCCTGCTGCTGGTGCATCTTGTCACGGGTGGCGGCGCTGCCCAGGTGGGTCAGCCCGGTGCCGGTCACCAGGCAATGCGCCGGGTCCGGGTGGTCCAGCGGTGGCAACACACGGCCTTCGGCCAGCAGCGCCAGGTAGTCATGACGCTCACCCAGCCCGGCAGCCTGCACTTCGCTGGCCAGGTCACGGCCGGCGGCGATGGCCTGCAGGGCCAACTGGCGGGTGCTGCTGGCGCCGATGACTTCAAGGGCGTACTCGCCTTCCACCACGCCCACGCGGCGCTCGCCGCCGGCGGTTTCGAATTGGATCAATCGCATGCTTGTGCTCGCTTGTCGGTTGCAAAGGTTAGCGGGAGGCTTCGGCCGCCCGTGAAGAA
Organism: Pseudomonas sp. NPDC089408; assembly: GCF_044749445.1. Classification (NCBI taxonomy): domain Bacteria; kingdom Pseudomonadati; phylum Pseudomonadota; class Gammaproteobacteria; order Pseudomonadales; family Pseudomonadaceae; genus Pseudomonas; species Pseudomonas sp. NPDC089408. The sequence goes on from NZ_JBIVHY010000021.1 coordinate 86,009, forward strand.
GCCAGGCGCTGGCGGCGCTCCAGGCGGTTGTAGACCACGCCCGTGAGCAGCACCCCGCACAGCATCACCAGCGCCAGGAAATACAGGCCCGACGACAACTGCCCGGTGTGCTCCTTGAGCGCGCCGATACCAAACGGGCCCAGGTAGCCGCCCAGGTTGCCGATCGAGTTGATCAAGGCGATGCCCGCCGCAGCGCTGGCACCAGAGAAGAACCGCCCCGGCAGCGTCCAGAAGATGGCCGTGCAGGAGAACAGTGCGAACGCCACCAGGCACAGCGCGGCCAACTGCAGCACCGGCACCGTCAGCCAGGCGCTGAAGAACAGGCCGATGGCACCCAGCGCGTACAGCAGGCCCAGGTGGCCGTAGCGGTCGTTCAGGCGGTCGGAGCTGCGCGGCACGATCAGCAGGCCAATGATGCCGAACAGGTAAGGCACCGCCGAGACAAACCCGGTGACCAGGTCACTGCCGCCAAACTGGTGGATCAGCGTCGGCAGCCACAAGCCCAGGCCATAGATGCTCAGGGTCATCGGCAAGTAGAACAGCGCCAGCAACAGCACCCGGCCATCTTTCAGCGCATGCAGCGGGTTGCCATGGCGGGTCTGGCCGAATTCGCGCAGGTCGTTGGCCAGCTGCTCCTGCAGCCAGCTGCGTTGCTCGTCGCTGAGCCAGCGCACCTTGGCAGGCCCGTCCGGCAGCAGGCGCAGGGTGGGCCAGGCCAGCAGCACCGCCGGCGTGCCGATGCAGATGAACAGCCACTGCCAGCCATGCAGGCCGTAGATACCCTCCAGCCCCAGCAGCGCGCCAGACAACGGCCCGGTGATGAGCATGGCCAGCGGTTGCGAAAGGATGAAAAAGCCCAGGATTTTGCCGCGGTGGCGCACCGGGTACCACTGGGTGATGTAGTACAGCACCCCCGGGAAGAAGCCCGCCTCGGCGGCCCCCAGCAAAAAGCGCATCACGTAGAAGCCGTTAGGCCCGGTGACAAACGCCATGCCAACGGTGATCGCGCCCCAGGTCAGCAGAATGCGGGCGAACCAGCGACGTGCGCCGAAGCGGTCGAGCAACAGGTTGCTCGGCACCTCGAACAGAAAATAACCGATGAAGAACAGCCCGGCGCCCAGGCCATAGGCAGCGTCACCCAGGCCAATGTCGGCGCCCATGTGCAACTTGGCAAAGCCCACCGCCGAACGATCGACGTAGGCCACCAGGTAAAGCAATACCAGAAAAGGGATGAGTTTCAGTGTGATCAGGCGGACGAGCCGCTGCTCCTGAATCATGGCGATGTCTCCAATTGTTCTTGTAATGGGCACAGCACCTGGCCGGGGCTTTTTGGCAGACCGCTAACCTGGCGAATCGATCATATAGTATTACTATTTAAAACAACAACCCTTCACAGATGCCTTTTTAGCCGGTAGAGTCAGCCACATAACGACAAATAGTAATACTAATTAGGTGTCCCGCTCATGTCTGATAACAAACGCCCCCTGCGCTCCGCCCAATGGTTTGGTACCGCCGACAAGAACGGCTTCATGTACCGCAGCTGGATGAAGAACCAGGGCATCCCGGACCACGAATTCCAGGGCAAGCCGATCATCGGCATCTGCAACACCTGGTCCGAGCTGACCCCGTGCAACGCCCACTTCCGCAAGATTGCCGAGCACGTGAAAAAGGGCGTGCTGGAAGCTGGCGGCTTCCCGGTGGAGTTCCCGGTGTTTTCCAGCGGCGAGTCCAACCTGCGCCCTACCGCCATGCTCACCCGCAACCTGGCGAGCATGGATGTGGAAGAAGCCATCCGTGGCAACCCGGTGGACGCCGTGGTGCTGCTGACCGGCTGCGACAAGACCACCCCGGCGCTGCTGATGGGCGCTGCCAGCTGCGACGTGCCCGCGATCGTGGTTACCGGCGGGCCGATGCTGAACGGCAAGCACAAAGGCAAGGACATTGGCGCCGGCACCATCGTCTGGCAGATGCACGAGGCCTATAAAGCCGGCCAGATCGACCTCAACGAGTTCCTTTCCGCCGAGGCCGGCATGTCGCGCTCGGCGGGCACCTGCAACACCATGGGCACCGCGTCGACCATGGCCTGCATGGCCGAAGCACTGGGCACCTCGCTGCCGCACAACGCCGCCATCCCGGCGGTGGATGCCCGCCGCTACGTGCTCGCCCACCTGTCGGGCATGCGCATTGTCGACATGGTGCGCGAAGACCTGCGCCTGTCGAAAATCCTTACCCGCGAAGCCTTTGAAAACGCCATCCGCGTCAACGCCGCCATCGGTGGCTCGACCAACGCCGTGATCCACCTCAAGGCGATTGCCGGGCGCATTGGCGTAGACCTGCAACTGGAAGACTGGACCCGCGTCGGCCGCGGCACACCGACCTTGGTCGACTTGCAGCCATCGGGGCGCTTCCTGATGGAAGAGTTCTACTACGCCGGCGGCCTGCCTGCGGTCATCCGCCGCCTGGGCGAGCACGGCCTGTTGCCCAACCCCAGCGCGCTGACTGCCAACGGCAAAAGCCTGTGGGACAACTGCCAGGCCGCACCGCTGTACGACGAAGAAGTCATCCGCCCGCTCGACAAACCGCTGGTGGCCGACGGCGGCATCTGCATCTTGCGCGGCAACCTGGCGCCCAAAGGCGCGGTGCTCAAGCCCTCCGCTGCCACCCCGGCGCTGATGCAGCACCGCGGCCGCGCTGTAGTGTTCGAAAACTTCGAGGACTACAAAGCGCGCATCAACGACCCCGAGCTGGACGTGGACGCCAATTCGGTGTTGGTGATGAAGTACTGCGGGCCCAAGGGTTACCCGGGCATGGCCGAGGTCGGCAACATGGGCCTGCCCGCCAAGCTGCTGGCCCAGGGCGTGACCGACATGGTGCGCATCTCCGACGCCCGCATGAGCGGCACGGCCTACGGCACCGTGGTGCTGCACGTCGCGCCCGAGGCCGCTGCGGGCGGGCCATTGGCGGCGGTACGTGAAGGCGACTGGATCGAGCTGGACTGCAAGGAAGGCCGCCTGCACCTGGACATTTCTGCCGAAGAACTGGCCGGCCGCCTGGCCGACCTGCAAGCCCCGCCGCAATTGATCAGTGGCGGTTATGCCAAGCTGTACCTGGACCATGTGATGCAGGCGGATGAAGGGTGTGATTTCGACTTCCTGGTTGGCTGCAGGGGGGCGGCGGTGCCCAAGCATTCGCACTAGTAAGTGATGAGGTGTTCACCAAGAGTACTTTGTTGCCTGTGAGACCGAGCGCCGCCCGCGCGGCGCTTCGCGGCGCAAGGCCGCTCCCACATCTGTTTCGGGCCAGTTATTCCTGCTTCCTCCGCACTCGCACCTTGGGCGCATGGCTGGACATTGCAGAAAAGCACACGCGACACCTTCAATAATGAGGGGAACAACAAGGCGGACAGAGGTGATCTCACAGGAATGATTGGCCCGAAACAAACTGTGGGAGCGGCCTTGTGCCGCGAAGCGCCGCGCGGGCGGCGCTCGGTCTCACAGCCCCTGCAAATACCAAGGCGAACCCCTGGCAGCCCACAGCCCCCCTCACCCACTAATGCTATGATGCCCACCCCGCCCGAAGGACCACCCGCGCCCCCCATGAACTACCGCCAGCCCACCACGCGCAAAAGCATGCACGCCACCCTGGTTCAAGACCTCGGCCTGCAAATCGTCTCTGGCCAACTCGCACCCGGGCAAAAGCTGCCTTCCGAGGCCAGCCTGTGCGAAAGCTACGCGATCAGCCGGCCGGTGTTCCGCGAAGCGATGCGCGCCCTTACCGCCAAGGGCCTGGTCGAAGCCCGCCCGCGGGTCGGCACCCTGGTGCGGCCCCGCCATGACTGGCACATGCTCGACCCCGACGTGCTGCACTGGCTGATGCAGGCCACCCCGCAAAAAGACTTCTTCAACACCCTGTCCAGCGTACGCTGGGTCATCGAACCCGCCGCCGCCGCACTCGCCGCCACCAACGCCACCCGCGAAGACGTCGAGTCGATCGGCGAGGCCTACCAGCGCATGGAAGCCGCGCGCACCCATGAAGAGCGCCTGCAACCCGACCTGGACTTCCACGCCCGCATCGCCGACGCCACCCACAACGACCTGCTGGCCTACCTGTGCAACATGCTGTCGATGGCCCTGCGCGAATCGGTGCGCTACTCCAACCAGCGGCCAAACTTCGACCAACTCGCCCTGCCCCGGCACAAGGCGATTCTCACCGCTATCCAGAACGGCGACGCCCTCGGCGCGCGGCATGCATCGCTGGTACAGCTTGAAGATGCGCGCGTGGCGTTGAGCAAGGTGTTAGGGCAAGACCCGACCAGCTGAAGCAACGCCGCTACTGACTGGCGCGGGTTACCCGGTACAACGGGTGGAACCCGGCTTGATGTTTTCCGCTTCACTCCAGGCAGCAGGGTCAGCTGAAAGCGAACCCGTTTCGGCTATTCCCCGCGCCCGCACTACCCCCCAGGCCAGCGCCCGGGCCTGCGACGCCTTAGGCCAGGCATAGAACGCTTCTTCGTGCAACGCCATGCCAGAACGCGCATACACGCCCACGAACATCTGCGCGACACCCCGGCGCGAAAGCCGCACCTGCACATCGATACACACGCCACCGTCCAACGTTTCTTCATGGCTGCGGTGGTGAAGCGTTGGGTCGACCCACGTCCAGTACACGTTACCCCTTATTCGCATAGAGCCTCCAAGCAACCGGAATTGGTAGTGTCCAGAGTCACGTGGGTTAACCCCTTACTTTCGGATTAACCCGATACAACTGGATCGACCGCGGGCTGCGAGGGATTGCTCCATTTATTTTTCGGTTGCGGTATGTGCTCTCGAAGGGAACAAACAAGGCGAACAGAGGTGACTTAACAGGATGGACTGGCCCGAAACAGATGTGGGAGATTCTATGGTTTTCAACAAGCCGGTTTGACCCCTTTGGTGGTGTATTCGTCCTGATTCTTCATCAGGGCGAATGCCACCCTTGCTAG
>NZ_JBIVHY010000022.1:0-52207 GCF_044749445.1 Pseudomonas sp. NPDC089408
CATCGCGGTTCAACTGGATATCCTGGAAGAACCCGGTCTTGAACAGGGAACGGGTCGAGTCCACCAGGCGGCGGTCATCGGCCTGATCGCCAACGTTCAGCGGCAGGGCACCGAACACGCTGCCGGCGGAAACCCGCTGCAGGCCGTTGACGCGAATGTCGGCGATCCTGAACGGTGCGGCATGGGCCAGCGTGGCTTTCAGCAGCAGGATGGAGAGCAACAGGCGCGGGTAGTTCATCGGGGGTTCCAGACAAGCGGATTTGGAGGGGAGCAAGCGCGGGCAACCCGCAAGCAGCGGGCGATGAGGATACGGGCGGGCTGTGTACGGCGCGGTTAGCCGAGGGTAAAGATGTGTAAAGTCCGACCGGCCGGCGGTGACAGCGCCGGCCTGCGGGGCGATCATTATCACCCCTGCAAACCTGATACCTGGCCCTGATGATCCCTGTGCTGCTGGTCGACGACGACCGCGAACTGACCGAAATGCTCTCTTTGTACCTGGCCCGCGAAGGCTTCCAGGCCACGGCCGTTGACACCGGCGAGGAGGGCGAGACCCAGGCGTTGTCCGGCAATTTCCAGGTGGTGGTGCTGGATGTGATGCTGCCCGGTATTTCAGGCATCGAAGTGCTACGCCGTGTGCGTGTGCGCAGCCAGGTGCCGATACTGTTGCTGACCGCCCGTGGTGACAACATCGACCGCATCGCCGGCCTGGAGCTGGGTGCCGATGACTATGTGCCCAAGCCCAGCTCCCCCGGTGAGCTGGTAGCACGCCTGCGGGCGATACTGCGCCGCGTGAAGCCGCACCTGATGGGCGAAGCCAGTGCCCCCGAGGCGCCCGAACAGGTGCGCAGCGGCGCCTTGAAAATGTGGCCAGGCCGGCGCGAAGCGCATTGGGGCAGCGCCACGCTGGAGCTGACCGGCTCCGAGTTCAGCCTGCTCGAAGCGCTGGCCCGCCAGGCTGGCCAGTTGGTCAGCAAGCAGGACCTGTCACTGAACGCCCTGGGCCGGCCGCTGACCCGCTACGACCGGCGCATCGACGTGCACGTCAGCAGCATCCGGCAAAAACTTGGCCCCCGTGCCGACGGCAGCAGCTGGATCCAGAGCGTGCGCGGCATGGGCTATATGCTGATCGTCGAATGATGCGCCGGCGCCTGTTCTGGAAGCTGTTTCTGGCCTTCTGGCTGGCCAATACCCTGACCTTCCTGGTGGGGGCGGGGGCTTTCATGCTCAATGACCTGCGCGGCGATACCCCCGGGTTGCGCTCGCTACTGGCCACCGAACTGCAACTGCTCGAACGCCATGGCGAACGGGCCGGTCGGCAATTGCTCGATGTGTCGCCACAACCGCCGGATGTGCAGGTCGGGCTTTACGACGATCAAGGCCGACTGTTGGCAGGCAAGACAGTGCACACGGCGCGTTTCGAGCAGGCGCTGATCGATCGCGACGGCCGCCCGCTGGTGCTGCGTGCTTCGGTGGCGACCAGTGTCGGTATGGCGCCGCGGCCACGCAACGTGGGCCCGTTTGTGACGGGCGCACTGATGAGTGCGGTGTTCGCCCTGCTGTGCAGCCTGTACCTGACCCGCCCGCTGGCCTGGTTGCGTGAGGCCATGGGCCAGGTGGCCCAGGGCCGGTTCGATGTGCGGGTAAGGCCGCGGCTGGGCAAGCGCCGTGACGAGATCGTCGAGCTGGCCGAGGACTGCGACCGCATGGCCGGCCAGCTCAAGGCCCTGGTACAGGCGCAGCAGAACCTGCTGCATGATATTTCCCACGAGCTGCGCTCACCGCTGACCCGCATGCACGCCGCCATCGGCCTGATGCGCCAGCAACCCGACCGGCCCGACATGCTCGAACGGGTCGAGCGCGAGTCACGGCGCATGGATGACCTGATCGAGCAACTGCTGACCCTGGCCCGTGCCCAGTCCCGCCAGGGCAACAGCGATTTTGCCAGCGTGGATGTGGTCGAGCTGCTGGCGCAGATCGTTGAGGACGCCCGTTTCGAGGCCAGCATGAAGCAGTGCCAAGTGTCCTTGCTGGCGCAGGGCGCGTTTCTCATGCATGGCCATGAAGAGCTGCTGTACCGGGCCTTCGAGAACATCATCCGCAATGCCGTGCGCTACACCGCGCCCGGCACGGCGGTGTTGGTGGAGGCCGCACCGGCACCGGGTGGGCAGTGGTTGCAGGTGTGCGTCAGCGACCATGGCCCTGGCGTCGACCCGGCACGCCTGCAGCGCATCTTCGAGCCGTTCGACCGGGGTACCGACAGCAACGGTGACGGCTTCGGCCTGGGCCTGGCGATCGCCCAGCGGGCCATCGCCCTGCACGGTGGCAGCATCACCGCACTGGCCGCCACCACCGGGGGCTTGCGGGTACGCATCGAGCTGCCACAAGCCAGCGCTATTTGAAGCCGGTCACGGCGTGCGGAACGTAAGGGGCCTGCAAGCGCGCCACTTCGTCCTCGCTCAGCTGCAACGACAGCGCGCCCAGCGCATCGTCCAGGTGAGCGGGCTTCGAGGCACCGACGATAGGCGCTGAAACGCCGGTTTTACCCAGCACCCATGCCAGCGCTATCTGGGCCATGGGTACGCCGCGTTCGCCGGCAATCTGCTCGACCACATCAATGACCCGGCCGTCTTCGACTTCGGTGTTTTCATAGAACGACTGCCCGGACAGGTCTGTGCGGGTACGCTCGGTCTGCTGCCCGTGCGGCCGGGTCAGGCGCCCACGTGCCATCGGGCTCCAGGGCATCAGGCCGACAGCTTGGTCCAGGCACAGCGGGATCATCTCGCGTTCTTCTTCGCGGTAGATCAGGTTGAGGTAGTTCTGCATCGACACGAAGCGGCTCCAGCCATTGCTGGCTGCCACCTGCTGCGCCTTGGCAAACTGCCAGGCATACATCGACGAAGCGCCGATGTAGCGGGCCTTGCCGGCCTTGACCACGTCGTGCAGGGCTTCCATGGTCTCCTCGATGGGGGTGTGGTAGTCCCAGCGGTGGATCTGGTACAGGTCGACGTAGTCGGTGCCCAGGCGCGCAAGGCTGGCGTCGATGCTGGCCATGATGGCCTTGCGGGACAGGCCTTGTTCATTCGGCCGGCTGGTGCCTTGCCACATGTTGGCGGGGAAGAACACCTTGGTGGCAATCACCGTTTCCTCGCGGCGGGTGAATTCTTTCAGCAGCTTGCCGACGATGGTTTCCGAGGTGCCGGCCGAGTAGCTGTTGGCGGTGTCGAAGAAGTTGATACCTTGCTCGACGGCGTGGCGAATGATCGGCCGGCTGGCGTCTTCGCCCAGCGTCCACGGGTGGGTGCCGGCATCCGGTTCGCCGAAGGTCATGCAGCCCAGGCACAACCTGGAAATGTCCAGCCCGGTGCTACCCAGTTTTACGTATTGCATGGTCGTCTCCTTCAAAGGCACTGGTGATGGAGTAAGCCTAACGCTGGCAGCCTTGCGCGAAAATTCTGCATTGCTGCAGGTTTCATCCGCAAAAATTCACAAGTCCAGCAGTGGCCGCACCTGTTGCTGGAGAAAATCGGTAACCGCCTTGATCCGTGGCGTGGCGCGCACGTCTTCATGCACCGCCAACCAGATTTCAATGCTCATGGTCTGCTCGGCGCTTCCGGCTTCCTTCAAGCCATGTTCCTGAGCCATGAACGCCGGCAGGCACGCGATGCCGATACCGCCGGCACAGGCCTGGGCCTGGATGCGCAGGTCGTTGCTGTGCAGCGCGAAGGGCTGCTGGCCGGCCTGGCGGTTGAGCCATTGCTGTTGTGGCGAGCTGGCCTGGGACTCGTCGTAGCCGATGTAGCGACGGGAGGTGGCGCTGGCCAGGTAGCCTGGCGACGCGTACAAGCGGTAGTTCAGGTGCCCCAGCAGGCTGACCACCAGGGTTGGCTCGGTCGGCCTGGCCAGGGCGATGCTGATGTCGGCTTCGCGGCGTGCCAGCGAGGCCTTCGACTTGCTGCCGACCAGCTTCAGGCGCAGTTGCGGGTAGCGCTGGTACAGCTCGCCCAGGCGCCGGGCGACAATGCTGCCCAGCAGTGCCGGCGGCGCCGCCAGCACCACTTCGCCCTCTACTGCGTGCTGGCCGGCGCTGGCGAAGTGTTCCAGGGCGAACGACGACGTGGCCATTTGTTCGGCGAGCTCCGCAACGCGCCGGCCTTCGTCGGTGAGGGCATAGGCGCGCGGGCGGCGGTCGACCAGCTTGAGTTTGAGCGAGGCTTCGAGTGAAGCGATGCGCCGGGCTACGGTGGCGTGGTCGACGCCCAGGGCCTTGGCGGCGGCGGACAACGAACCGGCCGAGGTGAAGGCGGAGAAATGGCGCAGGTCTTCCCAATCGAACATGAATGGCTCGGCGGTGGCGAGGGTAGAAAGGGTTAGGGTAACCCTTTATGCCAATGACGGGCATATCAGGGCTGCTTTGCAGCCCATCCGACCGGTCCGGCGCCCCGGCAAGGCCCACAGGTCAAGCACAATGGCCGAGTTCACATTGCACCTGTGGGAGCGGGTTTACCCGCGAAGCAGGCGGCGCCGGGGATGGCAGCGGCTTCGCCGGTGTTCGCGGCTAAAGCCGCTCCTACAGGGAACATAACGCGGCGTATGATTTCAATGATGCGATCCTGGCGACCGGGGCCCGCTATTTTGCCGAGGTGGCGCGGCTCAGCCTGCCGGGTTGATCATTGAAGCGGGGGCCGCTTTGCGGCCCCAAATGCCTGAGCTCAATGCCCGCCTTTCATCCGCCGCGCCACCAGGTAAATGCCCAGCCCGACCAGCGCTGTCGCCGCACCGATATACCCGGTGCTGGTCCAGCCCATGCCTGCAGTAATCGCCATACCCCCCAGCCACGGCCCTAGCGCATTGGCCAGGTTGAACGCCGCGTGGTTCGACGCCGCCGCCAGGCTAGGCGCTTCATGGGCAATGTCCATCAAACGAATTTGCAGCGGCGCCGCCAGCGCAATCATGGTGCCGACCAGGCCGATGCCCAGCAGCAGGCTCCACAATGCCTGTGCGGCAAAGGTGAAGAACAGCAGCACGGCAATCGACCACACCAGCACAAGCCCTACCGCGCGGAACTGCAAACGGTCGAACAGCTTGCCGCCGGCGATGTTACCGACGATACCGCCCACACCGAATGCTGCCAGGCCGAACGGAATCCACTGTGGGGACACCAGGGTCACCTGCAGCATGGTCGGCGCCAGGTAGCTGAACACGCAGAACATGCCGGCAAAGCCGATCGAGGCGATGGCCAGCGCCATCCACACCTGCGGCAGGGTGAAGGCTTGCAGCTCCTTGCGCGGGTCACTGCGCACTTCATCGTGACGCTGCGGCACATAACGCCAGACCATGGCGATGGTGCACAGGGCAATTGCGCCGACCAGCACGAACGCCGAGCGCCAGCCGAAGTACTGGCCGAGGAAGGTGGCTACCGGGTTGCCAAGCAGCATGGCCAGGGTCAGGCCCATCATCACCCGGGCCACGGCCCCTGCGCGCTGGTCCTTGGGCACCATGCTCGACGCCACCACGGCGGCAATACCGAAGTAGGCGCCATGGGGCAGGCCACTGATGAAGCGAAAGGCCACCAGGCCGCTGAACGATGGTGCAAACGCGGTGGCCAGGTTGCCCAGTGCATACAGCAGCATCAACAGCAGCAACATGTGCTTGCGCAGCAGTTTGGCCCCGAGAATCGCCAAGGTCGGCGCGCCGACCATCACCCCCAGCGCATAAGCGCTGATGGCATGGCCCACTTGCGGTTCGCTCAGTTGCAGGTTGCTGGCAATATCGGGCATCAGGCCCATGATGGCGAACTCGCCGGTGCCGATGGCAAAGCTGCCCAGCGCCATGGCGGCTTCCATCTTGGCGACGGTGCTTTTGCTGGGGAGCGGGGGTAGTTCCTGGACTGACATCTGTATCCCTATTGAGGCATGCGTGAAACATGCTGAAACGTTCAAGGCGGGATGATAGTCAATCCATGACTGCAACGTCGAGGAAGCTGAACGGCTTCCCCGCGTGCTGGCTGGGGTCAGGCGGGTTCGGTTGCCGGGTTGGCGAAGGCTGCCGGAGCGGCCTGAAGGCGGGACTGCAACTGGTCCACGTAGGCTTGGGCGTGCTGGATATCAGCGAACGACACGGGGTGCCCGTCGATGATCACCTTGCAGCCTGCGTCCTGCTCATTGCGTACGATTTCGATCTTCATGCCTGCTCCTTGATGTTGTTCTGGCGCGGGCGAGAATAGCTTGATTAGCTGGCTAATTAAAATGAAATAACCGCTCTAGCAAGCATCTTTCAGCTTATTTTTCAGACATCCATAATGCTGCTTTACGCAGATCCCCTGTAGGAGCGGCCTTGTGTCGCGAAAGGGCCGCAAAGCGGCCCCGGCAATAGCCGCCTGATGCACAAATTCTGGGGGCGCTTCGCACCCCGATCGCGACGCAAGGCCGCTCCTACAAGGGCTTTAAGGCGGGCTGAAATCAAAGGGTCAGCTTCTTGCTGAACTTGGTCTCCATCACGATATGCGAAGCCGTATGGGCCACCCCCTTGATCAAGTTGATTCGGGTCAGCTCGGCATTCAGTTCGCCCAGGGTGTGGGTGGTCAGGTGGATGATGAAGTCCATTTCCCCCGACACCGCATACACCGCCTGCACTGAGTCCATCTTTCGCAACGCGGTCATCACGTCGGTGTAGCTCTTGTTGCTGCACGAGGTCATGGTGAAGCAGTTGATTACCTGCTGCAGCTTGTCCTGGTCAATGCGCACGCTGTAGCCAGTGATCACGCCGGCGTTTTCCAGGCGGTTGATGCGTTCCTGCACGGCGGAGCGCGACACGCCCAGCGTACGCGCCAGCGAGGCGGTGGGTTCGCGGGCGTTGGCCTGCAGCAGGCCTAGCAGTTGCCGGTCTTTTTCGGTGAGCTTGAACAGCGCGCCGGGGGGCAGGGCATCCATGGCGGTTCCTGGTAAGGTTCTAGTTGTTGTACTGCGCGCGGGCTTCCTGGAAGCGGTCCATCAGCTTCAGCCCGGCATACACCGTTTGTGCTGCCGCCGGCCCGAACGGCCCACCATTCCATTCAAGGCCGTAGGCATCGAACAGGCGGTAGCGGTCGCTGTCGCCGCAGACCGCTTCGGCGACTACCCGCGCGCCCACGGGTGCGGTGTTCATACCATGGCCCCCAAATGAAGTACAAGCCCACAACCCCGGGCCCAGCGGGCCAATGTGCGGCATCTTGTGGCGCGCATAGCCCATCAAGCCGGACCATGCCTTGGCGATCTTCAACCCCTGCAACTGCGGGTACACGCTGAGGATGTCACGGGTCAGCAACTGCCCCAGGCGCTGTTCATCCTGCAGGTTGCGGGTGGTGATGTGGCCACCCCAGAGCAGGCGATCACCCTCGACGATGCGGTAGTAGTCGGAAGCGCGGCGGTTGTCTCCGACTGCATCTGTAGTACGTACTACGTCATGCAGGCGTTCACCCAGGTGTTCGGTCAGTACCACATAGGTGGCAATCGGCAGGAAGGCCCGGCGCAACTGGCCAAACTCGGAGCCACCATAGCCGCCGCAGCAGTACACCACATCGTTGCAATTGACCGCGCCCTGGGCGGTGACCACCCGGTGGTGACCGTGCTTGCGCTCGACCCGCAGCATGGGCGACTGCTCGTGCAGGCGGCCACCAGCAAGTTCGACCAGTTCGGCCAGGCCCAGGCAGTAGTTCAAGGGGTGGAAGTGAAAACCATGGCTGTCACGCAGCCCCTGGAAGTAACGGTCGGTGTTCAGGCGGCTGCGCAGCGCCTGGGTATCGAGGTACTCCATGTTGAAGTCGAAGTCGCGGGCCATGCGGTCGCGAGTGCGCTGAAGGTTGTCGGCGTCGTCGTAGCGCACCACGCTGAGCTTGCCGGTGGTGGCGGCGCAGCCAGGCAGCTGATGGTGAGCGATGGTGTCGCGGACGATATCGACGCCCTCCAGCGACAGCCGGAACAACGCCGCCGCTGTCTGCTTGCCACAGCGCCGCTCGATCGCCGTCAGCCCCTCGGACCAACCCTGCAGCACGAAACCGCCATTGCGCCCGGAGGCGCCCCAGGCCACCCGCGCCGCTTCCAGCAATACCACCGAGCGCCCGCGCGCCAGCAGTTCACGGGCTACGCTAAGGCCGGCCAGGCCACCACCGATCACGCAGACATCGGCCCGGGTTTCGCCGGCTAAAGCGGCGCGCTGCGGGGCAGGGCGCATGGTCCCGGTGTAGTAGTTGTTGCTGTAGCTGGACATCGGCTGGGTCATCCTTTTACTGGGCGCTGCAGGTTTTGCGGGTATGGGGTGCCGTACGCCCTCCAGTTGAAGGGCGTCGGCAGGCGGGGCCGGGGGTTACTGCACTTGGGTGAGGTCGGCGCCGTACCACTTCTCGGACAGTTGCTTCAACGTACCGTCAGCTTTCATGCTGGCCACGGCCTTGGCCAGTTCGGCATTGAAGGCGTCGTCGCCCTTGTCGGTGGCGATCGCCAGCGGTTCGTAATAGGCGGGCTTGCCCTGTACCGGGGCGATCGGGTAACCGGCCTTGATCGCGCCCATGATGGTGGGCAGTGCCGACAAAGTGGCGTCCAGACGCGTGCCGTTGCCCATGCGCAGGTCATCCAGCGGGCCCATGCTGTCGCCGTAGGTTTGCACATCGCCGGGTTCTACTTCATACGTGAAGGCCGGCACGTCGGCTGCATCAATCTTCAGGCGGCGGTTGATGTAATCCTCGGAAGTGGTGCCGGCTTCTACGCCGATGGTCTTGCCATTGAGGTCGGCCGCGCTGGCGCCCGCGGCGTCCTTGTGTACGGCGAACACGTATGGGGTGTAGTAATAGATGGCGGGGAAATCCAGCACGCGGCCACGCTCGGTGGTCGGGGTCATCGAGCCGACCGACAGGTCCCAGCGGCTGGCCCAGCGCCCGGCGGTGATGATGCCGTACTCGGGGGTGACGAATGCCACCTTGCTGCCCAGGCGTTTGCCAATCTCGTTGGCCACATCGATGTCGAAGCCCTTGAGGGTGTTGTCTTCGCCGAGGAACGACTGCGGTGGCCAGTTGGCGGCGGTGGCGACCTTCATCACCTTGCTCTGGTGGATGCGGTCGAGGGTGGCACCGGCCCAGGCGGCACCGGCCATCAGGGTCAGGCTGCCGGCAACGGCGGTGAGGGCGAACAAGCGTGCGACTGGGTTCATTCGGTAAGTCTCCGGGCATGCGATTGTTGTTGTGGTGTTGGCACAGCGGTAGACACAGGCCTCAGTGGCTGAGGATCTGCGAAAGAAACTCCTTGGCGCGCGGATGGCGCGGGTTGTCGAAGAATTCGTTGGGCCGGCCCTGTTCGATGATCTGGCCCTGGTCCATGAAAATGATGCGGTCGGCGACCCGGCGCGCGAAGCCCATTTCGTGGGTAACGCAAAGCATGGTGATGCCGTCCTGGGCCAGTTCGCCCATCACGTCGAGCACTTCCTTGACCATTTCCGGGTCCAGCGCCGAGGTGGGCTCGTCGAACAGCATGATGCGCGGCTTCATGCACAACGCACGGGCAATGGCCACACGCTGTTGCTGGCCGCCGGAAAGCTGCCCGGGGAACTTGTCGGCCTGGCTGGCGATGCGCACACGGTCGAGGTATTCCAGGGCCAGGGCGCGGGCCTGGGCCTCGCTCAGCTTGCTGACCAGGCGCGGGCCGAGCATCAGGTTTTCCAGCACGGTCAGGTGCGGGAACAGGTTGAACTGCTGGAACACCATACCGACCTGGCGGCGGATGCCGGCCACGCTGGCTGCATCACGGTTCAGCGGGTTGCCGGCGATCAGCACCTGGCCTTTCTGAAAGTCTTCCAGCAGGTTCAGGCAGCGGATCAGCGTGGACTTGCCGGAGCCGGACGGGCCACAGACCACCACGATCTCGCCGCTGGCGATTTCCAGGTCGATGCCTTTGAGCACGTGAAACTCGCCGTACCATTTCTGCAGGCCGCGGATCGATACGGCGGCCTGGGCGGCACTGGGGGTGAAAGGCTGGTTCATCATCAGGTTCCTCGATCAGCGGTGGGCGCGGTCGAAACGTTTTTCCAGGCGGGCCTGCACGGTTTCGAGCAGGATCGACAGCACCCAGTACAGGACGGCGGCGGTGATCAGCATTTCCAGGTGACGGAATTCGGCACGGCCCTGGGTACGGGCGAGGAACATCAGCTCCCACACACCGATCACCGATACCAGCGAGCTGTCCTTGAGCATGGAGATGAACTGGTTGCCAGTGGGCGGAATGATCAGGCGCATCGACTGCGGCAGGATCACCCGGGTCATGGCCTGGAACGGCGTCAGGCCAATCGCCCGCGACGCCTCCCATTGCCCGCGCGGGATGCTGCTGATGCCGGCACGGAAGATCTCGGTCATGTAGGCGCCATAGCACAGCGACAGGGCGAGGATGCCCGCCGGCACTGCACCCACCACGTAGCCGAGCTGGGGGATGCCGAGGTAGATCAGGTAGATCTGGATCAGCAGCGGCACACCGCGGAAAAACGAGGTGTAGAAGCTGGCAATGGCAATGGCGAAACCGTTGGACGAAAGCCGCGCAGTGGCCCCCAACAACGCCAGGACGAAGGCGATGGCAATGGAAATGGTCGACACATAGACGGTGGTGAACACCCCTTGGGTGATCATGAAGCCGACCTTGCTGGCGATGAAGCTGTAGGACAGGTCGAAGGTGTCGAAAAACAGCAGGAACAGCAGCAACAGTTCGCACCAGACGGTGATCACCTGGGCCCGCAGCGGAAAGCGGCCCAGAATGAACAGGTTCAACACCAGGGTGACGGTCAGGGTGCCCGCCACGGCGAGGTTGCGCAGTAGCGGTGCCTGCAGGTCGAGCACGATCGGGCCCATCAGCTTGGCCAGGCTGCCGTCACCCACGCCATAGAACAGGGCGAGGGCGAAGATCGCGGCCGTGACCAGGCCCATGAAAGCCGGGTTGTCGGTCGCGCGCGGTTTGACGATATGGTCTCTGTACATGGGGATCGTGCCTCACGGAGCTGGGCTCGTTTGTTGTTGTGAGGCCATTGTAGGGAGGCGAAGCGCAGGCAAGAACCTGTCGAAATGTAACGAATCAGCAGTTTATCTTGGCATTTGCCGGGTCTTATCCATGACATTTGCAATTGAAGACCCGGCAGAAGCGCATTCCTTTGTAGGAGCGGCTTTAGCCGCGAAAGGGCCGGAACAGGCGGGCATCAACGCTCCAGGTAATGCGTTTGCGCGGCAAAATCAATAAACCGCTTGCTCGCCAAAGACAGGTATTCCCCCGACCGCCAGCACAGGCGGAAGCTCATCTGCTGCGCCGGCCGGAACGGCACGCCCACGATGCCCGGTGTACGCTGCTGCACCGAGCGCAGCAGGGTAGCCACCCCCATGTTGTCCAGTGCCGCCTGCACCACCAGCGAGACAAAGTTGCTCTGCAGGGCCACCTGATAGGTGATCCCGTGTTCGGCAAAGAATGCGTCCAGCAGGTGCCGTTGCACGAAGGTTCGGTCAAATACCACCATGTCGGTGTTGCGCAGGTCTTCGGCAGTGAGGAAAGCCTTGCCGGCATACGGGTGGTCGGGGTGCATGCAGGCCAGCATCTCGTCGCTGCCCAGCAGGATCGATTCCTTGTCTGCCGGCACCCGTCGCGATTCCAGCAGCGCCAGGTCGATTTCCCGCTGCTCCAGGCGGTGGCCGATGTCTTCGGCACTGCCTTCGAACACGGTCATGGCAATGCCCGGGTACAGCCTGCGAAACGCGTTCATCAACCCCGGCACGTAATGCAGGCCGAACATCGGCGGGATACCCAGGCGCACTTCGCCGCGCTTCAGGTCGGCCATGTCGCGCAGTTCCTGCCGGGCGACATCCATTTCGCGCAAGGCCGAGGCAATGCGCGGCAGAAACTGCTCACCTTCGGCAGTAAGGATGACCTTGCGCGTGGTGCGGTTGAACAGGGTCACGCCCAGTTCTTCTTCCAACCGGGTTACCGCCATGCTCAGCGCCGGCTGGGCAATGTGCAGGTGCTGCGCAGCCTTGGTGAAGCTGCCTTGCCGGACGATTTCGACGCAGCAACGCAATGCCTTGAGGTTCATCGAGGGGTACTACCTTTCATGCCAGTTGCATTCATAACGAACTGTGATGCTAAGCATCATAACAATATATTTATTATTATTAACCAGAGGGCCTACGATGCGCGCCACTGAGACATCCTGCAACATCTCAGTCACCCAGCTTAATAAATCTGCAATCCCACAAAGATTTTGAGGTAGTACCCCAAATGGCCAAGGCCGCCGATGTCGTTGTGCAATGTCTGGAAAACGAAGGTGTCGAGTATGTATTCGGCATTCCTGGTGAGGAAAACCTCGACCTGCTCGAATCCCTGCGCAAGTCGAAGATCAAGCTGGTACTGACCCGTCATGAGCAGTCTGCAGGTTTCATGGCTGCCACCTACGGTCGCCTGACCGGCAAGACCGGCGTCAGCCTGTCGACCCTCGGCCCTGGTGCCACCAACCTGGTTACTGCCAGCGCCTACGCCTACCTGGGCGGCATGCCGATGATGATGATCACCGGCCAGAAGCCGATCAAGAAGTCCAAGCAGGGCCGCTTCCAGATCATCGACGTGTGCGGCATGATGGACCCCATCACCAAGTACACTCACCAGTTCGCTTCGGCCGACAACATCCCGGCGCGCATGCGCGAAGCCTTCCGCCTGGCTGAAGAAGAAAAGCCGGGCGCCGTGCACCTCGAACTGCCAGAAGACATCGCCGCCGAGCAGACCGACGCGCTGCCGATCCCGCGCAGCCTGCACCGCCGCCCGCTGGCCGAGCACGTGGCCATTGAAGCTGCTGTTGAGAAGCTGCTGGCCGCCCGTAACCCGATCCTGGTGATCGGCGCTGGCGCCAACCGCAAGATGACCGCCAAGGTCCTCAAGCAGCTGATCGACAAGACCGGTATCCCGTTCATCACCACCCAAATGGGTAAAGGTGTGGTCGACGAGCGCCACCCGCGCTTCCTGGGTAACGCTGCACTGTCGTCCGGTGACTTCGTGCACCGCGCCGTCGAAGCGGCCGACCTGATTATCAACATCGGCCACGATGTGATCGAAAAGCCACCGTTCTTCATGGTCCGTGGCGGCACCGAAGTCATTCACATCAACTTCCGCTCTGCCGAAGTCGACGCAGTTTACTTCCCGCAAGTGGAAGTGATCGGCGACATCGCCAACGCCGTGTGGCAGATCAGCGAAGCCCTGAACGACACTGCGCACTGGGACTTCACCCGCCTGATGGCGATCCGTGAAGCCAACGAAGCGCAGATCGCCGAAGGCGCCGACGACAACCGCTTCCCGGTCTACCCGCAGCGCATGGTTGCCGACATCCGTCGCGTACTGCCGTCCGAAGGCATCGTTGCCCTGGACAACGGCATCTACAAGATCTGGTTTGCCCGTAACTACAAGGCGCACAAACCGAACACCGTGCTGCTGGACAACGCCCTGGCGACCATGGGCGCTGGCCTGCCATCGGCCATGGCGGCGCACCTGGTGCACCCGGACCGCCCGGTAATCTCGGTGTGCGGTGACGGCGGCTTCATGATGAACAGCCAGGAGCTGGAAACTGCAGTCCGTTTGGGCATGCACATCACCGTGGTGATCCTGCGTGACGACGGCTACGGCATGATCCGCTGGAAGCAGGCCAACATGGGCTTCACCGATTTCGGCCTGGACTATGGCAACCCGGACTTCGTCAAATACGCCGAAGCCTACGGTGCCAACGGCCACCGCGTGGAAAGCGCCGAAGGCCTGCTGCCGCTGCTGGAGCACTGCATCAAGACCCCGGGCGTGCACGTGATCGACTGCCCGGTCGATTACAGCGAAAACGACCGCATCCTCAACAGCGAGCTGCGTGAGCGCGCGCTGGCGGTGTAAACCCTGAGGTCCGGCGCCAACCGCAATGGCTGGCGCCAATCCCCCTGTGGGAGCGGGCGAGCCCGCGAACACCGGCGCAGCCGGCGCCATGCACCGCGTTGGATTCTTCGCGGGCGCGCCCGCTCCCCAAGGTACTGTGCTGGCTTCAGGCTGACGCGATCCCTGTAGGAGCGGCTTCAGCCGCGAACACCGGCAAAGCCGGTGCCATCTATCACGGTACTTGCTCAGCTGCCGCAGTCTTCTACGCTCTGAAGGGAGCTGGGGGAGCTGGGTTCATGTTAAGGATAAATGCGCGATACATCGGTATTCGCGGCTTGATGCTGTCGCTGTTGTCAGCCAGTGTGCTGGTCACCTTGGCCACCTGCCTGGTGGTGGCGCATGGGGTGGTGCGGGACGCTTTGATCCACTCGGCGCTAGAGTCGCACAGGGCCTATGCCTACAAAGTGGCGTCGGGTGTCGATGCGTTCATCGACTCGGTGCATGAACGCCTGCAGTACAGCAGCGAGTTGATCGGGCATGATTTCAGCAATCGCAGGCTCGCGCAGGCAGAAGCGAAACGCTTGAAAGTGCAGGACGCCGAGCTTGAACTGGTCGTCGTTGCCGATGCCTCGGGGACGATCCTTGACGGCTACCCACCATTGGATTTCTCCACCACAGAGAAACTCAACGAGGCGGTCCGCCAGGCAGCAAGTGCCCGCCTTCCCCTGGTCAGCCAGGCCTTTACGTCACCAGATGGCACCTTCAGCGTGCTGATTTCCAATCCCATACGCGATGGTAAAGGCGATGTACTTGGCGTGCTTGCCGGGTTGGTCAAGCTTCGCGAAGGCGGGGTCATGAGCATCATGATCGGTACGCACCAATTGGCAGACGCCTTCGCCTTCGTTGTCGATGATCACTTGCAGATCCTCTACCACCCCGACCCGTCCAGGCTGGGTGCGGTGCTGAATACCAGTGCCACGGCGCATGCGGCCTTGCGTGGAGGGGAGGGTGAACTGGAGTCGACCGACTATCGCGGCATACCCATGTTGGCAGGGTATGCCGAAGTGAAAGGCGCACACTGGGCGGTGGTGACCCAGCAACCGCGGGAAAACGCGCTGCAGCCACTGAGCGCACTGATGCACGACATGCTGCTGAAGTTACTGCCGGTCAGCCTGCTGGGGTTAGTGTTGATCCTGGCTGTCTCGACCCTGGTCACTCGTCCATTGCGCCAACTGGCCAACAGCGCACAGCAGGTCCCTGACCTTGGTGCCAGCCAGCAGCTGAAAACAGTCAATGCCTGGTACGCCGAGGCGGCGGCCATTCGCAAGGCACTGTTGGCCGGGGTGCGTTCGCTGGACCAGAAAATCAGCGACCTCAACCACGTTGCCGAGAGCGACCCGCTGACCGGTTTGATCAATCGCCGAGGCATGAATGCAGCCCTGGCCATCCTCGATCAGCAGGGGCAACCCTACTGCGCCTTGGCGCTGGACATCGACCACTTCAAGCGGGTCAACGACACCTGGGGGCATGATGTCGGCGATGTCGCCCTGCAGCATATTGCCGGCATCATCCAGGCCTGTTCGCGAACCGGCGACCTGGCGTGCCGGGCGGGCGGTGAAGAGTTCAGTCTGTTGCTGCCGGACACCAGCCTGACGATGGCAACCGAGATAGCCGAACGTATTCGCACGACAATAGCCACCCGCCCGCTGGACAAGGTCGGGGTGATGACCATTTCCATCGGCGTTGCCGGCCGCGAGTCGGCCGGGCAGCTATCGGCAGCGGTGCTTAAAAAGGCCGATGAGCGCTTGTACCTGGCCAAGCAGGCCGGGCGCAACCAGGTTGTGGCACAGGGTTGAACGCCATCATCTATCCAAATTGGTACAGGGCACCGGCTGCGCCGGTGTTCGCGGCTAAAGCCGTTCCTACAGGGACCGCGTCAGCCTGAGGCCTGCACGGTCCTCAACAAACCTTGCAAGCTGGTCAGAATGGCATTGGCATCGTAGGGCTTGCGCGTTACCGGCACATGCTGCAGGTGCTCGGGAATACTGATGCCGTCGCCATAACCGGTGGCAAACAGGAATGGAATCTGCCGCCGCACCAACTCATCGGCCACCGATATGGAGGTGCCGGTGCCCAGGTTTACATCCAGGATCGCGGCATCCGGTGCGCGGTCAGCCAGCAGCCGTATGGCCTCATCCTCGGAACTGGCGGTGATCACGTCCTTGATCTGCGCATCATTGAGAATCTGCTCCAGGCCAACGGCGATCACCAGTTGGTCCTCAAGGATCAAGACGCGCAAGCCTGCCCGTGCGGCAAAGGCATCGGCGGCCTGCGCGATCGGCGCGGCGATGCCGGCAGGCTCGGTTGCTTCGGCCACGGAAAGGTGTTTGGCCGGGATCCTGAACAGCCCTTGCAGGCCCTCGGGGTGATAGTCCACTGCGCTGGTGCCGCCAAGGTCGAACGGGATGCTGCGGTCGATCAGCACCGAGCCGAAGCCAGTGCGGCTGGGCGGGCGTACCGTCGGGCCGCCGCTTTCACGCCAGGTAATGGCGCAGGCGCCGCTTGCTTCAATGCTCCAGCCTACGCAAAGTGTGCCGCCGGCCCGCGACAGCGCGCCGTACTTGGCGGCATTGGTCGCCAGTTCGTGCAGCACCAAGGCCATGACCGAATAAGCGCGGGCATCCAGAATCACGTTCGGGCCTTGCAGTTCGATCACGCCAGCGCCAGTGCGGTAGGGCAATAGCTCGGCCTCCAGCAGTTTGGCCAGGCGCCCGCCACCGTCACCTCGCACCACCTGGTCGTGGGCGAGGGACAGTGCCTGGATGCGGCCTCTCAATGTTGCCACGTAGTCGTGCAGGGTCTGGCTTTCCGAAGTCGGGTGGGCAACCAGCGCGCCGATCAGCGAGAGGATGTTCTTGACCCGGTGGTTGAGCTCTTCGTTGAGGATGCGCTGGCGCACTTCAGCCTTGGCGCGTTCGCTGGCCAGCAGTTCGCTGTTGTACAGCACCACTTCGACGATAGCGGTGCGGATGGCGTCGCCAAACTGGCGGTCCTGCTCGGACCACGGCAACGATTGCTGGTGAACGGTTTCTTTCCAGAGGGTGAAGCTTTTGCGCGGTGTCAGGCGGTCGCCCAGCGCGCCACTGGCGTAGGTCTTGCTCGGGTCCCCGGCCCAGTCGAGCGTCTCGACCACCTCCTTGCGGAAGAATATCAGGTAATCCCTGGGGTGCTGCGACATCGGAATGATCAGCACGCCAGACACGTCGGTGAAGTACGCCTTGGCTGCCGGCAGTACCGTCGACAGGCGGTTGGACGCCCAGGTGCGGGCGTCGCCGACAATGTCGGCCAGGCGCAGCAGATCAGGCACGGCCGACTTCGGTGGGGCCACCCCGACGGACGCCCAGCGGCCCTGCAGTGACATGCCGATGCCGTCGCAGGGGATCAACGCCATCAGCCGGGGCAAGCGGGCATGGAAGAACCCGTCGATGTCAGCGGCCTGGTTGGCGTCACGCAGCAGGCTGTCCAGCGCTTTGTGCACCTGCACGGCGGCTTCAAGCTTTTGCCGGCTGCGCAGGGTTTCGATATGCAGCGAGAAGAACTCGCCAAACATTTCCGCCGCTACCCGCAGCCCCATGGCCAGCGTGCGCGGTGCATAGTGGTGGCAGGCGATCAGCCCCCACAACTCGCCGTTGACGATCACCGAAATCGACATCGATGCGCCCACGCCCATGTTGTTCAGGTATTCACAGTGAATAGGCGAGACGCTGCGCAGGTGCGCGTAGGAGAGGTCAAGCGGCTCGCCGGAGAGGTCGAGCACCGGGTCGAGGGGAACCGTCTTGAACTGGGCATCGGAAATCACCCGGATCGGGTTGCGCAAGTACAGCGCACGCGCTTGCTGGGGGATATCGGAGGCCGGGAAGTACTGGCCCATGAAACTTTCCAGGTCGCTGCGTTTGGCCTCTGCGACTACTTTGCCGGCGCCGTCCGCACCCAACTGGTAGATCATCACCCGGTCGTAACCGAGCACGGCGCGGATAAACCGCGCAGCGTCGCGGAACAGCTTGCCGGTCTTGTCGATTTCACGCAGTTGGGCGATCAGTGTACGGGCCAGTTCGACGGGCTCGGCGATGTTGGCGCCTGCGGGTTCGAATTCGAGGATCGCCGTGCCTTTGAACAGATGGGCGGCGATATCGAAGGCCTGGCCATTGGGCAGCCTGACGCCGAAGCTGAGTGCGGGCCGTGCGGCTTCCCGGGTGCGGGCCAGCGCGTTGCGCAGGGTATGGGCGACCTCATCCCCTAACACCGCCTGCAGCTTCAGGCCATTGATATCGCCGGTTAGGCCCAGCATTTGCGGGGCATTGACCGAATGGCGCAAGACCAGTGTCGCCGATGCATCGCAGGCCAGCAGGCAGCCATGGGGCTGGATGCTACCGGGGATCTGGATCGGCTCACGGTCGCAGTTGGTCAGGTTTACTGGGGTATCGGAGGTCATTGGCCGTGCCTGTAGGGGAAGTAGAGGCTACCAGCAGGTGGCCATCGTTCGTCAGCCTAGCAGGCCTTGCCCGCCTTGTGCCTACACGGCACTATCCCCGCGGTCATCAGAGAACCCCAGCTCACGGATGAACATCGAGAACAGCTCCGGGTGCGACGAGATATTCAGTTTCGCGTACAGGTGGCGCCGGTGCACCTTGATGGTTTCCGGTGAGATACCCAGCCGTTGTGCCATGGCTTTTGACGAGTAACCGCGCAGGATCAGCCGGGCAATTTCCAGCTCACGCTCGGACAGCAAGCCTTGGCCAAACCTGGCCAGGGCATCGCCAACCGGAGCTTGCACTGGCAGCGATTGGCCGCTGCGTGCCCAGTGTTGCTGAAGCAGGGCCAGCACCCAGGCGCTGACCAGGTTCAGCTTGCCCAGCTCTGCTGCGTCGAAGGCGCGACGCATGCCCAGCGACAGCGACAGCACACCCGCAGGCAGCTGCAGCAGAAACTGCACTTCATCCACCAGCACATGGTCCTGGAAGTAGTTCTGGTAATAGTCGGTCTGCCAGAAATGGTCCGGCGCCACTTCCTCGAGGTGATAGCAACCAGTAGCCAGGCCTTCGCGGGCGGCCTGGTAGAACGGGTCGAGCAGGTACAAGCCGTCGAGGTACAACTCGCCGGCCACGGGTGCCGGTGCGGCGTCGTATTCCTCCAGCACGTGCGGTGCGCCCTGGGCCGGAAAGTGAATCGCCAGGGCGTTGTCGAACGGTACCCAATGCCGCAGTAACAAGATCAGCTGGCGCCAGAAGCGCGTGCTGCCGATGTGCTCGATCGCCCGGGCCAAGGCGGTGTGGCCGGCAACTTCATGAAAGAGAATGTCCACGACTGCATCCTTGGAAGGGGTAGAGCAAGCAGGGGCTGCAACGCAGCCCTGGGGCATTGGCGCCTGATTCACCGTCGCTGTCAACCGGGGGTACCCCTTTGTGGGAATTGTCCGGCCAGCTAGCGCCGCATAGATTCCGTACCCATCAAGCGGGCCGTCGAGCCCGCCACGCTTCGCTTCCTGGTTCTGCCTCCTGACACCAACAATAACGTGAGGATGAACAAATGACGTCCAGCAGTGCACCCGCTCCAGAGCTCAAACCGACGCTAAGCGTCGCTGATGTAGTCGCCATTACCGTTTCTTCGGTCACCCCCGCCAGTTCGGTGTTCGTCATCGCGCCTTTTGCCATCGCCCAGGCCGGCACCGGGGTCATATGGGCCTTCATGCTCGGCGGCGTACTGGCGCTGATGTTCGCGCTCTGCTATGCCGAACTGGGCCGTGCGCACAGTGTGGCAGGGGGGGAATACGTGTTTGCCAAGCGCGTGTTTGGCGGCATGGCCGGCTATGCCACCTTTCTAACCGTGCTGGCAATGCTGGTGTTCATTCCACCGGTACTGGCCACCGGGGCCGCCACTTACCTGAATGCGGCGCTGGGCACCCAGCTTGACGGGCAGGCAGTCGCCTTGGTGATCGTGGCCCTGGGTTACCTGCTGGGGATCCTCAACATCAAGCTGAACGCGTGGGTCACCGGCATCTGCCTTCTGCTTGAAGTGGCGGCGTTGATGGTGATCGTGGTGCTGGGCTTCGGTCACGCCCAGCAACCGGTCAGCAGCCTGGTCAGCCCGTTGGTACTCGACAACGGCCTACTGCACGCGGCGCCCTGGGCGCTGGTGGTGGGTGCGATTGGCACCGCGCTGTTCTCGTTCAACGGTTATGGTGGCGCCGTGCTGCTGGCCGAAGACATGAAGTGCGGCGGGCGCGGCATACCCAAAGCGGTGTTGTGGTCACTGGTGCTGGTGGTGGCTATCGAGGTGGTCCCGCTGGTGGCGCTTCTGGTCGGTGCCCCCTCGCTGGAAGCGATGCTGGCCAGCCCCGATCCGATTGGCTACCTGCTGACCGCTCATGGCAACGAAACCCTGTCGCGCCTGGTAAGCGCCGGGATCTTCCTTTCGGTGTTCAACGCGATCATCGCGCTGGTGATCCAGAGCGGGCGGGTGATCTACAGCAGTGGGCGCGACGCATTGTGGATGCCGACCCTGAACCGTGCGTTTACCCGGATCCATCCCAAGTGGGAGTCGCCGTGGCTGGCCACGCTATTCCTCGCCGTGCCGTCTGCGGCGCTGACCTTCAGTTCCAACCTGTCGGAGCTCACTTCGTTCACCGTGCTGCTGATCCTCTGCGTGTACCTGGTGGTGGGCTTGTGTGCACTGTTCAGCCGGGTAGTGCGCCGTGACCGTGAACACCCGTACCGCATGCCGCTGTGGCCGCTGCCGGCACTGGCGGCGGTGATCGGTGCCGGGTACCTGCTGACGACCTTGCTGAGCACGGCTTCGGCGCGGGACATATTCATCATCGTTGGCATTCTGCTTACCTCGGTGTTGCTGTACGGCACCTATGGCAAGTTGAGCCCAGCCTTTCAGAAACTTTGAGCGAGAAACAAGATGCGAGCACGCGATTTTGGTATCACGCTGGGCCTTGGCCAGCCCGGCCCGCACAACGCCATTACCGATGTACCGGGGGTGCGGGTTGGTCACGCCACCCTGAATACCACCCACGCCGGCAAAGCGGTGCGCACCGGGGTCAGCATTATCGAGCCGCGAGAAGGCCCGGCGCGCTATCAGCCATGCTTTGCCGGCTGCCATGTGCTCAACGGCAATGGCGATGCCACCGGCCTTGAGTGGGTTCGGGAAGCGGGCCTGCTGACCACCGCCATTGCCACCACCAACACCCACAGTGTCGGCGTAGTGCGCGATGCGCTGATTGCCCATGAGCACGCGACCCTGGCTGATGCTTCGACCTACTGGTGCATGCCGGTGGTGATGGAAACGTATGACGGCGTGCTGAACGACATCTGGGGCCAGCATGTAAATGCCGACCTGGTCCAGCAGGCGTTGGGCGCAGCCAGCAGCGGGCCAGTGGGCGAGGGGGCGGTTGGCGGGGGTACCGGCATGATCTGCCATGAATTCAAGGGCGGCATCGGGACGGCGTCGCGGGTGCTGTCGGCCGGGGAGGGAAGCTGGACGGTAGGTGCTTTTGTCCAGGCCAACCATGGCCAGCGTCGTGAGTTGCGGGTGGATGGTTACCCGGTGGGCCGGGTGTTGCTCGATCTGCCTTCGCCCTTTGATCAGCAGGACACCCCAGGCATGGGCTCGATCGTGGTAGTGCTGGCCACCGATGCACCGTTGCTGCCGCACCAGTGCCAGCGCCTGGCGCAACGGGCGGCGCTGGGCATTGCCCGCACAGGGGGCGGTACCGATGACTCCAGCGGCGATATTTTCCTGGCGTTTTCGACCGGTAACACTGGGCTGGCACCGGCCGACTACAACCGCCGCGACCTGCCAATGACGGCGCAGGTGGCGATGGCCAACAACGACCATATCTCGCCGTTGTTCGCAGCGGCAGCCGAGGCAGTGGAGGAGGCCATCGTCAATGCGATCCTGGCGGGGCGCATGATGCTGGCTGACGACGGGCGCGAAGTGCCAGGCCTTGAGGGTGAACGCTTGCTCACGGCGCTCAAGCAAATGGGTTGGCAGGCCCAAAGCTGACGCGGTCAATGTAGGAGCGGCTTTAGCCGCGAAGCATCCAACGCGGTGCATGGCATCGGCTGCGCCGGTGTCGTAGCTAAAGCCGCCTACGGGGCCCTGGGTAGCGAAGGCGGCCTATGCCGCCTTTCGCCTGTGGAGAACATATGTACTCCATTCGACAGGCGCTTGAAGGCAAGCCGCAATAAATGGTCTCATCGCGCGCTTGAGCCTACTGGTATTGAACGATGAACCACCCGCTGTTTGTTTCCATCGATGGCCCCAAGGGCACCGGCAAGACCACACTGCTGGAGGCCGTGACTCAAGCACTGAGGCTGGACGGGCACAAGGTGGTCCGCCTTTGCGAGAGAAACAACGACCCCTACCGCAGCGAAACCATGGTGTTGGTCAACAGGCTCGCCAGAAACCCCTGCCAGGCGCTGGAATACCAGGTCTGCGAGCGCTTCGCAGAAAGCCGTGCCTGGATTTCTCGCACGGTACTGCCCAAGCAGCCCGCTGACAGCATTATCCTGATCGATCGCTGGTACCCCTCTGACGCAGCATTTCGCCGTAGCGTGCCGTTTGCGCAGATCTTGCAATTGAACCTTGAGCGCGGCGTGCAAGTGCCAGACCTGCATGTCGGTGTGGTCACCGCCCCTGAAATCTCATGGGCAAGGGCTGCAGCGCGCAACCGCGGGCTGGGCAGTACGGTGATTCACAGCCTGGATGAACAGGTTGCCTGCACTGCGGCATTCGAGCGGGCGGTTGCGGAGCATGGCTGGGTGCTGTGCCGAAATGAAGGCACTGTCGACCAGGCAACGCGGCAGGTGGTTGGCGAGATACAGGCAGTGCTGCGCAACGCGTGAGTTCTGTTACCGCACACTTTCCTGATCGTTCCATCGCGCAGTCAGCAGGTCGATGAAAACCCGTATTGCCGCCGGCACATACATGCTGTTGCGATACAGCGCATGAATCGGTTGCCGTGCGAAGTGGCCAGGGTCAATCACACTGACGAGTTCACCCCGGGCGATGGCATCGTCAACCAGCCAGCCCGGCAGCAGCGCGACACCAAGCCCGCGCAAGGCCATGGCCAGTAACGCCTCGGCGCTATCAGCCTGCAAGCGGGGCTGGCGCTCGAAGCGGCTGGGTTCAGTCGTGGCGGGGGCATTGAAGAATCGCCAGGGTGCATCACTCAGGTGGGTATGCGCCAGCCAGTCCACTTGCGCGAGCGCGTCTGCCGAACCCACCGGGTGGCGCAGCAGGTACGCCGGGCTGGCAACCAGTTGCAAAGCGTAGTCGCCGATTCTCGCCGCCTTGTAATCGGAATCAGCCAGCTCGCCTAGACGGATAGCCACATCGAAGCGCTCGGCAACCAGGTCACAGAGGTTCGACGAGGCGACGTGCTCGATTGCCAGCTCGGCATGAGCCTCGGCCATGTGGGCCAACACCGGCAGCACCGCCTGCAGCGCGAAGGCTGACGTGCTGGTAATGCGCAAACGCCCGCTGAGCCCGGCAGGCGAAGGCTGCACGCTCGCTGACGCACGTTCTGCCTGGTCAAGCAGCTGCCGCGCCTCGCGTAAAAACCGTTCACCGCAATCGGTCAGCACGGTATGCCGGGTATTGCGCGCCAGTAGGCCTGCACCCAGCTCAGCCTCCAGGCGCCGCACATTGAAGCTGATACGTGCCTTGGACAGGCCCAGTAATTGGGCCGCCTTGGTAAAGCTGCCGCTGTCCGCAACAGCGATGAAGCTGGCAACACGATTAAGGTCGAGCATCATTGTCAAAAAACAGTTAACAGTGTGGCTGATATTACAGCACTTATGTCGCTGCAGCCGAAGGCTTACAGTCGGGCTCGCTGAATGGAGTTCATCGTGGCCTTACTCAACCAACGCCGTCGTATCACACTTTTTTACCTCCTGGGTTTCTTCGTTGACCTGATCAATACCTTCATCACGGCGGTCGTCTCACCGATAATCGGTGCGGCCCTGCAAGCCGATGTCGCCGCCTTGGCCTGGGTAAGCACGGCCTACCTACTGGGGCTGACGCTGGGGATGTTGCCCAGTCGATGGTTGGCTGAACGCATGGGCGACCGCCCGCTGCTGCTCGTTTCGCTGGCACTGTTTTCAATTGCGACATTGCTGATCGGCAGCTGCGCACAGATGCTTACGCTATTGCCATTACGCGGCTTGCAAGGTCTTGCTGGCGGGCTGTTCATTCCCGCAGGGCAGGCACTGGTCTATCGCCAATACCCAGCCAATGAACGGCCAAAGGTGACCATGGCGATCATGGCCATAGGCTTGCTGGCGCCAGCCGTATCACCCCTACTGGGCGGCTGGTTGTCGTTACGGTTGCCTTGGCAGTGGGTGATGGTCGCCAGCCTGCCGATGGCGCTGCTGGCATTGCTGCTGGGCGCTTGCTGGTTACCGCGGGTACCCGCAGCAATGCGCAGTGAACCCTTCGATGGCAAGGGCTTGCTGTTGGCCGGCGCGGGTGTGGGGATTGGCCTGCTGGGTATGACTGCAGCGGGCAATGGCCAGGGCGGCACGGCACTGATGTGGGCCTTGCTGTCGGCAATTCTGCTGGGCGGTTACTGGCATCACTCACGGCGCAGCGCTGCGCCGCTGGTGGATTTTTCGGTAGCACGTGAGCCTGTTTTCGCCGGCTCGCTGATTTTGTATCTGGCGGTGCCAGGGTTGTTCATCGGGGTGAACCTGTTGGCCATGCTTTACCTGCAGGCCGAGCTTGGCTGGAGCGCAAAGGCGGCGGGCAGCCTGATGCTGCCCTGGACTGCAGGTGCGGCTATGGCAATTGCCTGCACGACCTGGTGCTACAGGCTGGTCGGCCCTGGCGCCTTGCTGGTGCTCGGGCTGGCGCTGCAGGTACCGGGTTATGCGCTGCTGGCGCTGGCATCGAGCGTGCCTTCGCTCATGCTGGCCTACGCGCTGCTGGGTGTTGGCAGCAGCCTGTGCACCAGTGTCGCGCAAAGCGCCGCGTTTTCTGCCTTGGCCCCTTCGGCACTCGGCCAGGGCAGTACCCTTTGGGCGTTGAACCGGCAATTGAGTTTCTGCCTGGGCGTCACGGCGGTCAGCCTGGTGTTCGGCTTGCTGTCTTCGCAAATCGGGGCACGGCAGGCCTATCAGAGTACATTCATGCTGGCGGGGGGCTTGCAGGCAACCTGCCTGGTCGCCCTGATCTGGCTGCGGATTCGCTCACTCACCAAAGCAAAGGAACTTCATGGACCGTTATCTGAAAGAAGTCATTGACTTGCATGTCTTGATCGAAACGCTGTTTGCCCGCGCTGAGGGCACTGTTGCAGCCATGCTCGAGCGCTTTCACCGTGATTTTAAGATGGTCACACCTGGCGGTGCCCAGATCGGCCTTGCCGAGGTCGCGTCGCTGTTTGCCCAGCGCACAGGCGCCCAGCCTGGTTTAAGCATTGAGCTCAACGGGCTGGAAACCCTCGCGCAATGGCCAGAGAGTGCAGTGGTGCGCTATTGCGAGACGCACCATTTGCCCGGTCAACAGGCGAAGACGCGGCTCTCGACCGCCGTGTTCACTGTTGAAGGGGGGCGCCCCCTGTGGCGCCATCTGCAGGAAACCTGGGCGGCCTGAAACTGCCCGCCCAGTGGGCGTTGTGCAGGATGGCACCGGCCTGCGCCGGTGTTCGCGGGCACGCCCGCTCCCACAATTGCACTGGCTTGATAGGTTGTGCAGGGCCGTTGCGGCTGCTCAAGCACCCTGACGGTCGATGTCCCGGCGCAGTACCACCGAGGTGGTAATGTCATCCACCGATTCGTGCCGTGCCACGCTGTCACGTACCTGGTTGAGGTCGTCGATGGTACGGGTTTCGACTTCCACTACCAGGTCGAGCTGGCCGCTCACCGAGGAAACCCGCCGCACGCGCGCATCGGTGGCCAATTGGTCGAGCAGCCCCATGGCCGGTGTGCGCTGCAACGTCACCAGCAAGATCGCACGTATCACGTTGGCGTCTATTTCGCCGATGTCGGCGCGGTAACCGCGAATGATCCCACTGCGCTCAAGGTTGGCTACGCGCTCGGTCGTGGCGCTTCTGGAAAGGCCGATGCGGCCAGCCAGCGCCTTGAGCGCAATGCGCGCGTCCTTCGAGAGTACTTCAAGAATCTCACGATCTTTTGCGTCCAGGTCACGCATTGCACCACCCAATAAGCCCGCCGTCTTTATGCCGGTCAGAACCGGCATAATGCCTGTTGATCCCGACCGTATGCAGGGTGTCGGTTTCGGTGGTGCATGACAAGCTATTGAAAAAACAATTTGCTCGCTCGGAACGTGATGATATGACAGACCTTTCCCACCCGGCACCTCGGTTTTCGGCAAGCGATGCTGAGGGCCTCGCAAAAGACTTCTTCAATGTCACCGGCAAGGCAACGCCCCTGGATGGCGAGCGTGACCGCAACTACAGGCTGGAAACCGGCACAGATGCGGGTTGGATCCTGAAAATCGTCAACGCCAGTGAACCCCAGGTAGAAAGCGCGTTTCAAACCGCACTGCTAGAGCACCTGGCGGTGCAGGGTGCACACCTGGGCGTGCCGCACCTGCGGGCCAGCACCGCGGGGGGCTACCTGCCAACGGTGGCCAGCACCGCGGGTGAGCAGCACGCCTTGCGCATGGTCAGCTGGCTACCGGGCACGCCGCTTGCCGAGGCCAGGCGCAGCTTTGCATTGATGAGCAACTTCGGCCGGGCGCTGGGTGAGCTTGACCGTGCCCTGCAGGGCTTCATGCACCCGGGTGCGGTGCGCGAACTGGACTGGGACCTGCGCCATGCCGCACGCTCCCGTTCGCGCCTGCACTTCATCAAGAGCCCGGAGCGTCGGGCGATTGTCGAGCGTTTTATCACCCGCTTCGAACAGACCGTACAGCCAAGGCTGGCCGCGCTGCGTGCCCAGGTGATCCACAACGATGCCAACGACTGGAACATCCTGGTCGATGCCGAAACCACCAGCACCGTGACTGGTTTCATCGACTTCGGCGATGCCGTGCACACCGTACTGATTGCCGAGGTCGCGATTGCCAGTGCGTATGCCATCCTCGACATGGACGACCCGATCGGCGCGGCTGCCGCGCTGGTGGCCGGTTTCCATGAAACGTACCCGCTGCAGGCACAAGAGCTGGATGTGCTGTTCGACCTGATCGCCATGCGCCTGGTCATCAGCGTCACGTTCTCTGCTTCCCGCCATGATCAGACCGACGACAACCCCTACCTGGCCATCAGCGAGGCGCCTGCCTGGCGCCTGCTGGAGCAATTGGATGCGATGAACCCGCGGCTGGCCACTGGCATTCTGCGCAAGGCCTGTGGTTTTGATGCCATCGACGGTGCCGGCGATGTCCGTCGCTGGGTCGCCGCCAATCAAAAAACCTTTGCCGACCTGGTGCGCCCGTCAGCTGCCATCCTGAACAAAGTGATCGCGCCGTTTGGCGACGCCGGCCACGAGATGACCATTGCCTCGGCCCAGCAGCGCCCGGCCGACGCAACCCGATGGTGGAACGAATACTCGGCTGCGCACAAGGTGCCATTGGCCATCGGGCCATGGGGCGAACTGCGCACCATCTACACCGACAGCGCCTTCGAGTCGCGTTTCATCAAGGGGCAACGCCGTACCCTGCATGTAGGGGTTGACCTGGTGATGCCTGCCGGTACGCCGTTGTATGCACCCGTCGCCGGCACCGTCAAAAGCGTCGAAGTCGAGCCCGACCCACTGGGTTACGGTGGCCTGGTGATGATCGAGCATACGCCGCCAGGTTGCCCGCCGTTCCTGACCCTGTGGGGGCACATGGCCCATGAGGCGCTCACCCGCCTGCAGGCGGGCGACATGCTTGAAGCCGGCGACCTGGTCGGCTACATGGGCGCGGACCACGAAAACGGCGGCTGGATTCCGCACCTGCATCTGCAGATGACCACCGATACCGGGTTGACCGCCAGCGAGGTGATTGGCGTAGGTGAGCCGGAGTACCGCGAAGTGTGGGCGGACCTGTTCCCGGATGCCTCGGCGCTGGCCGGTATCCCG
Source organism: Pseudomonas sp. NPDC089408 (assembly GCF_044749445.1). Classification (NCBI taxonomy): domain Bacteria; kingdom Pseudomonadati; phylum Pseudomonadota; class Gammaproteobacteria; order Pseudomonadales; family Pseudomonadaceae; genus Pseudomonas; species Pseudomonas sp. NPDC089408. The sequence continues at coordinate 27,977 of NZ_JBIVHY010000022.1, forward strand.
CCAGAAACCTACGACCAGCAGGGCATGACCAAGGCGCGTATCATTGCCAAGCGCAAGGAACTGTTGTTACCGAACCTGTCCATTTCGTACACCGACCCGATCAAATTCGTACGGGGCGATGGCGTGTGGTTGATCGACAACTTCGGGCGGGCTTACCTGGACTGCTTCAACAACGTCTGCCACCTGGGCCACAGTCACCCCGACGTGGTTGAAGCCCTGACACACCAGGCTGCGTTGCTCAACACCAATACCCGATACCTGCACGACAACATCGTCGAATACGCCGAGCGCTTGACCGGCACGCTGCCAGAGGGCCTTTGCGTAGCGTCGTTCGGTTGTTCGGGCAGTGAAGCCAACAGCCTGATGCTGCGCATGGCGCGCAATTACACCGGCAGTGACCAGGCGATCGTGCTGGACTGGGCCTACCACGGCACCACCCAGGAGCTCATCGACCTGAGCCCCTACAAGTACAAGCGCAAAGCCGGCAAGGGCAGGGCGGCGCACGTTTACGAGGCCGTGGTCCCTGAGAGCTACTACGCCCCCGAGGACTGGCCGCTGGACGAGCACGGCAAGCGCTTTGCCGAGTCGGTGGCAGAGCAGCTGGCTGCCATGCGCAAGGCCGGCAAACGCCCCGGGTTCTTCCTCGCCGAGTCGATCCCCAGCGTGGCGGGGCAGGTGTTTTTGCCCGAGCAATACCTCAAGGAGGTGTATGCGATGGTGCGGGCAGAAGGCGGGCTGTGCCTGGCCGATGAGGTGCAGGTCGGCTTTGGCCGCGTCGGTAGCCATTGGTGGGCCTTCGAGACCCAGGGCGTTGTGCCGGACGCGGTTAGCATGGGCAAGCCGATCGGTAACGGCCACCCGATGTCGGCGGTGGTGACCACCCGTGAGGTTGCCGATGCGTTCAACAATGGCATGGAATACTTCAACACCTTTGCCGGCAACCCGGTGTCGTGCGCGGTAGGTTTGGCGGTACTCAATGCAATCGAGCGAGACCAGTTGAAAGAGAACGCCTTGAACGTTGGTAACTACCTGCTTGAGGGGTTCCGCAAGCTGCAGCAGCAGTTCGAGGTAATTGGCGATGTGCGCGGGTTAGGCCTGTTCCTCGGCATCGTGCTGGTCACCGACCGCACATCCAAGGCCCCGGCGACGGCATTGGCCAGGAGAGTGGCGGATGGCGCCAGAGAGCGCGGCGTGCTGATCGGTACCGAAGGGCCACATGACAACGTACTGAAAATGCGCCCATCGATGATTTTCAGCCGGGCCAATGCCGACTTCTTGCTGGAGGTGCTGAAGGACAGCTTCACCGCAGCGTTGAAGTAACACACCTTCTTATGTAGGAGCGGCCTTGCCGGGGCGCCGGACCGGTCGGAAAGGGCTGCGCAGCAGCCCCGGGATTTCAGCGCAGCCGCACAAATTGCTGGGGCTGCTGCGCAGCCCTTTCGCGACGCAAGGCCGCTCCTACATGGACCAGCATAATGCTTGAGCCATGTGCAGTACCTGTGCAGCTTCAGCCGCGAACACCGGCGCAGCCGGTGCCATGCAAATTCAATCAGGCCTTCTGCCTGTCGATATCACGCCGCAACACCACCGCCGTAGTAATGTCATCTACTGAATCATGACTGGCCACGGCATCACGAACCCGGTTCAAGTCATCAATCGTTCGCGCCTCAACCTCGATCACCAGGTCAAGTTGCCCGCTGACCGATGAAACCCGTTTTACCTGGGCGTTCTGTGCCAGCAGGTCCAGCAGCCCCAGTGCCGGTGTGCGCTTGAGTGAAACCAGGATGATCGCCCGTATGACATTGGCATCGATTTCACCAATATCCGCACGATACCCGCGAATGACCCCGCTGCGTTCCAGGTGTAAAACCCGTTCGCTGGTGGCGCTTCTGGACAGCCCGATCCTGGCTGCCAGTGCCTTGAGCGCAACACGTGCTTCCTTGGAAAGTATCTCGAGGATTTCCCGATCCTTGACGTCTAATTCGCGCAATGCTGACACTCCTGACGGATCACCGGTAAAAAGCCGGCCGCCACTGCACAATGCAGGTGCACACCAGCTGGATACTTGCTTGTTTATCGTGCATTACCAGACACTACTTCAAATTTTCCCCGGCACGAAATAGCACCGACATTATGTCGGTCGATTCCGGCAATGTGCCCGTCGAACACGCACATTGCAGGGTGCTTTCAAGGTTTCAGTATGCAAAGCTTTTGCGGAAGGTTGGGACTTTGACGTCCAGAACAATAAGAAATACAAACTTCCAAGGAGTGCCTCGATGCTGGCAAGAACAACCAGAATGCTACTGGCGTCCTCCGCTGTAGCGGCAGCCGCACTGTTCTCTTATGGCGCCGCGCACGCCGATGACTTGCAAGCCATTCAGGAATCGAAAGTACTGCGTGTGGCCATGAGCGGGCAGTACTCTCCGTTCAGCTTTGCCAATGAAAGAAATGAAATTGTCGGCTTCGACGCCTCCATTGGTGAGGCACTTGCGCAGCGCCTGGGCGTGAAGATCAAGATAATCACCACCCCGTTCGATGGCATTATCGCCGGGCTGTTGGCCAAGAAGTACGACGCTGTCATCGCCTCGATGACCATTACTCCCGAGCGCCTGAAAGCCGTGGACTTCGTCGGGCCTTACTACCACGCTGGCCGCACGATTGGCGTCAAGGAAGACTCACCGATCAAAGGGCTGGATGATCTCAAGGATGTCACGGTTGGCGTCACCTTGGGCGACTCCCATGACAAATGGGCACGCGCCCGCGGCAACTTGAAAGTGCGCACCTATAAAGGGCTGCCGGAAATGCTGGTTGACCTGGATGCCGGGCGCATTGATGCGGTGGTCATGGACAGCATTCCCGTCATGGTTGCGGTAAAAGAGACCGGGCAGAAAGTACGCATCATCAGCTTGCCAGACGATCAGGGCGGTCGTGAGGGCCTTGGCATTGCCATCCGTAGAAACAACCCGGAACTCAAGGCCCAGTTGCAAAAGGCCCTGGACGACATCCTGGCTGATGGCACTTACAAAGCAATCTCGATGAAATGGGTCGGTCGCGATATTCGCTGACACGTACCCGTCGTGGCCTGACCGCGGGTTGGGCTGGGTTGGCAGACTTTGTGAGTGGTATCTATGGACCTATCATTAATCCATCGCACCTACCCGTTTTTCATGGAAGCCGCCTGGGTCACAGTGCAGATCTCGTTGCTGGCATTGATACTTGGCCTGGTGTTGGCAGTCATCCTGGTAGCACTCAGGTTATCGTCGCTGGCCCTCCTGCGGTGGGCCGCCAAACTCTATGTCAGCGTGTTTCGTGGTACGCCCTGCCTGGTGCAGTTGTTCATTATCTATTTTGGCGGCCCACAAATAGGGATCGAACTTGAGCCCTTTGCTGCCGCAGTAATCGGTTTGGGCATGAATATCGCGGCGTATATGTCGGAGTCCATTCGCGGGGCTATCGATAACGTCGACCCTGGTCAGGCGGAAGGCGCACGATCGATTGGCTTCAGCCGCAGGCAGACGCTGTTGTACATCATCATTCCCCAGGCACTGAAACTGATGATCAGGCCGCTGGGCGTCAATGCCATTGGTTTGATCAAGGGCTCCGCCCTGGTCTCGGCCATCTCGGTCGTTGAACTGACCTACACCGCGCAGCGCTTTATCAGTTCAACCTACAAACCGTTCGAGATCTTTATGGTGTCGGCGCTGCTTTATATCGTCATGGTGTACTCGGTCAAGTACCTGGTCGAGGTATTGGACCGGCGCTACGCCACCCAGTAAGGGCTTGCCAATGGAAGGATTGAACCTGAGTGTCATCACGCCTTATTACGACATGCTGGCGACAGGGCTGTGGTGGACGGTGGTCATGTTTCTGTGTTCCAGCGTCATCAGCCTGGTAGTGGGCGTGCTGTTTGCCCTGATCGACCTGTATGCACCCAAAGCCTTGGCACTGCCGGTACGCTTCGTGACCTGGCTGTTGATGGGCACGCCATTGTTGTTGCAGCTGTACCTGATCTATTACGGGCTGGTGCAGGTGGGTATCGATATTCCGGCACTCGCGGCGGGCATCATCGGGCTCAGCCTGCACTTTGCGGTGTACAACGCTGACGTGATCAAGTCCGGCATCGAGGCGGTCGACCCCGGGCAAATAGAAGGCGCACGTTCGATTGGCCTGAGCAGGGCCATGACCCAGCGCTACATCATCGTGCCGCAGGCACTGAGAAAGACCATTGCGCCGTTGGGCAACAACCTCATCGTGCTGCTGAAGGACACCTCGCTGGTATCGATCATTGGCATTGCCGAACTCGTCTACAGCGCACAACTGGCGGTCAGCGAAACGTACAGCCCGTTCGAGTTCTACATCGCCGTTGCGCTGATCTACTACGTGGCCAACCTGGTGCTCGAGGCTGGGCTGCATCTAATTGAAGCAAAGGTCGAGATGTCACGATGAACAACAACGCTATGGTGGAAGTGAAGGGCGCCCGTAAAGCCTACGGCGCGCTTGAGGTACTCAAGGGTATCGACCTGTCGGTGTCGCGTGGGCAGATCTACGCCATCATCGGCCCCAGCGGTTCGGGGAAGAGCACCTTGCTGCGCTCGATCAATCACCTTGAAGCGCTTAATGATGGTGAGGTCTGGCTTGACGGCGACCAGGTCAACCGGCCTTTGAAGGGCCGCGCTTTCGAGCAGCATATCAACCGGGTGCGCCAGCAAATGGGCATGGTGTTTCAGCATTTCAACCTGTTCCCGCACCTCACCGTGTGTGAAAACATCGCGATAGGGCCAATGAAGCTCAAAGGCTATTCGAGAAGTGCGGCCCGGGAACTGGCCCTGGAGTACCTGCAAAAGGTCGGGCTGGCCAACAAGATCGACGAGTACCCGTCACGTTTGTCTGGCGGGCAGAAGCAGCGCGTGGCCATTGCCCGGGCGCTGGCCATGCAACCGAAGGTCATGCTGTTCGATGAAGCGACCTCGGCGCTGGACCCCGAGCTTGTCGAGGAAGTGAACCTGGTCATGAAGCAACTGGCGGCCGAGCACATGACCATGCTGATTGTCACCCACGAAATGCGTTTCGCCGGCGAGGTGGCCGACCAGATCGTGTTCATGGATGGCGGGGTGGTGGTGGAGCAGGGGGCACCGGGTGCAATCCTGAGCAATCCAGTACAGGATCGCACCCGGGCATTTCTGAAAAAGCACCTGCACGACCGTTAGTTTGCAGGCAGAACCTGAAGGCCGGTTCTCAGGTGATCAGCCCTGCACGGCTACTACGGACATTTCCACCAACAGGCTCGGCTTGAACATGGCCGCTTCGACGCAGGCGCGTGCCGGGGCGTGACCTTCTGCCACCCAGGCCTCCCAGACTTCATTGAGCCCGGCGAAGTCGTTGATGATGTCCTTGAGGTAGATGGTGACCGACAGGATCTTCGACTTGTCGCTGCCGGCTTCAGCCAGCAGCGCATCGATATTGGCCAGGGTTTCGGCGGTTTGCGTGCGGATATCGGCTTCATGGTTGTTGGCCAGCTGGCCGGCCAGATAGATGACCCCGTTGTGGATCACGGTGTTGCTCAGGCGCTTGTTGCTGTGCAGACGCTGGATAGCCATGGTTGCGGGTTACCTTGTGGTTGTTGTCGTGATGAATGCGAAGCTCGAAAGTGTAGCGAGAGGCAGCCAGTTGAATTAGCTGAATGAAGGCAGGATTTTGGCTATTAATGGCGGCAAAACAACGTGTTGCGTGAGGCTTGAGGTTCTGTAGTAATGCACCAGCTCTTGCTCTGTAGAACGACAATGGCGCAATGGGCAGGGGCCCTGTGGGAGCCCCCGCGATTTCAGAAGTTATAGGTCAGCCTCCCGAAGTAGTAGCCCCCGGTGAAACCATATGGCGAATAGGCCCCATAACCCTTGGTCATGGTCTTGCTGCTCGGCGCCTGGCGCTCGGGGTACACGTCGAACAGGTTGCGCGCGCCTATTGCCAGCTCCAGGTCCTTGGTCAGCTGGTAACCCACATCCAGGTCGGTGATCCAGCGTGCCTTGTACTCACGGTCCAGCGAACGGTCATTGGCGGCGTTCACTTCACGCCATGATCCGTAGCGGGTCAGCCCCAGATTGACCCGGTAGCGGTCCAGGCGCCAGTTGCCACCGAGGATCAGCTTGGTGTGCGGCTGTACATCGGTAAGGAAGTTGCGCGCCTGGCGGTTCATCAGCTCGTAGGAGGTGCCGAGGATGTTTACGCTGTCCTTGTAGGCGAGGATCTCGGTGTCGTTCCAGTTGAAGGCTGCTGTCCATTTCACGGTACCGGCGCTGCCCAGGTCCTGGTCGTAGCTGCTCACCAGGTCCAGGCCCTTGGTGCGGGTATCGGCGCCGTTGGTGAAGTACTGGCCGCCCGAGGTCGAATCGATGCCGTTGGCCAGCAGGGTCTGGGTTACCTCTGATCCGAGCAGGGTGCCAGTGAGGGTGATGCGGTCACGCACGTTGATCAGGTAGGCGTCGGCGGTGAAGGCCAGGCGCTCGCTGGGCTGCCAGGTCAGTCCGAGGCTGTAGTTGGTCGACTTCTCCGGCTTCAAGGGTTCGGCGCCCAAGGCCTGGGCAGCGGCCGAGTCCACCGGCAGCACGCCGTAGTTGATCGACTGGTACACGCCATCGACCACGCCGTAGGTGGTTGAGCGGGCGCTGAACAGGCTGTTGGCCAGCGATGGCGCGCGGAAGCCGTTGCTCACCGTGGCCCGCACCGCCAGTTCCGGGGTCAGCTCGTAGCGGGTTGTCAGCTTGCCGCTGCGGGTGGCGCCGATGCCACGGTCGTAGTGCTCGTAGCGCAGGGCCGCGCCCCAGTACCATTGCGGCAGCGGGTTGAAACCGACATCCACGTAGCCGGCGTAACTGTTGCGGCTGGCGCTGTCGGCCTCGGCCGGGGAAATGCCGTTGGTGACCTGGGCGCCGGATGCGGCGCAGTTGCCGGGCGCCGCGCAGTAACCGCCGTCTGCCCAGCTGGCCCAGTCGCCGGCCTGTACCTGGTAGGTGTCGCGCCGCTGCTCCAGGCCCCAGGAGAAGTCCAGTGGCCTGGCCAGCCCCACCTCGAAGTTGCGGTGCAGGTCGAGGTTGCTGGTCAGCTGCGAACTGACCCAGGTGCCGGATTCGAAATGGTTGGGCGTGGCTTCGCCCAACGACGGGTTCTGGTTGTTCCAGGTGCCCTGTTCGGCCTGGTTGCGCCCATAGGTGCTGGACAGGTCCCAGTCCCAGTCACCGGCCAGGCCCTTGGCACCGAGCGCAGCCTGGTAGTCGTATTCCTCGATGTACCAGGTGGGCGTGTAGCCGGACGGGCGCCCGTTGGGGCCAGTGGTAATGGTGTTGACGATAGTCGGCAGGCGGAAGTTCTGGCCTTGCTCGGCCTTGCGGTACGACCAGGTGCTGAACGAATACAGGGTAAGGTCGTCTTCCAGCGGCAGCTCGGCGTTGTAGCCCAGGGTCAGCAGGTTGATCTTCGGCGTGCCATAGCCGCCGTAGGTGACCTTGCCGGCACGGTCCAGCGCTTCGGCCTGGCTGTAGCCGTTGGCGCTGGCCTTGTTGTCGTCGTTCTGGCTACGGGCGTCGAGGGCCAGCTGAAGGATACCGTCGCGGCCGAGCTCGAAGCCTTTGTTCAGGCTTTGCTGCACGGTCTGTTTCTTGCCGTCGTAACCCTGGCCGGCGGTGGTCACTGCAGTGCCGCTGGTGTCGGCCTTGAGGATCACGTTGATCACCCCGGCGATGGCGTCGGAGCCATACTGGGCCGCGGCCCCGTCACGCAGCACTTCGACATGGTCGATGGCGCTGATCGGGATCAGGTCGAGGTCGCTGGGCGCCGCGCCGGCGTTGATGCCGCTGATGTTCAAGGTGGCGCTGGTGTGGCGGCGCTTGCCGTTTACCAGCACCAGCACCTGGGCCGCGTTGAGCCCGCGCAGGCTTGGCGCGCGGGCCATGCCGCTGGCGTCCCAGCCGGTTTTTTCCGGTAGGGTCAGCGACGGCACGCTGGCACTAAGGGCTTCCATCAGGCCGGGTTTGCCGGTTTCCTGCAACTGCTTGGCGCTGATCACGTCGATGGGCACCGGGCTGGTGGTGACGGTGCGCTTTTCGCTGCCACGGTTGCCGGTGACGATCACCGTGCCGAGGGCCTGGGCGGCGGCTTCTTCGGCCAAGGTCGGGGCGGGATGCAGCGCGGCGACCAAGGCCACGCTGAAAAAGGGGGCAGATTTAAAAGCTTGCTTCATGCACGCAGTTCCTTGTCTGGCAGGGCGGGCGCGCTCACGGCGCCTTGGCCGCGATCGCGTCGATTTCCACCAGCGCGCCCGGCAGCGGCAGCGCCACCACTTGGATAGCGGTGCGGGTCGGTGTGCGGGGTTGTTCTGCGGTGGCGAAGAACTCGGTGTAGGCCGCTTGCAGCCCGGCGAAATCGAGGGCACCGCCGTTGGCCGGGTCGCCCACCAGGAATACCCGCAACTGCACGATGTCGCCCAGGTCCAGGCCCTGGCTGCGTAATGCCGTGCGCAGTTTGTTCAGCACCGAGCGGGTCTGGGTTTCGGTGTTGCCCAGGGCGGCAATGCTACCTTTGGGCGCCTTGGGGTCGGCCACGTCCGGGAGGGTGCCGCTGACGAAGGTCAGCTGGCTGCCGGCCGGTACCGTGACAAGCTGCGAGATGGGGAAGTTCGAGCCAGGTGGCGCGACCCGTTTGATGCCGTCGGCGTGGGCGTTCAGGGTCAGCGACATGAGTGCTGCGGCAAGCAGAAGAAGACGAGGCATGGCAGGGTTCCTTGCAGGTCAGGCGGCAGCGCCGCGAGGGGACTGGCTGGCATGGCGGGCAATCAGGCCCACCACCCGGCGGGCGGATTCGGCAGCACTGTTCTGCCAGATGCCGACCCCGCCATGGGCGAGGGCGTCGCTGGCTAGCCAGGTGCGGCCCTGGGGTTGGTTGAGCACGTCGTAGCCCGGTTGGGCGACCTCGTCGTGGACGATCCACGGCGCTTCGCTGTACGGGATCTTCGACCAGTTCACCACCACCGGCCGGCCCAGCTTGTGGCTGTGGCCGGGGTGCAGAGATTCCACCGCCTGGCGCGAGGAGGCGATTTGTGCCTCAAGCGATTTGCCAGCGAACTGCTGGGCCACGGCGCCAGTGTTGTAGGTGGCCACCAACACGCCCTGGGCACTGTTCAGGTGGTCGCTGGGGTACCACAGGGTGCGTGCCTCGTGGTTGATGTAGCTGAGCCCGCCGTAAATCTGGAAGTCGGTCTCCCAAAAGCGCGGTGACTGCCAGGCCACCTTGTTGGCTTTGTCGCCCTCGGCGCTGGCGATGGCTTGCTTGAAGGGCGCATTGAAGTTGTTCGGCAATTTCGACAGCAGCGGCAGGGGCAGGGTGACGATGGCGTAGTCGGCCTGCTCCACGTGTTGCTTGCCGCTGTTGCGGTCGCGCCACACCACCTTGGCACCTTGCTCGCCGGTCTCCACGCCAAGCACTTCGGCGCCCAGACGCACGCTGTCCTTGACCTGGCGGTAGAAGGCCTTGGGGATCTGGTCCATGCCGCCGACCGGCTGGAACATGGTCGAGGAAAACTCGGGAATCTCATCGAACACCAGCGGCAGCAGCAAGTTACTGTCCAGCAGTTGGTCCAGCGGCACCGGCTGGCGCTGGATCGGCGTCTGGTCGCCGGCACCGGCAAAGCGCGTGTAGCCGGCGCGCACCGAACCGCGGTATTGCTGCTGGCTGTCGAGGTCGCCATAAACCTTGAGGAACTCCAGCAAGGCTTTGCGCTGGCCGCTGTCGAGTTCGGCATCGAGGCTGTTGCGGCTGACGCTGCGTGCCAGCAGTTCGCTGAAATGGCCGCGAGTGTCGTTGACCGCCTGGCGCAGCAGCAGTGGCGGGCGGGCGAGGTCGGGTTGGGCCAGGGCGTTGCGGCTGCTGTTGACCAGCACCTGCAGCTCCACGCCCAGCTCGCGGCAGTAGCCGAGAATGGTCAGGTGGTGGCTGGGCAGGCGCGCGGCGCCGGCGTTGAAGAAGTGGCCCGGGTCGAACCCGACGGTTTGCGTGCTGCCGTCGTTGTGCTCGATGCGGTCACCGTGGCGTAGGGTCCAGACCCGGCCGCCGACGCGGTCACGGGCTTCGAGCACGGTGACGGAAAAGCCGGCTTTGCGCAGCTCGTAGGCCGATACCAGGCCGGAAATACCGGCGCCGACAATCACCACGCGCTTGCCGTTGCCGCCATTGGCGGCCAGTTGCAGGGGTTCGAAGGTGGCGGCCAGGGCATTGTTGCCCAGTGCGCCCAGGGCCGCCGAATAGCCGCCAATGGCGGCGAGGCGGGCGATCAGATCTCTACGGGACAATCCCATGTCGCGTGCTCCGAGAAAGTAAGGTCCGGATGTGCGCAACGGGTGGGCTGCCCTGGTGAAGGGCTCGACGGCGGCTGGCACAAATCCATTTGCCTCCGCCATGTTGGGGTCGGTGAGTAGAACCTAATGGACTTTCAGCGAAGTGTGAAAGGCTTTTTTGTTCTAAGTTAAGTATGTTATTTACTGATAATAATTTTCTTGTTAAATGCGTAATTATAATTTTGAGATTGCCGCGCGCGCGCCGGTGCAGGCCCGGAATGGACTGGTGGTTGATGAGATAGGGGATTGCCTGTGCTGGCCTCTTCGCGGCTAAAGCCGCTCCTACAGGGACTGCGCTGTACCTGTAGGAGCGGCTTTAGCCGCGAAAGGGCCGGTACAGGTCAGGCGCGCTTGGTGCTGCGGTCGGTTTCTAGCTGCGCCACGCGGGCGCGGATAAGGGGAATCAGTTCCTGCCCGTACTCCACGGCATCGCGCAGTTGGTCGAAACCCCGGAACAGGAATGTGCTCACCCCCAGCTCGTAGTACGCCAGTGCAGCCTCAGCCACCTGCTCCGCTGTGCCCACCAGCGAGGTGGAGTTGCCGGCGCCGCCCCCAAGGGCTGCGATCTCGGTCCACAGGCGGGTGTCGTGCACCTTGCGCTGGCTGGCCAGCTGCACCAGGCGCTCGGACCCGATATTGCTCTTGCCGAAGTTCTTCTCGCGCCGGTTGCCCTGGCGTATGCCGATGCGCTGCTGGGCGTCGGCCAGGATGCGCTCGGCGCGGGCCCAGGCCTCCTCTTCGGTAGCCCCCAGAATCGGCCGCAAAGACAGGCTGAAACGAATGTGTTTTTCCCGCCCGTAGCGGGCGGCGGCCTTGCGCACCTGGGCGATGCGCTCGCGCACCTGCTCCAGCGGCTCGCCCCACATCATGTACACGTCCGCATGCTTCGCCGCGACCTCCACCGCCGCATCCGAGGCACCAGAGAAGTACACCGGCAACTGGCCCACCGGCTTGACCAGGGTCAGGTTGTCTTCCACCCGGTAGTGCGCGCCGTGGTGGTCGAACGGTTGCTGTTGCGTCCAGGTGTTGCGCAGCACATCCAGGTACTCGTCGGTGCGGGCGTAGCGGGCATCCTTGTCGAGAAAGTCACCGTCACGTTGCAGGTCGCCGCTGTCGCCACCGGTAATCACGTTGATCGAGGCACGGCCGCCGCTAAGCTGGTCGAGGGTGGCGAACTGGCGGGCGGCGAAGGTTGGTGCCTGGAAACCGGGGCGGTGGGCGACCAGCAGGCCGATGCGCTCGGTCAGCGCGGCAACGTAGCTGGCCAGGATCATCGAATCGGGCGCGCTGGTGTTGACCGCCAGCAAGGCTTTGTCGAAACCGCCATATTCCTGGGCCTGGGCGAAGGCCTTGATGAACGCCAGGTCAACCAATGGCCCGCGTGGGGCCTGTGACTCGCTGCTTTCCTGGGGGCCGATCAGGCCGATGAATTCGAGGCTCATGCAGTGGAACTCCTTTTCAATCGGGGGCGTTTTCAGGCGACGGCGGCCTGCTCGCGGCGCAGAGTATTGCGGTTGGTCGGTACGCTCAGGCCAAAGCTGTCGCGCAGGGTGCTGCCGGTATATTCGCTGCGCGTCAGGCCGCGTGCCTGCAGCAGGGGCACCACCAGTTCGGTGAAGTATTGCAGGCCGTCGGGCAGCAGCGAGTTAATGATGAAGCCGTCGGCGGCGTCGTTCTCGAACCAGGTCTGCAGCGCATCGGCAACCTGTTCCGGGGTGCCGGTAAAGTCCCGCCGTGGTCGCGAGAAGCGCAGTGCTACAGCACGCAGGGTCAGGCCCTCGTCGCGGGCCAGTTGTTTAAGCTGGTCGGCGGTGCCCTTGTGGCTGTTGTCGCCCAGGTTGCCCAGGTCAGGGAACGGCGCATCCAGGTCATGCTGGCTGAAGTCGTAGTCGTTGAACGGGCGGCCGAGCGCGACCAGAGCGTCCTCGATACTCACCAACTCGACCGCCTGCTGGTAACGGCGCTCCACTTCCGCTTCGTCGCGGCCAACGATGGGGCGGATGCCCGGCAGGATGAACAGTTCCTGGGGGTTGCGACCATGGGTTGCGGCGCGTTGCTTGAGGTCTTGGTAATAAGCCTGGGCATCGCTGAACGACTCGGGGCTGACGAAGATCGCATCGGCATTCTGCGCGGCGAAATTACGGCCGTCTTCCGACACGCCGGCCTGGAAGATCAGAGGTTGGCCCTGGGGCGAGCGCTGGATGTTGAGCGGGCCCTTGACCTTGAAGAACTCGCCCTGGTGGCCGAGGGTGTGCAGCTTGCCCGGGTCGAAGAATTCGCCGCTCTGCTTGTTGCGGGTAAAGGCGTCGTCTTCCCACGAGTCCCACAGGCCCTGCACCACCTCGACATGTTCGCGGGCGATGCGGTAGCGCACCGCATGGGGCGGGTGCTCGGCCTTGCCGAAGTTGTCGGCGGTGCCCGACAGCCACGAGGTGACCACGTTCCAGCCGGCACGGCCGCCGCTGATCAAGTCCAGCGAGGCGAACTGGCGGGCGACCTGGAAGGGCTCGGTGTAGCTGACCGTGACCGTGGCCACCAGGCCGATATGCTCGGTGACGGCGGCCAATGCCGAGAGGATGGTCAGCGGTTCGAAGCGGTTGAGGTAATGAGGGCTGGACCGGGCGTGGATGTGCAGGCTGTCTGCGATGAAGGCGAAATCGAACTTGGCAGCTTCGGCCAGTTGCGCCTGTTGCTTGTAGAAACCGAAGTTAACGCTGGCGTCGGCCAGTGCCTCGGGGTGGCGCCATTCGCCCCAGCCGTGGCCAACGCCGTGGATCATGGCGCCGAGGTGAATCTGTCGCTTGCTCATCGGGAATACCTGTGGGTTACGGTCGGTGTGGACGGCCTCCGCCAGGTGTGGGGTCGGACTGTTGAGGGTGACGTTAGCGCGGGTGGTGGGGGTTGTGAAAGGCTTTGTGGTTCTAAGCTAATATGCGTGATGATTATTTAGTTTTTTGTTTAATATGTTTTATATGGATTTTGTGTTGGCCGCGATGGGTCCGCCGATAGAGTTTTTGCGCCTATGAGATCGAGCGCCGCCCGCGCGGCGCTTCGCGGGGCAAGCCCGCTCCCACATTTGTTTCGGGCCAGTATATCCTGCCACCATTGGCGCGCGCCCCCTTGGCGCATGACACGATACCGTGTCGTACAGACAAGGGGCCGCGCGACAATGGATGCAGGAATAATTGGCCCGAAACAAATGTGGGAGCGGGCTTGCCCCGCGAAGCGCCGCGCGGGCGGCGCTCGATTTCACAGGCGCTAAACATTCCAAGGCGAACACCTCGAACACCGCGAACAACACAAACCCCCGCTACACCGCCACCGGCAGCACACTGCGCGAATGCCCCGGTATCGCCGCAATCAGCTCCCGCGTATAGGCGCTTGCCGGCTCGCTGAACACCTGCACCGCCGGCCCTTGCTCGACCACCTGCCCGCGCCGCAGCACCAGCACCTGGTCAGCCATGCTGGCCACCACCGCCAGGTCATGAGAGACCAGCACGTAAGCCATCCCCAGCTCGCGCTGCAGGTCGTTCAACAGCGCCAGAATCTGCGCCTGCACCGACACGTCCAGCGCACTCACCGGCTCGTCGAGCAGCAGGACATCGGGCTCCAGGGCCAATGCCCGGGCTATCGCCACCCGCTGGCGCTGGCCACCAGACAATTCCCGCGGCAGGCGGTCGAGAAAGTGCACCGGCAAATGCACCTTGGCAGTCAGTTCGCGAGCCTTGCGTTCCAGTGCCTCGCCCTTGAGCAGGCCGAACGACACCAGCGGTTCGACGATGCTGTCGAACACGGTGAAGCGCGGGTCGAGTGCGGCAAACGGGTTCTGTTGTACCAGCTGAATGCGCCGGCGCAGCGGGCGGAATTGCCGCCAGCTGTAGCCGCTGACATCTTCGCCGGCAAACTCGACGTGCCCTTGGCTGGGTTTCTCCAGCCCCTGGGCAATCCGCAGCGCGGTACTCTTGCCCGACCCCGACTCACCAACAATGGCCAAAGTCTGCCCAGCCTGCACCGCCAGGTTCACGTCGTGCAGCGCAGTGAAATCGCCAGCCTGCCCAGGCAGGGTAAAGCGCTTACCGACGTTGCTCAGGCGCAACAGCGGCGCCTGGCCCGTTAGGCCACCCGGCCTTTGCCGCGGCACAAAAGCGGGCGCTGCCTTGAGCAGCTCGCGGGTATAGGGCTGCTGCGCCCCCCAGAGAATCTGCCGGGGCGAGGCCTGTTCCACCAGCTGGCCCTGTTTCATCACCAGCAGGCGGTCAGCACGGTCGCAGGCCATCCCCAGATCGTGGGTGATGATCAGCAGCGAGATACCACGCTCGGCCACCAGCTGTTGCAGGTGGTCGAGAATGCGCCGCTGCACGGTCACGTCCAGCGCACTGGTCGGCTCGTCGGCGATGATCAGCCGCGGCTGGCCGGCCAGGGCGATGGCGATCAGAACCCGCTGGCGCATGCCCCCGGACAGCTCGTGGGGGTACTGGCGGGCGCGCAACGCCGGGTCGTCAAGGCCAACTTGGGCCAACAGTTCGAGCACCTCGGCAGCCACCGGCGAATAACGCCGGCCATGGGCCAGCGACAGCGCTTCGGCAATCTGCTTGCCAATCGCCAGGGTCGGGTTGAGGCTGACCATCGGGTCCTGCGGCACCAGGCCGATGGTGCGCCCGCGCAGCTGGCGTTTGGCCCGTTCGCTGGCCCGGGTCACCTCGATGCCGTTGACCCACAGCTGGCCCTGGTCGATGCGTGCATTGCCCGGCAGCAGGCCGAGCAGGGCGCTGGCCAGGGTCGACTTGCCCGACCCCGACTCGCCGACGATGGCCAGGGTCTCGCCCTGGGCCAGGCTGAACGACAGCTGCCTCAGCGCTTGCGTGCGTTGCCCGGCAGAGGCGTAGCTGACACTCAGGTCACGTACTTCGATCAACGCAGGCTGGCTCATCGGGCTTGCTCCTCGGCGCTGCGCGCCAGGTGGTTGAGGCTGAACACCACCGCGACCACGAACAGCCCCGGCAGCAGGGATACCCAGGGGGCGGTGATCAGGAAGTGCCGGCCGTTGGCGATCAGCGTGCCCCATTCCGCGGCCGGTGGCGCCGCGCCGAAGCCGAGAAAGCTCAGCCCGGCAGTGGCCAGGATCGCCGCGCCAAAGTCCAGGGTGGCGAGCACGGCCACCGGGCCCCAGGCGTTGGGCAGTACATGGCGCAGCAGTGTGCGCGCCCAGCTGGCACCGCCCAGCCGCGCGGCCTCGACATAGGGCAGGGTCTTGATGCGCAGCACTTCGGCGCGGGTGGTACGGGCGAACCCCGGAATAATGCCGACGCCCACGGCGACGGCAACCGGCACCGTGCCGAAGCCGATGGCGGTGACGATGGCCAGGGCCAGCAGCAGGCCAGGCAGGGCCAGCAGGACGTCGATCAGGCGCATCAACGCGGGGTCGACGCGCCCGCCGGCAAACCCGGCCAGTACGCCCAGGCCGAGGCCGCCGACCAGGGCAATGGCCACTGCGAGCAAGGCGGCGAGCACCGACAGGCGCGCACCGTATACCACGCGGGTATACAGGTCACGGCCCAGTTCGTCGGTGCCGAACCAGTGCGCCGCACCGGGCGCACTGAGCTTGGCGGCAGGCGCTGTGGCATAGGGGTCGAAACTGGTCAGCCAGTGGGGGACCAGCGCGCACAGCAGGGCGAACAGCACGATCAGCAGGGCCAGGCTGAAGCCGGGGCGGCGCAGCAGCGGTACGAGCGCCTGCTGTACGCGCTGCAAGCGCGTGCGGCGTTGCCAAGTGCTGGTCGGCAGCGAATTATTGGCGATCCGGGAAATGTCGATGGTCATCTCAGCTCACCTTGGCGGCGTGGGTAATGCGTGGGTCGAGGTAGGGGTAGAGCAGGTCGACGATCAGGTTGACCAGCACGAAGGCCGCGGCCGATACCGCAACGATCGCCAGCACCACCGGGATGTCCTGGCGCAGTACGGCTTCCTGGGCCAGGCGGCCAACGCCATTGCGCGAGAAGATCGTCTCTACCAGGACCGCGCCGGACACCGTATTGCCCACCTGCAAGCCGACCAGGGTCAGCAGCGGCAGGGCCGCGTTGCGCAAGCCATGGCGCGCCTGCACCTGCGCCCGGCTCAGGCCCTTGGCGAAGGCGGTGGTGATGTAAGGCTCTTGCCACACCCCCTGGAAACCACGCTGCAGCACCTGGGCGTATACGGCGGCGCTGGGGATCGCCAGGGTGATTGCCGGTAGTACCAGGCTGGCCAGGCCCTGGCTGCCCGTGGCCGGGAACCAGCCCAGGGCGAAGGCGAACACCTGGATCAGCAGCAGCCCCATCCAGAACACCGGCACCGAAAAGCCCAGCGAAGGCAGGCGCGCCAGCACGGTCTTCAGCGGTCGCCATTGGACGTAGGCGGTCAGGTAGGCCAGGCCGACCCCGGCCAGCAGCGACAGCACGATCGCCGTACCGGCCAGCGCCAGGGTCTGCGGCAGGCGCTCGGCCAGCAGCGCAGTGACCGGCCGGCCCAGTGACAGCGATTGCCCGAGGTCACCGTGCAAGGCGCGCCACAGCAGGTCGACGTACTGCTCGAACAAGCCTTTGTCGAGCCCGTAGTAGGCACGGGCCTTGGCCAGGTCCTCGGGCGACAGGCCATCGGCTTCCATGCCCGAAGCGCTCAGCATGATCGCCAGGGTGTCGCCTGGCAGCAGGTAAAGGATGAAATAGGTGATGGTGTAGGCGCCCCACAGCACCAGCAGCGCCTGGCCGAAGCGGCCTATCAGGTAGCGTTTCATGGCTGGCCAACCTGGATGTCGCTGAGGAGCGCGAAACCTTCGGCGGTCCAGCGGAAGTCCTTGACCCGCGGCGCGGTGGCGGCCTGCCAGACCCGTTCGTACAGCGGGAACGCCGAGGCTTGGTCGACTAGCAGGTCCTGTAGCTGGCCGTAGGCCTGGGCGCGTTGCTCGTCGCGGGTGGCGGTGATGCCGTTGTCGAACAGCGTTTGCGCTTTTACCAGGGTGTGCGGCTCGTAGGTGTTGGTGGCCAATGTGGCACTGTTGGCGGCGCGCGGGTCGAGGATGGTCTGCAGGATGATCGGGTCGGCGCGGGTCATGTAGGTGGAGGTGAGGTCGTAGTTGCCCGAGGCATTGCCCGCCACCCACTCGGCGCGGGTCAGCACGTTCAGCTTGAGGTCGATGCCGAGCTTTCGCAGCTGGTCCTGCACCAGTACATCACCGGCGCTTTCGGCGGGGGTAAGGTTGTAGCGCAGGGTCAGGCGCTTGCCGTCCTTGTGTCGGTAACCGTCATCGCCCTTGTGCCAGCCGGCGGCGTCCAGCAGGCGTTCGGCACCTTGCGGGTCGTAGGCAAGCTTGTCGGCCTGGGCCTTGAAGTAGGGGGTGGTCACGTCATACACGCCGCTTACTACCGGGAATTCGGCGTTGTAAACGGTATGCGCGTAGCTGGTGCGGTCGATGGCCTTCTGCAAGGCCAGGCGCAGTTGCCGGTCACCGAGCAGGCGGTCATTGCGCGTGTTGGGGTAGAGGTTGAGTGCCGGGCCCGGCAACGAGCGGCTCTGGATGGTCGCGCCCTTGGCCTGGAACAGCTTGAGGTCGACTTCCGAGAACGGGTTGCGTGGCCACAGGATATCGGCTTTGCCCTGCAGGAACAGGCCGTTGCGCACGCTTTCCTCGGCGATGTAGCTGATTTCAACAGCGTCCAGGTGCGCCGGCCCCTGGTTATGCACGTTGGCCGAGGGCCAGGCGTAGTCGGCGCGCTTGACCAGGCGCGCGCCGACTTCCGGTGTGTAGTGTTCGAGCACGAACGGGCCGGTGCCGATGATCTTGCCCAGCGAGCGTTCCTGAGCCGTCAGCTTGTAGGAAGCCGGGGCGAGGATGGCCAGGTTGGTGGTCGAGGTGGCCTGCAGGAAGCCGGCATTGGGTTTTGCCAGGACCAGGCGCACGGTGAAATCGTCCAGCACTTCGGCGTGGTCGTAGCCGGCCAGGTAGGTGGCGCCGAACGTGGCTGGCAGCTGGGTGGCGAAAGCCTTGTTGCTGTCGAAGGCGGTTTTCACCGCGTGGGCGTCGAAGCGCTCGCCATTGCTGAAGGTCACGTCCTGGCGCAGGTGGAAGGTGTAGGTCAGGGCATCGGTACTGACCTCCCAGCTTTGCGCAAGCCAAGGGATGATGCGGCCGCTCTGCGGGTCCTGGTCGGTCAGCGATTCAGCGACGTTGCGCAGCAGCACGCGGTGCTCCAGCCAGTAGACCTGGAAAGGGTCGACGCTGACCAGGGTGGTGTTGTCGCCCCAGAAGGCGATGTTGAGGGTTTTGCTGGAGGTGCTCTGGTCCGAGGGAGAGCAGCCGGCCAGGCTCAACGCCAGGGTAGCTGCGACCAACAGGTTTCTGGCCAGATGAAATGGGGGCATGGGGCGTTCCTTCAGTGAGGGGTGTGTTGCTTGTGGTGGCCTCTTCGCGGGTGAACCCGCTCCCACATGGAACACACAGGCTCCGAATGCGGCACAGCACCTGTGGGAGCGGGTTTACCCGCGAAGAGGCCACAGGAGTGAAGAACGGCCAGTCAGTCCTGGTAACCCCGGCCCTCCCGGTCCAGTTGACGGATCAACGCATCCCAATGCCGCTGGATACCTTCGCCCCTACCATCGGCAAACCGCTTCGACTGCTCGTGCACCTTGGCAATCGCCGCCTGGGGCGCATGCAGCAACTGGTCGTTGCCCCCGGCCTGGGCTGCCACCTGGATGTTGCAGGCGCGCTCCAGCCCGTGCAGCTCGCGGAACGCATGCTCGACACTGATGCCGCCCGTCAGCAGCCCGTGGTTGCGCAGGATCAGGATATTGCTGTCGCCCAGGTTGGCCACCAGCCGCTGCTGTTCGTCCAGGTCCAGCGCCACGCCTTCGTAGTCGTGGTAAGCCACCCGGCTGTAGTAAGCCAGGGCGTGTTGGGAGATCGGCAGCAGGCCGTCGCGCTGTGCCGACACCGCCGCACCGTCGCGGGTGTGGGTGTGCAGCACGGCCGTGAGGTCAGGCCTGGCGCGGTGGATGGCGCTGTGAATCACGTAACCGGCCTGGTTGATGCCGAGCCCCAGCGGGTCGTCGATGATCGTGCCGTCGACGTCCACCTTGACCAGGTTGGAGGCGGTGATTTCGTCGAACAGTAGGCCGAAGGCGTTGATCAGGAAGTGCTCGTCCGGTCCCGGCACGCGGGCGGAGAAGTGCGTGTAGATGTGGTCAGTCCAGCGGAACAGGGCTGCCAGGCGGTAGGCGGCGGCCAACTTGACGCGCACCTCCCATTCCTCGGCGCTGACCCGGCCACGTACATTGTCGGAGCGAGGGGTGATGGCAGACAGTGAACTCATGGTGTGCTCTCCGGTAATCAATAGCCGCGTGCGGTGTCGACCAGGTTGGCCAGGGGGGCCTGCTCGCGGTAGCGGTGGAAGTTGGCGATGAAGGCTTCTAGGAAAGCCGGGTAGCCATCCTCGGAAATGGCCGAGGTGTGTGGCGACAGGAATACCCGTGGGTGCCGGTACAGTGGATGGCCAGCGGGCAATGGCTCGGGCTCGGTAACATCCAGGCTGGCGCGGCCGATCAGGCCGCTGTCCAGGGCCTCGAGCAGCGCCTGCTGGTCAAGCAGGCCGCCGCGGGCAATGTTGATCAGGTGCAGGCCGGGGCGGGCATGGGCCAGTACCTGGCGATCGATCAGGCCACGGGTGGCCGGGGTGAGCGGGGCAGCCAGCACCAGGTGGTCGCTGCCGGCGAACAGCTGGCGCAGGTCAGCGGCGCGCTCCACGCCTGGCACTTCGGCGATGGCCTGGCCGGGGCGGCTCAGGGCCAGTACCCGCATGCCCAAGGCTACGGCTTTGCGCGCCAGGCTCTGGCCGATACTGCCAAAGCCGAGAATGCCCAGGGTGCGCCCGCGCAGCGGTGCCAGCGGGGTCAGGCGCCAGTCGGCATCCTTGACCCACAGCCCGGGTAACTGCTTGGCGGCAGCAAACACCAGGGCCAGGGCAAACTCGGCCACTTGCTCGGCATTGGCGCCTTTGCCACTGGTCACGGGTGCACCCTTGAACACCCAGTCGGGGTAAAAGTCGATGCCCGAAGACACCAGTTGCACCCATTTCAAGCCCCACGGCCAGCCTGCTGGCGGGGTGTCGACGCGCTGCCCGCGCACGTTGATGGGGCGCAGGATGAACACGTCGGCAGGGGCCTCCAGGGCTAGCTGGCCATAGGCGATGTCGATGACTTCATGGTCCGGCAGGTGCTCGCGCAATTGCTGGTTGACCTGGGCGTCCAGCTGGCTGGCAATGATCGAATGGCTCATGCCTGCACCTCCGAGAGCGCCGCGCGGCCGACCTGACCGAATACCACATCGTCCTGGGGCGTGTGGATACGGCTGCAGAGCACATCGCGGTAGTGCCGCTCCAGCGGATTGCGCCGGGACAACCCGGGGTTGCCGGCGGCCTCGATGGCCAGTTCCACGGCCTGGATGGCATTGGCACTGACCAGGTGCTTGATCTGCCCGGCATGCGCAGGGGCAACCTGCCCGGCGGCAGCCGAGTCGAGCAGGCTCTGATTAGCGAACAGCAGGGTGTCGATGCGGCCCAGCACCTCCTGGAAGCGTGGCAGGCTGGCCAGAGGTGCGCCCAGATTGGAGGGCGTGCGCTGCTGGAGGAAGCCCACCAGCCAGTCGCGCGCAGCGCGGGCCACGCCGTCGTATACCGCCGGCAGCAGCACGGCCATCCACAGCAGGCTTTCGCCGTCGAGTTCGGCTTTCGGCGCGCTGGCAGGGCTCACGCTGACGGCATGGTCGAGGGGGATCAGCACATCATCGAAGCGCACTTCGTGGCTGCAGGTGGCACGCATGCCCAGGTGGTCCCAGTCGTCGATGATGGTGATGCCCGGGGTATCACGGTGAACCAGGAAGCCGCCGACCAACGGGTCGCTGTCATCGCTGCGGCCCCAGACCAGGTACCAGGTCAGGCCGTGGCTACCGGTGGAGTAGATTTTGCGGCCGCTCAGGCGCCAGCCTTCGGTGGTGCGCCGTGCCACGGTGGCAGGCAGGCCGCCGCGGGCCGGGGTGCCGAGTTCAGGCTCGACGCGCAGGGCATTGATCAGGGCACCGTGCTGTACGGCATCACGGGCCACGTGTTGGCGCAGGTGCTCGGGCCAGCGGGCTTCGTCCTGCAGGCGAAAGTGCTGCAGGTACTGCATGACCAGGATCAGTGCGGTGGCCGGGTCGCCTTTGCCGACAGCGCCGATAACCCGGCGCGCACTGGCCAGGCCGGCGCCGCCGCCACCCAGGGCGTGCGGCACGGTAAAGGCGAGCAGGCCGTGGCGGTGCAGCAGGTCGAAGTTGTCCTGGGGGAACCGGGCACTGCGATCGTAGCGCTCGGCATTGGCCGCAAGGGCCTGCGTCAGCTCGGCGAGGGTGCTGTCGGAGGGGTGACTCATGGGGTTTCATCCCTGAATGACGGTGTGTTGCCTAAGACCGTATTCGTATGGATGAAGGCTGTAAAAGTCTTTTTAGTTCTAAGCTAATTATTTGATTTTTATATTTAGCCTTTTTTCTGTTATGCGCTTTTTGCATTTAACGCCAGAGCTGCCTGGCAGCCCCGGCAGGCTCAGCCCAGCAACCGGTGCCCGGCCACTTCGCCAAACAGTCCCACCGGCTCCTGCAAGTTGCCCAGGTAGCGCGGATGGAACAACCACAGATCCACGTGCGGCTTGAAATCGCTGACATTCAGCACCTCCAGTGCATCGCGATGCCGGCTGGCTTGCAACAACGGTTCCGGGACCAGCCCCAGGCCTTGGCCGTTGGCGACCAGCCCCAGTTGCAACTCGGTGCCAAAGGTTTCCAGGTTGATTGACAGGCTCAACCCTTGTTCGCTCAGCGCTCGCTGCAGCCCTGCGCGGAAACCGCAGCCGTCGGGGTTGAGCACCCAGCCGCGGGTATAGCAGTCCTTGAGCTTGTAGCTGCGCTTGCCCGCGCTACCCTTGGCCGCCACCACCTTCAGCGGCATACGTGCGATGGACTGGCTGGCGATGCCCTCGGGGAAGATCTTGCCGGGCGGGAACAACGCGGCAGCGGCGTCCAGTTCGCCGTTCTCCATGCGCGCGATCAGGCTGCTGCCCCAGCCACTGCTGACCTGGGTGCGCAGCTGTGGGTAGGCCTCACGGATCTGTGCCAGGGCGTCAAGCAACACCACATCCCCCAGGGTCTGCGGTACGCCAAGGCGCAGGGTGCCCGACGGTGCGCCATCGTTGGCCACCAGTTCGCGCAGTGAGTCGATCTCCCGCAGGATCGCCTTGCACTGCTCGTACACCCGCAGGCCCATGGGCGTAGGTTTCAGCGGCTTGGTGTTGCGGTCGAGCAGGGTGGCGCCGAGGTCTTCCTCGAAGTTCTGCACCCGGCGGGTGATGGCCGGCTGCGTCAGTTGCAGGGCCTCGGCGGCAAGGTTGGTCGACTGGCAACGAATGACCGCGACGAAGGCGTCCATATCATCGATTTTCATAATCGGCGCTCACAGGATGAAACGTAAAAATAAGGTATCAGCATAATCGCAATGGCAGGAAATGCCATCTGCATGATTTGTAAGGATGAAAACGCATATTAGGTTATTCCTAAAACTACTTTAATTTATTTTGTCGTTCTCGCTAGAGTCGCCTGGCCGGGCCGCATGAAGCCGCCCGCCAAGCCACCGAGGAGCGCCATGTCCATTCGAACGAAACTGTTGACCCTTGCTGCGGCAGTGTTGCTGGCAGGCCAGGCCAGCGCCGCCGAGCAGACCCTGCGCATCGGCTACCAGAAATCCTCGACCCTGCTGACTCTGCTCAAGGCCCGTGGCAGCCTCGAACAACGCCTGCAGGCCGAGGGCATACAAGTTACCTGGCACGAGTTTCCTAGCGGTTTGCCACTGCTGGAGGCGTTGAACCTGGGCAATGTCGACCTGTCGGCAGATGTCGCCGACACTGTGCCGGTGTTCACCCAGGCGGCAGGTGCCAAGCTGACGTACTTCGCCCGGGAAACACCATCGCCCACTGCCCAGGCGATCCTGGTGCCGGCGGACTCGCCGCTCAAGACCCTGGCCGACCTCAAAGGCAAACGCGTGGCGGTGACCAAGGCTGCGGGCAGCCATTACTTGCTGATCCAGGCCCTGGCCAAGGCCGGCCTGACCTTCAAGGACATCACCCCGGCCTACCTGATTCCCGCCGATGGCCGAGCCGCCTTCGAGAACCATAAAGTCGATGCTTGGGTGACCTGGGACCCGTATGTGGCCAGTGCCCAGCGCCAGCAGAATGCACGCATCCTGGCCGATGGCAGCGAGCTGGCCAGCTACCAGCGTTACTACCTGGCTGGCAGCGACTACGCCAAGGCCCACCCCGACGTGTTACAGCAGGTCTACTTGGCCTTGCGCGAAGTCGGTACCTGGACCAAGGCCAACCCGGCGGAGGCCGCGCGCATCCTCGGCCCACTGTGGGGCAACCTGGACAGTGCCACGGTGCAACAGGCCAATGCCCGGCGCAGTTACGACGTGCAGCCGGTGAGGCTGGAGAACCTGGCTGAACAGCAGCGTATCGCCGATGCGTTCTACCGCGAGGGGTTGCTGCCCAAGGTCGTGGATGCCAAGGCGGTGAGCCTGTATGAGCCGCAGGGTCAGTGAAAGCCCGAGGGCCGCACCGCTCGCATGTATGGCACCGGCTGCGCCGGTGTTCGCGGCTAAAGCCGCTCCTACAGGTACTGCTCAGGTTTAGGGTTCACACGTTACCTGTAGGAGCGGGGGGGGGGGGGGGGGGGGGGGGGGGGGGGGGGGCGGGGGGGGGTGTGGTGGGGGGGGCGGGGGGGGGGGGGGGGGGGGCCGCCCGG
>NZ_JBIVHY010000022.1:52217-88493 GCF_044749445.1 Pseudomonas sp. NPDC089408
GTAGGAGCGGCCTTGCGTCGCGATGGGCTGCGAAGCAGCCCCGGCAATTTGTGCATCCGTGCGCAAACCCTGGGGCTGCTGCGCAGCCCATCGCGACACAAGGCCGCTCCTACAAAGGCCAGCGGGGGAGTTAAAAATCGTATGCCAGCTTGGTGTACCAGAACCCGCCGCCAGGATGGAACGGCGGGGAGCCGTAGTTGTACTTGTAGGCCGCCTGGGTGATGCCATTGTTGTCAGGGCGCACGTTGAATATGTTGGTACCGCCGACGCTGAGCGTCAGGCTGTCGAACAACAGGTAGGACAGGTCGAGGTCGGTAATCCACTTGGCGCCGAATGAACGGTCATTGGCGGCATTCTGTTGCCAGGTCTCGACCTTGCCGTAGCGGGTGGTTTGCAGGTTGGCGGCGAAGTTGCCGAGGGTCCAGTTGGCCCCCAGTATCCACTTGCTGCGCGGGGTGGCTGCCACCAGCAAGCCTTCTGCGGCATGCCCTACCACACTGACACCGGCGTTTTGCAGGGCGGCCGGCGTGCCGCGACTGCCTTCGATGGTGGTTTTGTTGTAGTTGAACGCAGCGCTCCAGCGTACATCGCCCCAGGCGCCATACTGGCTGCGGTGGTCGGCTACCAGGTCGAGGCCGCGGGTGCGGGTATCGAATGCGTTGGTGTAGTAACTGACCCAGGTGTTGCGGGCCACGCCGACGGACTCGAGGATGTCGCCGATCGCGCCGCTGCCGTTGCTGCGGTCATACAGGTTTTCGCTGAGCAGGATACGGTCGTCGATGTCGATCACGTAGGCGTCGGCGGTAAAACTGGTGCGCGGCGCTGGCTGCCAGGTGATGCCAAGGCCTGCGTTGCGTGTCTTCTCAGGTTTCAGCTCCGAGGCGCCCAGGGCCTGGGCCAGGGGGCTGTCCGGCGTTGCGGTATAACGCAGCGCGGGCACCGCATTGCCATTGGCGTCCGCTGCCGTGCGGTTGTCAGACACGGTGTAGCCGAGTTGGGGCAGGGAAGGGGCGCGGAAGCCTGAGCCCAAGGTACCGCGCACGGCAACCTGGTCGGTGAGTTCGTAGCGGGAGTTGAGCTTGAAGCTGTAGGTGTTTTCCTTGATGTCGTCATATTGCTCGGCGCGCCCGGCGATGCCGACGTACCATTTCGGTGTCAGGTCGAAACCAAGGTCCAGGTAGGCCGCATAATTGTTGCGCTTCAAGTCCGCTTCATCTTCCGGGCGGATCGCCAGTACGCCCTGAGCGCCGGTTGACGGCTGCGCACCGTTGGCGACATACAGCGGGCTACCCACGGGAAAGGTGTAGGGGCCGACGCTGTATGCACGCGGGTCATTCCCGGCAAATGTGCGGAAGCGCTCCCAGCGGTGCTCCAGGCCGACAGACACCTGGGTGGGAACGGATACACCGAACAGCCCGTTGAAGTGTCGGGTGATATCCAGGTTGTTGACCCACTGCTCGAACTGCAGCGTCGCCAGGTCATCCCATTTGGTCGGCGAGGCTGGGCCATAGGTCGGGTTGGCCGTCAGGTCGCTGGCATGCTCGATCTTGTCGCGGCCATAGGTGGTGGACAGGTCCCAGTCCCAGTTTGCCGCAGTGCCTTTGCCCCCGAACAGGAACTGGTAGTCGGTATCCTTGAGGTTGTTCAACGGGAAGTAGCCGTCGGGAAACAGCTCGGGGATCGACGCTGCGCCATTGGCAGCGCGCAACTGGTTGTTCGCTTCGGTCTTACGTTCGCCATAGGTGGCGTAAGAGTAGAGTTTAAGGTCGTCGGCCAACGGCAGCTCGGCGTTGTAGGCAAGGTTGAAGGCTTTCAGGTCGGGGTCGCCGTTGCGGGTGCTCACATGGTCCCAGGCCGCCTGGCGATCATCCTCGAAAAATGCACGGACGCTGTCTGGCTATTTCCCTACCCAGGTGGCAGTACCGCGTTTGCGGGCATCGGCAGACAGGTGCAGAAAGCCCCCGTCGCCCAGGGCGAAGCCATGATCGGCAGCGGTTTTGATGGTTTCACCCTGGCCCGAGAACAATTGGCCGTAGCTGGCTTCGACATGCCCGCCGTAAGCGTTGCTCTTGAGGATGATGTTGATGACCCCGGCCACTGCGTCCGAGCCGTACTGGGCTGCGGCGCTGTCCTTGAGCACCTCGATGTGGTCGACGGCACTGATCGGGATCATGTCGATGTCGACAGCGTTGGCACCACTGGTATCGGTACTGCCGTTGGCGGGGGCGGCGCCGTTATGCCGGCGTTTGCCGTTGACCAGCACCAGCGTGTACGCCGGCCCGAGGCCGCGATTGCTCAGCGGCCTTACTTGCGAATTGACCCCGGCGATGTTGGTGCCGAAGTTGAACGATGGCAGCAGTTTGGAAATGGCTTCCGACAATTCGGCCCGGCCGGTCTTGAGCAGTTGCTCGCTGTTGATGATGTCGATGGGCGTCGGGCTGTCGGCGACCGTGCGCTGTTGCCCACGCAGGCCGGTGGAAATCACCGAGACGGTATCGAGGCGGGTTTCTTCCTGCTCAGCTGCCTGCACCGAAAGTTGCGGCAGCGCCAGGCAGGCGACGAGTGCTGTCAGCCCTGATCGCAGTGGAAAGGGCGGGCGTCGGTTCATGTTCAGCGTTCCTTGTGTTGGCAAGCGGCGGGTAGGGGCCGCGTTGTGTCAAGCCAGCACTGGCCCTTGGTACGGGTACAGGATGCTTATCCCGATGTTCGGGGTGACAGGGAGGTGGTTGGCGCACCTTGGGAGGTTGGGGTGCATGTCGGTTTCTCATCACGGGAGCAAGGGATGGAACGGGCGGTGCCGATCACGTTGGCGCCCCAAGGTGATGAGGTGGCTGGGTAAGAACGTATCTTTATGTTTTTGTTATGTAAAAGGCTATTTCGGTCTAAGCTAATTATTAGAAGTAATGATTATGATGCTGTTTAATATGCGCTATTGGCATTTTAGCGCGTCGATAGGTCTGCCGTCCCGATAATCTGGTTTGCCGGGGCAGGGGGACGCGAGTGGAACCCGCTGCCTGCCGCTGCATTGTTCGCGGGTGAACCAAGCACCTGTATGGGGCGGCGTGTTGCGCTTTGCTCCGGAAAATCAGAATTTTTCGCTTTCTTGTAGGACGTTTCCCAAAGATACTGTTGCCGACTATTTTCCGTTGCGGGTGCCCTGTCAGGGCTCTAGTCTGGGCTTGTCGCTGCTCATCAGTGACACGGCTTTGACAGGCCGTAACGGTATATACGGAAGCCGCTCCTTTAATGGCGGCTGTGTGTGGGGCACGCTTGCGTGCGCCGGAACTTCCTATATCCGCCGGTCTGTCAACCCACACACAGCTGCCACCCAAACCTGTTTGACAGCGGGATCGGTGCAGCCCCTTTGGAGATATAGGAATGTTAAAGATGGTCCCCGATCCACCGTATGCGCCCCATTCCCTCGAAGACACCATCGTCCAGTCCGCGGAATATGCCGTCTGCGCACTCGCCATTTCGCAACAGGTGTTGCTGTTGCAGCCAAAATCGCCTGCCGCGATTCTGACGATGGCGGCGATACATGAACTTGAGTCCCTACGCTACCTGCTTGAGTCCGCATTGGTCAGGGCGAAAATGCCGAATCAGCCGCGAACGCCGCACTAAGCCTAGAACCAGGTATTGCCTGGGCTGGGCTTGTCACTGGCACAGATGTCCGCCCAGGCGCTAGACGATCAGGGAGATGGACCCATGACGACTGACGAATCGAACGAAAAAACCACCGTAGGCAAGACCACGTTTTATCAAGGGGAGAACCAGACCCATCCGCTGTTTCGCATCGAGGCCGGCATACCTTGCAAGAGTGCCCGGGAGCAGTCTTCGGAATTGATGGGGTACGTGCGGGAACTGACGATTGTCGGGTTGATGGATGAGAAACCGATGATGATCTGGGCTGCGCATTACTTGGCCGCGTTAGCGAAAGCGCTGATGGATGATGCTGAGCTGGGATTGATGAGCTGATTTCATCGGCAAGGCCAGGGCATCCATTGTCCCTGGCCTGAAATGAGCCAGTAGGGCTGGGGGCGAGGGAGGGGTGCCACGCTTCCGATCAATGCGATGCTAATCGAAAGCAGTGATCGTCAGTCCCTACTTGGTTTCATCTCCACCAGATAGCGCGCGAAGGACATCCATGGCTTTACTGGCGTCATCCTTCCCAACGAAAATGTGATCATGATAGAAAGCGGCGACGACGTTGCAGCTGATATTGGCATTACCGAGTGCAGTCGCAAATGCGGCCGTCAGCCCCACCGCATCCAGAGCCGAGTGGATTGTGAGGGTGATCCAGGCGGCTACGAAGCTGTACTCAAGGCCCAGCGCGTCGGCTTGCTCACGCTCAATGATAGTGGTAAGGCCTTCTGTTACTCCTGTTTGGGTAGGGCGACGGTGTGCATGTCAATTGGTCATCAGTTTAATTAATGTTGCTCATACTTGATGAGTCTTGCTTATGATCGAGTTCGTTAGCCCTAGCGACTGCGGATTTGCAGGCCTTCAAGGAAAGGACTCAGCAAAAAGTAGGTGAGGGCGCATACATTCAAATTGGGTTGTTGGCTTGGGAGCAACGTGATTGTTGGACGTCAGTATCCTTGGTGAAAGTTGAGTGGCCACGCAAACTCGCTTTTGGCGATCCGCACTGCATGACGGACAGTAACGTAGGGCAATGGGCTAGCGTTAGTTCAAAGGCAAGGTTTGCGGCCGCAGCGCCAGCCCGCTATGGTGAGCTGGCACAACGTCCTACAGGGGTGAGCAGTGTCCGGTGTCAGACAACATTTCATACCGCGTTTTTTGCAGAAGGGATTTCGCATCCCTTCGAATGGCAAGATTGTCCGCTGTTGGGTGTATGAGCATGATCGTTCACCACGCCCGGCGAACATCGCTGATGTAGGGCTAGAGCGCTATTTCTATGCGGTCGACACGGAGACCGAGCTCGACGACAAAATCACTGAGGCTGAACAGCATGTCTACGCGCCTCTCATTGAAAGGCTTCGGGAAGGGCGTGTAGATGCGGGTGATGCCAGCCTCATAGCGGAAATGCTGGCGCATTTCGAGGTGCGTAGTAGGCATGTTAGACAGAACATGGACAGTCTTTTCGATGACTGCACGACGCAGCTCGTAGGGTATCTGTCAGACCCTCAAACGCTAGCTTTACTGCTCCAAGATCACCTAAAGCCTGGATCAGAGATCCTCGACAGAGAATTGAAAAAGTTCAACATCTCATACGATCAACTGCAGTGGGCTTTCGCCACCCAAGGGTTAACACTCCAAGACGTTTTACGCCCGTGGATCAGTAATGTTGCTGCTGGAATTAAAGGAGCTTTACCGACGTTTCGTTCTCAAATCACTGAGATGGTGAAGCAAACGCATTTGAAGATCCTGACCCAATCAGTGTCCCCGGCTGCGCGGGCGGAACGCCTGACATCCTTGAAATACACAATTAAAGATTATGAATCAGGTGACCTTCCGCTTGGAGATGCGATTGTGCTGTTCCATGTCAAAGGGGAAAAAGCTTTCAAACCATTCTTGGACAAGGATGATGAGGTAATCCATGTCGTGCTTCCGCTATCTTCCCGTCGGTACCTTTTGGGTGCCTCAGATGACGCTCAAGAGGAGCTCACCTACGATCTGGGGGAGCAGGTTGCGGCATGTTCAATGAAGTACTTCATTGCCTGCAGTGATCAGTTAACGTATTTGCAAGGGACTATAGGTTCCAAAGCGCGCTGGCTTTCTCATGCAGAAACTCAGTCCATAATGGAAAACGTCGTCCAAGAATTGCTGCCCAAATCGCTCGGCTGAGTCCCAGGCATTCCGTCCTTCCGGCAAGCGGAGCGCGCTGCCTGGTCGACCGACGTAGCAACACTAGCAATGAAGATTTTGTCTTCCTGAATGCTGTAGATGGCCAGCGAGCCGTCGGCACTATCGGTGACATCCAACGCCAGCACAACGATCCGATCTCGCCCCAAAAGGCGATTTCTTCAATCGCGAGGTTCTCGAGTTTTTCCAGGAAGGTTGACGACGCTTCTACTCGACCTTTTCAACCCTGCCGCCGCACGCCACAAACTTCTCGCGATCATCGGTTTCACAGGCATTCACCTTGGCATCGAACTTCTTCAGGCAATCCAGGCCTTCCGGTGTCTGTGGGTTGATGTAGCGGTACTGAGTGCAGGCAGTCAGCAGTATTGCCAACGAATGGGCGGTCAATCTAATCAGCACAGTCGAGGCTCCATCCATTTTGAGCATTGACGTTTTGGACTTCACTAGGTGAGGTCGGTTCAGCAAGCGCAACGCCCTCGTGAGTCGACGCGCATGTCGTGCGTTCTCTGGCAGAATGGCTGACAGTATTTTCGTTGTCTCTGGAGGAAACCTGGGCTGACAGTCTCGGCGCTAAGGGGGCTGGCTCAAGAAGCACCTCAAAATCTGATGAGTTGGTCGCACTTCGTGGCGCAGACTGAATTCGTCTGGCAAAACCCAAACCTGGTGTCAGACGCTGAAGGCTGGCAGGTCCTCTGGTTTGAGATGGAGATCGTCAATGGTCTCGCACTGGCTAAGTGGGAAGAGGACGGATCTCCTGAAGATTGGTCGTACTGTTGGCGTGAGGGGTATCAACTTGATGCGCAAGGGTTGATTGCGGAGCTGCTTCAACTGCTTGTCGGGCATGAAGCTACCGAGTAGCTCGGTGCAACGATAGATTCCCGCTTCACCAGCCAAGCCGGCCGGATCAGGGTGTGAACGTTGAAAACAAAACGGATAACGAGATTTTTCAAGAATTACAGATGTTTAGCAAAAATGTCGCCCCATCACCGGAAAACAGAAATCTTTCTTCCGGCAATGAAAACAAGATTATCATTTTTCCTGCAATGAAACGCACAGGCCATCCAGTTGGATTCTGCTACGGCGGTATGACTTTACGGCTTTCCTCTCTTCACCTCCTGCCTTGGTCGAATGGGTATGTCCACGCCTGATTGGCAGCTGGCTCCCCTCGAAGCGGTGATGGCCTGCGTCGCCGATGCTCATGCCGCGTTCTGACAACCACGCTCTTTGTGATGCGTGTCGGAAAATTCGCGTGATTGGAGTCCGTGCAAAAAATTTTTATAACATTTTTACCTTGGAATTGTTTTTTTTGATCATAAGAAATCCATTTCCATTTAAATATATATTGCAAATACCCAGTCGCAATTGTTGGGAGGCATTGGTCTAACCAATTGAAATTATCAGGTTTTGAATTGCACACCAAGTGTACTTACTTTTTTAATTTGAAGCCTCAATATTTAAATAAATCGTTTTTATGTCTCCAAGTCGAACATACAGCAGAACCTGGTCGGGGGTTGCACGTCTTAGTTCGGCGACTATGATCAACCAGGCGCCATGTGGCTCAGTTGTTCACACATCAGGTAGGGTTCGGTATGGATCACGATGAGCCAGGTGATGAAGTTCAGGAAAGTGAAAAAAATGCTACATTGGTTCCAGTAAAAAATGCCCAGGCTGGTATCCCCAGAGACTGGAAAGAGTCTGGAGTTCCAGAAAGTATTGAAGTCATTCCGTATCAGGTTAAAATAATTGACCAATACGAGGAGCAGCTCGCAAACGAACGTATATCTGTATTCGATCAGGTCGATCAAGGACTGCCTGCTAAGAGGGGCATGGAACTCCTTGGATTAAAGAAATCCCACTTCTACAAGCTGCTTGATGATCATCGTAACGGAAAAGACATCGTTCGGAATCATAAAGGAACGCCAAAAGGGGGGAATCGATCAACGTCAGGGCAGGTGGCTGCGTTAAATAAAGCGTTTGAATCGCACTACGAAGGCCCGAAGGCCTCTATCAGTGAACTGTTGAAGTGGGCGCGGCGTTATTGTGAAGAAACTGGTGTGAAGCCAGTGAGTCGTCATACTGCAAGAAGATTTCTCTATGAAATACCTGAAAAAGACCGTGATCGAAAAATACTGACTACTGATCAGTTCAATCAAAAATACGGCTATAGGCCTAAAAAATTAATTATTGATGGTTTGCTGCGTCGCGTGTCAATGGATCATACGCGCGTGGATATCTTGCTGGTCGATGAATTTAATAGAAATGTGATAATTGGTAGGCCTTGGATAACCATGATCATCTGTGACAGGTCGAGGGTGATTTTAGGTTTCTATCTAAGCATGGAGGCCCCTAATATAAATACGGTTGCTGCGGCATTAGCTTTTGCGATTATGCATAAAGAAAGTAGTTTGTTTTGTTTTGTGATGCACCCTGGCGAATATCCATTCCATGGTATCCCCTTTGTTATTTTTACCGATAATGCCGCAGAGTTTACGAGCGAGGCTTTTATTCAACAGTGCAAAGAATGGGGTATGGAGTGGGAGCATCGCCCCATCGGAAAAAAATGGTACGGCGGGATCATAGAGCGTGTAATTGGCTCATTCATGACAACTGGAGTGCATTTTCTTCCTGGGTCGACCGGGAGCAACGTGGTAGAGCGACAGAGCTTTGAAAGTGAGCTAAATGCCAAAATGGATTTCAAACAATGTGCGGAGTGGATGATGAAAGAAGTGACGCTCTACCATGGGAAAATCCATAGAACACTTGGCTGTACACCGAGGGAAGCTTTCGCGCATTATAGAAGCGAAGGGAAGTATGATTTCTCCAGGGTTATTGGTAAAGAGGAGGAGGAGAGGTTTCTTATCGATTTTTGCCCAACCTCCTTTAATCATAGGGTTCACTCTTACGGCATCAATTTCGCCGGCCGCAGATATGCAGGCGATGCTCTAGAGGAATATGTTGGCCAAAGGCTGGATGTGAAATACTTACAGCACGACCTCAGTTACATTTGGGTCAAGGCGCCTAGTGCGTTTCTAAAAATTCGTTGTGTGTACACCCGTGCCGGGTTATCGATGCATTGGGAGTCTTATTCGAATCACAAGCAGTTATCTAAGCGTATGCCAGCTCTGATCAACAAGGCTAGCGGCACTGTCGATGATGATTTCGCACGCGCCGCCATGGATCGTCAGGAAGAGATTATTCAAGAAGCTGAGGTGATGAAAACAGCTTTCATGGATGCGCCAAAGCAGTTAGTCCTACCTGCACCACCTCCACCCCCCCCTTCCACCGAGAAAGTAGATATACACGACGTGGAGGAAGACCTTATCGATGACAGCAAAATCTATGTCCACACCGATGAGAATGTCTGGGAGGAAGACGATATTTTTCAACCACAGATAATCCCAGACCCCGAAGAGATAGATTTGCTGATTCCAGTGCTGATCATCGATCCTAAGGAGACGTGAGTTATGAGCGACCTCAGTCATGTCAAGACGGACTTAAGGCACCTAATCGAGTTGCCGGCAGAAAAACGGATTCAGATCTGCCGCCATGACATTTGGATCGATACTCCCCGTTTGAAGCCTTTGATGAACTGCCTGAACCACATGGTCTATACAGAAAACCAACTACAGGCATCAAGCATATTCATCTATGGCGATGGCGGAGATGGGAAGTCGGCTTTGTTTCACCGACTTCAGGCTCTGGGGCACCTGTCAGGGAAAAAAATGGTATTCATTACCCTGACCGAAAATATAAATAGGTACAAGTTGCATGATGCGATCTGCGAGCAATTCAATGTGCAGATCGGCAAGAGAACAACCGCTGCAAACAGAATTGACATTATACTTAAAAAAATCGAATCAGGAGAAATTGGAGCGATAGTAATCGACGAACTGTCAGATGCGATGCTTGAGGGGAACGTTAATAAAAAAGTAATTTTATCACTGCTGCGCAGCCTTGCGGAAGGAAAGCTCAAATTGTGTGTCATCGCTTTTGGAAACTCCGTAGCTCTCGAAGCCATCGCGCTTGATCGAGTTCTGGATCGAAGGTTTGTTCAATGGGAACTCCAAAAGTGGCGCATGGATCAAGACTTTGTAAACTTTATAGCCACTTACGAAACGCATCTTCCCCTTAAACTTGCATCGAACGTATCATCCCCTAAGCTCAGGACGCTTATTTATTCTAATTCACATGGCATTCTGGATAATATCGTAAAGATTCTTAAGTGCACAGCGATGGATGCTATTGAGCAGGGCACTGAACGCATTCACCAAGATCAATTTCATAATATCGATGCCTTAGCGGTGAAGTACGGCTTCAAAATCCACCATCCCGGCAAACGTCAAAAGAAATGATCATGCTCTCGCACTCACAGTACGCCACGGCTAACGATCTCTTGACTGCGTTGAAACGTGGGAGTTCATTTTGCATTGTCTCAAGTGAACCTGGGTTCGGTTTGACTACTTGTATGGAGTATGTCAGATCGCGCCTGCGTAAGCCCGCATTGATCATAGCAGACCATCCTGAACTTGCAGGCTTGGATGTTCTTGGTCAGTTGTACCAAGAACTATATATTGATATTGAATTTCAAAATAAAAAAGAAATACCTGCCTTTGTGGCCGAAATTGTTGCCCTGAGAGAAGTCTCGACAATCTTTATCGATCACATTGATATGTTTCTCGGCAGTGAAGGCGCAAAGCGTCGTACTGTTCAACAAATTAAGTCCGTACTGACTGCATTCCCATCAGTCAATATTGTAGTTTCTGGTTTGGATTCAGATGTATCGGTCTTACAGGGTCTCGACGGTTGTACGCTGCACTGCGCTCAGATTTTCAGCTTAAAGGGCTTTCGAGATTTTAATGAATACGAGGTTTTTTTTGAATCGATCCTTGCAAGACATCCACGGACGTCTTTCACGGACGTTTCGCTGGAGGCGCTTTACAATGATACCAAAGGAAATCTTGGTAATACATTCCTGCGGCTTTTCCACCCCGCGTATCGCTACAATGGCAGGGATTAATTGATGGTTTGTGTCGATTGCTTACCGATGGGGGGGGAGCTCCTGTCGTCCTGGCTGTATAGGCAAAGCATGGTTTCTAAGAACACACCACTTGGGCGTGAGGAGCTTAATCAACTTTGGTTGGCATACGCCCCAGGTTCAGATTTTGATCCGGATTTCTCGCTGAACTCCAGCTTTGCCAACGCAGCGTGTGATGCCGTAAGCATGAGTCGTGAACTCAGGGCAGAATTCGTTCAACCGCCTAGCAGCTGGCTGATACCACGTTTCTACAGACGCACTTTTTGCTATCAGTGCTTGGCAGAAAATATTCGCACCCAGGCATTCCCAACCGCCCTCAAGAAGTGGTACGCCGTGGCTTCAGTAGTTTGCGAGTTTCATGGGTTGCCGTTAATCGATGCTGCAGAGACATTCGGCCCTAAGTTGAATATGGCCATGAAGTTTTTCGAAATGCATAACTTACATAGGGACAGGTTTATTTCAGCATCGCGCTTTGAAGAGGGGGTGAGGGCTATCAAGTCTTTGATGTTCGTACAGAGTATGCTCAAAAGCTTCGAAGTTACAGACGTCGCGGGCCAGCTGAACAATGGTGGTCACCCAAAGAGCAAGTGGACGTTTTCGAAATTTCTTATCTGCTTATTGCTTTATCCTAAGTTCGGCCTCATCAATCGCCACATCCGTAACGGCGCTGCTTACATTCACCTACCGCTATTCCAACAGACTTTCACTTACGGCCCGCTGATAGCCAGTGTCGCTCACCGAAGGGCTGCTCTGCTCATGCTTGGTTGGCTCTTCGAGGTCTTGCCAAAAGAAACATCGGGCTTGCTTGAGGATCTGCTGAGTTCAGTAGGTAGCGTGCTTGGGTTTTCGGATGCCTATGGTGTGGGCTACGCATGCAATGGCTTTACGCCAGAACAGGCTGCTGTCATCGCACGCCGACTTATGCAATGGCATGCACATACAGCCTCCCGCAGAATTCATATGTTCATCGAGGGTTTCGTTGCCTCAACTGGAAAGTGAAGTGCGGCCAACAGCCATAACATCTAGAAGAGAGAGTGGCTATTGAATGGATACTAGATTCTCTTTAATCAGCGAAATCACGCTACATTTGGGGTTAGTCTGCCTAGACGACCCATATGGCGGTACCGGAGTATGGATTGATTTACTAGTGGCGCTGCCACGCGTATACGTCATTCAGTATTCGATCCATCACAGCTCGGTACGAACTGGCATGGGGCTAGCTGTGAGCGCAGTAAGGTCGGGAAAACCTAGGATAATCGCAAAGCACCGTCGGATCAGCTTTACATATACAACATTGTACTCACCGTGGCCCGTGGGTCAGGAGTACGATAATGCACGTGATTTTTGCGACTTGTTTTTATCTAGGTTCTTTCAGTGGCCAGCGAAAATATGCAGCAACCGATCTAACGTTTTCACAAGCACTTTCGCTTCAATATCGGAGCAGGTAGGAGCCACTGTTGCATCACTGCAAGGTGTCTTGTTGTACCCACCTGTGCCTCGTAGTAAATCGTCAGATAGCCCAAAATAGTTTTCAATTAAGAAGGTCATTCACACCACCAGCTGGGCCGACAAGGATCATAAGTCTTACAAAGTCCGTAAGTCAGCTCCAGAGGTAACCCGCAGTCCCCAAAACTCCGGTGTTTGTGCATCCCTGGCGTAGTGTTCAATGCGCCATACAGAAGGGCTTCAGCGTTGACGAAGTTTGGCTTCGTACGTCGGCAATACTATCCTGAATCAAACATAGAAAAATGGTTACTTCAATGAGGTTGCCACTGCGAAAATTAGATCTTCGCCTCCTTCCACAGCTTGCTCACCGTCGACTTCGCAAGCCCCAGCAGCTCCGCAGTCTCCTTCTGCG
Source organism: Pseudomonas sp. NPDC089408 (assembly GCF_044749445.1). Lineage (NCBI taxonomy): Bacteria > Pseudomonadati > Pseudomonadota > Gammaproteobacteria > Pseudomonadales > Pseudomonadaceae > Pseudomonas > Pseudomonas sp. NPDC089408. The sequence goes on from NZ_JBIVHY010000022.1 coordinate 64,934, forward strand.
TCTTCCCCTCGGCCTTGCACTGAAGCACCGCAGCTCGATTGGCGGCGCCTGACCGAACGCGACCATGCACTGATTGCAGCTTGCCGTCGGTGAACTCCCCGTCGAGCTTGTCCAGGACTCCGAGCTTCTCAAGCTTGGTGATCTCGCCGGCCAGGTCTTTCAAAAATTCCTTAGGGGTCTGGTTGCGGTCATGAGCGCTGGCCACGGCCACGAGCGCTACAAGATCGACGTCCAATGCGATGGCAATGTCTTCGAGCGAGGACAGAGTAGGGTTGCTCTTCGCGCGCTCGATATTGTTCATCTGACGCGCCTCGACCCTGCCATGAAAGTCTTCCTGAGACAGATTCCGGGCGGTACGTGTCAGCCTCAAGACGGCGGCCAGCGGTTCTCTCAACGACATTTGGAATACCCAAAGCCGAGGATAAAGCCATATTGCGCGGTTCGACTCCATGCAATATAGTGCTGTGAGATGAACTGTCAGGCACGCTTGGTGCGCTGTTCTGATCGAGGAAGTGAAGGCTGGGATGCTTCCGCTCCATTGCGCCGGCATTCCCGGCACGCGTGCGCTCTGTAACCCAGTCTGCGTCAATTTATAGCTAAACCCTCAAGGTCAGCGTTTTGAGAATCAGAATCTACTCAGATCTACACGCCGAGTTCAGCCGTTTCGACCCGCCGCCCCTCGACGCTGGGGTTGACCTGGTAATCCTCGCTGGCGACATCAACAAAAAGGCCAGGGGCGTCCAATGGGCCAATGAGACCTTCGCCTGCCAAGTCGCGTACATCGCAGGCAACCACGAATATTACGACGGCCACATCGATCGCACCTTGCAGAAAATGCAGGATGCTGCGGCCGGCCACGTGCATGTTCTGGAAAACGAATCGCTGATTCTGGGGGATGTCAGAATCCTTGGCAGCACCGCATGGACTGACTTCACGTCAACAGGGAACTGGGTCGCGGCTAGCAATGCCGCTAGGCAGTGCATGAACGACTTTAAGTACATTCGGTGTGACTCCAACTACAGGCGACTTCGAACGGAAGACCTGATTACCCGGAACCACATCGCCAAGGACTGGCTGACTCAAGAGCTTGCTCGACCGTTTGACGGCAAAACGGTAGTGGTGACACATCACTCACCATCCTCAGCTGTGATTGGTGAGCAGCATGAAGGGCATCTTACTGCAGCGTACGCCAACGACTGGCCGCACCTAATTGAGGAGGCCACTGTGTGGGTATTCGGTCACACGCACGAGGCTACAGATGTTGAGCTTTTCGGCTGCCGGGTGATCTCAAACCCCCGCGGCTACCCTGGAGAAAACACCGGTTTTGACCCTTACTTCGAGATCCAAATCTGATGGCCAATCCGGCGATGAAGCACTTTCTCGACCACGCCGTCGACCCGCTAGAGCTCAAGCGGGATCTTCCCTCAGAGTTCATTCAAGCGCAGGGAATAGATTGGGGGGTGATGGTCGACGCTTACCTCATCAACGCTGCGAGAGTAGGGCAGAGCTACGCCGCGCTCGTTTACAGTGATCAGTCAAACGTGAGCTCGAATGGAATGACCGTTGCTACTCCTCCGCTCGTGCTGGTTGAGACGAGGGCGGGGTTCAAGCTGATGCGCAGTCTTAGTGGGGAAGACCATTACGTGATCGCCAGCGAGCTCGGCGAACCGCGCTGAGCATTTGGCTTGGGTTGATTCACCAGTCAGTCTGAGGGTGCTTTCGAACTGTATTAGTCGGCCAGGCGCGACGAACACCTCGGATTTCCAGTTTTTTATCCAGCTTACACAAGCCGCTGGAGGGCTGCGTGTGCACAGGTATTCACATGGCCTTTGCTACCAGCAGCCTCAAGATTAAATGCACTAAGGAAAATGCATGTCTGATCTGAAGAAAATTGAACTTACTATCAAGAACTACAATGTTAAAAATACTGCTGACATTGATACGCTCTACAGTCAAGTTCGGTGCGAAGACGTTGAGGGGAAAACCTTCTATTTCAAAGAAGCGTGCATGCTGGACTACCTGAAAAGGCATGGAGCAATTGTTACGGACAAGCCCAGAACGTGGTACTACAAGCATTTGAGTAAGAAAAGCATCGTTCTGGTAGCGTTCCAGAAGGCAGATGGCAAGGTCGAATATGACCTAGATCACCTGCGACTGGTTGCTAAATCCAGTATTCTGAAAGGGGTCGTGTTCGCGGTAGCGGCAATTCCTGCTGCGTTGATCATCGCGACGGCCACTTTTGGCGTCGGCCTCCTGTTCGCACCAGTTTGCTTTTTCTATGCATACAGAAGCCTCTTCAAAATCCCCCGGATGTTGCGCAGGAGCACGCTGATAAACGAACTTGCAGCTCATGGTTTGACTGTCCAGTAGCTGCCGGTCTGGACAGCTGTGAGGCTGGGTTGAAGCTGTATGCCGATGAGGAGCAACGAATGCCAGCAGCAGTAATTTTTGATCTCTTTGGTACGCTTTTGGAGATGCGAAATCGGCAGAGTCCCTATCGACAGCTTCTCCGCCTAGGCTTACAGCAGGGGGGCTTTCGCAGCCTGATCGAGTTCACCAGCGCAATCACTCAGGACAGCAGGTGAACCCTATCGGATCAATACGGCGTCATGCTGGCATTGTTAAGGAGTTATGGCACCAGAAGTAATTCACGCCACCTTAGCTTTACTGGCCAAATCGCCCAAATGGTCATTTTTTTCTCGACGTACTCCTCGGGCAGCGGCCGGGGAATTTGTCGACTAGAACGCTGCCAAGGAGGGTAAGGTTTTTACTGCGGCCCTACGATGCCCAAAAGGTCTGATGTGCTCGCAGAAGCATGCACTCACAGATCTGCCCTTCAAATCCTTAAGTGCTTGGTGGAGATCTGGAGCTGTGAGCTTTGGGTGTCGGTGCTTCGCACCTATCTGTCCCATCGGTGCTTTCGTGGTGTTTACCCGTCGAATATGGCATATAGCCGCTATTGGATTTTGGCGCAGCGTCACTGCTGCATCGATTGGATTATTAGCGGTCATTCGCCTGCTCAGCGGGACACGGAAGGCCATTGCATGGAATCGGGTAGATGCTGGGAGCTATCAAAAATCGCTTAGGGCTGGCGTGGGAAGCAGTTGTGGTTGGAGGGAAAGCTGCGTGGAGAGTGCTGTCCACCCAGCGTCAGGGCGGCAAAGTTGATCCTTTCTTTGAGCCGTTGACCCCCATCATTGTCACGGATGGCCGATCGGCTCGGTATGAACGCGAGCTGCTACGTGCCCTGGAAAACCCCGATGTTCTGAACATCGCGCTCACAGGTAGCTATGGCGCTGGTAAGAGCAGTGTGCTGAAGACATTCTTCAGCAATCATCCACAGTTCAACCACACCTATGTGTCTCTAGCGACCTTCAGTAAACCCACCTCGGGTTTGACACCTCAGCCGAGTGGTCAACCTTCCGAACCTGACTCGGAACCTGAGGGCCTGGCTGCTACTGGGGGCGAGCACACACCAGGCGATGTCGACCTGGTCAATCGCATTGAAGAGACCATCGTGCAGCAACTGCTCTACGCGGTGCCCGCAGCGAAAGTGCCCAAGACTCGCCTGAAGCGGATTGCTCAGGCCTCAACCTTCAGCATCAGCATGCGCACCCTCGGGCTTACTCTACTTGCCGTCTGCGCCTTGAGGCTCTATGTGCCCAAGCTTGAGATGATAAAAACCGTGTCACTGGAATGGTTGATCAAGGGCTTGATGGTTGTTCCCGAGTCTGCAGCATTGGCTGGCGTGGCCATTGGTGCTGTCTATCTCTTGTACTCGGGGTTGAGGTTCATGTCCCTGTTCACTATCGATGGTCTGACACTCAAGGGAGGCAAGCTTGAGGCGACTCACCATGGTTCGGTGCTTCATAAGAACGTCGACGAGATCATCTATTGCTTCGAGCGCAGTGATATCAACGTAGTTGTCATTGAAGACCTGGATCGCTTTGACATCCAGGATATCTTCTTCAGGCTGCGAGAGATCAACTTCATCATCCAGCGATCACCTCAGGTCAGGCGTTCTGTCCATTTCGTCTACGCCATCCGTGACGAGCTGTTCACGGTCACGGACAAGACGAAGTTCTTCGACCTCATCATCCCCATCATCCCTGTGATTAACTCCGAGAACTCCAGGGAAAAGCTGGTCGAGCTCATGAAGGCGCGCCAGGTAGCCGGCAAACCACTGGATGATGGCTTGAACCTCAAGCTCATTGAGACGGTTTGCTACTACATCGATGAAATGCGGCTGATCAAGAACATCGTCAACGAGTATGACGTCTACGCATATGTACTGGCCAAGGACGGACTGGAGCTAGATCCCAACAAGCTTTTTGCCATGGTTGCTATTCGAAACCTACACCCTAATGCCTATGCTGACTTGGTCAAGCGAAGGGGCGCGATCTATGGGGGCATCGAGGGCTACGCTGCGTGGGTAACAGCCGAAGTCAAGCTGCTCGAAACGGCAGCTAAAAGCCTCAAAGATCAGCGCGCGAGGCGCGAGGACGAGGTGGCTGACAACCTGCAACAACTGCGTACCTGCGTGTGGTACGAGCTTATCAAACTTGGAAATAAGCCCACTGCAAGCCAGGTTCGGCTCGATACAGGTGCCACTTTTTCGCTAATCGACTTTGTTTCTGACTCCGCTTTTTCCCAGGTTGAGGCGTCTAGAACCCTATTGCCGTTGACGCCATCCCCCTGGAGCGAAGGCGGGCAGGGGTTCCAGACTAGAAAGGCGTTACAGCAGGCTCGATACGATGAGCGCCTGAAGCGCTTCCAGACCTCGCTTGATGAGCTGGATGAGCAACTCGAAACGAACCGTAGCAAGGTGCAGCGTCTCAAAACAGCGGGTTTCCGACAGATCGTATCCATGGGGTACGGCAGTGAAGTGGCGAAGCGTTTGAAGGGGTTGGAGCTCATAGTCTTTTTGGTTCACCGCGGTTTTTTCGACACTGATTACGTCGATTACCTCGGCTATTTCTATGAGGGCTCCCTCACCCAATCTGACAAGAACCTGATCATGGGAATGGTTCGGGGTGAGGAGTACGATGTAACCACCCCAATACATAATCCGGAGCTTGTGGTCAGAAAGCTGGATCTGGATTCGGTAGCTGATGGGCGCGGCATCATGGTTGATCTCATCCAAGAGCTTTTGCATAAGCACAAGGATGACGCGGTTGCCAGGAAGGACAAGCTTCGCATGATCCTCCGAAGTGGTCATGATTACACGGAGCGATTCGCCGAGGCCGTTGCATCGATTATTCCTCGGTGGCAAGCCACGGCACTTATGAGAGCCATGTATGGCGCAGATCGCGACCTCATCCCTTTGCTGCTGAACCATGATCGGTTTAAAGCCCCCGTCTTGCGTCAGCAGTACCTCGTTGCGCTTCTGGATGTTCTGACACCCAAGGAGATGCAAACGCTCGACGATAAGCCTCGCGTACTGAGGAAGGCCATCAGTGAGCTTCGTGAGGCGTCGGTTATTGCCGCGAAGCTTGCGAGCAATCAGAGCGGATGGAGGTGGGTCAGGGAGCTGCCGGCACAATTCTCCAGCCTTGATGCGAGTGCCACGGCCGCAGATCTGCGGCTAATGGTGGAATGGGGTTGCTTGGCATTGAACCTTAAAATGCTCCAGTTGCTCTGCCAGACGCTGGATCCAGGGAATCACAGCGATAGGGTCACGTACCATCGGCTCAGCAAACTGGAACTCACTGGCCTGGACAGCATGATCGAGGAAGATCCGGACGGTTTTGTGGCGCAACTCGTAAGCCAAGAGGGGGCGCTCGAAGAGACACCAGAATCGCTCGTGGCCTTGTTCGGACTTTGCCAGAGCGAACCCTACACACTGGAGGTATTGCTCGAACAGACAACCTGCAGCGTGACTGACCTTGACGCGGTACCGACTTCGTTATGGGCGAAGATCCTGATGGCGGGACGTGCTCGTCCTGTTGGTGATGCGGCTTGGGCGTTCTTCAATCGTGCGCTTGTAGCTGATAAAGAATCCGAAGACTTCGTCGATTTGGGTGAGTCGGCACTGGCTACATTCGTTGATTTTCTGAAGCACAATGCTCAAGACCTGGCTGAAGAATTATGGAAGGACGCGAAACGCAACGATGTCTTGCAGACATTCCTCATCCGCGCGGCGCAAGTCGACAATGCAACCCTTCGCACGCTTTTCTCGAAGGTCGTGTTGAGCCCAAGGGTTGTCATGGACACCGCGACGCCTCTCAACCGGTGGAGCATGTTCGTCAATAGTGACATGGTCGAGTACCGGGCAGACATCAGGGCGTTCATTGCCGAACATGCTTTCACGTATCTAGGCGCCTACCTCATCCGCCGATGGAGCCTTGCCCGTGAACAGATGGACATGTCGGCATTACCGGTGTCGTTGGCCCTTGAGCTGAGCAACGCAGATGTGTGCTCAACAATTGAAGAAATTGAGATGTGGTCGGGCATTCCCGGAGATGCCTATGACACATGCGAAGGTGCCGTTGAAGCATTGGCTAGAGCGTGTGATCGCGCGACCAAAGACGGATTGAGGTTCCCGGAGGCATACCTCCCGACGATGCTGAAGCTGCTCCCGGACGGGGCGCTCTCTAGAGAACAAAAAATCCACATGCTGATCCATGCGCTCTCGATGGGCTGCAGTTGGCTGGAAGCTGTTGTCGTGTTGCCGCTTGCCGGCGAGGATTATCTGGCCTTACTCAAAAAGCGGCGCGTGAACTTCCCGGCTCATGATGTAGATCGCCGACTGATCGATGCCCTCGCTGCAAGAGGTTTTGTGGGGGCCGTTAAACCTGAAGCCAAGCGGATTGTGGTTTGGAGCAAACGCAACTGAGCCCGAGGTGTAGCTCGTCATCTTGTCCCCGTTACAAGGCCCCGACGTCTGGCAACCAGAGCGGCCCGCTGAATCCACAGCCTAAACGCGCTGTAGGCTCAAAGGCCGCTTTGCCAGGTTGAATTGAGAGTTGCGATGGTTCCGTCACCGGCGGAGTGTGACTGAGCAAGGCAAGACGCTTCCCTGTCCAGGCTGAGTTGCCTCCGCCCTTTGCAACTTCGCTTTTGCCATCATAGTGATGTCATGCGCTACTGCTTGGTGTAACCTTGCCTGCTTATAACCCTCTCAATGCCTAGTGACGTGCCTTACAGGTCAATCATCGGCATTTTCCGCCAGAGCGAGCGCAATCGCTCCAGAGGTGGGTATGGAGGGATCTCAACGAATCGGAGCAAAGGATGGCGCGTAGAACGTTTTTCTCCTTCCACTACCAGGAAGACGTGTGGCGAGTCTTTAACGTCAGGAAATGCTGGGCCATCGGTAAGGATCGTGAGGCGGATGGATTCTTTGACGGCAGTGTGTTCGAAGCTTCCAAAAAGGAAAGCGACGACGCGCTTAAATCCTTTCTCCGAGATGGTCTGAAGAACACCTCTGTGACGTGCGTGCTTGCCGGCCGGTACACCGCTGGCAGGCGATGGGTACGTTACGAGATCGTGCGCAGCGTCTTGAAGGGCAATGGGTTGCTCACGGTTGACATCCATGGCCTGAGGAATAAAGCACAGGAGCTTGGCGTGAAAGGCACAAACCCACTGGATGAAGTGGGTGTCTACCTCGCCAACGACAAGATTTACTTCGCGGAGCGAAAAGACGGTAAGTGGGTGAAGTACTCGGACTACGCCTCCGCCATTCCTGCCTCTGATCTGTGGTTTGACGCTCCTACCAGCAATTCGGTTATCAAGCTGTCCAAACATTGCATGAGATACGACTTCGCGGCTCAAAATGGCCGTGAGAACATCGCGGGCTGGATCGAAACCGCAGCTGGCCTAGCCGGTCGTTGACAGCACGGCATTAAGCCTACTGCCCGCAACAGTTCATATCTCAGTGCATTCAGGATTTACATATGGCAGCCACCCAGCGCCTGGCCGGCGTCAGAATTCACCTGTCCGGTTCAAACAAAGAACTGCAAGCGGACATCGCCGAGTTTGTGCAGAAATTTGCAGCGAAGGTCTTCAGTGAGGGGGGCTCTATTGTCCATGGAAGTCACCCCTCATTTTCCGAGCCGCTGCGCAAAGCTGCTGAAAACTTCATTCAGGCAGGTGGTAGCAAAGGGGCGCTGACCCTGGTGAGGGCTAAGAGCTACTCCACCGAGCAGTACACGGCTGAAATCGAAGAGCAGAGGACATTTGCCTCTGTAGAGATCGTACCAGCCGATAATAGCGATGGCTTAGCCGGAGACGGCCTGACTCCGATGCGTGACTGGATGGCTGATCGTTCCGACGTTGTCGTTTGCGTGGGTGGTGCCTGGTGGGATGTCCACAAAGCAAAGGCGGGCGTTCCCAATGAACTAGCTACGATGCTTGAGCTTGGTAAGCCAGGGTTTGTAGTCGCGGGCTTTGGCGGGGCAATCGCCGGTTATCTTGAAGACAATCCTTCGCTGTTTTCCCGCCTGCGAAATGGCCTTTCTGAAGATGTGAACCGGACTATTGCCGAGAGCACGTCAGCTGACCAGATCGTAAAGCTGGTTGTCGACCAGTTGATGAATCTACCGCTTACTCGGCGCAACGTTTCTCGGGGCCGGAATTTTCGCATTTTGGCGCTCGACGGTGGAGGGCTCAGGGGCACCTTCACCGCGGCAGTATTGGCCAAGTGGGATGACATGCTGAAGGCGGGCGGCGGCAATGACCTCGTTTCGCACTTCGACCTGGTGGCCGGTACGTCCACGGGCGCGATTCTGGCCATTGGGCTCGCCATGGGTTTGAAGCCACGTGAAATCCTAGAATTCTACGAGAAAAAGGGCCCTCAGATTTTCCCGAAGGATCGGAAGCTTCGGCATTGGCTCAAGTCAAAACATGACTCAGCAACGCTTCGCAGTCTGTTGACTGAGGTGTACGGGGACAAAACGCTGGCCGCAGATTCACGCTGCCGCTTGGTGATTCCGACTGTCAGGGCCAAGCAAGGGCAGGCAGAGGCAATTGTCACCCCACATAGCCCAGATCGCACCGCTTACCGGGATATCTCAGCCGTTGACGCTGCACTGGCGTCCTCCGCTGCACCTACCTATTTTGATGAAGTTACTTTCGATGGGCCTGTCGCGTTGGAGACGTTCCTCGATGGTGGCGTCTGGGCCAATAACCCCATCCTTCCGGCGCTGGCAGAAGCGGTTCGATACCTGAAGATCCCTCTGGAAAGGATTGATGTGCTGAGCATTGGCACACTCAGCAGCGAAAGCGACTTCACCGACCAGCTCGGAAAAGGGAAGGCAGGTTGGGCACCCCACAGCGTAGATCTCTTTTTTGCCGCCCAAGAACATGGCGCCCTAGTACTCGCGCAGAGCTTCCTAGGGCCGACACGTCATGTGCGTGTCAACCAGCAGACTCCTGACGAAATCAAGATGGATGACGTCGAGGCTATCCAGGAGATGGCGCAACGCGGAAATGAAGCGGCCATGGAGCACTTCGCCGAGGTGCGCTCCAGATTCTTTGACGGCCAGCATGTCGACGCGTGGGAGCGCTTCTGATCTGAGTAGGCGCGGGCGCTTCGGTTCTCTGGCGCTCGACTCACCGCATTTTAATAATTTCGAGGTGCTAATGTTCATCGATTTAAGAATTAATAATGTTGCTGGTGCCACGCTTGAGTGGAACTCCTCTGATATTGTCTCGTATAAAGAACGGAATAATAAAGTTTCGATGCGCTTGGAAGAGTACCTTCTTGACGGGGGCAATGTGTTAGATGCTGCCAAGATTCAAGAAAAAATTTTTCCGAAAAGTGATATTGATGTTTTCATCTCGCACTCGCATGCGGACGAAAATCAAGCAATTGGTTTGGCGTTAAGTCTTGAGTCGATTGGGTTAAAGCCATTTGTAGATTCCTGCACATGGGGGTACGCAGATGAATTGCTTCGCAAAATTGACGAGAAATTTTCTAAGCCAGAAGGTTGGACGTCGTATAGCTATGAGCTTAGAAATAGAACCACAACCAACGTTCATTTGATTCTGAATGCTGCACTTCAACAGATGATTAACGAATCAGAGCTGTTCGTATTTTTGGGGACGGAGAATTCGGTCAGGTTTGATGAGCACGTTAGTAAGCATAAGCAGCTCTCCTCGCCATGGATTTTTTCCGAGCTGACGTTCGTTAAGAATGTTAAACGTACGCCTCGGAAGCAGAGAGTTATAAGCCTTGAGCACGGCAGAGCGTTCGATCATAAGAAGGGTGCTGAGTTTAGGTTTCCTTTGCCTGAATCATCCCTTTCGATCGATTTTTCGGAGTTTTCACACTGGCTAAATAAAGCTGACTCCTCCGACGTGCGCCCTAGTTACAAACATATCAAAGGGCTTGAGCATCTGGACTTGCTATATAGGGAGTTGGGGGTCGACTCAAAACTGCTTGATGCTCCCCGTACCGCGTAGTTTGCCACACTCTTCAATCGTTATTTGCCAGTTTAGTCGAAACGGAGGAGGATTGACCTCCGAAAGTCGCGAATGGGTCAAGGCGTGTAATCAATATGGTCAAGGAATATCATGTACCTCGGATTTGAGCTCGAAAACTACAAGCCACTGGAGCGCGTGTCGCAAAAGGAGGTAGATGAATACAAAGCGCGCGCACGCAACCTCAATATCCAGGATCTGGCAGAATTCGTAGTGACTCGACTACAAGGCCATGATGTTCTCGATGCCAAGGGACTCGCGGACATTCTATTTCCAGCGAAGCAGGCTCACATTTTTCTCTCTCATTCCCATAGGGATGAAGACAACGCGATAAAGTTCGCTATCGCGATGGAAAGGCGAGACGTGAAGGTCTTCATTGACTCATGCGTGTGGGGATCTGTGGACGCTGTTTTAGACGTTGTGAATGAGAAATACTCTGACTCCGAAGTCGTTGGCGATCAGAAATATTTCTCGCACAGAAAGTGTGATTTGGCGTCAGCAGCTGTGCATATGCTGCTGACGACTGAGCTTAATAGAATGATCGATGATACCGAGTGCTTCGTTTTTTTGAATGCGAAGCAATCTGTTCCGATAAGGCAGCAAGGGCAGGAGAATGGCAGAATGCTGACACTGTCTCCTTGGATCTATTCGGAACTGTCTTTCAGTGCGCGGGTGCGTAGTAGAAAGCCCTCTAGAAAACGGTTGTCGAAGCCCAGTAAGTTTCGTGTTGTTGAAGATTGCATGCAGAGTGTATTTCATCTTGCGAGATCTGCTGTCTTTGGATTCGACGCAGACTCCGGTCATCTTCCCACGATCACAGGTGAAGAGTTGAGGGAACACTTCCTGCATACGCATTATCGAGGAAGTTTTTATCTTGACTCACTCTATTACCAGTACGAGCTTGAGGAAGCGTTTTCCGAAAGGGCAGTTGACTCTGCATTAATAGATTAGCCTTGAGGCGAGTGAGAGGGTGGCCGGATCCTTATGGTATCCGAGAGTAATATTCGCTTAACTTGATCCGCTAAGATCGGCTAAAGTGAGTCATGCGTCACAGCTTTGTACTGCGATAGAGTGGGAATTGAGCAATGGATCGCGATCAACTGGTAAACGACCTCCGGGACTACATGGCTTCTGAGCAAGGTTCTCGCGAGGCTGCAATCCAGTCGCTATTCGAAGGGCTTGTTAGAGACAGTGAGCTAGTAGGGCTCGCCGCACACCTTAAATTGTCTGACGATACGGCCTTGAAGTCAGTGATCAGAGAAATCTCTGCGCGACAGGGCGTAATGAATCGGCTCCAGGAGCGCCTCCGGAAGCTGCGCAACGAGCGACAGGTTAGCCAGGTGGCACCAACGCGGCCAGGCAAGAACAAGGGCTCGCTTTTGAGAGAACTCACCACCCTTGTCGCCGCTGCTGACCTGCAAGCCGCGGAGCGCCTGCTTCTGACTGCGCTGGAAGAGGGGCAAGACCCGGATTATTTAACCTTGTTGGGGCGGGTCTACACACTCCAGCACCGTCCCGTAGATGGGGCAAGGGCCATACAATCAGCTGATGCAATTCGGCGTCAGCAAGGTGCGTTCGTCCTTGATCGCACTATGAGCCCAGGCCATCACAACCCAAGCGCAGCCGATTTAGATTTCATACAGGAGAATGCGCGCCAATTCGCTCCTCTGGAAGACGAGACCTTTGAGTTCCGGAATTTTCAAACTGACAGCGCAAGTGTCCGCGTGGAGCCGACCGCTAGACCGAATGATCGTGAGGCGGATGGCGCCGGCAGCGGGAAACAGCCGCATCGAGAGAATGGCACGAAGGAGCCCAAACGCCGACTCAGCTTAAACCCAGCGGGAGTTAACTCGTCTAATCGCGATGCCAGTACACAGACCCACAACGCAAGCGTCCGGGTGGACTCGGCCATTCGACCGCATGGCCGTGAAGTAGCTGGTGCCGACAACGCACAACAGCTGCATCGAGCAACTGGCACGAAGGAACCCAAGCGCCGGCTCAGCTTAAATCCTGCGGGGGTTAACTCGCCTAACAGCGATGCCAGTACACAAACCCACAACGCGGGCGTCCGGGTGGATTCGACGGCTAATTCGCCCGGTAATGATGGCAATAAACAAGCTCACACTCTCGGCACGCCGGATCCTTCCCCGTGGTTGACTTCACCAGTCGACAGCACCCAAAAAGCACATATAGATCTCCCTGCGGAGCCAGCCCCGGAGGTCGAGGTAGACGTCTTCGCAAAACCATTAAGCCGTTTCCTCGCCGACGAACCGGTGTCTGGTGCGTTGTCTGATTCCCGCGACGTTGATGCGTTCTACCTCGACCAGATTGAAGATGATGGCTCTATAGGAGTGGGGGACATACCGTACTCCGAGGATGCCGACTTCGACCCAAACCTCGCAGCGGAGTTGGCCGAGCTAGAACTGTACGGCACCACGAAAGCGCGTGAAGACAAATCCCACAGGGACAGTGAGTACCTGAAGGACGCTGATGACGAGTTCGCTTTCTATGAATTCGATCCAGACACTGTGTTCGACAATGACAAGTATCAGGCCGAACCCGCTGGGGGCGATTCAGAGAATCGGATAACGCGTGAGGAGCGTGCGAAGCAAAAGGCCGTAGAACTTGTGTACAGGTACGATTGGCCGCATGGAACGCTTCCCCTGATTCAACAGATTTACATCATGAGCGGATGGGGCGCGACCCGGGTGGCATTGGAACGAGCGATCGATGAAGGGCTGACTCCCGAGGAGCTCGTGCTTGCCGCACACATCAAGGTCATCTGGGCTGACAACGACTTGTACTGGATCGCATTTGACAGTACCGGCAGCACCCGGCTGTCCTACCACGCGCTGTCTTGGCGTACGGCGCTGTTGATTGTCCGTTCATTTGAGTCGATACCACAGGTCGAGGAGATCGATGTCCTTCTGGAACAGCTTTTTGAGTACTGGTACGAAAACGCCACGCTTAGGCGGGTATTCAAAGCCTTCGCGAGGTACCTGTGGTACCGCTTTGGTGATATCGATGGTGCCCTTCCCGCACGTCAGATGGGCGATTTTGACTCGCCCTATCAGCGCCCAGGAGAAGAGTACAGCGACCTTGGTATTCCGAATGATCTTGAGACAGCAAGTCTCCGGAAGCTTCAGGCATATGGTGTACCGCAGATCAAAGACCCGCAAGCACCGAGCTGCTATTTCAGCGATCTCCCCGTTGAGGCCGAGGAAGGTGAAGACGTCGCGTCGGCGAAACAGCAAAACGATCAGCCAGCTGAACTGAATGGAAGCGAGGTTCGCTCCGATGCCTAGTAGACACTCCCACCTCGGAGCTGGCCGGGCAAGGCATTCGCGGATGACCAGGACTGCAATGGTCAGCTGCGCTACGCAAACAGACGATAAAGGCTTGTCCTGGCCAACCACTCGTAAATTGGACTCACAGGGAGTACTGCATGAAGCCGCTTGAACTTACTCACGTACAGGGTTGCTGGGTTAAGCGCTTACGTCCCGGTGGCGAAGAAGAGATTGGCGTCGTCAAGATGGCAATCCCCGAGACTGGGAAGACCCAAGTTCATTGGATTCGAGCGGGTAGTGCGAGCTTCGTTGATTCTGATGCCCTGAAATCGGGCTTTGTGAATGGCCAAGACGTCCTCGACGCGACGCCTGGGACAGGTGTTCGCTCGCTAGGCCAGGGCGCGATCATGCAGCTCAGAGACCTAGCTGGCAGCGAGCAGGCGCTCGTGGATTTCCCGGAAAAGGGAGAGAGACACTGGCTGCCGTACCAATACCTACGTCAGGTTAAGGGCGTCAGGCATCGGTTTGTGACCGCTCAGATGGGGGGCGGGGCGGACGCTGAGCGTGTGCGACTACGGTTGCTCGCTCACGCCATCAAAGTATGGAATGAGAACACGGGATCCCTGTCTCACCTGGAAATTGACCCACTGCCGCATCAAATCAACTTGGTGCATCACATTCTCGCGTCGAACAATCTGAGCTGGTTGATCGCCGATGATGTTGGTTTGGGCAAAACGATTGAAACGGGCATGCTGCTCCACGCGCTGATCCAGCGAAAGCGTGTGAAGCGCATCCTTCTAATCACGCCCGCGGGGTTAACCAAGCAGTGGCAAGATGAGCTGTACTACAAATTCAAGCTCGAAGATTTTGAAATCTATCATGAGGATTTCTTCGTCAACGAGCCACGCCAGTGGAAGATGCATGACTGCGTGATTGGGTCGTTGGATCGCCTCAAGCAGCCTGATCACCTCGAAAGTTTGCTCCAGGCAGAGCCTTGGGATTTGGTCATCTTCGATGAAGGTCACCGACTCAGTCGTCGCCAGTACGGTCTGAAGTATGAGAGCTCTGAGCGCTACGATCTCGCCAAAGCACTTCGGAGCCGCACAGAGCACATGCTGCTTCTCAGTGCGACTCCTCACCAGGGTATGCAGGACAAGTTCGTAGCGTTGCTTGAGTTGCTGCGTCCGGAGCGGCGGGAAGAGCTTGAAATGCTCAGCCTCAAGCCCGAAATCCTGCGTGACATGGTTTACCGCAATCACAAGGCAGACGTCACCGATGCTGATGGACGCTTCATTTTTGAAGGGAAAATCACCTCTGCGCTGCGGGTTTCCAGCAGCCAGGAATCGATTGACTTCGATCAGACCCTGCAGCACTACCTGCGCAAAGGGTACGCCGCCGGCGAGGCTTTAGGTCAGACAGGTAACGCTATTGGCTTTGTGATGACGGTGTACCGCAAGCTCGCAGTGTCTAGTGCCGCCGCGATCCACCAGGCTCTTCGCAATCGGCTTCAGCGACTGCTAGACGCCTTTGGTGGCGACACGATGCCCAGTGCACCGAATGATCAGCGTTATGTGGGTGAGTGGGAAGAGCAGGTCAGCGGTGAGGCAGAAGAGTTCTTCGCAGGGGAGATTCAGCTCCTCAAGCAGCTCATCGATGACGCTGCGCTACTCATGGCGAATGATTTGAAACTCACGGAGCTTCTCGACAAGGTCATCGGGGCAATCAATGCGAAGAACCCTGAAGAGAAGGTGTTGATCTTCACTGAGTACCGAACCACACAGCGCTATCTCAGGGACGCGCTGGCGGCCCGGTTTGGTGAGGATAAAGTCGCGCTCATAAATGGTTCCATGCAGCATGTGGAGCGTCGAGAGGCGATCGCTCAATTTGAAACGCAGGGTCGGTTCCTTATTTCCACCGAGGCGGGTGGTGAGGGTATCAACCTACAGAGGCAGTGCCACATGATGGTGAACTATGACCTGCCCTGGAACCCCATGCGCCTTGTCCAGCGGATTGGTAGGTTATATCGCTACGGGCAGAAGATGAAGGTCGTTGTGTTCAACATCCAGCAATCCGATAGCCTTGATCAGGAGATCGTTGACCTGATGTACCAGCGGATCGATAGCGTTGTTGATGACTTGGCCGAGGTTCAGCATCATGAATTCAACGAAGGCCTGAAGGACGAAATCCTCGGCGAATTGGTGGATCTCATCGATGTGGATGACATCCTTCAGCAAGCAACGAAGCTAGGTATCGAGCGTACCAGCGAGCGCATTGACGCTGCCCTGGAGGAGGCCAAGCGGGCGGCTGAGAAACAGAGGGAAATCTTCGTCCACGCCGCGACAAATGACGTCAACGAATTGGGGGATCAAGTGGCAATTACCATTGATCATCTCCAAAGCTTCGTCACGGGCATGTTCGGCCAGCTTGGTGTCGAAATTTCTGTTCCTAGCAACGAGCCGCGGCTCTTGCGAATTCGCTTGCCTGACCTGGTCATGCAAGAGCTGGGACGCAGCAGAAAAACTTCGTCGCGTATGGATGTCACCATTGACAGGGAGCTTGCTGCTCGCCGCCCAGAAATCCAGATGTTGGATTTGACCTCGCAGTTGATGCAGTACCTGCTTGCCAAAGCATGTTTGTATGACTTTGATGGCCTGGCAGGATCTGTATGTGCACCGAGCTTCGGGAAGGAGGATGGCGCGCTGTTAGGGGCGATGCTTCGCTGGCAAGGCCCGCAGGGGAATCGTGTGCGCCAGGAGTTTGTGACTATTTTGGCCGGGCAGGGGGGAATCAAGGTCAACTCTCCAGAGGTCAGTAATTGGCTGATGACGCCCGCGCATTTCAGTGCACAAACGACATCAGCACCCTTATCGAAAGCTCTTTTTGATGCAGCAAATGACGCGGCCAACAAAAGACTGGCCGAGCTAAGCAACCAGTTCCTGATACCTGAAAACCTCGATTGGGCAGGAGCGGCCTGGACGTTTCCCCGCTGAATGCAGGCGCAATCCTGTGAACTGGGTGCCGGCGCTTTCAAGATGTCGGCACGCCACCCCAGTCGCGACTCGCTCACATTAAACCTCGGTCGATTGACCTGGGCAGTGCAGTCCGTGAACAACTTGGCCAGCAAGAGTTTGAGGGCAAAAGAAAGCCCGCTGCTAGGCGGGCAAGGTCTATCACACGTAGGGATGACTTTAGATTCACTCGCTCACCGTTAAAATTGAGTGAAAGAAAAGTCCCTGGAACGTGATGATCGCATCGTTAAGGTGCGGAACCTGCACAAGGGGAGCGATATGACGTGTGTTCGGCTCACCACCTGTACTGCTCCTAGTCCGCCTTCAGTGCCACTCAGAGCAGCTGGTGAACGCCAGCGGTTGCCTGAGCACTCAATTGAGCAACATCAACAGTGACTAAGCGCCCATTTCGTTTGAGTATTTGACCATCTGCAATCACGGTATCTACGTCAGACGGGGTCGCTGACTGAACAACCTGCGCTACAGGATCCTTTTATCTAGGCGTAACGTACTTGAGCGGGCGCTTAGAGCTTCGTAAGGGTATCGATCCCTGGTGATTGAGCAGCCAGGCTGCCAAAAGAGTTGGTGGCATCCACATACTTCAAAGCAGATTTCATATCCCGCCATCCCACATAGCTCATTAAGCCTTTGATGTCCCAGCCGTTCGCTGATGCCCAGGTCGCAAAGCCCCTGCGCATCGAGTGGCTGCTGTAGGTCGCGGCGGGGATGCCTGCTGCTTCCAGAATGCGTCGTAACAGCGGGATCATGCTACTGGCCCGGAAGCCTGTATCGGAGAGGTTTCCCCAGCGATCGAGCTTGCGGAACACGGGCCCATCCGCAATGCCTGCAACAGTGACCCAGTTGATATAGGCCTCGACTGGACAGAGCTGCTTCAGCGCCGGTGTATGGAAGGTGCTGCCGTGGTGATCACGATCGGTTTTGGAATAGGGCAGGTAGAACGTAATCCCCACGCCGGCTTCTGCCTGGGTCGTCTCTACCCGCAGCCGTGCCAGCTCATCGCTACGAAACCCCCGCCAAAACCCAATCAGCAGCAATGCGGTATCGCGCCGGTGCCGCATCAGGCCGCGGTAATCACCCGCCTCAATCGCCAGGCCGGCTTGCTTATCCAGCCATCCGACCGCTTTCTGCAGATGGCGCAGTTGCAGAGGGGCGGCTTGCTTCTGCTGCGTAGGATGAACAACGCGGATGCCTTTGAGCATTTGCCGAACCTGAGGCGCCTTGGTTGGATCGGGGAAGCCCTGGGTGATGTGCCATTGCGCCAGAGCGGCAAGCCGCTGCCTCAATGTGCTGAGGGCAAGCGTCTCCGCATACTCCGCCAGGTATCGAACGATCCCCTCTGACGTCGCCGGCAGGAAGCCGCCCCACGTTGATTCGTAGTGCTCTACGGCTGCTCGATAGCTCTTGCGGGTGTTGTCCCGCGTACCCGCCGTCAGGTACCGCTGCGCCTTATCCATCTGCCAAACCTGCCATTCGTACCCCACCTAGGCACGATTCTGAGCCATTTCAGCCCATAAGAATATATAACTCTACATTATTTACTCTTTAAACTAATGCCCTGATTGGTCATAAAATAAGCTAAGATGTCACGTATTGACGTGTTATGTAACACATTACGAAATAGTAGGAGAGAATATGGCTCGCGGGGGCATTAACAAGGCTTTGGTGCAGAAGGCGCGCGCTGCGTTGCTGGCCCGCGGCGTCAATCCGAGCATCGATGCGGTGCGCGTTGAGCTCGGAAATACAGGGTCGAAGACCACTATTTCGCGGTATATGCAGGAGCTGGAGTCCACAGATGCGCGCCCTCAGGCTGACCCAGACCGCCTAAGTGACGAGCTCACCGCGATGGTGAGTCAGCTACTTAAACGCGTGCTGGAGGAGGGCAATGTAGCCCTGGTGCAGGAGAGGCTGGCCCATCAGCAAAACACCGCTGCCAAGGATCAGCTCGTAAGCGAACTGGAAGCGGAGCTCAAGAAAACCAAGCAGGTCGTAGCTAGCCGAGACGTGGCATTGGCGGCCCAGGCTGAAGAATTGAGAACGTCTCAGTCATCACTCCAAGCGGAGATCACCCGAAACGCTCGTATCAGCCAAAGCTGCGCCGATCTGGAGCTGCGGATACAGGAGAAGGATGAACAGGTACGTTCACTGGAGGACAAGCACGCACATGCACGTGATGCCATGGAGCATTACCGCTCCGCGATCAAGGAACAGCGTGAACAGGATCAGCGTCGTCATGAAACCCAGCTGCAGCAATTGCAGCAGGAGACCTTGCAACTCCAGCAGGCTCTGATGGTTCGCCAGGACGAGCTCACTCGGCTCAACCGTGACAACGAGCGTCTGCTGAGCGAGGCTCGCCAGCACAGCAAGCTTGCTTACCAGAGTCAGGAGGCGATGAAGCGACTAGAAGGGGATCTGGGGGTCGCGAACATGGCCACAGCCAGGGCTGAAGGCGCTAAAGAGATGCTCCAGGAGCAATTGGTGGCCGTGAAAAATGCCAACGAGGTTCTCTCGTCTGAAATTTCATCGCTACGAGCCAATACCGTGAAACTTAGCCAAGAGCTGGCTGATACAACCCAAGCACTAGAGGTTTGCCGCGGTGACCAGCCTGATATGGCTGGCGAATCATGACCACAGGTGTGTACCCGTGAAGAGTTTGCGGTCACCCCACGACGCACGATCAAACTTTACGTAAATCGGGCGCCGCTTTGGCTACGTCTTGCTGCTTTTTCAATCGCTCAACAACCGCAAACACGTTGTCCGCGGGATCTGGTCGTGCGCTCTCGTAGCCGTTGCGCGCTAGGGCGGCAAATGCTTCCTCTACAGCCTTTTCCTTTGGATTTCGGTCGATGAAAGATTTCACGACGGACGCACCCACAAAAAATATGGACAGATAGCTGAGCACATCCTGGCTGGATAGGAAAGACGCACCTAGAGAATCTCGCCTTTGCTTATGGTGCCAGGGAGACTCTCGACCAACCTCCACTCTAGGGAGTTGCCGATCAGACCGGCCTCGCGCCCAGTGGCAGATTTCGAAGCGCGCCCAGGAGAATCGTGTCACCGAAAAAATCCCAGCGTGCCGGGGGGACGTCTCGCATGACAATGTAGACGGGTACCGAATCCTTTTCAGGCAGGACTACATGCTAGAGTGAAGTGCGCATCCCTAGAGATTCGCGTCGGCGCCGATATTCACTTGCCAAATCGAACTGGCTGTAGAGCGAATCCAGCGCAGCGCCACCTCGCACTTCTGCAGACAAGCTAATCACCCACTCTTTCAGACGCTCGCCCGAGATCGTTGGCAAATGGTCATTAAATGCTCTGAACGCCATCATGTGCTGGATGCTCTCAAGGCTCATGTTGTTGAAGCCTTTCACATTGTCCAAGATAGCGCCCCGCATTCGGTTCTGAATTCGCTTTGGCGTCGCATGCTGAACTTGGAAGCTGAACTGGAGCTCCGAGTACAGCCAAGGTGAAAGTGTTCTAGCTTCGCCACCGAATTCCAGTGGCACCGATTTATCGGAGCGTACAAATACGAACGCCTCGACTCGGGCGATGGTACGGTGCAAGGCACCAGCCAACATCATATGCACATCAGCGTGAATGCGGTGGTCATGACTCTCCTTCGTTTCGTACGGCTGTGGTCGTGTCTGCGCAATGATTCGGCTGACCAAGTCGCCGTAGAAACCCCAGACGGTGGAGTCGACGAAAACCTTCAGCCCGTGCTTGCCTAGAGCAAGAGCAAGGTCGATAGCGTTGCGCTGATCGCCGTGAGAGTGAGAAAGGAACACATCATAATCGCCCTCTGGAAAGATCGCCTTAGACAAGGCTTCTGCATCCAAGATGGTGCCTTGGTTGTACGTTCCGATCACATACTGAGTGAGGTCGTCGATCCGCTTTTCAGCTACTTTAAGGTAGCAATTGGAGTTGAGGTTAGGATAATCACTAACCAGCTGGTAGCGCTCTATTTCCAAGCCTATGTACATCTGGCAATCCCTGTTCAGAAAGAAAAGGCGCCATTCGGCGCCTAATCGAATTACTATTTGCCTGCGGCCTTCGCAGCCGCCTCTACCCACTTTCCAAGATTTTCACGCCCGTCATCTTTGTTCCAAAGATAGTGAGTGGCACCCGGGACGCGCAGACTGCAGCAATCTGTGGTGTTGCCTTCGAAGTCGGCGATTTTGCTGATGTCAATTGTTAGAATTCCATTCCCACGCGCAATGCTTTGATCGATTTCATACTTCACGTACTTGCTCTGGCTGGTGGTTGCTCCGACCAGAACTACCGTAACGCTCGTGCCGTAGAGCTGATCGTCGATCCATTTCTTGATAGCGGTATCGCCCTTACGCTCAACCTCTTCAAAATCAGCCTTGTCGATGAAACCCACCTTCTGATCCGAGGCGATGACGTTGCTGTTACGCACGTTCATCGCGCGTTGCACGTCCTCGTACTGAAAGCTGAAAAATACCTTTCTTGCCATGGTGATCTTCCTTTAGATGAGTGGCAGCAGGTTCAGGATGACGTCGTGCGCCCGCGTCAGGTCGGTACCTTCCGCGCCCAGCTCCTGCAGCAGGGGGGTGATTTTCTTGCCATGCTCGTACTTCGTCTCGTCGTAGGTCGCCATTACCTCTTTCCAGAGGTCAGCCGAGATCGAGCCGGTGATGCCTACCGGGATGACAAAGACGCCGCCAGCGACTGCGAGATCGAACTCTTCGCGCATACCATTCGACAGCACAACGTCACCGTCCTGGTTGAGCTTGTTACCAAAGAGGAAGATCGCAGTCCCGGCATGAGCCAACATGTCGCGCCGGTACTCAGTCCAGAGATCCTTCAAGGGGCGTTCACCGGACTGACTCTGCGGGAATGGCCGCAAAATCAATTGATCACTGTCCAGACGGTGGCCATTCATGATGGTCTGCTCGATGACGCCTGAAATCACCGCGCTGCCGACACCCAATCCGAATCCGGAGATGACACGGTATTGATCTTTGCTGATGGCCTTGCTGAGCTTGTAAACGAAGTGCTCGGATTCGGCCTCAGTCCAGGGGCTGTAGTCGTGGGCCGCACCAGAGATGAAGATGGTTTTGCGCTTATGCCGGTGTTCAATCTCCTGCAGGATTGCAGTTATCTCACTGAAATCATCGACGTAGACTGCCTTGATGCCGAAGCGAAGCAGTTCCTGCTTGAACAGCTCCTCCTTACGCACCTTATATTCAAACTCGGCCTGATCCTCGTCTTTCCCCTGGCTGACCTTTCGCAAAATGCAGTAGTGCTGACGCTGGTGCTTCGCGTACTGGATGCGTACCCGGCTCAGGATGTAGTCAAGGTTTGGATCGGTAAAGCTGAAGCCCAGAAACAGGAATGTCTTGGCAATGAGATCGCCACTGAGCGCGGTGATGTACGGCTGCATCTTGACGTGATAGCGCTCGTAGTCATCACGGATTAGGACTGCCTCAGACGCGTGCTCGACGTCACCGTGCATTTTGTACACGACCGCATCGCGCTTGGGCTTGGTAGTGGCCAGTTGCTTAACGGTGTGTTTGACGTCAGCAACCTTTTCGTTGTCCTCAAGCGCGGTCTCAATGAGCTTGTCGTAGTTAGTCGTCCAGTAGGTCTGGATCGGTAGCCGGGCCAGAATTTTATGGTTATCCGTGAGTTTGACCTTGGTAGAGAATTCGGTCACGAGCATCTGATCGAGCTTCGAACGGTTGGCACCATTGGCGTTGGCGTGGTACTGCGCCAATGCCACCAGATCCGTCTCCTTGTCGATGTCCAGATCTAACTCATCGGCAATCGGCTTAAGCAGCGTCTTCCAGTTCACGAAACCAGCCCCCTGGGAGAAGCCCGCACCCGCAAAAATTGCCAGGTTCCCCTCAGCCATCTCCTTCGAGAGGGTTTCTACCAGCCGTGTATGTTCCCTTTTCATACTCTTGTACTGCCCACAAATTCGGAGTTAGAGGTTACGCACCCATGTGCCTTTGCCACGCGTGTCAAACAGCGCGAGGCCGGCGGCGTTGGTGGGGACGTCAATTTTGTTGTAGAGATTCAGGTATTCGTTGCCATAGAAATGGCCCTGGCTGTCCGAGGTCGGAATGATGGCAATGCGATCGTGAGCTTTTTTGCCATCGGCGAAGCCGATCTCCCACGGACACCAGCGAGACGACATGGAATTTTCAGTAGCCAGGAAGAGAAACCAGTCGGCTTGGACAATAGCGACTTTGATGTTGAACGCCGTTTCGCCATCAGGCGTGGCAGGCATCCTGCTGTCCTGCCAGTCGATGTAGACGTCCCAGCCTTCTCGCTTCAGCATTTCCTGTAGCCCGAGAGCAAGCGTTGCGTCCTGGTGGCTGTGGCTGAGGAAAGCGGTAGGTTGCCCTGGCCGCGGCCGGAATTGGCCCTGGGCTGAACGGCTAAAGCTTCGAGTGAGCAAGTCTGACTGGCGAATCGGCATTTTGGCTTCCCTGGCATTTGGAGGGCAAAATGCCAGCTTTCCGCAACCAGCTCAAGCCAGCCCATGGTGGGAAAAACTGCCTTCAACGGTTACGTGTAAGTTGCGCCAGGAAGATTTCCCCATGGGGCGAGCCTTTCAGCCCAGATAATCATTTTAAATGATGGGCTCGACTACGACCAAAGTATTAGGCGTCGCAAGGAAATTACTCCAGCGACGCACTGCGTCAGAACTTGTCGCGCGTGATGTGGTTAGTCATAAATTTGACAGGATACTGTTCGACAGAGGCACGGCGGCATCAGGTTCCAAGTGCAACAGTCAGTTGATAATGTTGAGCCGATTGGTTGCCAGCAGTTGCAGATGATCCGTCAACACTTCAACAGGGA